>CAYSHM010000014.1:0-76306 GCA_964430885.1 uncultured archaeon | reverse complement strand
AGAAAAAAACAAATCGAAGCTATTCTATCTGTCCATTATAAGGGGTTCACTCCATCCATAGCTCGATGGAAATACTATCTTTCATATTAGCGTAAGCTGTGTAAAATTTACCCGTTTGGGTTAGCAAATGGTGCCGTCATGAACAATGGTTCTTCAATGAGTTTTAAATTAGATTTCGATGAGCTACCTGAAAAACCTCAATTTGTTAGCGGTATAAGGAGGGCGCCGGATCGTCAATATACTTTGTCCAAAGATGACACGAAATTGGCGATCCGTAATGCTCTTCGATATATACCAAAAAAACATCATAAAGAATTAAGTAAGGAATTTCACCACGAACTGGTGACAAGAGGTCGCATATACGGCTATAGGTTTCGACCTGAAGGAAAGATCAGAGGTCTGCCAATAGAGAACTATCAAGGAAGATCTTTGGAGGGGAAGGCTATTCAGGTTATGATTGATAATAACTTGGATTTCAAGGTTGCTCTCTATCCTTACGAACTTGTAACTTATGGTGAAACAGGCCAGGTGTGCCAGAATTGGATGCAGTACCGATTGATTAAGAAATACTTAGAGGTTCTCACGGACCATCAAACACTAGTAGTAGAATCAGGTCATCCTCTTGGTTTATTCCCTTCCGATCCAAATTCTCCTCGACTAATTATTACCAACGGTTTGATGATAGGAATGTATGATAAGCAAGACCAATGGCATAGAGCTATGCAATTGGGCGTTTCAAATTATGGCCAAATGACCGCTGGCGGATGGATGTATATCGGCCCTCAAGGCATAGTTCATGGAACTTATTCTACACTATTGAATGCTTGCAGAAAAATGTACGGGAGCGATGAAAAATCCAATTTATCAGGTATTTTATTTGTATCATCTGGTTTAGGTGGAATGAGCGGAGCCCAGTCAAAAGCCATAGAGATCGCAGGCGGAGTGGGAATAATTGCCGAGGTTGATATATCTAGGATTGTTACTAGATTAGATCAAGGTTGGTTATCTACATATTCTAGTGATCTCAATGAGATATTTGAGATTGCAAATTCTAATTTAACAGAAGGAAAGGCAGTTTCTATTGGCTATCATGGAAATATTGTGGATCTGTTGAAATATATTGATGATAACAATATTACCGTGAATATTTTGACTGACCAAACCTCCTGCCACGTACCCTATGATGGAGGTTATTGTCCACAGGGAGTATCATTTTCCGAAAGAACAAGATTACTAAAAGCAGATCGCGAATATTTTAAAAAAAGGGTGAATGAAAGTCTAAAGACTCATTTTAATGTGATAAAGAGAATTGTTGAAAAAGGAGCCTATTTCTTTGATTACGGTAATTCCTTTATGAAGGCGGTATATGATGCAGGAGTGAAAGAGATAAGCTTGAATAGAGATGATCCTTCCAAGGGATTCATATTTCCCTCCTACGTAGAGGATATCATGGGGCCCATGCTGTTTGACTATGGTTATGGCCCCTTCAGATGGGTGTGTCTTTCTGGTAAGGATAGCGATTTACAGAAAACTGATATGGCGGCAATATCATGTATTGACAGGGGGCGACGTTTCCAGGATAGAGATAATTATTATTGGATCAAAAATGCAGAAGAGAACAAGTTAATTGTCGGGACAAAAGCTAGGATTCTATATCAGGATTCTCAAGGTAGGATAAGAATCGCATTGAAATTTAATGATATGGTTAGAGAAGGCTCCATTGGACCTATAATGTTGGGGAGGGATCATCATGATACTGGAGGCACAGATTCTCCTTTCAGAGAAACCTCCAATATTAAGGATGGTAGCAATATTATGGCAGACATGGCGGTTCAATGCTTTGCAGGAAACTGCGCTAGAGGAATGAGCATGGTTGCACTACATAATGGGGGGGGTGTTGGGATTGGTAAAGCAATCAATGGCGGTTTTGGTTTGGTCCTTGACGGCAGTGAAAGGGTTGATAACATTATAAAATATGCTCTGGAGTGGGATGTGATGGGAGGTGTGGCCCGTAGAGCCTGGGGAAGGTGTGAGCATGCTATGGAAGTATGTGATGGATATAACCATCAGAGCGACGTTGGTCACGTAACAATGCCTTATCTTGTTGATGATGATATAATTGACGATCTTGTTAAAAGCGGATGAAAAATGAACCGCAAATGATCACGATGGCATCAACTTTCCATTCCTAAGCAGTTTGTATAATACTAAAGTAACACCAGTAAAGAAGCCAGGGAGAAAAAGAAACTCAATTACATCAATAATTCGTCTGATTGAATCGTTGTCCGATCCTTGAAAAATACTCGCTACTAGGTATAGTAATATACTGAAAGAACAGATATATAAGCCGAAAACGCCAGCTCGTGTTTTTAAATAAGTATTTCTTTCATCTTGAACAATCGGAGATTGGGTGTCCTTATCGAGTTGTTCTTCGATTTTCTTTTTAGCTAACTTATTTTGGTTTGCAGTCCCGCACTTCGGACAACTGGTTTCATAGGCGTGGTCCTTAATTGAAAATACAGTAATGCTACTACTGTATTTGTAATTACATTTTATACAATTGGAAGTATTGTCAATATTAACGGGGAATTTAACCATTTTATCTTCTTTATTTTTGGTATTTTTTGGCAATAACGATGGCAATAAGCGCGGTAGTGATGATCAATAGACTAAAACCAGGGGAATCACTGTTATCCGCTCCGTCATCCGAAGCTATACTTTGGATGATTATGCTGTTTTCTTCAGATTGAACTGTATTTTCCTTGTTGTCTTCGACAGTTACATAATAGGATAATTTAGTTCCACCAGTCAGAGGATTTAGGTTAGCTTTGTACTCGGCACCGCTCTTTTTCATGCTCTTTGATTTTTCATTACCATCGTTCTCAGTGTAGTAGAGTTTAACTGAAGTTATGATATTATCTGATTCTATTTCCACATAGATATTTACATAATCCCCTTCTTTGGGAACAGTGGGATTGATTCGAATATTTTTGATCTCAGTATCCCCTTCAACCGGTACGGATCCAGATTCTGCTACAGTAAATTCGTACTCTATTGACTCCTCTTCGGCCCCATTTTCGTCCCGAGCAATTACCTTATAGCTTATTGTGTCCAGAGAATTGAAGGGGCCAATTTCCTCAGTATATATATCACCAGTAGATTTCCCCATTGTTGTTGGACCGCGGTCTTCACCGTTTACTTCATAGGTCAAGGACACAGTGGATAGGGTATGGGCAGATTCGATTTCAGCAGATATGGTAACCATATCATTTTCAGTTGGATTTGAAGGTTGGTGATCAACCGATCTAATATCAATATCCGATGGAATTATCGGAGTTTCGGGGAATCCACCGTCGAATTCAGTGGTTTCCGGGGTTGCAGATTGTATGCATCGGGGAATTGCTAAATTTTTAAAATCACCATTTGGAATAGGTGCTACATCGTGATCATTACTGTCATAAACTGCAGCAACAACCGTGAGATTGTTCTGGTTTATTGGAACCGATGAAGATGTATTGATATTCCAGGAATCTGTGAGATTGACCCATTCGCCCCCTCCAACGGATATTCCTTCATCTTCAAGTGCATAACCCCTGAAAACGTGATCAGAGGGCATGTACTTATCCTTGTATGTGCTGTAAGCCCAAACACCATTCTCTATTACAAAAAGGTACATTCTTCCGGTCATGGAGTTTTCTTCGACGTTATGTATCTTCAATTCCCAATTGATCTTGTCGTTCTGAATTATGAACCGAACCCAAAGTGTTGCTTTTCCTACATCTCTGCTGCCTGCAGATTCAATATCATTTTGAATTGCATCTGAGCTGCTAGGATTAAGTTCATCGTAACCTCCGTCAAAAATCATATTCGGAACTCCTTCCTGGAGGTCATCCTGATAATACTGGAGCCTCTCGGTGCACTCAGAGGTTGTTAGGTTATCGTTTCCAGGAATGTTCTGATGGAACACTACCAGATTGAATGGAACTCCATCAACATCATGTGCATCTTCCATTACTTCCTCCATTGCAGGATGTGCATTGTCCATACATGGCGGATAGGATAATGATGTGAAGAACTCGAGAAGTGGCCGGTGGGTATATCCCTCTGGATATGTAACGGTTTCATCTGCAGAAATTGTTCCTATGTTCAATGACAATATAGTAATGGTTAACAATACCAATACTATTGACCCAATTCTTAATCGTTTTCTTTCCATGTTAGGAATCCTCATTTTGCATCACCTATAATATTATTAATCTGAATAAAGCATTTATTTTCGGTATGGTGAAGTCGCCTGAAATTTATCCTATTTTGTATTTATCATTGGATATATATAGATTTACTACTGTGTAATAATATTGATAATAGATTAACTATCCAATAATTATTTGCACGATGTGATTTGGTTAAATATAATCTAAGTAATCTGCCAGGTCAGATAACGGCATCCCTTTTATCCATTCCAATTTGAAATTGCCGCTTGGAGTAAGTTCCACTTGTGGCAATCTTTTATATAGAATTTGATTTCTACCCGTAAGTTCTTCTATGGGAAGGGTAAAAAACCTCCAAGAATCGCCCTGAATATTTTTCAATCTGAAAGCATAAATGGGTATTAGGCCTGTTTTTTTGCATGTATTGATCATTCTATTGGCTTGTTCCTTGAGTTTGGGCGTGTTGAGAATGATTTTATTATATTTGGAGGATTTTACTTCTATTGGCAGAGCGATATCCCCTCTGATTGCCGCAATATCAACACCCATAGAGCCAGCTGCTCTTAGGACTAAGAAGGGCCTGTTTATTATCTTGTTCATTTTGTCCTTTTGAAGCATGTCCATTGTTCTAGATACCGTTTTTATTGTTTTGGTATTTCCTTCTAAAATGTGTACAAGCTCTCTCTCATATCTAATAGACATTGCTTCCACCAGAATAGTTAATAATGGGAATGAACCACGTGATAACAACAAGAAAATTCTAATTGAACAATCTTTGAAGCATCCAATGGGGATTATATTCCTGAAGGTCTTGATATTCCTGCCCGGTTCCCACATAAGCAATGGGTTTTCCAACCGTGTGGGCAATGGATAGGGCGGCACCACCCTTTGCATCAGCATCGATTTTTGAGAGTACAGTTGCATCTATACCAACACATTCATTGAAATGAATAGCCTGTTCAATGACATCATTTCCAGCTAGGGAGTCACCTACAAAAATAATGGAGTCGGGTTTGGCTACATTCTTTAATTTTTTCATTTGATTCATCAGATTGATATTTGAATGCATTCTACCCGCGGTGTCGACAAGTACTATGTCCTTACCTTTAGCCCGGGCATGTTCTATGGCATCATAAGCTATTGCCGCAGGGTCTGTGTTTGGCGCCTGTTTAATGATCTTCATATTCAAGTTCTGGGAATGTTTTTCCAGCTGTTCAATAGCACCTGCTCTGAAGGTATCGCAAGCGGCAAGGATAACGCTGTATCCTTTCTTTTTGAGCATAAAGGCGATCTTGGCAATAGTGGTAGTTTTTCCAGTTCCGTTAATACCCACAAACATTAAAATTACTGGTTTATTGGGACTGTTTATTATGGCTTCCAGGTTGTAAGGTTCAACCTCCAGCACCTTTTCCACAGCATTTTTTAGCGCTCTTTCTATAACTTTATCAATGGAAAGCTGTCTTCTTATCTTGACTCCCGTCAATTTATTTTTTACTTCTGATGTGATCTGGTCCACTACGGTTGTAGCGACATCACTTTCATAAAGGAGCAATTCCAAGTCCCATAATATTTCATCTAGTTTTTTACTGCTGATCTTTTTTCCGGTAAACCCGGTTTTTGCACCTTTTATTATACTTGAAGGCGGTTCGGGTACGCCCTTTGTTTTTCTTTTCTCAGATATTTCAGGCTTTCCTTTTTTCTTTACCCTGAGTTTTCTTTTAATGTTCTTCTTTGGAGGCTGAGGAGGCAATTCTTCTTCAACCATTTCTTCCTCAAGTGTCTTACTAGATTTACTTAGGAATCCCTTAAGTTTATTCTTAAATTTATTGAACATTATTTATCCACCTTCAACTGAAAATTATTACTACTCTGTAAGTTATGATTCCAACATTTCTTTGAGTTCGTTCAATTGTCCTATTGCGAGGTTTTCTTTTTCTTCGATATCTAGAATTTTTTTCAAGACCTCACTTAGACCGTTTTCCAGATCCTTTGACCGTTCTTCAAGTGCTGAAATAGCTTGATCCAAATCTTTCTCTATTGAAACACCTGCACCAATTTTCAGAATGACCTTTTTGGGCCTTTCAGTTGATATGGGAATGAATGCACCACCGCCGATAGGAATCAGCATTTCTGTTTCGGATTTGCCATTTTCTTCGGAGAGCCCTTTTAGAGTAGTTGTCGCCTTTGAAATATTCTGAATGCCGTTGCTGATGATCTCTTGGTCCCTTAATAAGATATTTTTCATTTTATCAAGAGATTCAATGATTGCATAATTTTTTTCAATCTTTACCCTTAAATCATTCTTATCAAATTCAACCATTTTCGGCCTCCAGCATTTCACGGATGTAAATATTCTCAACTTCAGATATTTTTATCTGTTTAACATCCTCAATGCTGATGTTTTTTCTTTTTGTTTTGTGGTTGGACCCGATCTCGGAAAATATTTTTTCCTTTGCTTCCTCAACAGAGTTTGTCGCAATTTCCTTTGTGAAGTTCATCCATTGTGAACCCATTAGGAATTTACCTGTGATCTTATATGCTTTCATATCTTCACCTTGCTTCAATACGATTGACTTTGGGTATTACTAAAAAACTATATTAAACCATATACCATGTTTATAAGCCATGGAAAAGTTAAATTGGTTTTTATCATAGGGGAACTAAAATGGAATGGTTATAGGCATATCATATTTTCCTTTTAAAACGCTTTTCCAACTCATCAAGGGATAATTTTACCATTGTTGGTCTTCCGTGTGCACACAAATAGGGGTTATTTGCTAGATACATTTTCTTCAATAAATTGATTATTCCCTTTCGATCAAGTTTTTCACCAGCTTTAATGGCGGTTCTGCAAGCAGTCATTTTCAATATTTCGTCTTCCATATCCTCAAGATCAATATTTCCCTTATTCTGGAGTAACTTATCAATAATGTCTTTAACCAGTTCCCTAACCTGCCGGTAGTCTATTGATGCGGGTATTGACCTAATACGGTAGGTTTTTTCTCCAAAATGCTCAATTTCAAATCCAAGACCGCTGAGATTATGTTTCCATTGGTCAAATACCTGGGCTTCCTCAAATTTTAGTTCAAGATCAAGCGGAATAATCAATTCCTGTGTTTTGACCGAGCGTTTTCGATATTCTTCTTTTACTTCTTCCAACCTGATCCTTTCGTGCAAAGCATGTTGATCGATTAACAGGATTCCTTCTTGGGTCTTGCAGATAATATATAAATCATGCGCCTGTCCCAGGGGTATTAGAAATGGTAATTGATGTCTATGAAAATTATCCTTGTAATAATTGTAGAGTTCGAAATTCAATTGTTTACCAAAATCTTCCATATTCAATAAGGGGATGGTTTTATCCAGTATTAGAGGTTCCCTAACCTCAGTAAGCAAAGTAGTCTGAAATTGGCTATCAATTTCAGGATATTTCAGTTTCGGTTCCTCTTTCCCTAGATTTGTCGAGGAAAGATGTTCCTTTGGGATAATATTATGGTCTGTGATCAACCCATGTTTTTCGAATCCTCTGTTAACCGCTTCAAATATCAGAGCATATATTTCTTCATCTGTTTCGAATCGAATCTCTTTTTTTGACGGGTGTATGTTCACATCAATCCGATTTGGGTCGATATCAAGACTGAGAACGGCGATTGGATATTTATTTCTCATCAACAATCCTTTAGTGGAGTCTTCCATTGCTTCACGGATGACATTACTTTTAATAGGTCGGCCATTTACATAGAACCATTGTCCGGACCTTGTAGCACGGGAAGTATTTGGGAGACCTATAAAACCATGGACTTTTGAATGTCTAAGCAATCCTTTTACCTCTGCAAGATTCCTGACAACTTCACTGCCTAAAATGTGAAATAGATTATTTTTTAGGTCTTTGCTTCTGGGAATGTTCAGTATCTCTCGATTATTATCGGTAAGAATGAAATGAACTTCTGGATTTATGATGGCCAGATCGGTAATAATAGTAATTATATGCCGTTTTTCAGTATCGATCTTCTTTAGATGTTTCTTCCGGGCAGGCAAATTAAAAAATAGGTCCATCACCTTGATGATTGTTCCTTTATTTGCAGGTGTGTTTTCCAGAAATATTTGTTCTCCGCCTTTTATGTGTACCCTTTTCCCGTTGGAATCCGATGATGTTTCGGATCGCGATATGGCTTCCAAGCGTGATACGGAAGCTATACTTGCCAAAGCTTCTCCTCTGAATCCCATGGTTTTCAATGAGTATACATCATCAATATCTGTAATCTTAGAGGTTGTATGTTTCTTGAAGGCCAGTTCAAAATCGCTCTCCTCTATCCCTTTTCCGTTATCGGTGACCCGGATCAATTTCGTACCGCCATTGACAATGTCAATCTTAATGACCGAGGCTTCGGCATCTAGAGAATTTTCAACCAGTTCTTTTACAACAGACGCAGGCCTTTCTATCACTTCGCCAGCAGCTATTTGATTAATTGTTTTTTTCGAGAGTTTTCTGATACTAGCCATAATAGTACTACCCCTGTGAAAGAAAAGATTTTGATAGAACGGACTGGGAAATTAGTTGCGTAGTCTGAATAAATATAGCTCATATATTATTATATGACCTATCATAGTAATTCATTTGAACCAATTCATTTTAATGGGTATTCAAGGAGTGACGAGGGTTTTCCCTACATAGGAATTGTTCTTCAAATGTGAGATTACTCCAGAAGCAAGGGGTATAATTTTCATGTGGTCGGAAGCGAAAAATATCAAGAGGCCTTTGCATTTTATTGAGTCGGTCTTTCCTTCTTCATCTCCAATTACCTCAAGCTGAACTCCGTATTTCTCATTTTCAGGACCCTCAGCCCAGAATCGACCAATTGCCCGATATACCCGAGGAGATATGTCAGGTTTGAAAGAATGAAAACCCAATTCTTTTATCCTGTTGTACATCTCTGAAAATATTTCTGAAGGTCTTTTTCCAATCTCCTGAGTCACCATTTCCACGTTTTCCATTGTGCTGACAATAACTTTCCAGTCCGCGCTGAATATCTCCTTCATCCTGTATTCTTTTTCCTGTATCTCAGGCATTTGAACACTTATCTTTTTAGGGGGGAGATCAATGAAAACCGTTCGTTTTTTATTGAAATCAAAGAAAGACAGTGTTGGGAGAATATTGGTATCACCAACATTGAATATGGGTTTATATAAACACTTGAATATTGCACTATCCATGTGATTGAGCATATCGACTTTACTTGTAATATTTCTCTGTTTTAGGATGCCGATTTTTGATAAGGTAGTTTTGATCTCAGGCCCTCCCATGATCATCCCGCTACGGTTTGTTAGTTTGATATAAATGATTATTCCTGAGTCGTTCTCATAACCCCATCTTACTTCATAATCAATGATATCCTCTACTTCCTCCCAAGGTATCTCATCCTGTTTCTTACCAAGGGCGGGGATCATTCTCTTATTATCGTCCTTATCCTTTTTAAGTAATCTCTGAAGAAAACCGCACATAAACTATCACCATTTCAATATATCGCCAAGTTCTTCATCATATATAATTGGTTGGATTATCCATATTAAAAAATGTTATATTATATGAATTACTCGTCATTTTTTCAATTCACTTCAATTATCTCAGTGTAATGAATATTTTATTGAATGGCATTCACATTGAAGAATGAACGAACAATTCATTTTCTTTTAGTTCCACCCATATTTTATCTTTTATAAATGAGTTTTTTATTGTCATTCCCTTTATTAGAATTTCCTTTCCGGATAGGACCGAATTGGAGATATTGCAATTATCGATCATAATTTCATTGCCTAAGGAAACATAGGGTCCGATGATTGAATTTCCCAAAGGTATCGTCGTATCGCCAATTATTAAAGGACCTCTGAATAGGTCATTCATTGTTGGTGAATATTCTGTTCTATTCTTCAAATGCCCTTCCAAACCATCCCTATCGATATTATTTTTACCAAGTTCTTTATCAATTATCTTTTTATTTGCATCTAGAACCTCTTTCAATGTACCTGTATCCTTCCACCAACCTTTGATTATTCTGCCCTTCATTGTCCCCCCGTCCATGATCATATTCTCCAAAGCGTCAGTTATTTCAAGTTCATTTCGGTGTGAAGGTTCTAAATTCTCCATATATTGAATTATTGCTGGTGTAAGTAGATATACTCCAACTATTGCTAGATTAGAGTTTGATTTCGGAGGTTTTTCCTCTAAATGAAATACTGAACCATCATCAGGATCAATGATTGCTATACCATAGGCTTCAGGGTTTTCAACGGGGGACAGCAGAATAGTTGGAACGTTATGGGTCTGAAATTCAAGATAGTATTCATAAATTCCATTTTCAAGTACATTATCACCTAAATAGACAAGAAAACTATCAGTCCCGATAAATTCCTTGGCACACAGCACAGCATGGGCGATGCCCAGGGCGTCACCCTGTTTAATAAAGGTCAGATTTGCACCTGAACTGAACTTTTCATTAATATGATCTTTAACCAGTTTTGGTGAGTTATTTCCAAGAATGATACAGATTTCGGTTATTCCGCATTCAAGTATGTCCTCAATAACCAAATCAATGATGGGGATATTGGCCAAAGGGATCAATTGTTTTGGAAATTTTTGGGTTAAAGGTGACAATCTAGTTCCTTCTCCTCCAGACAAAATAATTGCTTTGGTCACCATTATCCGCTCTCCAGACTTTTAAATAAAGAATAATCTTGCTGAGCCTATTGAATTACTGTTTAATGAATACAATCTTCTTAGTGTTTAATATGGAGGCAAAAGGGAATAAGATATTAATAACATCATTTGTTTTAATAATCTCGAATAAAAATCCAATTCATTGGTTCCAAAATGTCAATTTACATTGCAGAAAAAGGGCAGATTCCATATTTTCGGAGGCATATATTGTTTACTGATTACGAGAGGACCTTGAAAGAACATTCCCTCCTCCTCGAAAGAAAGAAGGAAGAAGAGATATTGGAAGTATTCCAAGAGATTAGAGATGGAATGTGTGAGCTGCAGTCCAAAGGGGCAGTTATCGATCCTATCAAGAATACTATGCTGGAAGCTAAACCGCTTATGGAGATGAAGCAATACTTTCATGCTGATATTATAAAAGACAAGTGTTTACAATTGGTCAAACAATTTGATGACGCATTGAATATTCACACCGAAATCAATTTCTTATCCAACACAATAGAATCCAAACCTCTAAATGAGGCCTTGAAAGAAAATTTATTATCAATACTGAGATTGACCAAGGAACTATTATTGGAAGGCAATGTTGATGTGGCCACCCAACTTTTTGAGGATCTCAAATCTCTATATGAAGATGAATCCTCTTTGGAAGGTGTTAAAAATCAACAGATTGGTATTCTTCAAGATATCAAGACCACTGCAGATATTTACAATTTCGAAATTGACTCCTTGGATGAGAAGTTGAAAGAAATGATATCAAGTGATCATAGGGATATACTAAAAAGAGCAATATTTGATGAGGGGGGGTCGATCTTTCAGATCAATGATAGACTCATATCTGAAATCAAGAGAGCGGATATTGATCAGCTCAGGAGTAAAATTTCATCCATGAAAGAAGAAGGCATCAATATTTCTAGATGTCAGACATCACTGGATTATCTGGAAGAGCATCAAGATTCACTTTCAAATATATTTGTTACATTATTTGTAGATGTAATTTTCCTGATACTGAAATGGAAAGAGGAGAAGTATAGTGATCTAATAAAATCCTCTATCAACCTCGGGAGTAAAATGGAACAGTTAAAGGAGAATGGTATCTGGGATGATCTACTTCTGAAAATTTTTGGTGAAGGAATCGATTCCATGGATAACGGAGATTATGATTTTGCCTTTATCTCTTTAGATTTTATACATCCTAATATTAGAAAAATGGTTAGATTAGCAGAAAAACAAGGTATTGTTTTGGATAAAGGGGAGGCTGAAAAACTATTGATATCAGTGAATAAATCGCTTTCAGTCCTAGAAAAGGTCCACATTGATACAAATGATTTCTGGCAAAAATTAAGGGAGGCCAAGGAACATTTCTCGAATAATAACTATGAAAGAGTAATTGAGATACTAAGGCCGGTAAAAAAGAACATCCAGAAGCGTCGTCATAGATTTGAGGATGAGATGGAAGAAAAATATGACATTCTATATGAATATGTACGTGGCAACCTTGTATTGCTCAAACAGGACGGTATCAATGTAAATAACCAGGAGGATAAATTGCTGCTGTGCCAAGATTACCTTGACGACTCAGATATGCCAAACGCCCTAATTTGTCTTCATCAAGTGGATTCTGAGCTTTCAAACCTATTGGATTGCTGGAAGGATTACCAAGAGATCGAGGATAGTTGTAGAGAACGATATGGGGAAATTATATCTGATCCCGATAGGATTTCCTTTATTAAGAAATATAATGCTATGGAAAATTCAAAAACCCGTGGAGATATTGAAGAAGCGATACGAATTGCAAAAGAGTTCTTGGAAGAGACCGATCCAGATGTGTTCTTCGAAAACGATGAAGTGACATATGATGATAGCGAGGAATTCTCTTCTGAGGCCGGAGAAACTGACCCCCTTCAATATGGTATCAGAGCAGATCAGGCGGGAAGTAGATACGCCCATCCTCAGGATTTTCAGTATCATACTGGTTACGGAAGTGCCCCGAATGTCCCTCCAGGCTATGACCAAGCAGGTTATAGCAATCCACCCAGCCCCTATAAATGTTCACTATGCGGAGCATATCTCAGGTATATAAATCAGTACCGAGCTTGGTGGTGTGACCGATGTGAAAGGTACGAAGGAGAATAAATTGCAGATTGGATATTTTTCTTCTATTGAATGAACCTAACCGATATCATATCGTTATCCTTTTATAACTGCCAGAGGGTCCATTCTGCAGACTTTCAGAGAAATACCTGCACCGTGAGTCACATTGACAACTTCTTCAATATCCTTGTATACCTGCGGCGCCTCCTCCGCAGCAACCTTGGCGGAATGGGCTTTGACATAAATTCCCTTTTCACCCAAATCCTCTATGACCTTTTCACCCTTGAAAGCTTTCCTAGCTGCACTTCTCGAGGATATTCGGCCAGCGCCATGACAGGTGGAACCGAAGGTTGTCCTTTCGGCTTCATCAGTTCCCTTCAGCAGGTAACTCCCATTACCCATGTCACCAGGAATGATAACCGGCTGCCCCTGCTGGCGGTATTTTTTAGGAATGTGCGGATTGTTCTTACCCAATGATCTTGTAGCGCCCTTTCGATGAACCATAAGGTACCTTCTTTCCCCATCGACGTCATATCTCTCCATTTTAGCAATGTTGTGGGTAACATCATAAATTATCTGCATCGACTCCAGATCAAAGTTATCTTTCAGTACTTCGAAAAAACTCTCTCGAACCCAGTGAGTGATCATTTGGCGGTTGGCCCAGGCATAATTAGCTGCGCATTTCATAGCACTGAAGTAATTTTGGCCGTTCTGGGATTGGATTGGGGAACATACCAATTGGCGATCGGGTAATCTGATGTTATACTCATCAGAAACGAAATAATTGCCATCCCTACGATAGGATTTGGACATTGAGTTGATCTGATCTTGACATATCTGGTATCCGCAGCCTCTTGATCCAGTATGGATCATCACAACTATTTGATCCAATTCATTGATCCCGTAGTTCTTTGCACCGTCAATATCCATAATGTCCCCGACCTTTTGAATTTCAAGAAAATGATTTCCCGCACCCAATGATCCCAGCTGAGGCATTCCTCTTTTCTTGGCCTTTGTACTAATTAATTCCGTATTGGCCCCTTCCATACACCCACTTTCTTCAATTCGATTCAGGTCGTCATCATAACCATAGCCATTTTCTACGGTCCATCGGGCACCATATTCCAGGACTTCATCCAATTTTTTCTCATTGATTTTTACTTTCCCCTTTGACCCCAATCCGGATGGAACATTTCGGTAAAGTGCATCTGCCAAGGATTTAATATTTCCATGGATGTCTTCATATTTCAAAGAGGTTTTTAATAACCTAACTCCGCAATTAATATCATAACCCACGCCGCCGGGAGATATGACCCCTTCCTCAATATCGGTGGCTGCAACTCCTCCAATTGGGAATCCGTAACCCCAATGGATGTCAGGCATTGCTAGGGAATTTCTTACAATGCCGGGAAGTGATGCAACATTGATGACCTGCTGAAGTGAATTATCCTTCAATATTGTGTTCATCAGCACCTCGTTTGAGAATATTAGCCCATCCACTTTCATATTCTCATTTTCCTCGTGAGAAATTCTATATTTGTAGTCATCTATTCTATCTAGGTTGATTTTATCTGCCATGAATATATCTCCATTTTGATTTATTTTGGGTAGGAAATCAAGGTAAGTCATGTGAAGTAATGAACCTTATTATTACCTATTGGATTTTTAGAAATCCTCTTTTGATCAATATTCCTCTCAGGTCTTCCGGAGTGTCAGCTACATCATCGGCTCCGTAACTCAACAATTCGTCTCTTGATCTGAGACTCCAGCTCACACCTATTGCAGGGCATCCTGCCTTTTTTGCACTAACAATATCACCTTTCATATCTCCGATAACAATACAATCTTTTTTGGACCCGCCCATTCTACCAATCGCGTAATTGATATGTTCAGGTGACGGTTTAGGTTTGTATTCTTCGTTCTCGCTTCCGAATATTCCTCTAAAAAATAAACTTATTGACATTCCTTTCAACACTTCTTCCACCTCCATATCCGTTTTCAGGGATACAATGGCGCAATCGATATTTGAGTTACTGACCTCCTCAAGAAGTTCCCTCATCCCCGGGAAAATATAGGTCGAGTTTTTGTAAATTTTCAGATAGTGGTTTTTGAAATCTGAAAAGAATTTCTCCGGATCCTCAGAAGTTTTATTCCTATACTTTTCCTTAAGCGGTATGCGGATGTTTTGGACCAATTCTCTTTCGGTAAACTCCTTATGGCCTCTTTTTTTTAAGGGATAATTAATAGCTTCAAAAATAGCATCCTTGGAATATATTATTGTCCCATCCAGATCAAACAAGATTACCTTTCTATTAGAACACATTTTTTTATCCTCGAATAGATTATTTTTTCTTGGAGAATAATTTGGGAGCAAGAATTATTCCAGCAAGTAGGATTATGATTCCCACAGAAAGGAAATAAATTTTGTAATCATCATTTGATTCGGTCTTCCATCCCTCATTGTCATCATCTCCAGTAATATTAATTATTATCGTTTCTCCGTCCATGAAACCCTTTTCAGGCATAACATATTTTTGAAATATTAACCGGCCCCGATCATTCTCATTATCTTCGAGGTTCTTAATTCCGAAATATTCAAATTTTTCTCTGAAATCTGCAGATAGTCCTTTATTCCATAGTGATGATGTCATGATGGTGATATTTTTTTCATTATTTTGATCAATGAGTTCATAAGTGAATTCGTTAGGGAGTTCAATTTCTAAAGTCAAGCTCAAAGGTATGATAGTTTTGAAATCAAATGAAAATTGCTTGTCAATAAGATCCAATGGATCATAATTTGGCAAAGAAATGAACGTATTTTCCAAGATTATCTCCTGATTATCGATATCTCCCTTGAATGATTCATGAAATTCCGCAGTGTTGCTCTGAGTATAAAGGTAATGGTATTCCATACCAGATTGAATTAGTGGTTTTATCATGGAAATCCCGATTGCCGTTAAGTACTTCTCAATTCTTTTCTTTTCCGAGACTGATACATGAAAATTTCCATCACCTAGGAAGCTCTCCAAAATGGACCTGAAAATTATTGGATTCCTTTCAATATTAATACTATTATTGATTTGAAATCCGCCCCCCTTGGTGAACGTTAGAGCCACATGTCCCATGTCCTGAACAATTTCTCCAGATATTTTCAATTCAGCAAAATGAGTTTGGTTCTTGATTAATTCGAAGCGACTGATCTCCGTTGGCTTTCCATAAGAACCGTTTTGATATCCTACCCCAAAGACGGTGTAATTCCCCTTTGGCAGAGCCGAGTTTAGATAGATTTTATTCTTCACCATTTCCTTGTTTTTTATCTCTTTCAAATAGAATATTCCTCTACATGTGTCGAAAATGAATATACATATTTCCTCCATATCATCGGGATGTTGATTCAGCAATTCTATTTCCAAAATTCCCATGTCGTTCTCAGAGATTTTGTCATTTTGAAGATTGATATTAATGTTTCCCGGTGTTTCTATTTGCTGCATATCCTTGGAAGGAAAATAGTTAAAATTGGAAGAGTTCAGCTGTTCCAGACTATAACCACCCCCATAGAAAGCAGAACCTTTTTCACCAGATATTATATGAGTTTCTCCTTTTGGTACGCTGATGATATAATGGCCAGTTTCATCAGAATAAGTTTCATTAAATATGATGTAATCGGATGTCAGAGTGGTCGTTCTAACAGGGATGTAAGGAATAGGTTTATTGGATTCACCATCTCTTATGAATCCCTGAAGCACGGAAATGTCCTTTAGGCGTAATTCTAAAATAATTTCCAAGTCCAGATGCTGTTTGCTGAGAATGTTGAATTCATTGGAATATGGAAAATAATGGGTTGACACTCTGTATGTATCTCCGATTCTTTCGGTTCTAATCCAGGCTCCGGGATGTTCAGAAGTGAATGTATGGAGTTCATCTTTGCTAAGGTATTGGTCTTCCATTACTTCGACAGATAGGAAATAATGGCCAGGGTTTAAACTTGCGGAGTAAGTCCCATCAGTACCGATATCTTCTGAATAGAAACAGAATGGGTTTCCTCCATATAGTACCAGATGTCCATTATTAATGGGTTTTTCTGTTATTCCATCCTTAAGTTCCAATGAAATTGAGGAATTTCCTTGAGAGCGTTTCAAAGTGCCCTTTGTGATTGCTGTTCGAAATTCGGATAGATCAATTTGACTATCACCAACCATGGAATCCCCTTGAATCGAATTATTCAAGGTCTTGAAATGGTTGGTATATGGTACAGTAAATGTTGTTATTAAAAAAGAAACCATCACCAAAACCGTGATTATATTTATTTTCATAAGGGTGCACCCGTGTTTAACATTACCAAATAGCTATTGTTATTTTTAATCATCTATCCTCAGATTATTAGAAATAATCAAATTATTCGATCCGTTTAAAGATACAGTATTTTTCAAGTATAGTCTGATATCCTTGAATATAAATACAAGTAAAATAATATCTTCTTAGGTGATGTTAGTGGGTTCAAAAGAAAACAAGAATGGTGATAATAATGCAGATTTCGTGTGTGAAATGCCGCGTTATTTCCAGAGGGATGAGGAAATAATCCGTATCTTGAAAGACACCAAGGTCATCGCAATGGTTGGTCTATCCCCAAACCCTCATAGGGATGCATATTCAGTTGCATCCTTTTTAATTGAAAAGGGTTATAGGGTCATCCCTGTCAATCCGGTGTATGATGAGATTTTTGGGGAAAAAAGCTATCCGAATGTTAGAGATATTCCCGAATCGGTAGATATGGTTAACATTTTTAGAAAATCGAGTGCAGTGATAGGTATAGTACAGGATATATTGGAGAAAACAGGCGTAAAATATGTGTGGATGCAGGAGGGGGTAATAAATAATGAAGCCGCAGATCTTGCAGTGGCGGATAACCTTAAAGTGGTAATGAACAAATGCATATTAAAGGAATATAAGATCCATAAAATTGGAAAGTAAATAATCACCAGAGGTGTTTTATTGGATAAGGCTATGTTCTATGAGAAGAAAGAGGAGAATCGACTAAGGTGTTTACTATGCCCCCATAAATGCATTATTGGTCAAAATAAAAAAGGGGTATGCGGAGTGAGGAAAAACATTGGGGGAGATTTGTTTTCTCTGATCTATGGAAAAGCATCATCAATAAATGTAGACCCTATTGAAAAAAAACCCTTATACCATTTCTTACCGGGAACTGGCGCCTTATCTTTGGGTACAATAGGATGTAATTTCAAATGTGATTTCTGTCAAAATTCATCAATATCCCAGGCGGATTTTGAATCATTCAGTTTGAGGGAGATAAAACCTGAAGAAGTAGTTTCTTTGGCAAGAAGAACTGATTGTCAATCCATAGCTTGGACCTATAATGAGCCAACAATATGGTATGAGTTCACTTATCGAACGTCTAAATTAGCAAAAATGAAGGATCTGAGAACCCTTTATGTGACCAATGGATTTATTGATGAAGCCCCCCTTAGAAAAATAGCACCATATTTGGATGCTATGAACATCGATGTTAAGTCCTTTAATAATGATTTCTATAGGAAAATTGCCGGTGGTTCCCTTGATCCAGTATTATCCACCTGCATTACCGCCAAGGCACTGGGCATTCATATCGAATTGACTTATCTTGTGATCCCAGGGGTCAATGATGATCTATCTGAAATTGAAGATTATCTGATTTGGGTTAAATCAAAACTAGGTCCGGACATTCCTCTTCACTTCAGTGCCTTCCATCCCGATTACAAGATGCGGGATCGGTCCAGAACCTCTAAATCAAAATTGAAGAAAATATACTCATTGGCTGAGAGGATCGGACATAATTACATTTACCTAGGAAATGTACTTTCAAGAACTGGCAGGGATACCCGATGTCCCGACTGCGGGAAAATAGTGATCAAGCGCAGCTATATGGGGATGGAGAAGAATAAGCTTGTTCAAAAAAAATGTCCTTCCTGTAGTAAAAGAATATCCATAAGATAGGTTTGATTATCTTAGATTGGCATTATACGGGCCGAATAGAACAGTCATTTCTATAGGTGTATCTAAATCAGGATGGATTTCCTCGACAAAGGTGATGGAATCTGCAGAATCGAATGTGTTATGAACTTCGTTCTTGTAATCCCTCTTTTCTCCTTCACTAATATTAGTAGTGGTGGAGGTGAACACCAATACTTCTTTAATTTTCTCTTTGTTGAAAAAATCGAAAAAGTCTTCTTTTGTGGAATTCCAACAGCGAAGCACATCCACTTCTCTTCCGAAAGTGACACTTAAAATGTCCTTTCCGTTGAAGAATGGTGTGCTCATTTCTGAGTGGTTGAGTAATAAAGAATGAGTTCTGAAAATCGCATGCGCCATGATCTTGTCCATTATCTGGAATCCCTTTATCAAAGGTAATTCAGGGTCCAGTGAAGTAAGATAGTCATTTGGCAGGATGATTACCTTATCGGCATAGTCATTCATTTTATTTAATCCGGCGATGGAGTTTTCTTTTTTAATAACTCCCTCTTCCTTAAATGGCAAGGTTACAATAGCTATGACCATTTTATTAAATCTCTTGATGCCTTTGATCAATTCAACACCCGCTCCTGTACCTGTTCCCCCACCTAATCCAAATGTCACAATCACAGCATCAGTTTTTTTAATCACTGGTTCCAGCTTTTCAAGATATTTTTTCCCAGCCTTTTTTCCCAGCATTCTATTTCTTTCGGCTCCTTCCTTTCCAGTAACTCCTGCTCCAATATACTTTTTATTTGGAATAATGCATTGACGAATATCGTCTAAACAGGTATCCAAACCAATAAGATTGAGATCGTCTGATTCATTATCATATCTATCAAATAATTCACTCAGAATATTCAAACCCGCATTGCCAACCCCCAATATTGACACATTATTTAACAATACCTTTTTCCCAAAGTCCTTTCCTTTGGAAATTGGAGGTTCCGTTGGAAGGTCGGCACCTATTTCATCTTCGAATTTTCTATTTCTGGTCTTTTCTTCAAATTGATATTTATTGGTTGGTTTCTTTATATTCTTCATATCGACTGTTGGAGGCATATATTCAGTATTTTGTTTCTCCATAATCACTTCCTTGGAAATCTCACAATGCTCATTATAATCGATATTGAGCAGATCCCGAAGACGGATTAGCATTTCTGAAATGGCCTTTTTGATCTTTACATCTCTGAAGTATTCATCATTGCTCATAAAGTGGGAAACCATTCCTTTATAGATATTGCGTTTTTCTCTTTCACCTATCATCGGAATCAACCGTCTGACCCATATATTGATATTCGAATCGATCCTCTCCAGAATCATTTATCGATAATCATTATAGTAATAAATAATTTTGGTCAAATATTTCCCAATTTATCTACATGTTGAAGAGTTCAAATCCATTACTTCATTGACCATTGGCGAACATATATCCGTAAATGACCATTTGATATGTGAATCTTTGCGGATATAAAAATGTTGCAGGAATTGAAATAATCACCATCAATTCAGCAGAAATTCGAGATCATCCTGGCTACTGACTTCAATATTACTTACATTTTTAATAAAATTAAGTGACATGTATTGTTATTTCATACAATAAGCTTAATAAGTATCATATCAATACTGGGCGGGAAATAATTATTGTTTGTCAATATTGACTAATATTATTATTTCTTTGATAATGAACGGGAAATGTGCCTTATTAGGTGAATCCCAAAGGGTGATGAAATGTCCAAGAGTATGTATAAATATATAGGAAAACAGTGGAACGACCCGAAAAACGAAGATTTCAAGGCCAATCAAAAGGAAAGGATGGTCAGATGGAGAAGGGAGAACAGTATACAGAAGGTAGATCATCCTACTAGGTTGGATCGTGCAAGAGCTTTGGGTTATAAGGCAAAACAAGGTGTTGTTATAGCACGTACCAGGATCAGAAGAGGTAGCCTGAAGAAACATCGAATAAGGGCCGGCCGAAAGCCAAAGAGGAAGGGTATAAAGAAAATCACCATGGCCAAGAGCCTTAAAAGAATGGCCGAGGAAAGAACTAGTAAGAAGTTTCCAAACATGGAGGTTCTCAATTCCTATTTTGTCGGTGCTGATGGAAGGCACAAATATTTTGAAATTATTCTCGTAGATCCTCACCACCCCTCCGTAAAAGCCGATAAGGATCTGAATTGGATTTCGACTGGGAAACATAAGAACAGAGCTCTTCGAGGACTTACATCTGCAGGTAAGAAAGGTAGAGGATTAAGGCATAAAGGAATTGGAGCGGAGAAATTAAGACCGTCTCTAAGAGCCCATGATAAAAAGGGCAAGTAAAGCTAAATGAATCGACAAATGGTTTTTATTTGGAGTCTTTTGCAGATACTTATTATTCTTTCAAATTAATATTGAACAGCGTTAGTTTTTTTAATTAATTATTAAAGTTAGCGAGGATATTTGAGGCACATATGGAACAATCTGCCCTGAGGCCTTTTTATTATTAAGGGGGAGGTCCAAATTCATTTCATTTTTTAAGTAGCCTTTAATAATGGTAGGATATTATTTTTTAAAAGATATTAAATATATTGGTAATTATAGATTAGTTTTATTGAATTTCGGAAAGACACAAGCAATACCAGAGGATGATTCTCGGGGGATTTTAACATCGATAAGAGACCAGGTGTACGGACGAAGGGGGCTAATAAAAAGAACGGCAGGTCAAGAAGCACCCCTAACAATAAATCGTCCCATTCCAATAGGTCATCCAAGCAGAGAATTTCTGCAAGCGACCTTGAGCGTTTTGGTTTTTGTCCCTTTAGCTGGTGGCTTCAATTACATGGTGAGGACGCGGAGACGGTCCAAGCAAAGGAAGGCATAAAAGCACATAAGAAATTGGCCAAATCAGCAAGAAAGATATTTTTAATGGACCAGCAATCAAAAAGATATGAGTTCCTGTTGATTATGTTTTCCATTGTTGTTATAATGCTCAGTGTGTTCGGCGTCCTGTTATACTTTTCAAGAGCTGAGAGCTATTTTCCAATAATCATTTTTTATCTGAACCTTTTTTCAATAGTGTGGGCACTATTGGCTTTTAGTTTTTTTATAAATGTAGTATACAAAGATAGACAGATCAAGAAGATAAAAAAGGCCTATCTTGAAGGCCATACAAAAAAACACCTTCAGATGGCGCCAGGAAGAGATATGGCTGCCTGGTGGAAAAGGAATCCACATGAGGTTTGGGAGATAGCAAAATGGTTTATCATGGTTGTTATAATACTGGGCATATCCACTGGAGCATTGGATCGATTGCCCGGGGAGGTTGAAAGGCACCTTTTTATTTTCGGGGCTGTATTTTTCCTAGTTTTATCGGTGTTCTTCTATTTCATTCTTACCCGGCAAGGTGCCAGAACCAGACCTGCCATCATTTTCAAGAACGCGGAATATAAAACAATTACTTCGGCGATCATTGCTTCAGGTTTGGGGATATTTGCGGTATTGACCAATTATTATAATCTAACAATTTTAATAAAACTTCTAATCTGGTCCAGTTTGATATGGGCTGCAGCCGCACTTTTCTTCTTTTATTCAGCCATTAACTCAGTCCATTTCATTAGCAAGCAGTATTACAATATCTATATGAAGGCCTTTCACAGAGAGTTGGAAGACCTTTCATTATCGGAATTATTAAGGCTTTTAATAAGAAGAAGGGAGGAATACAGGAAGGGAAGCCTTTGGCTGGTAGTGATGTCACTTTTCTTGTCCACATGGGGATTCATAATGGAATATGCTATTGATAACCTGATAGATGACCAGATATCTATTCTTGGACATTTATTATTGATTGTGGCCATGGTGTGGTTAATTGGTGCATTTTTAATTCTTTTCTATCTGATTAAGAATATTCGGTATTCTAAGAAAGAAAGGAGCGATAAAGGCATCGTAAATGAAGGTAAGATAGATTACATCGATTCTTTAGGCATCAAAAAGGAAAGCACGCTATATGGTAAAAGATTGAACATATCCGGAAAGCCTGACCTAATTATTGAGAAGGATGGATACTACATACCCATGGAGGTTAAAACAGGAAAAGTACCGGAGGGTCCTTATTATTCCCATGTTCTGCAATTGGCGACCTATCTAAAATTGGTAGAGGATAACTACGGGGTCCGCCCGCCGTACGGTTATATACAGTATGGTGAGAAAAAAGAAAACCGATATAAAATAAATTACGATGCAAAATTGGAAGTGATGCTGGAAAGAAAAGTTGATGAGATCTTGCGGCATCTTGCAGGGGAGCAAGTACATAGAAATCATTATAGGTTGGGAAAATGTTTAAACTGCTCCAGGCGGGCTGCTTGCCCAGAAGCATTGGAAGAGGGAACTGAAAGAGGTTTGGATAGCGATGATGTTAAAGAAGGAAAGGAATTGGAAATCACTGTGGTGGGTGTGGGTAAGAAGAATGATGGGGTAGCAAGGATCGGCGATTTCGTGATTTTCGTTCCTGATCTGGGCATGGGGGATGTTGCCAAGGTACGGGTTGAAGAGATTAAAGACAATCTTGTTTTCACAAAGGTACTGGAAGTAATTGAGATTCACAGCAAGAAAATGGAGGGTAAGAGGAAGATCATTTCCGATCCAAAAACTGATGATGAAATAATTATCTCCATCATCAGTATGGGTAAGATGGGGGATGGTATTGCTAAGGAAGGAGGATATGTAATATTTGTACCTGGAGCTGAAAAGGGTGATAAGGTAAGAGCTAGAGTAACTGAAGTAAAGAAGAATCTTATTTTTACAGAACTCAAAGAAGTAATTGAACTGGGCAGTTAACTGAAATATCTCCAGCAGCTTCATTGTTATACTGTTAATTTGAAGATAATATTGTCACCAAGTGAAATATCCAATCTTTTTGATGCATTTCCATTTCTTAAAGAAATCTCAATCCTTCCTGATGAGGACTGGCATAGCAGCAGGTTACCTACAGGTACATCAAAGTATATCTTTTTTAATTGAAGCGGGATTTCATTTGGACCATTGATCAAATAAATTTTATTTATTCCATATTTAACCAATATCTTCTGAAAATCATTATTGTCAAGATTGGTAATGATATTACCGAAATTATCGATATCCAAGGGTTTACATTCAATAATGATATCCTTTTTTCCTTCCAATAATTCGAATTTGTCAATATCCAAACAATTTATTTCATCAACAACTGGGCCTATTTCTTCAAATGGATTTCCTTGAAATAAAAATACTGCTACAGGGGCGAAAAGATCTCTTCCGTCAAACGTGGCACCATATCCATCAATTCGGTGAGTACTGATATCTATTTCTCTTGCCTCAAAGTTTTCATCTTCTGAAACTGAAGGATACAGCACTCCGTTATCAGGACCTATAAAAAAGCCATGTCCAGTTTTTATGCATAATCCCTTTCTCTTCGATCCAACGGAGGGGTCGACAACACACAAGTGTATGGGAACCAATTCGGACCTGAACAATTTATATGTAGATTGTAGAATATATGCCGCTTGACGAATATTCTGCGCTTTAATTCTGTGGGTGATATCCTGAATAAGAGCTTCTGGACAGGTGGAAAGGATTACCGCCTTCATCTGGGCCACGTAATGGTCATCTCCGAAATCAGTCATCAATGTAATGATTTTTCTTCGCATATGCCAGCACCTATTAATAATAGGAATAATCAAAGATTTTTGTCAGTTTTTGGTTTTAGCAGCACGATCAATCCATTGCTTTCTAGATTGAGTATAAATGAGATAAGCCTGAAATTGATATTTTTCCCATCTCTCTTATTTTTAAATTTGATTTTATTGGCTATTGTCTTTATGTCATTCTTTGAATTGATGAAACGGAATACATCCGACCCGTAATCATCTAAGAATATCTTGATATATTCGTTCCTATGAAATAATTTTAACAGGATTCTCTGATACAATGAAGGTTCTTTTTTGAATCTTTTGATTCTAATTACACAACGACCAGTTTTCTTTGAGATATACCATCTGCAATTTCTTTTGGGAACTAGATGGAGGTAATGGTCGAATGAAATTGATTTTTTATCTATTTTATCACCATGCAAATATGTTGCTGAAAAACCCGATGATAATGTCGGAGTATTAGATGTTACTGGAAATAGGTAAATTTTTAGATCAATATAATGCTTAATAGATCGATAATATATCTAAATGGTTTATGGTTCTTTGTGATTGGAATATTCAATAACATCTTTATTCTTCAGAACCCCTCTCACCACAAAGTACCATATCAGAAAACCAAGGTACATGAATACTAGGAAACCGGGCCAAGTGGATGGAGAATTGAATAAGGTGGGTTGAATATTCATGATATAGAATAGAGCAATAAGAACCCCTACAACTGCCTCTCCGGCGATCAAACCGGAACTTATCAATATCCCAGGATTCTCCGTTTTTTCCAATATTCTTTTTATAGCGCCTTTCTTTGTCTCCTCGTCCACATCTTGAACTTCATTGACCTTTTTGCTTATTGTCCAGTTTGTAAAATATTTGATTATACCTCCCAACATAATAGGCAATGTGAGTGTGAAGGGAAGATAGATACCGATAGCTACCGCCATAACACTCAGGTCAAGTATGATTAGTACGATAGCTAATCCAACGCCGATGAAGAACATAAGGAAGTTCAGGTCCCATTGAAATACTCCTTTGGCAATGGTCGCCATTACTGTAGCCTGAGGTGCTATGAGGTTGGCACTTCCGATCTGATATACGCTGTCAAGCATATAGACAACAAAAGGTACAATTAAAGCTGCAATTATTACACCTAGGAATCTAGCAATCTGGAGATAATAGGGAGTTGCACCGAGTAGCTGTCCTGTTTTTAATTCCTGCATGGAGTCACCGGCTATAGCTGCACTAACGCAGACCACACCACCTACTATTATGGTTGCAGTCATTCCTATATACTTGTCCACAGGGAGTATGAGCAGTATTAGAGCTGTGAATAGCAAAGTTGCTACAGTGACTCCGGATATGGGATTGTTGGAAGATCCAACCACCCCTGCCAAATAACCCGCAATGGCAGTAAATACAAATGTGGCAAAGAACATCATGATAGTTGCAACAAGTGTGGCAAGTATATTTTCTGTAGCTATGTAATAGACCACTCCAACAATAACAGATATTACAAGGAAGAACCATAGTTTCAAGTTGAAGTCCTTTTCCGTTCTGATAACCTCTTCCTCATCATCCTGGTTTCTAGCGCCCTTAAGTGCCTCTCCCACACCCTTTGATATTGCTTTTCTCATCTTGAAAAGGGTCCAGATTCCTCCGGTAACAATGGCTCCAACACCAACATAAAGAGTATTTTCAAACCAAACCTGCCAAACAGATCCCACCGCTCCGCCGCCGTTCAGTTCGTATGATAGTCCTGATACAGGCCAACCCAATATTGCTCCGATGACCGGAAGCATAAAGATCCATCCGATAGCGCCACCAAGAAATACCAATCCGGATATTTTTGGTCCCAAAATAAAACCGACACCCAATAATGCAGGAGATAGGTTCAATCCGCCATACATCCTTACCTTGCCTGACCCAATTACAGTTTCGAATTTCTCCTTCCAAAGACTGAACCCGAAGGGAGATCCGATATATTTGAATAATGCACCCATCCCCAAGGCGCTGAAAACGATTTTCATTCCTGAACCGCCTTTTTCACAGCTCTTCAGTACTTCCGCAGAAGCTACTCCTTCGGGAAATGGAAGAGCTAAATCTTTTATAAGAACATTTCTTAAAGGTATTGTGAAGAGTACACCGAGTAATCCACCCATCAAGGCGATGACGATGGACAAGTAGATGTGGGAACCGCCACTGCCCCAAAGATTGCTCCATCCAGCCATTCCTTCCGTCATTCTGTGAAGTACAACCAACGCGGGAATCGTAAAAATAACACCTGCAGCAAGAGATTCACCAGCTACAGCCACACATTTTGCCTGATTAATCTCCAGTATGTTTGCTCTCATGGGTTTCAAAATGGCTAAAGCCATAACAACAGCAGGAATTGTGGCAGACACGGTCATTCCGGCATAAAGACCCAAATAGGCATTTGCTGCTGCCATCATAATTGTTAATAGAGCACCTACTATCATGGCCCTCAAAGTAAGCTCGGGCAAAGATTGGTCAGCTTTGATATATGGTTCAAGTTCATCAGATGTCATTGTATCGCCACTACCTTGAGTCATTTAGCTTATTTTTTTGGTGTATAATATTCATGGGATAGTTCAAGATTATAATCGTTCCCGTTGTCAAGGAATCGGAATAGCCCTATCCTTGCAGGTTCATGATCGCCTGCATCAACTGATATGGTAATGTTCCAATTTCCGGTACCGTTTTGGCTGGGAATGCTGGAAATGGGTAATTCCACAACCCCTTCAATCAATCCATCCTGCCCATAGCTATTGGAACCGCTATCGGTTTTTTTTACAGAGCCGTCCGGGGATTCGATTGTTATCGTAAAAGCGTCAGGTTGGTTTTCATGGTTCGGTGAACTTCCGATCCACCCCATATCCTCTTCATCGGTCCAAGTCAATCTATAACTGAGGTTGCAAACATTGAGGTCAGGGACAGTATAGGTTTCCTTCAAAGGAGTTCCTTCGTCAGCATATTTTGCATCATTGAATGGCAGGCTGACCTTCTTCTCATATTGCGAGAAATCGATTGATGCTCCAGATATGCTTGTTTTAATTGTTACATTTTCACCTGTAACTAAAGCACCTATCAAGGCTAAAAGAAAAATCACAATTCCAGCGGTATAAACCTTTTTATCATTGCTCGCCAATGGATCACCTGCATTAGAAAACCTGAACCACTATTTATATCCCTCGATTTATAGTTTTTTACAATTTATATATGCTGAAAAATTTTATATACGGTTGGATTCCTTATTTAATTGTTGTAATGAACAAAATATGGGAAATCATCTTTCTTCTTATCAGTTCAAGGGATAACAAATCAATGAAGAATTTGATTGATTTAGGTAAAATATCTTCCAAAATGTTCATTATTGACCAATTGAGATAGGGTAAGATTAAATATGAACTAGTTGTTTCAGGTTAAGTATCAAGTAAAACAATAACGATGTGGTGAATCATGAGAGCAGATAGTCGTTATGCTAGGGATATGGACTCAACAACCCAGGCAGAGAAGTTCAAAGAAAAGGGCAATTATGAGTTCAGGCGGAAGAACTATCCGGCAGCAATTGCTTATTATATGAAGGCTCTGGAATACCGACCCTCTCATGATGGGGCTTGGAATAATATGGGCCTTGCTTACAGCAAGATGAAGGATTATGAGTCTGCATTGAAATGTTTCAATAAGGCCCTGAAGATAAACCCTATGAATGAATCGGCCCTTCGAAACAAAGAGGCATGCCGAGAGGAGGCGGATGATAAATATGATCATTCTCCCGCGGTGGATCATTCTAGCCATTCAGTATATAATTACGGCGGTTATCAGCCACAGCAAAATGAACAACCCAAGCCTCAGCAGCAGGCGCCATTCTTAAACCAGCAGATTCAAAATCAGATTCAGGAACAACCCCAACAACCACAACCTCAGCAGCAGGCGCAGCAGGAAACTAAGCAAATGCAGGTCAAACAGCAAACAGAATATTCTGAAGAACAGTTTGGAGATTTTCCTGAATATGCCCAGGATCGGGAAGATTTCATAGTAGAGAGGAAAATGGGACCTCTGGGGTTGAGACCGACGACAATCAGAAGAACTCCTACCGAGAAAGAGTTTATTGAGGAATATAAGAGGTACCAGGAAAGGCGGAAATACATACAGAGCATGTTTGCACAGGCGGATGGTGAGGACGAGTTGGATTTCACACCTGCCAGGGAGTCGCATTTATGTCCTTACTGCAGAAACCCAATATCAAAAGATAATAGGAGTATTCGCTGCAACGAATGTGAAAATCTATTCTGTGCCACTTGCGAGATCGATTTCAGGGGTGAGAGAAGACGTTCAGAACCAGCTATGTGCGCAAATTGTTATCTTAGACATAAAAGGGATAAATTCCCTAGAACTCCTCAGGTCGATAGAAGACGGGATTTGACTAACCTGGAAGAGGATGATTTCTCTGAGGTTTCACCCCATGATCAGCTTAGTTATCTTCATGCAGATCAGGAAGAGGAGATCGAAGAAGTTGACATCTATGAAGGCCATGAGATCACCGAAGAAGACATTGAGGAACTAAGGTATACTGGAGATGATGAGTGGGAGTCTATGGCTGAAACCAAAGCAGAAATATTGGATTACGGGGGAACCGAAGGGTTTGATAAAGAGGTTGTAGCAGTACCCCTAGATGATGACGACAATGTCGAAGAATCTAAGGACATCTCAGAGGAATCCTACGATAATTATCAATTTGAGGATGAAGATGAAAAATTGAAGCATTATTTTGAAATGTTGGCGGATAAATTCGAGAAAGGGGAGATCACTTCAGAAGAATACGAGCGCCTTATAGAAGAGGCTTTTCAGGGAAATATTTCATATTGAAGCTTTTCAATCTCCATTATTATCAATCAGCATAGAAAGATTTAAAGAGTTTTTTAGTGTTCACGCTACCGCTTCAGTCCTTTTGGATTTGGTGAGTGTTTATTTGTAAGCAAGTAAAGTGTAGCTTAAATAAAAGCATTGGTCATATGTTTTTAAGAGTAAGATGTATGAAAGTCCTTTTTGGGAAAATATTGAATTAGTGGCAGGATACGATGAGAAAGATTACTGAGCGATTACAAGAGAAAAGACGATTTTTGTCTGATAAGGCTAAAGAACATCGGCAAAAAAGAAATGATCTAAACAAGAATACCAGAATAAAAGCCAAGGAACGAGATCATTATAACAGCCTGGTCAGAGAAAACCTTTCTAGAAGCAGAGATCTCAAGAAGATGAGGGATGATTTGAACGTAAAGGTTTTTGAATCTAAGAAGTTAAGGAACCAATATAATAAGGAAGCCAGGGAACTTCATCTGAAAATCGTAGAACTGCAGGCCAAATTAAGACCTAAAATGGGTCGTTCTATGGGTGCTCTCCGTAATGAAGTGAAAGAGCTGGAGATGAAACAGCAGACCGAAGCGATGGACTCAAAAAAAGAGAGAGAACTTATTGATAAAATAAAAGAACTGATGGAGAAAATAAGGAAGAGAGAGAGGGAATTTGAAGAGAATGAAAAAACTCGTGAGGTCATTCTCAGGAAAAAAGAGGTCCATCAGAATGCCGAGGATGAACATCAGAAGGTCAATGAGTATGCCCAAAAAGCCCAGCAATATCATGAAGAAATGATAGAATCAAAGAAGAATATTCGGAAATATCGAAAACTGGGTGATGAGAAACAGCAGGAATTTGTAGAATATAAAACAAAGGCTGATGTTGAACACAGGGCTCATACTCAATACATCATCCACATTCGTGATTTAGATAAGATATTAGGTAAATTGATCCGTAAGAAGAAGAAGGCTTCTGAGAAGATAAAGAAGAAAAAGGATAAGGGTTTGGCAGAGAATATATTTCAGCAGTTTAAGGAAGGCGGGAAATTATCCACTGAGGATCTTCTACAGGTTCAAAAAGCTAGAAAAATGTAGATAGTGGATTAACTCACAACATACAATATTTCCAATTTCCCGTCTGATCCATTCTGTCTGTTACATTTACCCTTTAAAGATTCAGGATCCAACTTCTAACAGCACAACAGCTTCTAAGATTTTCACGGGTTTCTATTTTACAATTTTTGGACCCATGTCATCAATCCTACCTTCAGGGGGTTCATAATCATGTGTATTGAAGAAAAGGGCTGCAGATGTGCAGGAATCAGTGCCCCAGGGAGATCGAGGATTGGGATTGGTAAGGAGGGATTCGACACCCTTAATGAAAGCTAGAATATTGGAATGAAATCCCCAACCGTCAAGCAGTCTAGTACAGACATCACCTCCATCCTCTGGAAGTTTGATATTTGGATGGAATATTTCACTGTTCCACTTCACAATAGGTTTCTCATAAGGATAGCTCTCGGTAATGGTTATCTCAAATTGATGGGTTTTTTTATGAGATAATTCTTCTCCTCTCCAGACCGGGCCTGCGACATCAATGAGAGTAACCATCAAAGAAACAGGAAAATCTTCGATCACACCCTCCTCAATTGCGATTATATGCAGCAGTTTTCTCTTTGCTAATGCAATCTCTTGTGAAACCCTTTTATTCAGAATATCTTTTGGAAGTTTTGCCATATATTATTCCTCACACGAAAGCTAGTATACTTAGTTGTGATAATAGTGTAGATTGAAAAGAAAGTTCTTTTTATTCATCTCTTTCTTGCAGGTTTGGATTTACCCCTGCGCATTAGGATCGAATCCATGTCCTCTCCGATCTCTTTCCCGAATTTCCAGAGCAGATTTTTTGCATTCTTGTTCAAATTGGTAGGAGTAATGACCGTAATTTTGACATGCTGGTCCCCTCTTTCTTTTGTTCTCACATCAGGGACCCCTTTCCCCCTCAATCTGAAGATAGTCCCAGTCTGTGTCCCTGGTGGGATCTTTATAACCGCTTTTCCTTCTATCGTCGGAACCTCGATTTCCGCTCCTAATGAAGCTTGAAGTAATGAGATTGTGGCTTCACAGAGTATCTCGTTACCATGTCTTTCAAAGATGTCGTGCTCAAGAATGTAAATCATAACATATAAATCGCCTGCAGGCCCCCCTCTAATTCCCGGTTCTCCCATATTCCTTATTCTCAATCTGGCCCCATTTTCGACCCCTGGTGGAACCTTGACATATACATTCCTGACAGATCGAACACGCCCGTTCCCTTGGCAGTTCATGCAAAGATATTCGGGACTGATTCCCGTACCTTGACAGGTATCGCAAATAAGATTTCTTCCACCCCTGCCATACATATTTTGGCTCACTTCACCCATTCCATTGCAAACCGCACAAGGGACTTGAGGCGCTCCAGGTCTGATTCCAATTCCCTGGCATACATTACATTCGGCCATTATGGGTACTTCTAGTTCTGTTTCAAGTCCGTATATACTTTCCTCAAATGTTATCTCTAGGTCATATTTCAGGTCTGCCCCCGCCTGCATCCCAATAGTATCTTGGTGGTGCGGAGTAGGCGGCCTAGGATCAGGGGTGCTAGGTGGTTGATTGTATTGGTCAGCATTGGAATAATAACCGTTAGATGGTCTTGATGGAGGCGGCGGCGTTCCATAAGATGAAGCCTGACTCTGATTATTCATATCATAATCATTATCGAAGTCATCTCCCCCTGGACCTTGATGGTCGTATTTATCCCTCTCAAGAGGATCGGATAATATATCGAATGCTTCTTTTAGAAGACGGAATTTATCGGCTGCTGAAGGGTCATCAGGATTTGCATCCGGATGATATTTTCGAGCTAATCTCCTATATGCTTTCTTTACTTCAGCCTGCGAGGCATCCCTATCTATTTCCAGTATTCCATAGTAATCGTCAGCCAAAACCAACACTTCCCATAATAATAATAATAAATAATATCTGATTCGAATAGAACTGAATGATTAGGTCAAATCAAAGTATATTATACTTTTTTTCCCTATAATTTTTAATGATTAATAATGACTTAATTGAATGTCATGGATTTATTTCAATGTTTCTATTTTTTTAAGTATTTCCTCATAATGACTTCCTGGCCAATAATACTTATTGCATTTGCCACAATGCCAGAAATTGTTTTCTACCGAAAAAATCCCTTCTGGCACCCCCTTTTTCACAACTTTTTTTTCCGCTTCTATAAGGATATTGTTGCAGATAGAACATCTATTGAGGATCGTATCATTTTTAACCGCATTTTGAATGAGATCATACTTTTTGTTAACTTCTGCAAGTTGAGATTCCAGATCTACAGCATGGATCAACATGAATCCAATATTCATGAGATTCATTCTGGATATTCCTTTATCACGGGTCAGTAGTATTCTATTCTCCCTATGGGCAATTTGTATAATTAATCTATCTTTAATATCGGGGGTAAATGACGAATCGAATCCTAAAAACCTGAGCCATCTGCACAATTTCCCCAGCATCCTGTCGCATAAGAAAGTCAATTCCTCATTTCCCATTAACTCATCCCAGTTTAGGTATTCAATAATTATCAGGTTAAATTGTTAATAAAGGTAGCAAGAACAATAATTCAATACCTTATATAAAATGACCTTTAATGAAATGAAAGAGGGGAGAATAGTTTGATGATTATGGATGGCTCATTCAAACTAGAAAGGGATGGAAAAAATTGAATCGATAATTGAATTAGAGATTTGTATAGCTTATCAATAATCCTTCGTCCAAAATTTCTATATCGGGTTTACCTAAACGGATGGTATCTTTTAAAATAGACGCAGATTTCCCTCCTATGAGAGGAGGCGCATCACTACCTCCGATAAAGAAGAAGCTGATGAAGATGGTTAATACGTCAAACAACCCATTTCTGATAAAATATGAAATTACCTTACTTCCACCTTCAACAAGGATCGATCGAATTTCCCTTTCGAGTAGATAAGGGAAAAGTTTTTCAACTTCCAATAAACCGGATTTATTGCTGTGGACACCTTGGATTTCAACATTCCCCTTGGATCTGAATCTATCCCTTAGGTTGTTCAAAGCATCAAATGAAGTAATAATAATTGTGGGAGTCGAGGAATTAAAAAGTCTTTTACCCGAGTCAATTCTGCCTTTGGAATCCAAAATCAATCTTGTTGGATGTTTTAAGGGCCTATTATCGGTAAACAGTTCTTTGACCATCAGCCGAGGGTCATCATTGATTATTGTATCGATCCCAACCAATATGGAATCAAGGGAGGAACGGAGTTCGTGAACCCGTTCAAAATCTTCCTTTGGGGAGATTTCTAATCTTGTTCCGTTTAATCCGGCAATCTTTCCATCCATTGATGAAGCAGCATTGATTTGTATAAATGGACGGGAATATTTTTGATTTATTTTATTGATGAAGTCGTCATCAAGATGTAATTTAGTCAAAAAAAAACCTCATTAATTTTTTGAACATGGTCTGTTGAATTATCACAATCTGAAAATAGTTTTAGCGATTTTAAAAGTGTGGGATTTACTAAGATTGTCTATCGTATATTTATCTACTCCATATAATTCGATTCGATTATCAAGATCCTTTTTCTTGTTCTCAAGCCATTCAATATCCTTGTCCAATATATTCATCTGGGTCTTTATCTCCCGGTTCTTGTATTCTTTAACAATGTTCTCGTGATTCAGAAGGTTCTGGGGTTTCATCTTCTTTTCCTTAGCCCAATTCTTTAACAGTCTACTTTGGATCTCCTTTATCTTAATTAGGTCGTTATCAATAGCATTGTTGGAAAATTCTTTCAACTGTCTTTCCCTTTCAATTTCAAATGATCCACCGAACCAAAGCTTTTCCAGAACTTCAGTAGATGGATCTATGGGTCTATAAATAACAAAATGATCTATTGAGGGAATAAGAAAACCTTCAGGCCCCAGGTTCATACAGTACCACACTTGATAGCTCTGCTGAATTGCGAACCGAATAAATGATTCATCCATTTCTGTGAATCTATTTTTAAATCGGGATATTATATTTTCGAACTGATGGTGCTTCCGAGGGCTCTTAGATTCGCTCTTGATTGTCTGTTTGTCATCGCGTTTCTGAAATAGCAGTCTGTCGGTCAGTACATGATCCAAGTTATTTTTCAATCCATAAAGTGAGCACATATTTATGAGATCATCTTTCATCAGCAGTAAATCTTTTCTGTGTTTGATTTTTGGAATTTCATATTGACTGTTTATGGATTTATCTAGGACAAACCAGTTTATACTATCGATGTTCTTTCTGAGTGAATATCGGATGATATTAGGGATTTTGTTCCAGTTATTATTCGTAAGACCAATGTGAATGTGGACACCTATTTGATTGTCTTTTCTCTCAGTAAGAAAATGATTTAAATGGTTCAATGTTTCATCGATTCTTCTCCAATTGCCGTTCTTCACATTTCCTGCAAAATGTGTATTCTCATCATGGCCGAAAACCTGAAATTCAAAACTGTTAACTCCTGCCATAACTAGTTCTTTCACATCATTCTTACTAAGTTCCAAACCCCTTGAGGATATTGTTAACTCAGCTCCGCTTTCTTTTAATAATTCTACCGTTCTAATTAGGTATTGAGTAGAATAAAAATTATCATTGTCAACTAATAATTTGAAATGTCTAACACCAATGCTTCGAAGGTGTTTTAATAGTCCCAGCATTTCATCCTCGCCGTATTGGGATCGAACAGAATCATTCTCAAGTTTTTTTCCTTCATTGTTTTTCTTTACCGAAATACCATACTCTTCTTTTTTATCTTCATTAGACAGATGGAAGAAAAATAATTTACACATAATTGGAGGAGAGCTTCCCCCCTGACCCCATTGGTATAATCGTTTTACCAATTCATCGATCTCCAAAATCATTTACCCCACATCTCCTGTTATGCTGTTTCACAAAGCTGGTCCAAATCCTATAAACCAATGAAAATAATATTGAATGAAATCAATATGAAAAATAAAGGGATCCCAGTTTGAATCCCTTTCTACGCAATCTCTTGTCAAGTTTGTTCCGATGGGGGAGTTAAACTCCAATGTGGCTTGAATCCCCTCTTTATTTATTCAGAAGGATCTCAGTTTCCACGAACTCTTCTTCGGTCTCTTCGAGTTTCTTCATAGCCTCATCGTCATCCAGCTGTATGGAGCTGAGAGAGCTCTCAATATTCCTCAGTTCAGTAACTGCACCATCCCTCTGTCTCTCTCCAATTTCATGGGAGCTGTAACGGGCTTCCTCGAGTATGGTGAGGAACCTATTAAGGCTGGCTTTATCAATGGGTAAGGCTTCTCTCACAGCATCTTCAAATTCACGGAATGTTTCTGCTTCACGTCTAAGATAACCATATTTCCTTAGATGATAACCTAATTTCTGGTATGACTTGAAGATAACTGCAGTATATTCGTTGCCAGCAACAAGCTGATCGGCAGCTCTCTTGATGATACGTTTGATTCCTGCGATCCTTCTGCGCTTTCTGATGTAAAGGGCTAACAGTATCATACCTGCGATGAGAAGCAGTATGAATAATATCAATCCTACCAGGGCGGCCGAGTTTTCCAACCACCAATCCAATTCGGGGAATTCAGGTGGTGGATAAACTATGGGCTTCTCTTCGAAATGTATCTTCTCCTGATTTCTTTGAAGGTCTGCGGGATAGGTACTACCTATCCAGCCCTTGGAAGTTTTCCCCTCAATGGTTTGGGGTATATTTTTGCCAGGGAACGAAAGATACCAATTACCATCGGCACTTAGACCTTCAATGGTGATTCGGGCTCCATCACGGTGCTGGAAATGGGTGAAATTGAATATGGCCTTTCCGTTGTCATCGGTTGTTCTTGTAGTCTCATTGATATAATTTACACCGTTCTCATCCCTGAGTTTTATAGTAAGGGTAATCTTTTGATTTGATATTGGTACTGGTTCTACTGAAAGAGTGTTTTTCTCCCTCAAAAGTACCACAAACCGGTAACCGCTCTCCTCTTTATCTGATTTGGTGTAACCGATGTCAATACCATTGCTTAACTCAGGATCAATATCGGGAGGATGTTCCAAAACATCGATCTCTGTATCAGTGGTGACAAATATTCTCCTTGAATCGAGATATTCAGATTTTGTAAGATATTTCTTGTTTTCCTCTGATTCATTGGATTGGAAGTGCATTTTCAGAAGATAAACACCCGGTGAGAGGCTCTCAGGTACTGTTGCACCCAGGTCGTATTGCCCGTAATTATCTGATGATGTCCCGGACAGCATGAATTTCTGTGATGAGTTGCCGCCTTCGCTCTGGAAATATGCATTTATTCTGATGTTCTTGACATAGGTTTTGGGATATTGAACCTTGCCCTGGAACATCTCTTCTATTCCACCGCTTATTGTAATAGTTTCTCCTCTAGTATAGGTAGAACCGTTCAGTATACTTGGGTCGATTGAAATATGGATATATGCCGATACATTGAATTTCACCTCGCTGGATTCGGAGGCCGCATATGCATCATCCAATGTGTAGTGCATTTTTTTATCCTTGGTATGGAGAACCTTGCTGGACCCGGTGAACTTACCTTTCACATAGGCAACACCCACGAATTGTGTCTTAGGGATCTGGAATCCTGTAAAGATGAATTTTCCATACTGATCTGTTTTTACTGAACCGATGGATGAACCGTCATCAGCAAATCTTGTTTTCTTCCAGAAAAAATTGATGGTCTCATTAGCCACGCCCTCAAGGCCAGTATCGTCTTTGAGCTTACCCTTAATCACTACATTCTCGCCTTTGATACCCGAACCAGGTTCAATTTCTATAGTTGTGGTTGCTGTGATATCCACAACCAATCCGTAATAGTTTCCTTCTTCATCATAACCATCAGTGTCAAATCCTTCATGCCACTGATTTCCATTGAATATGGCTCTGAGGAGAAGAGGACCTGTAGGATCAAAAATGTCCAATTTCTGACTGACTGAAATTCTACCCAAAGCGTCAGTAGTGTAACTGCCGATAGTGGCGCCTGATCCGGTTAGTCCTTTACCTCCGATGGTTCCATCTAGGCTAATAGTAGCACCCTGAATGGGACTTATCTGACCAGCTTTTTCCAGAAGATCTTTATCCAATAGAGTTGCCACGATCTGAAATGTGCTAGCGGGGCCGGTCCTTGTGAGTTCGGTCAGTTCTTCGCCGTCCTCATCGTCAACAACCTTCAGTTCAATAACTGTCCTAGCTTTAACCGTATACATGACATAGTCCGATACTTCTCCGTAGTACATATAATCTAAAGGATTGTCACGTGCCAATCTGAAATTGAATGTGACCTTGACCAGGGTCAAGGGCTGGCTTTCTTTAATTCTGAAGTCAGTGCTGAATTCACCTGATGAATAGAGATAGCTGTCGCCGCTCTGTGAGCCAGTTCTTATTAAAAGGTCAGGATTGGTGTCACCTGATTCGTAGTATGGATCACTTGGATCGCCCCATTCGATCATAATCTCATATCGGAACGTGGTATTTCCAATTATTGTGTCCGGCCCTTCACCAACGTCGTCTAGAATACGTCCGGATATGTTAATAGTGTCTGTCCTGTACACCACTTTGTCTTCAACCTCAAAATGAAGATTACGATGTATTCCAAATTGGATGGATGATGAGTTAGATACATAGTAATCATTAATGTATTCCCCTGAATCGGGGTCGATAAAATCCCATTTATATTCTATTGATAGGGTATGAATGCCAGGTGAGATAACTGCTGGAATCGTCCATTGAAATGAGAATGTTCCAGTTGATGAAGTCATTTCATAAGGCACCTGGCTGTCATCCGGTGTTACATAGTTAGCGTCGAATTTGATATGTACTGCCCTTGTGCTGAGTCCCCATCCTAGATCTCTATCCTGAAGATTTCCATTCACTGTAAGTTGGTCACCAACATAGATATCATCAATATCCGGTGATCCAATATCCACATCGATTGAAACCTGGTGCCAAATTTCCGCCTCAAAATCTTCCTGAGGTGCAGGGGGCCACGTTGATGCGGCCCTAGCCAACCAAGCTTCTCCGGGTACTTGTGTGCCGGGGTTATGTTCGTAAAATGCGCTTCCGTTGAAAGTGTATTCACCGTTATATGTGAAATTCAGTCTATGAGGCCCTTCCTGTGTTTCTGTGATATTCCATGATGCTCTAAAAATTCCTCTATTGCCCGCAGCGGATCCGGTAAGGGGAACCTCTCCATCAGGCATTATTTCCCTTGTAGTTCCAGCTCCCCAGTATACATGGACTGGGGCATTGGGTACTCCGGGTTCCTGGGTGTTCCAAAGGCCGTTCTCATTGGAATCCTCATAAAGCGCACCTACAATAGTGTATTCTTCAAGATACATTACCTGAGGCCAGTCATTTGGATAACTGAATACAATCCCTGTCTGGGACACTACTACAAATCTTGAATCATGTTTTGGTTCTGGATTGCTGATTTTATCATTTCTTTCCTGAAGTTCCGTTTTCCAGTTGTTAAATGCTACTTCATCAAGACTTCCATCTGGGTTGAGGAGTGGATGTGGTCGCATCTCATCTTCTGAGTTGATTTCATTATCTACCATTGGATATTCAGATACAGTGTGATCATTAAGGGGCGTTTCTTCTTTGACCTGTTCTTCCGAGGAGTCTTTATTTGGGATTTCTTTTTGGGCAACTAGTTCATCATAAGCTATTGGAATTTCCTCTTCTCCATTTAGAGATTCAACATCCTGGGAACTGATCTCCTGAACCGCTGATATGTCCTGCTCGTTGTTAATATCCATAATCTCAATGGTTTGGTTCTCTTTTTCATCGCATGAGCTAGGCAATATCATATTGGATCCAATCAAAATTCCGACAATCACAGTCAATAACAGGCTTAGAAATACCTTCTTCATATTCATCACACCTCATCGATCCTATTAAATTGATTTATATCAGCGGTTGTTTTTATTCTATTACATATACCAAATTCATATGGAATGCGGAGGTCACTCTGCAGTATATCTTGAGCAATAATCAAATCGGATATTTCTCATAGTCCAATTTAATATATTGCTTCAATAGATATTCCATGATATCAGTATAGTGGGAATAGCTATAATCAATATATATTTTAAATCTTTTTCCTTCATTGATTAGATATTATATTAGATTTGTTCTTTGATTTAGATATTCATTTCAAGTCCCGACAAATTTATTCCTGCCAGTCTTGACCTTTTTTGTAAGCATAACTGATTCGCTCAGGTTTTTTTGTATTTAAAGAAATATAATCTAACCGATAAAAAATTCAATGCATACTGTCTTTAATATTGTTCAGAAAAATTATAAATCTTTCCAGATTAATTTTCATAATGAATATTTGCATAGTCACTAAATTCATACAGGTATATTTCTTTTAATATGAATCCTATGAATAATATCATTGCCCGATACAGGATAGTTTTTACTTCAATCGTGGTTATTTAGGAATAACCATGATACAATCATTAATCAGATTGGTTGTTTTCTGCAAGGTCTGAACCTAAAAGTTCTCTTTCTACTTCCATCCTATCATGTGTTGGATATGTTTCTATCACTGCACAGCGGTATTCGATGTATGGCCAGATCTCTTTGACAATATACCAGGCGGTTTCAGTATATTTACCTTCCGGGTCTGCATTGATCATTTCATCAGGAATATCAAATCTGCTTTTCATTAGATCAATATTCGTTTTGGTAGGGGGACATTCAATTATACCCGTCAGAAGAGTGTTATCCTCTGTTATCTCCTGAAATGGTTTTTTAATATTCACAGCACGGCGGCCGAGTCTCTTTTTCAGTTGTACACTGTCCTTAAATCTAGCTGAGCAGAAATGAATATTCAATCCATTACTATCTGATGATAAAGCGTTCAAAACCCGAATAGCAGTAGATTTGGACCCCTTCACCTTGCTCAGGTAGTCAACTTCCTTGAAATATCCCTTATTTATCATCGCTTCGAAATTAACGTGGTTGATCTCCAGTTCATTCAGGTTTATATGGTCCACATAATACTGTTCTGCAAAATAACACAGGTCCAACAGACCTTCATGCATGTCAGGGATACACGGTACTTCTATGGAAACCTTTAGGTCAAGACCCTTTGCATTTTCGATAGCTAGGACCCATTGACTCTTGGCCAATTTTTCATGGCGCCATTTTTCTGGAGGTATATGGTATCTTATTTCATCCAATCCTGCTTCTTTCAATGATACCAAAACAGGTTCGGAGGGAGGTTTTGAAGTGTACATATGAATATTATGGTGAATACCGAATACTTTTTTAATTATCTTTATGTATTTAATTACCCTCTCCAACACTTCCAAGGGTTCTCCACCTGTGATACCGGTACCAACGGCCTCCATTAACTCGGCTTCCTCAAGGATTTCCTCAATAGATTCAACATTCTTTTCATTAGCATAAATCACATCCCTTCCGATTTTTTTATCAGATAGGGGACAGTAAAAGCATTTTTTTCTGCATTTACCTGTGATCAGTAGGACCATTTTCCCTCCTTCACCGCACATTTGGCAGGCAGTTGACAGATTTCCGATGAAAAAGGATCCCCCTTCCCTTAAAATCAATTTTGAATCAAAATTCTGAATTTCCATCTCAAAGAACATCCTTTATTAGTTCGAATCGCATTAAAATCGAGGCAACCCAGATGAACGGCACTAACCGTTTTGTCCTGGAGGTTGACAGAGGCAACAATATACTTGAGACCGATAAGAGCAACAATATTGAGCTCATTGAACTCTATATGAACGAGAGGCCTTAAGCAGGACTTCATTAAGTTAAGTTGAAGGGAATTTGATATTAATATTTACCCTTATGTGAATTGATCCTCACCGCAGGATGGACATTCAACTGTACCCATTTCCACCATGTCTCCGCAAGTCGGACAGGGCATGTCCATAGGAGCGCCGCCAGAGCCCTGTGCTGAAAGGATGTCCGCTTCTTCGGCATCGACTATGATCTCATCGGACAGCAGTTCCTCTTCAAGTTCTTCTTCAGTGTCTTCCACTAATGAAATGGAGCAGAACGGGCATATTTGGGATTTTTCATCAATTCTTTTACCGCAATCTGGACAATCAATGAATTCTGCTTTTATTATGTCCTCTCCTTTTTCTTTTTCTGTAAGCTCGTAACCGCATTCTGGACATTCCTTTTCTTCACTGAGGACCACAACACCGCATCTTGGACAGGAATATTCCACAACGTCTTCCTCGTAATCTTCATCGGGTGCTCTTCTCTTGATCACAATAAATAAGACCACTGCTCCAATTAGAAGTACCGCTCCGCCTATTACTGCATATAACAGCCAATTATTTCCCTCATCCGGTTTGTCCTCCTCAATCGTATGTAGCTGTAAGGAATAGTCATTTCCGATATTCCGGTACTGGTCCATAAACTGTTTCAGAATTATCGTATAATCCGAATCATATTCAAATTCATCAACTTTCATGGTTAGAGTCTGATCAATGGGATCAAAATTAGGGGTATAGGAAATGGGGACCTTACTTCCTTTTTCATCCCGTATCTCAACATTTGTATCCGCCTTATCGCCTGTGAAGTAGCTAGACAGGACAGGCTTGTCAAAACGCAAGGTAATGACAGTATTAACGGGATCGGCCTGGAGTGGATCTGTCGGTTCTACAAATGATAATTTGACTCCCCTGGTCCATCCATAGGAGGAATTAGACAGCAGCATGAATTTCGAAGACATATCTGTAAATCCCAATGGTATGGCTGAATAAATAAAGTCCTTCTCTGTATTGTGGTCAAGGATTGGGCATTTTATCCAGTTATAGTTCTCTTCATCCCTTTTTCTTTCATCTTCAGCATTTTCATTCTTGAGAATATACAGAGCTATTGAGTTTTCATCAATGTTCTCTAGGAACTCTTCCTGTCCACTATAGGAGATATTTATTGTTTCCTCGTAAACGGTATTATTGGTATTCTGAATAATTGAAAATCCAACACCTATATGAGTTTGATTAGGCGGAATACTGTTAATCAGTAATTCTTCCTCAAATAGATTCAGATCAGTTATTTCAACGCTGGACGGTTCATAGGTTGAATGGACGATAAGATAATCTAGAAATACATCGTTCATAGTTCCTAGGTTAAGGCTGAGCTCTCTTTCGGTGGTGCCGTGTGATAATATTTCTATATCGAACTTTCTTTCATCTTTCAGTGATCCGTCATTTACTTCCAGAGTGATATTGTATGTACCAGAAAGATCGAAAGAATGATCAAAATCCTTTTTATTCCCTATTGAAAATAGTTCGCTGGTCCCCCCATCAATCTTCTTTGCATACCAAGAATAATCCAGATCTTGCTCGGGATTTGCGTCGTAACTTCCACCTGCACTGAAATGAATTTCTTCTTTTACATAGAATTGAGTTCCATTGACTGCGCTGCCGGATATAACAGCTATGGGAGCTATATTTTTCTTTACCTTCACATCCCATGTTCGCAATGTGTATCTTCCTGTTGGGTCTGTGACATTTAAGCTTATCTGGTGGTTTCCGGATGGTAATTGGTAAGTAAATTTCTCGCTGGAACCGGTAAATGACTTGTCGGTATCGGAAGTCCAAAGGAATTCAATTGAATCTCCATCCGGATCATATGTGCCTGATGCGTCAAATGTGATAGGTACTGTATCCCAGTAATATGTCCCTAGGTCCTTGGGTAAGGGCGATATAATATTTATCAAGGGCGGATTGGAGAATTTAAAGATAATGGTTGGCTGGGATAATACCAATTTACCGCTAGTGTCTGATTTGACTCGGATTGGAACGCGGTCAATAGATTCACCTTGGGTTAGATTTGTTTGATTGATATTCTCTAGGTATGAATTGATAGATTCTGAGATGTCTGGAATTGAGTAATAATGGTTGAATTTAATGTTAATGTAGGATAGAATTATTGCCCCAGCACTCATCGGATTAAGGGATATGTTGATTGGAATAAGGGCGTTTTCGATCCCGCTATTATCCTGGTAGATATTTGAACTGAATTCGAGAATCTCATTGAGATCATCCGTGATATCAATATCAACAGGTTTTTTAAATACATTTATCTCAGTTTCGGTAATTCCGTCATCCCCAAGATCCAACCTCACTCCCTGGGGATATTGTTTTTCCCCTATTGTAGGTGTAGGATCTAGAAATTCAAGAGTTGTCAAATCCAATCTTAAAATTCCTTTAACATAAGAGCCCAAATAAAGCATATCTGAAACCCTTTCTATTGACTGGATGTCCAGTGTATTCATGTAAGAATCTGTATTAGTAATATTGAAGTAATCAAGTATTGAACCGGTATCGGGGTCCATTACGATCAGTCCGCCGCCCAGCTCACTCATATCAGTGTTGTTAATGATGGGGCCTATAGAGATGTATAACTTTGGTTCCTCCGTATCGTCATAATATAGGTCTCGTATCTCTTGACCCATGAATTCATTGTTTGTTGATTTATCAATGATAGTAACTTCACTGGTCTCCACATCGAATATATTTATTCCGTTATCGGTTCCTAAGAATAAATGATTACCGCTGTGGGATATGCTCTTCAGATAGCTGGATGATAAATTTGTCATATTGACTCCGCTTGAATTACTGAAATGCTGCCAATCGTGTTCATTTTTATCATAAATCCATAAACCACCGTCAGATTCCATTTCTCCAATATTGGAATATACTGGAGAAAGTGCAAAAAACACTCGTTGGCTGTCAGCGGATATTTCATTTATCTGGAGCCCATCACTAGTAGTGGTGTTGAAATAATTTCTTGCGTCCCATGAGGATTGAATTCTATTTGAAGAAGTATTGTAAGCATCAACCCCCTTATTGCTGGATATGTAGAGCATATGACCATGGCTTTTTATTGATGATATACTGGATGATAGCAATCCCGAGAATCTATCAAGTGGTTCAAGCCAAATTTTCTCCTCCATGTTCCATCTGGCAACACCGTAACTCTTGGTTTGGATATAAATCACATCATCAATGAGTTCCAATTCATATACGTCATCACTTGGGAGACCGCCAATTTTATTCCAAGGATTTAAAAACCTGTTTTGATTAGGGTCGTATCTTCCCACACCAGAATCCGTTGACACGTATAGGATTTCTTCATTGAAATCATATAGGAAATCCCTGATATTATTAGATGGAGGTTGATTATTGGTTGTGCTTATTTTCATCAATGTCTCGAATGGGAATTCCATATCAAAGAAACCCGTTGGAGTTGTAATGAATAGGTGATCCATGTGATAATTTATTTCATAGATAATTTCTCCTTCCAAAATGGAATTTCCGCTGAACCAAATGTTGCCATTTCTTTTACCATTGCTTTTGTTCAAGGAACAAATGGCATCCTTTCCGCTGTATTCAGTAGAAACCACCAATGCAAACAAGGATTGATCATTAATGGTAAGTCCTTTGACAATCTTTCCGGTAAGTTCCTGGGATTTACTCTTCCAGAGAATTTCTTTATTTATTGAGTCATAACAGCTAATACCATTATCAGTTGCAATATAGAGCAGGTCTCCATCTCTCACCATATCAGTGATGTTATTGGAGTTCAATCCATTTTGGACTTTGAGATAGTCCCATAAACCAGTATTTCTATCATATATTGAAAGACCTGAAATACTGCCAAAATATATCTTGGTAGCGGTAGTTTCAATATCCCTTATATTCAGATTTATTAATTCATCATCAGGTCCATTGCCGGTATCCCATTTCTCAGTGAACGAACCGAATTCACCATACTTGTCAAAAACCTGAACTGCAAGATCAGTAACAATGAATACCTTATCATCATTGGAATATAAATGACGGATAACATCCGATTCCAGATCATTTTCTGAATTCCATCGGTACTCAGAAAAATCATCGGCCTCCCGGTCATAAATGGATACCCCGCTAGTTCTGGACCCAATATAGACATAATCCGAGTCCATAGCAACTGAGGATATGTCAGAATTGTTCAGGCCATCTTCATTTGTGAACACTTGCTGGTATCCCGAAATGATATCTCTCTTGATCAAACCTCCGTTTTCTGCAGTTATCCACAATTCTTCGTCAGTGCTGGCCATGGACCTATATTGGCCTATGTCAATGAACATGGTTTCTGTAGTGGTTACCTTTGGGGATAGGGTTAGGCTTGCTGAGCTGATGTCCGCATCCAAAGGAATAGAAATTGACTGATCATTTTGGTGTTTAATATCATCACTGAAATCATAGGTATACCTATCTAACCCAGAATCCAACTGGTGAAGGTTCCCTAAAACCTTTCCATAGTTCCATTCCCAACTACCGTCGTTGCCGATGTCAATAGATATATTCGATGGGAATTGACCATTGTACTGGGCACCATGTACACTGAATGTGTAATAATCGTAAGTTGAATTGGAATATATGGACATGTCTATAATCTCTTCGCCAGGTTCCGAGAAGGTAATTGTCATGGAATCGGTATTCTTATCGAATTCTTCTTGAAATTCTGTAGTTGAGATTACCGTAAGCATTGTAGGAAAAAAGAGAAGAAGTGCAGTCAGAAGTGAAATGGAGGGTTTTACTTTCCGTAACATATTTAATCATCCCAAGATGTTTTTTTTTCAGTGATAAATAAGAACTGGTACTAAGTCCTATTGAATAGTGAAGGTATATATAGTTTTATTATATAAATCTCTTATTCCAAAGGAATAACATTGCATCAATAGATTATGGAGCTGGAATGTTCATGCCGGAGATTGTTCTCCGGCTACTGGACCGCTTATCATTTTTGAGGGCACCGTTTTTGTCACGACTTCAGACACTTTATCGATCAAACCCTTTTTCTCTCTAACAAAAGCATTTTCCAGTACTTCTTCCAAGGTGGAAACCGGGATTATGGTGGCCTTTTCCCTATATCGTTTTTCGATAAGCACATCCTGTGAATTTGCTCTGGGGATCAGTACTTTCTTTATACCGGCTTTGATGGCCGCTTCTATCTTGGGAGTAACTCCACCCACAGGCAGAACATCGCCTCTAACACTCAGGGAACCGGTCATGGCCACTGATTGATCCACCGGAACATTTTCCAGGGCCGAAACAACTGCAGTGGCGATTGATATTGATGCTGAATCGCCCTCGACTCCTTCATATGTTCCAATGAACTGGATGTGGACATCGATATCGGATATGTCCTTCCCTGTGTGCTTCTTGATCAATGCGGAAATATTCTTAACCGCTTCCTTTGCTATCTCGCCTAGTTTTCCAGTAGCGATCACCCGTCCCTCATTTCTTGAAGCTGCCGGGGTGATCTCTGCAGCAATATTGGTTATCACACCGGAATAATCGGTGATGCCCATATCCTCAGCTCCAATCACGCCCAGACCATTGACGCATCCGATCCTGCTGCCTATGACGGAGAATGTATCATAGTCTTTCTTATGCTCTATAACCTTATCTGCTACCTGCTGCTCAAGAGGCCGGGCGATCATTTTTGCCTTCAGCACATGGTCCAGATTAACATATTTGGCCTTCTCCTCTATGGCAATATCACCTGCAACCCTTACCAGCCCACCCAGTTCCCGCAAACGGAGGGTCAACCTTCCGCGTCTTCCGGACCTTCTCTGTGCTTCAAGCAATATTTCACCAACCGCTTCTTTGGTGAAATGAGGAATATTCCTATCCTTTTTAACTTCTTGAGTTATGAATCGAATGATCTTATTTCGGTTCTCGTTGGTGTCCTTCATGGTGGAATTGATATATACCTCGTATCCGTATCCCCTGATTCTGGAACGTAGGGCCGGATGAACCGATCGAATGGAGTCCAGATTGCCTGCACCAATGAATATAAAATCACACGGAACCTTTTCGGTTTTAACCATGGCACCGGAGCTTCTTTCGCTTTGACCGGTGATTGAGAATTGTTTTTCCTGGAGGGCTGTTAGAAGGCTGTGTTGGGATTCCATTTTCAGGAGATTGAGTTCATCAATGAAAAGAACACCCCTATGTGCCTGATGTATGGCTCCGATCTCCACCCTCTCATGGGCAGGTGTTTCCAGACCGCCAGATTGGAATGGGTCATGCTTCACATCTCCCAATAAAGCTCCTGCATGGGCACCAGTTGCATCAACGAATCTATCCGAAACCTTGTTTTTCTGTGATAACAGAAGTTTTGGCACCGTGTCATCTTCATCTCTTTGGGGGCCAACACCTCTCATGGCCATGTATATCATTGCAGCTGCAATCAGTCCGAAGAAGAGTATCATGGGTTCCCTGTAGAAAAGGAATGCCATGAGGGCTATTGCCACAACTCCGAAGATGATCATCATTTTTGCTTTGTTCTTCTGCTTCTTTCTTTCCCTGGCCTCCGCCTTCTGCATATCAACAATGATCTTTCCCTTTCCTGACGGAACTACCCTGATCTTGGGTTTATTGGGATCTTCCTCATTTGGATATACTATGAAATCCTCAAGTTCATCTTGAGGGAGCAGTTCGACCATGGCATTCGCTATCATTGATTTACCTGTTCCGGGGGGCCCTAAAAGTACCATATGTCTGCGCTGGAGCGCCGCTTTTTTTGCGACAGTCACTGCCTCGTCCTGTCCTATGACTTGGTCCATCAATCGCTTAGGGGTTTTCAGGTCCTTGGTAGTCTTGAATTTCTTCTTGGACAACCACTGGTCCAGTTCGGTTTCGTTTTCCATATCATTCACCGATCTCTATATTCGGATATGAATTGATAAAATTTCAATCCGAATCAGGGGTCACATTTACATGGTTTTTAAAATATTTGATTGAATGCTTATTGCTAAAGATTCATCCTTAACATAAGGTAAATATCACTTAAAAGGTTTTGGAGATTATTGTATTGAAAGGAGATATTATGAATTTATCAGACGCTTCCTGAAATTACCGTTTTTTAAAGCCATATTATTTAGGGCTGATATGTATATGAAAATATTTTATACATTATACACGAAGGGAATAAATAATTAAGATGACATCTTGTTCCATGAAATATATGGATTAATATCATATTCAGCATTTTGAATAGATTACTTGATAAGGTGAATAGATCATGCAGGAAATGATAGGCAATTATGTTCTGGACCCGAGCGGTGTGGAGATAGGTGAGATAGTAGGTTTGAAAGATGGTTTTTTTGAGATGTCCGAAGGATTGTTCGGTTCATTTTTGTTGGATGTTTCATTGGTTGTAGTGGTTGACGGTAAAGCAACACTGGATGCCAGCATTCATACACTTCTGAAGGATGTGATGGTTCTCGATAAGGAAGGGGTGGATATCGGAGAAGTTTATGATGTTATGGAGGCGGAATGTGTTATTGATTTCTTTCTGGTAAAAGCAGAGGATAAACTATATTCTATACCTATTGAGAATATTGCAAAGATCGGTGAGATTATTGAGCTAAATATTGACCTTGAAGAGGTAAAGTATATTCAGGAAGAGCACACCTTCAGAGAGGAGATACTGCACAAGTTCAAAGAATTTCTAGAGGGCTGATTAAGTTCTGAAGATTATCCATTATTTCAAACACATTGTCACTGGGCAAACAGGAAACCGATCATCCATTTGAACATTCGGTTTTTACATCTCTATATTTTTCTCTTCCGATGAGTGGCATTGTGGCATCAAATACAATTTTTGTGGTCACATTCCCATGGTAGTTGGAGGGGTCCAAAGATGAACCTGGTTCATTCTCATTAACAATCATATCCCGATTTCCCTGGAACCTGGTAGCCATTGCCCACTCCACTTTTTCCGAGTTGAAAATATCAATGTCCTCATCGACCACATAGACATGTTTCATTGAGGAGTGTGCCTTGAGTGCTAGTTCTCCTGCGATTAATCCATCATTATCATTTTTTTTGCTGATGCATACTATCCCATGGAGCCAGGAACTCCCACCAGGGCTCAGACGGATATCTTTAACATCGATATTATTGTTCCTCAGAACCTCGAATATTCTAGCTTCTCTAGGCATACCCATCAGCAGATAATGCTCAAGCCCTGCAGGAATAATGGCATGAAATATTGGCGAATCCCTGTGAAATATCTTATCAATAATCAAAACTGGTTGCTGCCTGATTCCATCCAGGGTTCCGGTGATATCCACAAAGGGACCCTCTTCATCCCTTTCATTCAATAATCTGCCGCATAGCACGTACTCCGAGGCTACAGGTACTCTGCACCCGTTCTCAAGTCTGTATAGTTCCAATTGGGGCTCATTTCCTTCAGGTCCTCTCGATAAAGCGCTGGCAATGTTGTACTCATCGATTTCCGGGTTTACACTGATCGCAGCCGCTATTGCTACTTCAGGGGGAACTCCTATTGATATGGCAACAGGAAGGTATCCGTGTGTTTCTATTTCCCTTTCATATAGACTGTGCAGATCTCTTTTGCACAGCCTTACGGTGCACCTGTTTTTTGACAGTATCATTATTCGATGATAGGATAGATTTGATTCATCACCGGGAGAAACGAATATTGAGGAAGTAATATAGGGTGCAGTTGTACAGCTGTAGAAGCGGGGTATTGGGAGGTCATATAGGTCCACATCTTCCACGCAATTGGATAGGAAAGGTGCATCATCAACTAGAAGAGGTTGACAGGGGTTATTGATGGCATCTGCTATGGAACCAAGCAGTTCCCGGGGGTGCAAGTTGAACCTTTCGGAAAGGGATTTCCGGTCTCCGTATATGTTGGAAATGACGGATTTTCCATTGTAATCCTTTATGAGAACAGGTTTACCAAGGGAGGTGACGATACCTTTAACAAGTTCATGGTTTTCCGTTATTGCTTCTTCAATTATTTTTTTTCCGTTCAATGAATCAAAGAATTCTCTAATATCCATGTCGCTGCCCCTGAGTGATATTTTAACCAATTGTGTATTGGGGTCAAGAGTAATAAAAATAGGTGTTGGAAAAATTGAAATCCTAAATCGAAATATCAGTAATCGTCAAGAGACCGGTATTTCTTCTTCTTTTTGAAAGCATTCAGGATACATTCCTTTGCCGTGGGTCTTTTTACACAGGTTTTGGTTCTTGTACCTTGGAATTCCTTGTGGTCCAACCGGGTTTGCTTATCCCTCAGGTCAATTACCATTTCCATCTTTTTCTTTTCACTCATATTCATTTGAATATAAGGCTGAACATGGTTGATGAAATTATTGGTCATGGACCTATATGGTACTGCACCTTCGTAAAAACCCGCGTTTTGGATCTTTGGCTCATCAATATTTGGTTTTTCTGAACCGAAAAAACCGATCCATTTTCTCAGATTATTGGATGAATATCTTGATTGGATAATATTTACCATGGTGCTTCTTCTTCTAATCATGGAATTCTGTTCCATATTCACCTTTCCCAAAGCTATTTCGAAGATGTCTTCAATACCGTGGGCTCTCTCAATAAGATCTTTTAGGGAGGGGTCGAGTTTCATCTTGTTATTATTTTCAGATTCATCATCGAATTTTGGAAAGTGTAATGAATTGCAGGGTTTGACGAAAGCCTTTCGTCCTAGTCCGTTGAAACCCATTATTTGTCCGATGATCCTACCGTCCAATAGGATACAGCATCGTCCGTGGTGGGAGGTTATCATTACTATATTGTTTCTATATCTCTTAGAATAAGCCATTGCGGAGGTATGCCTTGTATGGGCCCCCCTTCTATATTCCAATTGTTTGAGGGCTTTGAGTATGTATTTTCTTCCGGGGGTTATCATATTGCCTATGCATTTTATCTTTCCATCGACCAATGCACCTCCTCCATCATAACCAACAAGTCCGGAGGCAAGCATTATCTTTGACCAATTGCTTTCACAGGGGATATCTGATATCCGAGGGTCCTTTTTACCTATGACAAAACATTTTTTGAATGATCTAGAGGAAGAGCTCAAAGACATCAACCCACCATGATCGAAAATTGTTGATAAGGGTACGGTAAGTGATGCAACTTCGGCGCCATTTTCAAAATCCCTGCATTTTATTCCGGTTCTTGCGAGATTGTACATCCTGTAAAACTCGTCTGACGGAATAAAATTATCATAATTGCTGTAGAAATTCTCTAACCTCGAATTTGGTCGGACCCACTTTTTCATTATTAATTGCCCCCTCTGGCGGTAATGCCTTTAGATCTGAGGCGGTTGGATCTGACGTCCGTGATCAAATCATCCTTTTTTAATATTTTACTGCTTCAAATTGATTATGTTATCCGGTTTCATTTTTCAAGTAATATCCGTATTCCTTTAAAAGGAGTCTTAGAGAATGAAGCACCATGTCCTGTTCATCAATGAACAGTGGGTTCTTCTTTCCAGTTTGATCCCTTCTATTGAGAAGAAGTCTCATTTCCGATACCAATCCCATGGGCAAATAGACCATTACCAGTTCTCTGCCCTCATCTGGTTGATGTATCTTGAAGTATTCATCAAATATCTTCCGTACCAAATCTGATCTTGATGAAACTCCTTCTTTATCCTGCTCAGCATTCAGTTTATCTAACTGAGAAGGAAGTATAGATATCGATATTCTCTCTTTGTCTTCCATTTTCAACCCCCTAGGAAGAGCCCGAATTCATTTCGAAGCAATTCTTATTACGGATGTATTAAGAACGTTAAATTCCCCTGCCTCTGTTATTGATAAGAACTATTGACCTATATATAATTTTTGCAGGATTTCCGTGGTGCAATAATTTTAAGCCTGCGCCGTAATACTTCCGTGTGCAAACGGGCAATTGCGGGAAGCCTAAATCATTATTAGGATGCAGCCATTTCCTTTTTTGATTCATATGGTTTTAAATTTGTCAAAACACTATAAGGAACGATTGAGCTTTAGTAAGTTTGATAATCTACTATTTATATAATTAAGTTCATTCATCATCCTGGGTATTTAAATGAAGGTGAATTGTAGGATTTGTATGAGGTGCGGAGCTTGTGTCGGAACCTGTCCCTCCAATGCCATTTCTCTTATGGATGATCTGCTCTTTGATGAAGGGTCTTGTTTACTCTGTAAGGGCATTGAATGCGCTAGGTGTATAATGGTTTGTCCAGTCGGCGCATTGGAATGGGATGGTGGTTCTGATGAATGAGATTTATGATGTGGTAGTTGTAGGTGCAGGTCCGGTGGGGTGCGTAGCTGCTAGATTTGCATCCCGTGGTGGATCTAAGGTCATTATACTTGAAAGAGGTTCGGTGATCGGACATCCCGTTCAATGTGGGGAAGGATTGGCCCCTGATTTCTTTGAGGAGATAGAGATAATAGAAAGTCCAGATTGGATCAGCAATAAAGTAAAGGGGGCCAAATTGATTTCTCCTAGTGGCCATGTTTGGACAATCGAGGGACAATATGTCAGTGATGAGGTGGGTTTGGTGGTTAGACGGGATGTTTTCGATAGGATGCTTGCAAGGATGGCTGTTGATGCGGGTGCCGAGATTTTACTAAATGTCTGCGTGACGGGCGTAAGAAGGGCGGAGTCTGGAACATTAGAGGTAGTGTGCGATAATGGCACAATTAAGCGAAAATTAAATGCTAGAGTAGTTATAGCAGCAGACGGCTTCGAATCCAGGGTTGCCAGATGGATGGGTTTGCCCAGCGGGTTGAAAAAGACGGACATATGTTCATGTTTTGAATATACTTTGGCAAATACCGAGATCGACGACAATTACTGCGAGTTTTACTGCGGTAGCGATCAAGCTCCTGGGGGATATGCTTGGATTTTTCCCAAGGGAAAAGGCGTTTCAAACGTAGGATTAGGGCTACTCTTGGACCGTATTGAAAATCCTGGTGATCCGAAGAGGTATTTGGATAGATTCATTGCCAATCATCCAAAGTTGAGGCGAACCGCTCACTTAAAGGCCATTGCAGGCGGGGTTTCAGTTTCGCTGCCAATGGACTGTACGGTAGAGGATGGTATAATAGTTGTTGGGGACGCCGCAAGGATGGTGGATCCTCTAACTGGAGGCGGTGTTGCCAATGGTTGCATCGCTGCGAGATATGCAGGGATGACTGCAGCTAATGCTATAGAAAAAGGTGATACCTCCAAGGAGTTTCTAATAGAATATGATGAAGCTTGGAGGGGGCGATTAGAGGAAAAAATGTGCCGTAATTACCTTGCAAAAGAATTGTTTTTAAAACAGAGCGACAGGGTCCTTGACAATATCATCCATACTTTAGGTCATACCAAAATGGAGGAAGTCGGTACTTTCGAGCTTATACAGGCCATAAGTGAGAAATATCCGGATATTGTCAAGGAGATATCGGAACATTTTCTCTGATCACGCTATGGGATTTTTTTCATCTTACATTTTATTATTGGATATATCTTATTCGCTTTCATTCAATATACTGCTTAAGAGAGCATGATGACAGGGCCTGTACCGATGAATCCAGTAGTTCATAAAAATCCGTGATACAGAAAAGAATAAAAAAGGTTATAAGTGGAAAGGTCCAGATACAACCAATGAATATCGAGAGGAGTGGATGTGAATGTCAGATGAGGGATTGAATATTGAAAAAGCCTCAATAAAAGTTGAGAATAAAGTTGACCGTCCTCTTTTATCCAGTGAATGCGCTTTCGAGGAAGCCTCACGCTGCCTTCAGTGTTATCTTCCACCTTGTTCTGAAGGTTGCCCGGCAGGGGTCGACATACCTGCTTTCATTCGCAGGATACGGGAAGGGGATGTTGTTGGAGCAGCTCAAAAGATAAAGGAGTCAAATATTCTTGCAGGAATATGCGGTAATGTTTGTCCGGTTGAAAAATTGTGCGAAAAGGATTGCACGAGGAAGAAGATAGATCGACCAGTATCCATTGCAGCTCTTCAGAGCTTTGCCGTCTGGACTGAGCAGGGTACCTGGGTCAAGGATGTTGATCTGCAGATAAAAGGCACCCAAAAGATTGCGATAATTGGTTCGGGTCCTGCTGGAATAGGCTGTGCTTATGAACTGGCGAAGGAAGGATTAGGTTGCACAATGTTCGAGAAACGGGACAAGATAGGTGGAGTTCCCGTTTGGGGAATACCCGATTTCCGGATTCCGGCGAGCATAGTCCAGAAGGAAATGGATTTTGTGAGATCGGCGGGCTTCGTTATTCGTGTAGGAACGGAAATTGAAGATATTGGTGAACTGCTTGATGATTACGAGTGTGTATTCATAGCCCAAGGATTGACCCAAAGCATTCGATTTCCAATAGAGGGGAATGGAGGAGGGATCATATATGCAATGAAATTCTTGGAGAATGCTAAAAACGGGAAACTCCCGGATCTGGAAGGGAAGGTGATAGCGGTCATAGGTGGTGGAGATGTTGCATTGGACGTGGCACGCACTGTATGTGGGAAAGGCGCTGACACCCACATATTGTACAGAAGGACCTTCGAGGAAATGCCTGCAGAGCGGGAGGAGATAGACCATGCAATAAATGAGGGGGTGAATTTCAAGCTCCTCACCACCGTCAGCAGGATTGAAAAGGTCTCAGAAGGACATTATATTGCAACCTGCCAGCAGATGAAATTATCTGACAAGGACATATCTGGCAGAAAAAGGCCGATCCCTATAGAAAGCGCAGTTTACAAGATGAACGTGAATCAATTAATAGTAGCGATCGGCAGCCGATCTAATGCTGAAATGTATGAGAAAAACGGCATTCGGGTTACTGAGAGCGGGGGTGTAATTGTGGACGAGTTTATGATGACTAGCAGAAAAGGTGTGTTCGCAGGTGGGGATATTCTGCACGACCGTAATACCGTGGTAGATGCAGTTGCCCAGGGAAAAAGGGCCGCCTTTGGAATAATTAATTTCCTTGGAGGTGATGTCTGATGTATGAATACAAGGACCTATCAGTAGAATTATGCGGTGTGAGATTCGAAAACCCTTTCGTTCTTGCTGCAGCCCCTCCAAGCGATGAATTGGATATGGTCAGAAGGGCCTTTGAGATGGGATGGGCAGGAGCAGTGCTGAAGACAACCCATGTAGAGGGCGTTGACGTAGATCTAGTATACCCTATGATGTCTTCCATTGACATGAGGGAACGCAGGATCGCAGGATTGGGTAATATTGACCTGATATCCCATTATGGTATAGATGAGATTGAACGAAGGGTCAAGATACTAAAAGAGGAGTTCCCTGAAAAGGTTGTAATGGCTTCAATGATGGGCGGAAAGAAGGAGGATTGGCAGGAGTTGGCCAGCAGGCTTGCAGCTGCGGGTGTTGATATGATAGAATGCTCATTCTCATGCCCGCAGGGATCCATGGGCCAGAGACCCGGCGCGATGTTGGGTCAGGACGGAGAGGCCTCTGAGAAGGTAGCCGGATGGGTTAAGGAAGCTGCTGGTGATGTACCAGTGGTGATCAAGATCACTCCCCAGGTAGCTTTCATATCTGAGATAGCCGAGCACATTAAAAGAGGAGGGGCTGATGCCGTGTGCGCTTCAAACACCATCCCTTCTTTGATGGGAATTGACCTGGAAACATTGGTCCCATATCCCAATGTAAGGGGGAAATCCACTTACAGCGGGCTGTCTGGATCTTTAATAAAACCCATCACCCTTAGAACAATTGCAGAGATCAAAAATAACGTGGATATTCCCATAACGGGGACCGGAGGCGTCACTAACTGGCATGATGCGGTGGAACTGATGCTCGTCGGGGCTACCAATGTGCAGATTTGCACAGCAGTTATGCATCACGGTTTCAGGATCATTGACGATCTCAAGGTTGGATTGTCCAATTATTTGGAGAGCCATGGTTTCGATTCACCCATGGACATTATTGGAAAGTCCTTGCCGTATATTGGGGGCCATGATGATCTTACCAGAAGTCCGGATATTAGAGCCAGGATCGATGAGGAGAAATGCGTAGGGTGCGGACAGTGCTACCTTGCCTGCCGGGATGGAGGTCATCAGGCGATAGAATTCGATTTAGATAGTAGACGTGTTGCTGTTGACAAGGAAAAATGTGTAGGCTGCAGATTGTGCAGGACAGTTTGTCCGGTGGGATGCATCAGAATGGAATATATTTGATATTCATCCTTTGCATACTATCATCAGTGAAGGGCAAATCACCCTTAGTAGCAATTAATATCATTCGTCGTACTCATAACCTATACAGTGTTCTTCCTTATTAAGCAATCTCATCCAGTCACCGTCCACCTGTTTCTGGATCCTTTCAACCATATCCTCCGTAAGATGCCTGAACCTTCCCTGGTGCTTCAGATAATCCTTCACCGGTTTCTTGTTCTTAGGCTTTCGGCTTATCTTATATTTTCCCATCTCCACCTCATATATGGGATAGATGCAGGTGTCAACTGCCAGTTTTCCTAGTTCGATGGATTTGCTCGGTTGGGATTTCCATCCTGTTGGGCAGGGGGCATAGATCTGGTAGTATTTTGGACCTTCTATATCCAAACCTTTCTTGACCTTTTTGATCAGGTCTTCGGGATATGAAACGTTGCAGACCGCGGTATAAGGGATCTTATGTGCTACCATGATATCTATCATGTTCTTCTTTGGGGTCTGTTTCCATTCATGGTTCTTTCCCACGGGAGTAGTGGTTGTCCATGCGCCAACCGGTGTGGATGAAGAACGCTGTATACCTGTGTTCATATAAGCCTCGTTATCATAACAAACATAGAACACATTTTCTCTCCTCTCAACAGCTCCGGAAAGGGCTTGGATACCTATATCGAATGTTCCGCCGTCTCCGGCGAAACCAACAACATTGATATCCTTTTTTCCTTTGATATCAAGTGCAGCCCTGATTCCGGATATCGACGCTCCGGTTACCTCAAAGGCAGTATTGAGATTTGGAACTTTTAGACATTGATTGGGATATGCACCGCTCATAATGGCCCAGCAGCAGGCCGGAATACTGACAATGGTCCTTGGCCCGAGTGCCTTCAATAACAATCTCATGGCATAGGCACCGCCGCATCCTTGACATCCCATATGCCCGGATTCAAATAATTCTTCTTTTGGTATTGTAAGTCTTGCCATTATTCATCACCTCCAGTAGAGATGATGGTGTCCCGTCCATCCTTGAGTTCCACCCATTCCACATCCTTGTCGACCTTTCCTTCCTCAAGAACTCTAAGCGCATCCATGAAAACTGCCCGCACAGTAACCGGTCTGACATCTCTTCCGCCGACACCCAATAAATAGTTCTTTATAATCGGCGGTTTGTCAATGCCATAGGCGGAACCCTTTACCTCTGCGAAGAAAGGCCCTCCATATCCATAGGTGTATGTCCTATCTGTAACGGCTATCATTTTAATCCTTTTGGCAATATCCTGTATCTCTTCATGAGGGAAGGGTCTGAACACCCTCATTTTCACAAGTCCGACATTGTAGCCCTCATCTCTCATCTGATCCACGACTTCCCTGGCTGTTGAGACGTTCGTTCCGGCTGCAACCATTACAACATCTGCGTTTTCAGTGCGGTATTCTTCGATAAGTCCGCCGTAGGATCGTCCGAATTTCTCTTGAAACTCTTGGTCCACTTCCTTGATCTTTTTCTTTGCATACTCCAGATCCTCCGCCATCTTATAGCGCCATTCCATAAACCACTGATGGGGGAAGCAAATGGTCCCAAACATATGCGGATCGTCCACGTCCAGCTTGTATTCTAGTTCGAATGGGGGCAGGAATTCATCTACCTTCTCTTGTGTAGGGATGTCCACAGTCTCATAGGTATGGGATAGGAAAAAAGCGTCAAGGCACATCATAGCAGGAAGCATAACCTTTGGGTCTTCACAGATCTTGTAAGCCTGTATAACGGTATCTAATACTTCCTGATTGTTTTCACAGTAGAACTGCATCCATCCCGTATCTCTCTGGGCTATACTGTCCTGATGGTCCGCCCATACGCTCCAAGGTGGCGCCATGGCTCTGTTGACGTTCGTCATGACTACCGGCAGCCTAGCGCCGGCGGCCCACATAAGCATCTCATGCATGAGGGCCAATCCATGAGCGGATGTAGCCGTGAAGGTCCTAGCGCCTGTGTTTGCTGCAGAAATGCAGGCGGACATGGCACTATGTTCGCTCTCAACCTTGATAAATTTACAATCCAGTTCGCCGTTTGAAACAAATTCAGCTAGTTTCTCCACGACGCTGGTCTGAGGAGTAATAGGATAGGCCGCAATAACCTCCGCCCGTGCAAGTTTAGCACCGTAGCTTGATGCATAGTTACCAGTTATCATGGTCTTCATTTTTTCGCCTCCCTTTCCATTTCGATACACTTCTTGGGGCATTGATTGGCGCAAATTCCGCATCCTTTGCAGTAATCATAGTTTATTCTAGGATATTCCCCTTCTACCAGGATTATTGCCATGTCAGGACAGAACTTCCAGCAGATGTAGCATTTGATACAGTTATCGATATCTATAATCGGTCGAGAACTTCTCCAGCTGCCGGTCTTTGCGTTCCTTGAGGATTCCCATGTCATGGGAACCTTGTAAAGCTTATCCATATTCTCGCCCATTCTAATTCACCTCTCCATCTGTTTTCGTGGATTCATAAGCCTCAAAGGCTGCTTTCTTGTTAGCCTCGACCTTAGCCGGGACCTTCTCCTCAATGGCTTTCAGAACCGATTCGATCTTGACTATGCCTGTAGCCTTTGAAAATGCACCAAGAATAGCAGTATTTACAATAGGCGATTCCTTTGATCCCAAACCGTATTTGAGAGATATTTCAGTTGCGTCAACAACTGCAACGCCACAGCGGCAGTCATCCGGCAGTTTATCCCTGATATAGGCTATGCTCTTACCTGTATTTACAAGGACAGTTCCCCCCTCTTTCAGACCCGATGTAACTTCAATCGGTCCTATAAGAGAAGCTGCCAAAACTATTACATGATCAGGTTCGTAAATCTGGGATTTTACCCTGATCGGTCGGGAGTCAATCTTTGTGAAGGCGGTCACAGGAGCACCCCGGCGTTCAACCCCGAAATATGGATAGGCCTGAACGTCGTTTCCTTCCCTGAAAGCTGCTTCGGCCAAAAGGGTAGAGGCAACCACTGCACCCTGACCACCCCTTCCGTGGAATCGTATCTCTATCATGTTTTTCCCTCGTTTTTTATTCGTGGTTTTAGTTGATTTTATAGTAGATCATGAATTATTATTCCCAAAATCAATGACCCACCTTAAAGGTGTTCATGTTTTTATTGATATGAAAAAAAAAATACATCCCGACCTAGGTCCATGCCCAATTATATTTACATCGAAATGTGGATCACCAGATCACTTCAACATCATCGGTTCTGAAATTCTGGTTCACTCCAGATTCTTCTATGGCCGTGGTGACTCCGCCCCTGTACATTTTCAATCCAGTATAAGCGATCATGGCTCCGTTGTCAACAAGCAGGCCCGGGGCCGGCAGGAAAAATTCAGCACCTCTTTCCCTAGCCATTGTCCTTACCATTTCCTGAAGTCTTCTATTCATGGCCACGCCTCCGCCCAGCATCACTTCATTCTTTTCCGTATGAGCTATTGCCCTTTCTGTGACCTCGGTAAGCATAGCAAAAACCGTTTCCTGAAGTGAATTGCACAGTGTTTCAATGGGTACTTTATCACGTTTGGCCAATGCTGCAGTGAGCACACCTGAAAATGCAATATCCATACCTTTCACTGAATAGGGTAGGTCTTCATAACTGTTGCTTTTTCTTGCTATGACCTCAATTCTCGGACCTGCTGGGAAAGGCATACCTAGTTCTCTCCCGAACTTGTCAAGCATATTGCCCACACCGATATCCTGGGTCTCACCGAAAACCCTGTATCTGCCGTTAACCTTTGCTATTACCTGTGTATTTGCTCCTGAGGTATAGAGAAGTATAGGATCCGATGTGCCCACTGTCCGTCCCACTTCCAGATGGGCAACGCAATGGTTTACCCCAACCATTGGAATGTCCAGGAATAGGGATAGAGTTCTGGCAGCTGTAGCGGCGGTCCGAAGACAAGGTCCCAAACCTGGTCCTTGGGAAAAAGCAATGAGACCCAGCTCATTCTGAGTTATCCCAGCTTCATCAAGTGACCGATTAATTGCTGATGGAAGAATATTCAGGTGATGGTTGGCCGCCTCTCTGGGGTGGATCCCGCCGGATTCAGGAGTGAACATCTCCCTGATGTTGGAAAGGACCGAACCTTCCGCATCAACAACGCCTATACCCAATGTATGGGCGGTTCCTTCTATCCCCATTACATACAAGTGCATTTACCTCCTTCTGATACTAAAAAATATGAGGGAATATTACTCTGATTGTTTCATTCGATATTGCTTCAAGTCCTTGTAGGTAAAGATCATGTTCTTAACAGCAAATGTCTCGTCAAGTCTTCCCACGGTTGTGTTTACTGGAGCGGCCCTTAATTCCTCACCGGGCATATCAATTATGTCTTTCATTACACCATAGAACCTCTGAAGTTCCTCCAAGCTCTCGGTCTCAGTCGGTTCCACCATTATTGCTTCATGGAATATCTGCGGGAAGTAAATGGTGGGAGCATGAAGTCCTTGATCAAGAAGCGCTTTGGCAATATCAGTCGTCTTGACTCCCTTCTCTTTCATGTTGTCCCCCTTCAAAACGAACTCGTGTTTCCTAAGTCCCGGGAAGGGTAAGGGATATAATTTCTCAAGCTTGCACCGAAGATAATTGGAGTTAAGGACCGCGTATTCAGATACTGTTTCAAGTCCCTCAGCCCCCATCATCCTGATGTACATATATGCCTTAATCAGCACCCCGAAATTTCCCAACTCCCCGGCGACCTTTCCGATGGATATCTCATTCTCCTTATCCAAGTAATATCTCACTATCTTTCCATTCTCCTTGACAGCTTTTACCCTCGGTACCGGAAGGAATTTCTCAAGATGTTTCTTGACACCTATGGGTCCGGCTCCGGGACCGCCGCCGCCGTGAGGTGTGGCAAAGGTCTTGTGCAAGTTGAAGTGGACGATATCGAATCCCATAAAACCAGGGGTGGTCTTTCCCATGATGGCGTTCAGATTTGCACCGTCATAATAGAGAAGCGCGCCGCTCTTATGAACTGTTTTTGCGATCTCAACCGCATCTTTCTCAAAAATCCCCAATGTGTTAGGATTGGTCAGCATGAAGGCGCAGGTCTTTTTGGACAATGCGCTTTTGAGCGCATCAATGTCCACGCATCCGTCATCCCTGGAGGGTATCTCTATGACCTTGAAACCGGCCATTGCCGCGCTTGCGGGATTTGTACCGTGGGCAGTGTCAGGAAGTATTATCTCGTCCCTTATCTCACCTTTTTCCTCATGATAGGCTCTTGCTATCAAAAGTCCTGTGAACTCCCCATGAGCTCCCGCCTCGGGCTGAAGTGTGATAGCATCCACGCCACCTATTACCTGGAGCATTTTTTCCAATTCATAGATGATAGCAAGATTTCCCTGAACCATATCATCTGGCTGCTCCGGGTGAGTAAGTGTGAACTTGTCATATCCGGCCCATTTCTCGTTGATCTTCGGATTGTACTTCATGGTACATGAACCCAATGGATATATTCCGCTGTCAACCCCCCAGTTCATCTGGGATAGTCTGGTGTAATGCCTGGCAACCTCAACCTCGGTAAGACCCGGGATTTCAGGCTCCCTAGAGCTGATCAGTTTTTCAGGTATGTGGTCGCAGACATCTCCCAAAAGATCGCAAGCAGCTGAAACGTCTAGGGCAGTCCTTTCTCTGCTCCCCAGCTCAAATATTACCGGCTCCTGATATTTGGCTTGCCTGAACTTCATTTACTTCACCCCCAGTTCACTGAATGCGGTAACAATTTTTTCAATAGCACCATCATCGGTCATCTCAGTGGCGCAAAGAAGATATGATCTCTTCATTTTCGGGAAATCCTTCTCAAGGGGATAACCGAAAAGTATACCTTCTTTCTTTAGCTCTTCGTAAATATCTCTATTCTGTCCATCTTTCAAGTCTAGACTGACTACGAACTCATTGAAGAATCCACCGCTGAAACGGATGCTCACAGAACTGAATTTCTCCAATACCTCTTTCAGCTTGTGGCTCCTATCAATATTTACCTCGGCCAATCTTCTAAGCCCCTTGGGGCCCAGGCTTGCCAAGGTCATGGCGAATCTCAAAGCACATAGAGCCTGATTGGAACAGATGTTTGAGGTCGCCCTGTTTCTTTTGATATGCTGCTCTCTTGTCTGGAGGGTCATTACAAAGGCATCCTCCCCCTTGGAATCCTTGGTATATCCGATAAGACGTCCAGGCAGTTTTCTTACAAACTCCTTTTTGCAGGAAAGATAACCTGCGGAAGGCCCTCCGAATGAAGGAGGATTTCCAAGGTTCACATCTCCTACTGCAATATCTCCACCAAGCTGGCCTGGAGTTTTCATAAGGGGTGAGATTATCAAGTTATAGCCAATTACCAACAGCGGTCTTCGTCTCCTGCTACCCAGAAAATCTCTCAGTTCTTTGATATCATCTTCAAGGATCCCGAAGAAATTGGGGAGTTCAACATAAACACCAGCAGTATCATCATCAATGTGTTCTTTTACCTTCTCCAGATCCATTTTTCCGCTTTTTTCCTCGGGGGGGATCAATTCTAGATTCATACCTTGATACTTGGTATAGTTCTCAATTACTGAGATTTTCTTTTTAGGCAGGGGCGATGCCACAAGGAATTTGTTTCTTCTATTGGTCCTTTTGCACATGAGCGCAGCTTCGCCTATTGCTGTAGCCCAATCGTACTGTGATGAATTGGATACGTCCATTCCAGTCAATTCCGCGATGTAGGACTGATATTCGAAAAGACCTTGAAGCATACCCTGGCTGATCTCCCCCTGATAGGGAGTATAGCTTGTTAAAAATTCACTTCGGGAAGATAGATAGTCCACAATGACCGGGGTATAGTGGTGATAAACTCCCGCTCCAAGCAGTGATACTATTTCATCAAGTGATATGTTCTTTGCTCCGATCTCTTTCATGATCCTGTTGATCTCGATCTCGTTCTTGCCTTGATCAAGTTCCAAACCATTTATCCTGATCTCTTCAGGAATTTCCGAAAACAGTTCATCGATGGATTCCAGATCCATTTCCTTGAGCATTTCATCTGATTTGTGATAATTTGGTATGAAATTCAAAGGTCATTCCTCCTTGGGGGTAGTAAACGGAGCATAGTGATAAAATTGTTTTGGAGATAATGCCTCAAAGAATACCAAAATTGAAATATTCATTGAAAAAATGATTTATTTTTCGGGAGTAGAATATTCCCTGATAATCCAGAGCCGGAGGTTCCGAAAGAGAAATTCCAGTTCGCTCAGTAACTGAGCTGTTCCTCACCGGAAGACCCAGTGGTGGATAGTTTGCAATATGGACAGATCTGATAACGGACATCTACCAATTGACCGCAGGACAGGCATGTCTTCACATTGGTATTTGACGGCGGTGGAGATGATGTTGATGTCTGAGGTGGTGGAGCTGATGGCTGTTGATACACCTTATCCTTCTTCTTTGATTTTTTCTCATAGTTCACAAAGAAATAGATTATCGCTGCAGGCCAAAAGCAAATGACCAATATCACAAATATTACCCAACTACCTTTGAATTCTTTTCCCATATGGTTACCCCCTCATTGCTTCCAGCTATAAAAAAATTATTATTTTATATAAAATAAAAAATAAATGGAGGCCTAATCAGCCTCCAAATTCCCCTGCTGGAAAGGATATGTGGTCTGTTTATATTGCAACGGATTTGGTTCCTGATGCAGCAGCCCACGTCTTGTTCAGGTAATCCTGTACCAGATATACATTTACTATGGGGATGAACAGACCAAGGACCATAAGAACCACCTTCCCCGGTGCTTCAAGTCCGCTGATCTTCTGCATGTCCTCTAGGCTATCAGCTAATTTCATATAACACAGTAAACCGCCCAAAGGTACACAGATGTGTATTATCAGACCCCAGACGATAGGGCTGACCTCGTTTCCGGTATATCCATTCGTTTCTTTGTAAACTTTATTGACCCAGATCAAATAGCCTATACCTAAGGTACATATGCTAATGATGATCCAGGTAATAGGACTTCTCTCTTCTCCAATTTTACCGCTCAAATTATCACCCTATTAATTGTTTTCATTTAGAAAAATAGAAATAATCATTATAGATATATAAAATTAACCTGTAATCTATGCTTCAGCTTCTTAATGCAGTTACCAAATGAAGATATTTATCATAATTAAATTTATAAATGGCGGGAATGCCTAATTCACTACTCATGAAGGGGACCTTTTTAGGGCGTGAATGTATGAATGTAAGAGAAAAAATTGCTAGGGTAAAACGTTTCTTAGGAATATCCTGGCCCTATTTATTAAGCCATCACCCTCACTGCCGGACCTTTCAGGATGATGTACTTCATCTGGGTCAGATCCGGCTGTGTGCGGGGTGTTTTATTGCTTATCCTACTGCCCTGATAGTGATTTCATATTCCCTGCTTACCGACTTGGCATTTCTATATCCATGGTATTATTATATACTTCCGGGATTCTTTTTAGGGTCTTTTCAGCTTCTGTCATTATTTGGAAAAGGTGAACGGTTTCGGCATCTTATCAAATTCACCCTCGGTTTGGGAATCGGCCTTACCACCATAGGGGTTTTCAGAACTGGATTGCATATTTGCCTTTCACTTTATATCTTCTATATGCTTGTGATGTTCTCAGGTATGCTGGTCAATCTGAGAGCAAGAAAGATCGAGAAGATATGCGAGAAGTGCAGATATAAAAAAGATTGGTATCATTGCCCCGGATTCGGAAAGCTTCATCAGGATCTAGGCAGGGAAGGTTTTCTCTGAATAAAATAAAAACAAGCCTCTCCATCTGGAGCTATCAAGTCCTATCAAGCAGAACTTTGCCTTGATCCTCAATGATAACGATCCTGTGAAGGGGTATGAGAACATTGTCAATATCTTCTCCGGCGACCTTAATGAAATTCTGTTCAATTTCTATGATGCACTCTCCACCGATCCATTTCACATCACCTGGAACCCCTCTGTGAATATAGCAGATTCGGAGTCCTTTCAGGTCTATATCCGGATCCCACCTATATCTGTTGAGAATATCACGAATATCTCCCATGGATAACCTCCGGTTCGGATTAGCGCACACTTAATTATGGTTTTAAAGCTCAATAAAATTAAACAGACAGTATTTACTTGATAAGAACATTTTCAACTAGGTCTGCTAGTCTTTCGGAATAACCCCATTCATTGTCATACCAGCTAAGTATCTTGACCATGTTGCTCTTTTCACCCGGAACAAGTGTAGCTAGACCGTCTATGATAGCAGAATGCGGGTTTTTGATAATGTCTACCGATACAATAGGTTCTTCGGTATATTCCATAATCCCCTTTAAGAAACCCTGGCTAGCCTCCCTGAGAGCTTCATTCACCGATTCCTTGGTTACATCCTTAACAGTTGTAAGGGTCATATCAGTTATAGATCCGTCGGGTACAGGCACTCGTATGGCCATTCCGTCCATCCTTCCCGCCATTTCCGGTATCACAATGGCCAATGCTTTAGCGGCACCGGTTGTAGTTGGAATAATGGACACTGCACCAGCTCTAGACCGTCTCAGGTCTTTGTGAGGGAAATCCAGAATTCTCTGGTCACCGGTATAGGCGTGGACTGTTGTCATTACACCTTTTGCTATTCCAAACTTATCATTTATCACTTTAATTGGAGGTGCCAGTGAATTGGTGGTGCAGGAAGCATTGGAGATTATTCTGTGGTTTTCAGGATCGTATTCACTATCGTTAACACCCAAGACAAGGGTGACATCAGGATTCTGTGCAGGAGCGCTTATTAAAACTTTCTTGGCACCTGCGGTGAGGTGTTTGGCCGCACCTTCACGTGATCTGAAAAAACCAGTTGACTCGATCACTACATCAACATCTAGGCTCTTCCAAGGCAGTCTGCCGGGATCATTCTGGGTGAGCAGCAGAACCTCTCTTTTTCCATCAACTATCAGCATGTTGTCCTTTACTTCCAGTTCTCCATTGAATCTGCCGAACACCGAGTCATATTTCAGAAGGTGCCCCATTACCCTGGAAGCAGCTAGATCATTAACCGCGACTATCTCTATCTCAGAGCCTTTATTGATCCTCTCATTTATAATTCTGAATGTGTTTCGTCCTATCCTGCCGAATCCGTTAATTGCTACCTTGACTGTCATTTATTTCACCGTTCCGCCTTGATTTTTCATGTGATAACGAGTGCATTTTGGATTATGAATTGAATGTATTTTTTGATTTGCTTACTTGATAAGAATAGATGCAGGGAGTGGGATTCGAACCCACGAACCACTGAGGACAGGATGTCTCAGCGCGGCACAACCCTGGGGTGTTTGCGATCTTAAGTCCTGCGCCGTTGACCATGCTTGGCTATCCCTGCTTCGTGTATTCCTTTAAAAACGATTTCTCGATATACCCATATCTCAGGGATATATCTTTCGTTTCTTAATGTCGAAGAAGAAAAAATGAACCTATCAGTTATGATAGAGCGCAGAATATATATCAAAAATAAAATGAAGAATATCGAGATCAGTTCTTTAGAATAATCTCGATATTCACTTCATCAGGGACCTTGATCCTCATAAGCTGCCTTAGGGCCCTTTCGTCAGCCCCTAGGTCGATAAGTCTCTTATGAATTCTCATGGTCCATCGTTCCCAGGTTTCAGTCCCTTCACCATCGGGACTTTTTCTGCAGGGAACTACCAGTTCCTTTGTAGGGAGCGGGATCGGTCCGGAAATGGAAACACCGGTCCTCTTTGATATTTCCTTGATCTGTTCGCATACGTTGTCTACCCTTTTCGGGTCTGTACCTGTCAGTGAAATCCTCGCTTTTGGTCCCATATTATCTCACCTACTACATATCGATCCTAGCTTTCCTGTTTTTCCAGAATCTTGATACACTGGCCGGCTGCCACTGTCTGTCCCATATCTCTGATAGCAAAGCTTGAAAGCTGCCTTACCTTGGACTGTTCTTCTATGACCAGCGGTCTGGTGGGTGTGATCTCCACAATAGCTGCCTGTCCGGTCTTAATGAAATCGGGGTTCTGTTCCTCAACAGCTCCGGTCCGGGCGTTCAATCTTGCTAGAAGTTTAGTGAATCTGCAAGCTACCTGTGCGGTATGGGCGTGGAAAACAGGTGTGTATCCCTCGGTTATTACGTTGGGATGTGAGATTACCATGATCTGTGCTTTGAACTTCTTGGCGACGGTCGGTGGTGCATCAGCAGGTCCTGCCACGTCTCCCCTCCTTATATCCTTCTTTCCAACACCTCTGAGATTGAAACCTACGTTGTCTCCAACATGAGCTTCGGGAACCTCTTCATGATGCATTTCAATGGATTTTATCTCACCTATTACTCCTCCATATCTTCTTGAAGGTACAATTGATACCTTAAGACCTGGTTTTAGGTAACCAGTCTCAATACGTCCAACAGGCACAGCGCCGATACCTCTGATGCTGTAAACATCCTGTATAGGAAGTCTTAAAGGTGCATCATCAAGCGGTTTGGGTGGCTGTAGCTTATCGAATGCCTGAAGAACTGTTGGTCCGTCCCACCAGGGTAAGTTGTCGCTCTTGTTCACAACATTGTCGCCCTTTAGTGCGGAACCGGGAATTATTGGTGTGCTGTCCAGTCTGAATCCAACTCGTGGCAGCATTGCCGACAGTTCCTTCTTTACTTTCTCAAAGGTCTTCTGATCGTATCCTGGTTGGGTCGCATCGATCTTGTTGACTACAACGATCAACTGCTGAACACCCATGACCTTGGATAACCAGAGATGTTCCTTAGTCTGGGCCATGATACCTTCGGTTGCAGCACATACAAGAACACCTGCGTCGGCTTGAGAGGTACCTGTGATCATGTTCTTTACAAAATCCCTGTGACCCGGTGCGTCTATGATGGTGAAATAATGTTTGTCCGTGTCAAAACGCTTGTGGGCCAGGTCTATTGTTAGACCACGCTCTCTTTCCTCCTTCAGCCCGTCCATAACGTAGGCAAATTCGAAACCGGCTTTGCCCTTTTCTTCTGCTTCTTTCCTGTATTTGTCTATTACATGCTGGGATATACTCCCCGTGTCCAGAAGGGTCCTTCCCACAAGGGTGGATTTTCCGTGGTCGACATGCCCTATGAACACTACATTGATGTGTGGTTTCTCTACCATAATAACTACCTCTCAATTTTTTTCAGGTTAAATGTAATTACCATTTAAATAACTTTCCTTTTTTAATTTAATTAAATACCTTTCATTTAGTTCAAATACCTTATGTGCTTATGCTGAATAATAACTAGCATCAGGAGGTTGAGGTTTCAGTCCCTTGCGGGTTCTTATGCTTTCAATGACCTCCGCCTGCATGCCTCTGGGAAGCACACTGAATCCCTTGAATTCCGTGGTCCAAAGAGCTCTTCCCTGGGTGGCTCCTCTAACTGATGAAGAGAATCCGAACATCTCTGCTATTGGAGCCCTGCAGGTAATCGTAGTCTGGTCCCCTGCAGATTTCATTTCTTTGATATTTCCTCTTCTCTGGGCCAATTCCGTTGTCATCTTTCCCATATAATCGTGGGGCGCGGTGATGAAAACATCCATCATCGGTTCAGTGATAACAGCGTCAGCACACATTAAGGCGCCGTATACTGCAGACCTTACAGCAGGAATTACCTGTGCAGGTCCTCTGTGAATTGCATCCTCGTGTAGTTTAGCATCGACCAGTCTGATCTTAACTTTATCAACAGTTTCCCTGGCTAGGGGTCCGGCAGTTATGGCTTCCTTGAATCCTTCGATAATGAGCTCCTTTGTCTCATGTAAATATTGAACACCTCTGGAAGCATTCACAAGTAAGTTGTTTCCAATTACTGCATATGCGCCCTTTGCCTCCAGTTTGGGAATTCCCAATTTGATAAGGTCCTTTGACACATCAGACTTGAGTTTACCTTCCTCTAGTTCACCTTTCTTAATGGCTTGATAAACTTCATCTTCCAAGGGCTCAGCTTCAATATAGAACTTATTGTGCTTGTTGGGCGATTTTCCCTCGAAATTCGGACTTGTTTTCTGAACTGTCTCCCTATACACAACTATCGGATCTGATGATATGATTGGAATTCCATATTCATTCACGATCCTGTAATCCGTGATTTCCAAATGAAGCTCACCCATTCCAGACAACAGATGTTCACCGGTTTCCTGGTTGATAGATACTTTTAGAGATGGATCGGCCTTTTCGACCGTCCTTAGAACTTCGATCAATTTCGGAAGATCTCTCATATTTTTAGCTTCGATTGCAACGGTTACAACTGGTTCGGAAACATGCACAATCCTTTCGAAGGGTGTGATGTCCGATCTAGAAGCTACTGTTGATCCAGCAATAGCATTCCTCAAACCAGTTACCGCAACAACGTTGCCTGCAATAACCTTGGGCACATCGATCCTGTCTGCACCCACGAACACTCCTACCCTCTGGATCCTTGCTGCACCCGGCATGCCAACGACCTCGAGACTATCGCCCTTCTTGACTGAACCCGAAAATAGTCTTCCAATGGCGATCTCACCAGCATGTTTGTCCATGAATATCTTTACGACCATGAATACGGTCTCAGCATCCGTTTTTGTATGATAAAGTGCTTGACCTATTTCTGATTCCAGATCTCCTTTCCAAATATTGGGGATCCTTTCCTTCTGTGCATCAAAAGGTGAAGGAAGATGCTTGATTATCATATCGAGTAATACCTCATGAACGGGCGCTTTCTTTGCTAGGGCTCTCTGGTCTTTCTTGGCACAGTAATCGTATATTTCCTTGAATGATATTCCGCTCTCTTTCATATAGGGAATGGATATAGCCCAGTTGCAGTATGCGGAACCGAATGCAACGGAACCGTCCTCAACCTTTACAACCCAATCCTTCTTATGCTCTGGCGGGACATTTTTAGCAATCAATTTATTGACATCCTTGATGATATTGATAAACTGTACCTGCATCTGCTGTTCCGTGACCTTTAGTTCGTTTATTAGTCTGTCAACCTTGTTGATAAATAGTGTTGGTCTAACTCTTTCTTTGAGAGCTTGCCGAACCACTGTTTCAGTCTGGGGCATGACACCCTCAACGGCGCAAACAACAATTACGCAGCCATCCACAGCCCTCATGGCCCTTGTTACATCACCGCCGAAGTCCACATGACCAGGAGTATCTACAAGGTTGATCAAGTAATCGTCACCTTTCCATTTATGGACCATTGATACATTAGCAGCGTTGATGGTAATTCCTCTATCCTGCTCCTGTTCATCAAAATCCAGCAATAACTGTTTGCCAGCCAATTCTTCAGACATCATTCCAGCTCCAGCAATCAGGTTATCGCTTAGAGTGGTTTTTCCGTGATCGATATGAGCGGCTATTCCTATATTTCTGATGAATTTAGGTTTACTCATTATTTCTTGTGCTTGTGCGATGTTTTTTTCTTTTCTTCCCATGAAAACACCTTTTACATATGTAAAGGACCAATCAGTCCGTCGTTGTTATTTGGTTTTTTTTTATTCTATATTATTTATTATTAGTAGTGAAATGATTAAAAAAAATAAGACCCTTGTCCCGTCCCGAAGCAATGATTCACCGGAGCATATTTTTTATAACTCCAATTAAACATTTTTATTATTTATCGGGCTGAGGCCGCTATCCTTTCGATCTCATTCTTCTTTGAAACAGCAAAAGAGGTGTTCTTATCTTCGGCAGCGTTCATTATCTCATTTGCCAGGCATTCTGCAGCTCTCTTTTTGCTTTTGAAAGAACTGTTCACAGCTCCTTTAGTGATGTTCTGCAGAGCAATGCTCAATCTTCTAGATGGAGCGGTATCCACTGCCTGAAGAACGGATACTCCGCCAAACCTCAATCTTGTGGTTTCCTCTCTCGGCGCTGTGTTTTCTATGGCATTTACTAGGATCTGAACTGGATTGGTTTTTGTTCTCTTGTGAATGATCTCAAAGGTATCCATCACAATTTTGTATGATTTTGATTTCATCCCAGTATAATGACAGGTACGCATAAGTTTGTTTATCAGACGTTCCACCACTGAAGTTGAGATGTTTCCCAACCATTTATTTGCGCTTCTGCCGCAACTATGGGGCACTGATACCGCGTCAAGATTGATGTATCTCTTGAGACTGGGATCTTCAACTGCCACACCTGATAGGTCCCATTTCCCGAATAGCAGGTTAATGCCATAGACTTGGCTGTTTTCAGTGGTATTTCCTTTCGTAATTTGCTCCTCTGTCATAACTATCACTCATGATCCATATAATTGATAATTTGTAATATTCTATCTATCGAATGGGTTTCTCCTTTCTGCCCCTGACCAATTCCAGAAGTGCCACTCCGTTGACCTTTACTACTTTATAGCGGACACCAGGAATGTCTCCTTTAGGTCCGCCCTTACTGCCGCCTATGCCTTCAACCACTACTTCGTCATGTTCATCCACGAAATTTATCGCACCTTCACCAGGAGTGAATGCAGTGATCTGCCTTCCATTCTTGATAAGCTGGACTTTGACGCATTTTCGGAGGGCGGAGTTGGGCTGTTTTGCTTCCACAGCTTTTTTCTCCAGAACGATGCCTCTAGCTTGGGGTGCACCTCCAAGAGGATTGGCCTTCTTCCTGTAATTGGTCATTCTCCTCTTGTAGTATCTATCTGCCCATCGGCGACTTTTCTTATCGTTCTTTATTTTCCTACCAGCGAAAATCCCCTTTGCCATTTTCTCAACCGTCCTTGGATAAAATCTTTGTTTAGTGGTTATATTTTATATGGAGTTTTATCAGCTATTATTTTACTCATTTACATAGCTAATTTTTCACACCAAATGGTTTGGCGTGTAAAACCTTTAATCATATTTATACTCTTTCCTGTAATTCGAAGAGGCATGGACTTTCTAGTTAATCCCAACCCACTTAATTGAATGAAAATAAATATTCTGGCGACTCCTTTTTAGCGGCCTTTTCTTTTCCATATGATGGGCAATTAACTGTGAGCAAATCCTTTCGTTCGATGTGGGTCGAAAAAGTATAAAATTATGAAAAATATCAATTTTCCAGATGAAATATTGAGGATTAAAGGGGTGAAAACTCTGCAATGAAGTGCCGGAGGGTAGGTGGTTCCCAAACGATTTTGTATCCCTTGATTGAGCCTGCTCTTTTTCTGATATTCTTAAAGGCCTCAACCACGACATCCAAATGGTTGTTGGTATATACTCGGCGGGGGATAGCAAGGCGCAGTAACTCAAGTTCCGGATACACCACCTCGCCGGTTTCGTGGTCTTTTCCGGCGAACATGACGCTTCCGATCTCCACGCCCCTAATACCTGCTTCCAAATAAAGCTCTAAAGTGAGTGCCTGTGCTGGAAATTCACTCTGGGGGATGTGGGGCAGAAGGGTTTTAGCATCAATATAGACCGCATGTCCCCCAGGAGGACGTATGATGGGAATGCCTTCCTCAGTCAACCTATCGGCAAGATATTTGATCTGACCGGTTCGGTATTTAAGATAGCTCTCTTCAGTGGCTTCCCTGAATCCTATGGCCAGGGCTTCAAGATCCCTCCCTGCAAGACCTCCGTAAGTTATGAACCCTTCCCTTATGATCAATACCTCCTGGATCCTTCTGAACAGCTCGTCATCCCTTGCTGCTAGAAGTCCGCCGATATTGCAGAGCCCGTCCTTTTTGGCGGACATTGTAAAACCGTCCACATATGAGAACATCTCTCTAACTATATCCCTGACATCTGTATTTTCAAACTCAGGTTCTCTTTCTTTTATAAAATAGGCATTCTCCGAGAACCTGCAGGCATCGAAGAAGAAGGGGATTTCATGCTTGTCAGCAAGTTTCCTAACTCCTCGAATGTTCTCCATGGAAACCGGCTGTCCACCTCCTGAATTATTGGTAATAGTGAGCATGATTAGCGGAATTTTCTCCTTTCCGAAATTTACCAAGGCCTTCTCGAGTTCATCCAGGTCGATGTTCCCTTTGAAGGGTAGTTCAAGTGTAGGATCATATGCTCCCTTGTTTACAAGGTTGAGAGCTCGCCCACCTCTAACTTCTATGTTTGCTCTTGTGGTATCGAAATGCATATTGTTGGGAATTATGTTCCCATTATTTACCACGATGGAAAATAATATGTTCTCCGCAGCTCTGCCCTGATGGGTGGGAACGAAGTTTTCAAATCCGAATAGGTCTTCTACTACTTCTTTCAAAGAAAAATAATTTCTGCACATTGCATAGGATTCATCGCCTTTCATTATCCCTGCCCACTGATCATGGCTCATTGCAGCAGTTCCTGAATCGGTGAGGAGGTCGATGAAAACATCCACCGATCTTATTTTGAATATGTTGTAATCTGCATCTTTTAAAATTTTTTCCCTCTGAGCTCTGTCTGTAACACGGATCGGTTCCACAACCTTTATCCTGAAAGGTTCAGCAAGCATTTTATCGTAGATGTTTTCCTCTGACATATTTACACACCTGCAGGAATTGATGTTCTTACATTGGTCAATTCTTTGAATAAATTTTACTAAGTATAATCAATTTTATATGATTCGAATCTGATTTTTATCGGCTTAAATCCGAGGGACACCTTCACTATGAAACAAACCCTGATTTAAATATTTTCTTATCCCATCTCAGCTTGGAATAAACTTGGATTCATAATGATGTCTTCAATTTTTAAAAATGTAGCACTTTCAATAAATATTCCTGTCTACCAAATAATAATTAATATGAAATAATATTGGGTATGCATGAAGGACCAAGAAGGGATTCTATTCCATGATTTTAAAAAGTTTAAATCAGTATGGTATGATTTTAAGCAAAATAATGTTTGTTATATTGATCAAAGAAACCTGCCCTTTTCTATGGATATATATATAGCAGAGGATCTGGAATCAAATATTTTTGCCATTAATGAAATGGTAGTGAGGGGGGCTCCTGCTATAGGGATCAGCGCGGTCTGGTCCATATACCAGGCCCTTTACCACGGTCATGACATTTACCACGTGATCAGTTCCTTAAGATCAACTCGTCCCACAGCTGGGGATCTTTTCCATATGATAGATCTGGTTTCCAGCAATTGGAAGGGCGATTTGGGATATCTGAGAGAAAAGTGTTCATGTATAGAAGCCGAAATCATAGATAAATGCAGGAAAATTGGGGAATATGGAAGTGAACTGATCTCAGAAGGTATGACTATATTAACTCACTGCAACGCAGGTCCTTTAGCCACTGTAAGATGGGGAACTGCTTTGGCACCAATGATATTTGCTCATGAAAAGGGAGTTGAATTCAAGGTTATGGTGGATGAGACACGCCCAAGGCTACAAGGAGCTAAGCTTACCACCTGGGAATTGAAATTAGCGGGAATACCACATATATTGATAACGGACAATGCAGCAGGTTTCCTCATGAATCAGGGTGAAGTTGATCTTGTTATTACTGGTGCCGATAGGATAACCAGAGATGGATATGTTGCCAATAAGATCGGGACCTATGAAAAAGCTGTGATGGCCCATGAGAATAATGTACCTTTTTATGTGGCCGCCCCCTCTTCTACATTTGATCTTTCCATCAGAGGCCGAGAAAATATTATCATTGAGTATCGAGGTGATTTGGAAATTTCACAAGTGGGGGGCTGTCAAATCTGTCCGGAAGACACTGAGGTTTTGAACCCCGCTTTTGATATCACGGCCCCTAAATATATAACAGGCTACATTACGGAAATGGGAATTATAGGAGCAGAAGATATTGATAGTATAAATTTTTAAAAAATTTGTTGGAATATTTTTTTCTGGGTAGAGATATCTCGTTGATATATCAATATATTTTTCATCCCAGAATTGCCTAATCATATAAGCTAGGAAGGGTGTTTCTTGCAGAAATTAATTAGTTCGAAAATTGTTCTAGGATAGTTCGAACATTGTTCTACAAGCTTTATATAGTTCCTAGGGTTATAACTATTATCAGAGAATAAGTTAAAACTTGATTAATGAGGTGAAAAAAATGAACAAACGCATATCAATATGGGTAGGTGCCTTCCTGGTATTATCAGTATTTGCCGGAATGGCCGCAGCAACAGACCCACTGGATGATAATGATGCATTTGCCGACCCCGATGGGGACGGTGTGTCAAATGTGCAGGAATTTGAATGGGGAACCAATCCAAACAATCCCGACTCTGATAATGACGGTCTTCCTGATGGATGGGAGATTCTTTACGGAGCTGGAACTGGTGGAAGAACTCCTCTGAATCCCATGGACCCAACAGATGCAAATGAGGATCCTGATGCGATCACAATGGGGAATAACCCCGGTGAGCAGAATGCTCAGGTTACAGCGGATTATGTAGATGGTCTGCCTTATACCAATTATGATGAGTATTACAGGCTCAACGATGATGGCGACTGGACCCCTACAAATCCTCTGAACGGCGATACCGACAGCGACGGTGTTCTTGATCCCGCTGACGGTTATCCACTAGATTCCGAAAAAGTTGGAGATATGGACAATGATGGTATCTCCGATGGAGGAGGAGACGGTGAAGGCCAAACAGATAGTGATGGAGACGGTG
>CAYSHM010000013.1:14954-92528 GCA_964430885.1 uncultured archaeon | reverse complement strand
GGGTTGTAAAACCGCCAGGTCCATTTCTCATATTCATTCGAAATAGCCATGGCTGTTTCCTCAAATTTCTATCAAAATTCTGCGGTCCCGCCAGGTCCATCTTTATCTTAAAAAATGGAGCTAAAGGATACCCGTAAGGATATTCAATAAGGTCCATTTCTCATATTCATTCGAAATAACTTTTTAGCTCGAACCAGTTCCCGTTACCATCCCGACCAGTTTTTTCGTCATAACATTTATTAACTTCACTGAATTCGCTTCATCTAGATTCAATTTTCCCATTTCTTCGTCTGAGACACCCATCACTTTCTGGAGTTGTTTCTTGAAAGAGTTCTCAGCATCCTCTTTTTGCCATCGGTTGTCAATTTATTTAGATAATCCACTCGGAATGCCCCATGATGAACTGCCCGTATGAATGAGTCATTTTACTTTGATTTTCATCAACGAATTCTATGAGCTTCTCTGGAGAGAAACTGAACCATATATCAAAGGTATCTTCGGCATCTCCAAGGTTTTCAATTATGAATTCAAGATATACCCATTCTCCAGTTTCCCCGGGCTCCTCGAAAAGGTTCGGGATCGGAGTGAAACAAGAAGATTTGAATAAAAATCACTCGAAATTATCAATTATTTCATCCACGATTGCTGCTGCAAGAGATGGATCCATCTTCATGGGAATGTGCAGAAACGCACTCTTTATTCCCTTCTTTTTGGCATAACTGCCGATGACGTACATTGAGAAATTACAAACGTATTCTCCGGCATCATAGGTTATCCTGGTATCGGTTCCAGGGCTTAGCTTTAGATTCATGTATATCTTATCCGGGCCCAGGGGATGAATAGCTTCCGATTTCTCATTCTTGGAATTCCTTTTTCTGTTCACAGCGGTTCTCTCTATACGTATCTTTCTTGCTCGGGGATGTTGTCCCATTCCGAGGATAAACTCAGGGTACAATGAACGAACTTCGTCGAGGAACATGTCCTCGTCGAATTTCACATCGAAGATCTTGCTGCGGAGGTTTTCGCGATCCTTCAATAGGGACAATACCTTAACGGTGATGTTATCTCTCCATCTCTTGTAGGGTCCGAAGCCGTAGATCAGAATCTTCATGGACGGATAATTGACCCAGGAGATATTTATGGGCTTCGTAATGACGATGGCTTTTTGTCTATTATTGGTTGTTATCGTAATAAAAACTTAGACCATTATTTATAATCCCCCCACCAATATTGTTCAATAGCATTACCTGAATAATCTCCCGGTGATTCCCATATCACGTCCGTACATAACATGGTCCGTCAAGGAAATATTCCGTGAAGGAAACAAAGCTCTTGAGGAGAATGACACATTTCGTTTTGAGAATTGTGTAGCTGAACTCAAAGAACGCAGAGGAACAGGCCCAGCAAAAGAACAGTTAAAGAACCTTCTGATTTTAGAGGCTGAACTTTATGATACAGAGATAACTACCCGTTTCAGGGAGAATATGGACCTGGAGAAACCCTGGCCCAGTGCGGCTTGGCTCCTGAAGCTGGAGAAGTTGACCGATAAAATAAAGGCACGGACCAGAGGCGACCATTCTGTTTACCTTGTTTGTCTTTGGAACTGCCATGGTAAGGAGAAACACGGGATATATGTAGGCATGACGGGGCGGAGCCCCAAATACAGGTACCAGCAGCATAAAAGGGGTAAAAAAGCTGGAAGAGGCTGGGTTAGAAGATACGGGACCGGGCTTCTTTGGCCAATGTTCATCCACATGACCAATATAGATCACGACGAGGCGAAACAGCTGGAGGGGGATGTTTTTTCATTATTGAAAAAAGGCGGATTCCAGGTCAAAGGGGGACATTGATCATTTCTTCATTTTCACAAACTTCCGTATCATGATACCTACCCATAAAACACAGATCATCAGCAGTATTATCAATACTAGCAAGATCAAATTCATGTTTGATCCCTTCTCGTTACTACCATCATCAGCATCATCAGGACCTGCCGTATCATCGTTTTCATCAGCCTTACCTAATGCTCTCGTGAAGGAAGAATAGGGCGGTGATTCCACATACCATTTCCATGAGACGGTCCTAGATCCGTACCTGGCAGATACATTCAATCCCTGTGGAATGAATTCCAATGGAAGCGCAAAGGTTGCATTACCAAGTTCGTTGGTAGATTCTTGAAATCGCTCACCATTCTCCATACTGAAAAATACCTTTACACCTTCAATACACGATCTATTTTCATCAACAAAAGGACCTACTGTTACGTTGTATGTATCTGGAGCTTCACCTATCCTGTACAGATAGACACTTCCCATAGCTACATCAGAATCCACAACTGATACTATCACCAATCGGCTCTCATAACCCTCATGGCTGAAGGAAAATGTATAATCCTTGGGTTCAAGACCGTAGAAGGTGAACTTTCCGGTTGTTCTATTGAAGTCAGGCGGAGAAGAGGAACAGCAGGTAACAAGGACAGAATCCGCCGGTATTACCTTGCCTGTTATCTTGAAGGTTTCGGAATTAGAGGAATTTTCACTCTCGGCTGCAGCAGAAATAGGATTGAGAACACCACTCATCAATAATAGAACAAAGAAGACTGAAAAGTAGCCACTCGAATTTCTTTCTCCAACCATCGATATAACAGTGTTATACATTATCTAAAACATAGAACTCTTCAATAATAAAGCTTTTAGTCCAATCAGTTGGGTTTTACATTTTCAGTGATAGATCCTCTCCCAATATACTTCCCTTTTCTTCCAAAACGCCCTATGCATTTTTCTATTATCAAACCATATTAACCTCCGGGTGAAAAGTGGAATGGCAGAAGGACCAAAAACCTGTCTTGTAACTGGTGCATCATCAGGGATTGGATGGCACATATCAAAGGAGATGGCGGGAAGGGGATGGAGAGTAGTGGCAGTGGCAAGACGAGATAAAAAACTTTTAAAACTACAGAAAGAGCTTGGCATAAAGAACATGATACCTGTTGTTTGCGATGTAGGCAAACCCGAAGAAATAGAGAGAGCTTCGAAGAAACTCAAAAAGCGCAGCATCTACCCCACAATGTTCTTTCTAAACGCAGGTACTGGGGATATCGAGGACGACAAAAGGTTCAACCTGGACCTACATAGAAGAACTTTCGATGTCAATTACTTCGGAACAGTCACCTGGCTGAAATACTGGCTTTCAGACCTGAAGAAGAAAGGAGGAGGAAAATTCATTGCCACATCCTCCATCCAATCTCTGCGGGGAATGCCCGGTGCCACAGCTTACGGGGCGAGCAAGGCTGCAATAAATCATGCTTTTCAATCACTGGATGCAACGTACAGAAAAGACAAAATAAGATTTGTGCTGGTCTATCCGGGACCGGTTGATACGGACATGCTGAAATCAGATCAACCACTGCCAAGCACATGGAAACCCGAAAAAGCTGCCAAATATATTGTTAAAAAGGTGTTCAAGGGAGCTGCCAAAATTAAATTTCCCTTTCTATGGGTAGTGATCATAAAATTAATTACAATGCTGCCTGACTGGTTATACCTTAGAATGTTCGGATTGAAATGAAGGATGCGGATAATATGAAACAGTGGTACGAGAGTCTTTTCGAGAATTATGCCAAGAAATACGACGAGGAATGTTTTGTAGTGGGAACAATAGGTGAATGCGATTTTATCGAAAAGGAGATAGATCACAATAAGAACCAGAAAATACTGGATGTCGGGTGCGGTACTGGCAGACATTCAATAGAGTTAACAAAAAGAGGCTACAATGTCACTGGGATAGACCTATCCCCTTCAATGCTGAGAAGAGCACGGGAAAAGGCGGAGTCTGAAGGATTGAGCATAGACTTTAGAGAGCATGATGCACGGGAACTTCCTTTCAGCGCTGAGTTCGATCTGGTCATCATGCTCTGTGAGGGGGGCTTTCCCCTGATGGAGACCGATGAAGAGAATTTCAAGATACTCCGATGTGCTGCGAGAGCTTTGAAGGAAAAAAGTAAATTCATATTCACCACCTTGAACGGTCTTTTTCCCCTGTTCAATTCGGTGGAAAAGTTCTGTGCTGCTGCAAGTCAGGACGGACATCCAGAATACAGAAGCAACTCCTTTGATCTGATGACATTCAGAGACCATAACATTACCACAGTGGTAGACGATCTGGGAAATAAGAAAGAACTCGACTGCAATGAGAGATACTATGTCCCTCCGGAGATAACATGGCTCTTGAAATCCTTGGGATTCAAGAAGATCGACATATACGGAGCGAGGATAGGTGAATTCTCAAGGGAACACAAACTGACCCCGGACGATTTCGAGATGCTTGTAATAGCTGAGAGGTGAAATGTTGGATAGAAATAATTTACCCAGGATAATTATCCATAATTCCATCACCCTCGACGGTTCATTAACAGGATTCATACCCAATATGGAGGTCCATTACAGGATAGCCGGAGATTACAGGCCTGATGCGCATCTAATAGGGTCCAACACAATGGTGACTGGTATAGAACTCTATGGTGACGGTGTACCCGAGGAGAATGAAAATGATTTTCAGAAACCGGAAAGAGATGTAAACCTGCCTTACTGGGTCATAATAGATTCTAAAGGTAAGCTGGAAGGTAAACTGCATGTTACCAGAAGGTTTGAGTACTGCAGGGATGTACTTATATTGGTTTCGAAGGAAACACCCGAGAACTACTTAGAATATCTGGAAGAGCGCAACTACGACTATCATCTATCAGGCGAAAAGAGTATTGACCTATTGGAGTCACTATACTATCTTAAAGGGAAATATAATACAGATACAATACTCACCGATTCAGGGCGAATCCTTAACACATTGCTCCTTGATATGGGAATTGTTGATGAGATAAGCCTGCTTGTTCATCCTATTATTCTGGGAAAAGGCTCCTACAATATGTTCAGCGATATCAAGGTAAAAAGAGAATTGGAACTAATGAAGAGCGAAACCCTTGAAGATGAGTTGGTTTGGACAGTATATAGAGTAATGAATTGATTTTTTTCTTTCAATCACAATTCCTCATTGAACTCCTCCCCTGTTTCCATCCCGCCATTCTCCTTTTTGCGCATCATCATGATGATCACAACAGCTGCTATGATCACTACAAGAATTATCAAAAGGATTATCACCCATGTTCGACTTTTGGATTTCTTAACTGCAGGATCTTCCCCTCCAGTGTCATCATCACCAGCTGTATCATTGTCGCCCGTGGTATCGTCATCTCCTGTGCTGTCGTCGTCTTCCGTAGAGTCATCGTCACCGTCAGTATCATCATCACCGCTGCCTCCTCCGCCCAGACTGATGTTTAGGGTCACTTTATCCGTAAGATTTCCGTCGGAAACCGTAAGCACAACTACGTAATTGCCGCTTTTATTGTATGTGTGGTCCGCTGTCATACCAGCGCCTACTTCTCCGTCACCGAAATCCCAAGTATATGTGAGTTTATCACCATCTTCATCCTGTGCGGTTCCTGCAGTGAACGTGACTGTCTTATTGTCACCTGCTACAGAATAATTGACAGTTTTCGCAACGGGCGCGTCATTAACATTCTCAACTCGTATCACGAACTCAGCCCAACCCTGGAGCCATCCATCGCTGACAGATATGTTGAGGATATGGTCACCTACATCCTCCTGAACCGGTGAGAACCTAATTTCCCCAGTATCGCTTATAAGAACAAAACGTGGATGGTTGAAATCAGTGGTAAATGTACAGGCATCTCCATCCGGATCAACATATTCAACGGACCAAACCTCGCTGGTATCCTCACTGCAATGTAGAACAGTTGCACCTGGCATGTAATCTATGAGGGCTGAATTGGTGGGCTTGAATCCAGTTATCTGCGGTCTGTCATTGGTTGACCTGACCGTAAATATGATATTGACTGAATCGGATAAGATATCTGTAGTCTGGACCGATCCATTGACCTCGGTCGCTGTTATATTCACGTGATGGCTGCCTGTATAATTGTGGGTGATATTCGCAGTGATCACTCCGGTTGTTTCGTTTATTACGAACAATGTAGAGTTCGATGAGTAGAGTACAAAATCACCGTCTATATCCTCGGTTACAACTTCAATGAGCAATTCAGGGCCCGGAGACACAATCAATTCAATATGGTCCTGCGTTACAGAAGTCCCGTTCACAGTCAATATCACAGGGGCATCATCTGTGGGTGTTACGGTAACATTGAACCAGTTTGAATAAATAAACTCGTCATCCTGATTGTCAGTAATACCGTCAGAACCCGAATCGAACACACTTAATCTGAATTCCTCACTACCGAACCAGTCATCCGGCGATATGAAATTGATATGGTGTCCGTCTCCGTCCATCTCCCAGCCTATATCATTCCCGTTCCTATGCTCCATCTCCACCCTTAAAAGGCTGTCATGATCGTCGCTGAAATGATCCAGTACATCCATAAGCTGACCACCGGAACCGTCCTCAGGAAAATCCAGGTCTGGAATGACAGAGGTCTGCACAGGGGGAGTATTGGATATCTCCACATCCCTGACGCACCTAATATAATTGAATATCCTGATGACATCGCCCTGGGGTCCGTGGCCGTTGGGGTAGTTCTCAGGGTCGCCGTCCTTGGGGTCGCTCCTCTGGGCTCCGGCACCGTGAACATCCAGAAGATTATAATTGCCGGAATTCGGAGGCATTTCCATAAATCCCAAGGCTTCACCGAATGCAACATAACAACCGTTCCCGCCCTGACCGTTCCAGGTAGCATGGGTTGTTCCGGACCAGTAGAATGGCCAGTTGTTTCCGTCTCCCTCATCAGTGATGGAGGTTGAATTGAAGATAGGGTCCATGGCAGGGGAGCTGGTTGTAGCTGGAGATCGGGAATAATCAACGATGCTCTGTAGCTCCTTCACGCTGGGAAGCCTCCAATCATCATAGCCCTCCAGGCTCAGATCCTCGGAATAGGAAAGAGCGTCCTGCCAGTTCAAACCGCTGCCGCGGTCATCCTTCATCCACATGAGCCCGGTAGCGGTGTCGGTTATTGTGCCGTCGCCATTATCAGTAAAGCTGTTCTGGCCGTATCCGCTGCCGCTACGAACATACTGGATATACATCTCCTTATCGTCCTGGCTCATTGGGTCTACCTTGCCGTAGCCCTTGATCCTGCCGTCGGCGAAGTTCACCCCGAAGACCGTCTCATCTCCGTTCATTGTGGTGGACACATATTCGTTGCTGGACCAGTACTGGGTGTCGATCACTCTGTTGCCCTGGACATCTCCGTACTCGAAGCCGAAGAAAGCTGTATCGATGAAAGGCTCCAGCTCTGAAGTGTCGGTTCCCCCTTGTTCCTCCCATCCGCTGGGATCGGACCCGCTGAAATCAATAAGTGAATATAATTCCTTTATAGTGGGTACCCGCCAGTCATTATAGCCGCCAGTGGTGATTGATGAAGCATCGGCCATGGCATCGTTCCAGGAGACCCTGTTGAACCCGTTGGGGTCGGCCTGCCACATAAGACCAGTCACCAGATCCGTTATCGTCCCGTCACCATTGTCGGTATATGACGGCTGATTTCCGGGATAGTGGGCGTCCTGGCCGTAATAGTCATTACCCTCTGCCGGTTCGGCGATCACAGAGCTGCCGGAATAGAAAATGCTCTGATTTGTGTCTACTATGAGATAGCTCAGAGACCTTGATCCTGTATATTCAAGATTCAATTTATCCATGTTCTGAATATGACCTGAGTCAGCACCAACCTCATTCAAGTTTGAAATAACTGGCAGGACAACAACGATGAAAGATAGTATTAATACAATTACCATAGACAATAATTTTTTTGGGTCTTTATCAATCATGGGGTTCATGGGGATCACCTCTTTTAAATACAATTGTATTATTGGAAAGACGATATATACATTTTTTCCCAAATCGCACCACAGTTGCCCCCCATTCTAACCAGGAATTAAAATCTCGAACCTGCGCCCACTTGTATTATGTGATTATAACACAGTTAAATTATTATTTTTCAATGCCTTAATCCAAAGGTATGATCAAAACTAGCATCATTCCATTCGACAAATGCCCTGCTCTTGACGGCTATCACTGCCAGACAAATTCCTTGGCCAAGATATACAATTTCTACAATTGCCCCTTATCGGAGGATATGCTTCTAGGCTTGGGGGCAGGTATGGGTTATATTTACTGGAAGATGAAAATCGGAGACGGCCATATGGTATTTATCGGAGGGCGGGCCAACAATAAAAATTTCTTCGCTGACATCGGTAAGAGAACCGGAGTTGAGATAAGAAAAAGATCCACAACCAGCAGGAAAAGGGCTGAAAAGGCGCTTCTTGATCAGATGAATAAAAAGGAGCCACTAATGGTATTCGGGGATATGGGATTCCTTCCCTGGTTCGATTTCCCTGAAGATTATCATTTCGGCGGCCATACCTTTGTAATATGCGGATATGACGGTGGGGATGTTTTTCTTGCATCGGATATGGACCCAGCAGCAGCAGGATTGAAGAAAGGATTCTACCATGAGATATCAAGTGATCAACTGGCTACAGCCCGGGGTTCCAAGTTCAAACCCTTCCCTCCCAAGAACACATATCTGGAATTCGATTTCTCGGGATTCCGTCCACTAACTGAGGATGACATCTACTCATCAATAGAACAGACAGTAAAAGATATGCTGTATCCGCCCATCAGAAACCTGGGTGTGAAGGGTATAAGCAAAACTGCTCAGATGCTTCCAAAATGGCCCAAGATGTTCGATGATCATGATCTGAGAATGAATCTTTTCTCCATATATATATTCATAGAGATCGGAGGGACTGGCGGCGGATGCTTCAGAAAAATGTATTCCAGGTTCCTGAAGGAGGCAAACGGGATTACTGGAAATGATCGATTGGTGGAGGCGTCTAAAAAATTGGAGGGATCAGGCAGGAAGTTCAGCGAGATAGCGCTTCTTTTCAAGAAGGCAGAAAAAGACGGAGATCTGAAAGAAAGGATTGAAAGATCTTGCGAAATTTTACGCGAAATAGCCGATGCTGAGGAAGAAGCATTCAAGGAGCTCGAGGGAGCAGTATATAATTATCGAAGCAATTAAGTATTTGATATAAAATAATTGATCTAGTTAATAGAAATATAATTAATTGATTTTCTCAAATGTAATTAATAAAGTTAATTAATGGATTAACTGACCAATTACTAATTAATTTTACAATCAATCATCTTTGAATTGAGGGCGCTCCTCTCTGTCTCGGGGCCGTCTCTCGGGAACCGGTTCCGCTTCTTTTAATCCCTTTTTGATATCATCGTCTATATAGAGAGCGCAGAAGCAGGCCCCGAATTCGTCCACATCGGCATCCCTGTAGGCGCATGGGCATATCAGGTCCCGGTCTTCTTCCCGGTTTCCTGAGGCCAATCGGCATGGACACGCCCAATATCCATAGCGGTTCTGGTTGATGAGGAGACTAACTATAAGTTCCCTTGTGAACTCCTCGTCGGGATTCAGATGATTACCGGTTTTCTCGGCCCTTCTGTCCAGATTTTTTAAGATCTTGTTTACCCTTTCGGAATAGATGTCAAAATCATCCATCACCTAGTTCCTCCTTTATTTCCGCGTCCTTGAATCCGACAATGCATTTCTCTTTGTTTATCACCAGGGTGGGGAAAGAGCATCTTGGATTCCATTTCTCCATCTCAGCAACCACCTTATCCTTTTCTTCAGGATCCAAACGATCAATAAATATATATCGGTACTTCACGCCTATTTCGGATAACAACCTCTTGGTCTTTCGGCACCAGACACAAGTGCTCAGGGCGTAAAGCATTACATCGCCCTTGTCCTTTCCTTCTACTACTTCGTATTCCATGATGCTCACTCCTATTATCATATCACTAATAATTTATTATCATCATCAATCAGTCCTTTCCGATCACCCATCCAGGATCAAACCTTGAATGGCAGTCCGGACAGATATTGATTATCCTCATACCATTTTCATCAGGCACATAGGATACATGAAATCCGTCATCATATCCGCAATTTGGACATAGATTGCCCAGTTCGCTCATGCTAACTTCCGTTGTTTTTTTTTATTCATTAAAGGAACACCTTCTCAAAGAAACAGCTCCTTAAATTCTCCTTCTAAGAACTGCTATGATCACAACAATCCCTAAGCCAGAAGCAATTATCACGGACGTAAATCCGGGAACTTTGCGGTCACTATCGGTTTCTGTAGCACCCGGCCCGTCGGAATCGCTGTCATCATCTGAATTACCTGGATCAGGTTCATCGTCGTCCGATTGCTGTCCGCCGTCATTGTCGTAGGTCACATTAACATAGTCTACTGCCCAGTTCCCGGTGGAATCAGTAGCGCGGACCTCAATAACGTTGGCCCCTTCCTGAAGTGTGACATCCACAGTCCAAAATGGAAGACCATCGCATGTATGCCATATACCGCCGTTAACCTGGGCTTCTACAAGTGATACCTCAACATTATCTGTGGCTGAACCTCGTACTTCAAGAGAATTCGAGGTGAGCACTGCACCTTCACTGGGGGCGCTTATCTTTACATCCGGGGGGGTTGAATCTTCCTCAGGGGTATCTGATGGAACCTTAAGGGTTTCCTTGGCTGAGCCACCCACACTGCAGGTGGCGGTGACATTGATCACATCCCCCGGATTGGCGGCAACATCATAATAATAGCTAAAAGCATCATTGCTGGGCTGTGATGGATAATCCTGGCTAAGCACATTGATATCATTTATATCAACATCGACCTTCTCGATATAATGCAGGGTCGGATTGACCACTATATGGCTTATATTTACTGTCAGATTCCCGTTTTCCAGATCATATGCGATGCTCATTGACTGGGGGCCGTGGGCGCTCACCCCGGTGAAGATCAGCATACTGCCGATGATCAAAAGGGCAGTCATTGTGAAAGTTATTATACCTCTTATTGTTCTCATGATTAAACACAACCTGTCTTGAATATATGATAATAATTGGTCAGCAATTGTTTAACGGCGCCATATTTTATACAAATTTCCTTCTCATTTACTGCTTTTCGGGCCTCTTTTCCGTATAGGCATCCATATGGTAGTTTTCATTGAAGGGTTTTCTTTCAGGCCTATCGCTCTCGGCCTTTAGCTGCTTCTCAGATAGAAGCGTTTCCGAACCTGATGGGTTCAAGTATTCCTCATCATGCTCCCCGACCACCAATAGAGCGATGAGGGTCATTTCTTCAGGAATTTTCAATATTCCTTTTACTTTCTCCGGTGAGTAGCCTGCAATAGGATGGGCCACAAGACCAAGTTCGATTGCACGAAGTATCATAAATGCAGCAGCCATACCCGTATCGAACAGGAAATATTCTCTGGTTCCGAGTATGCAGTCATCCTCCTTTTTGGAAACCACTGCCACTATCATGCTAGCATTTCCCGCCCAGGCGTTTCCCCTTGACAGTGCTGATATAACACGGTTCAATTTTTCCTCCTGTCTTACAAATATGAAATGCCAAGGCTGATTGTTAAAGCATGAAGGGGCCAGGCTGGAAGCTTTTTTCAATTCATCTACAATTTCGTCAAATATCTCTACGCCTTTCAGAGCCCGAGAAGCTCTTCTTTTTTCGATAACAGACTGCAATTCCATAATAGGCACCTTTAGATTGAGATTTTCAGATTCCGCAAGCTCTGTACTCACATCAATTCACGAAGCTTGGCCATTACATCCTCAACATGACCTGTTACCTTTACCTTGGGCCACACATGGGCTATCTTACCATCAGGACCGATAATGTAGGTGGCTCTCACCACACCCAAGAATTCCTTGCCGAACATCTTCTTGGGTTTCCAGACCTTGTAATCCTTTATCATGGAGACCTCCAGATCGGATAAAAGAGGTACCATGAGCGAGTGTTTCTCAGCGAATTTGCAGTGGCTCTTTATTGAATCCTTGCTGATACCGAAAACCTCTGAACCCATTTTTTTGATCTTTTCCAGGTTATTAGAGAATTCCTTGGACTCCTTTGTGCATCCGGGAGTATTATCCTTGGGATAGAAATATAGTACTACCCATTTACCTTTCAGGTCTTTTAAGCAAACTTCATCGCCGGTACTGGAAGATAGGCAGAAATCCGGTGCCGGATCGCCTATTTTCAAAGTTTCCTTATTCTTTTCCATTTTGATCACTCTGTAATATTATAATTACTTTAAGATTGGTTGATAAAATTACTATCTATCTATCTATCTATCTACTCAAGTTCACAGGTCACTGAACTCCAACCGGACATGCCGCCAAGAATTACAACCACATTGTTTCGTTCTTCTCTCTTCATTAGACTAGCGGCGGTCATTGCTCTGAGACCTGACCCGCAGAATATGAACACAGTCTTATCCTCGGGTATATTGTCCATATTTTCAATGATATGTGTCACAGGAATATTGTGGGCATTGGGGATCCTACGGCCCCTGTGCTGCTCCTTTTCGCTTCTGACATCAAGTATCCAGGTTTCTACGCCTGCATCAAGTATCCCGCATAGCTCCTGAACGCTGACGGTTTCTACAGATGCGCTCTTCAATCCGGCCATATGCCATTTGAGCATCCCTCCTGAAAGATAACCTGCCAGGTTGTGGAAACCTATCCGTATAAGTTTGCGGACGATTGGTTTGGGATTGTCGCTGTCATTCACAAGAATGATAGGTTTTTCTGTCGGTATGAACCAGCCTGTAAAGCTTGGAACGCCCTCCGCCCAGATGGATATAGCACCGGGTACATGAGCTGAAGCAAAGGCATTGTAATCCCGTGTATCCAGAACATAGCAGTTCTGGGACATTCGATGGACCTCCTTGGCCGACAGCGGCATGGGAATCGGCATTCTTCCCCCCATTATACGGCCCTCAAGGTTCTCCTTCTCCATGGCCTTGAAATAGGGCGCGTATTCCATGATCTTGGCAGTATTCTTGATAAAAGAGTTACGGTCATCATATTGTAGATGAGGGTTGTATTCCCGCTCCATACCAACAGTTGTATAGGTTCTCTGAGCAATATCCCCGCCGCAGACCGAACCCGCACCGTGGGCAGCGCACATAATCACACCATCGCCCAGAGGCAGTATCTTTTCATATATGGAATCGTACTGAAGGCCGGCCATTCTCTCTAGGTTTTCCTTCCCCAGAAAATCAGTCCTTCCAACATCCCCTGCAAAGATCAGGTCGCCTGTAAACACTATCCAGGGATTTCCATCAGGATCCCTTAAAAGATAGCTCATACTGCCTTCGGTATGTCCCGGCGTGTGAAGGGCGGTAAGGGTCAAGCCGCCGATCTTCCACACATCTCCGTCTTTTACAGAAGTACCGTAATCATAGTCCAACTGGGAATCGGCATGCCATACCTCGGCACCTGAACGCCGAGCCAGCTCTGCCGAGCCGGATAGATAATCCTCGTTCCGATGTGTCTCGAAGATATGATTTATACGGTAACCGTTACCCACGGCCATTTCGAGATATATGCCGCAGTCAAGCCTGGGGTCGATAACAGCAGCCTTTCCGTTGTGTCCGAAGATGTAGGAATAATGCGCCAGACCCTCTGATTCGATTCTTTTGAAAAGCATAATTCATCACCATAAGATATTACCATAGAATATAACCATAAAATAATAAAGAGGATTAAAACGGGAGCATTGCTTGAATTGATCATTACCCAGTTACATCCTCTTTCCTTTTTTCTATTCCACAACCAGATCCATTGACCCGGTCCACAGCCCATGGATATTGCAATAGGACGTGGCTATCACTTTTCCGCTTCCGCCCAGCTTCACCTTGGCTGTAACAGAAGGCTCAGTATATACCTCGCTTGTATCCGGACCTCTGGGTGAAGCTCCGTGGGATACGAAATCGAAACGGCTCAGCATGTATGGGTTCTTGCTTCCCTCCGGGAGGAAATACAGCTCCAGCCAGGATATATGATGCCCGGTTGTATTGGGATGGGCGATCTCCTTGCCCACAGCAGCGCTTATGGTCACTATCTCGGTCTTCTTCACGGGCCCGGCAACCTCTATAGCAGGCACATGCTTTTCATTTTTCCAGTCGGCACTCTTGTACAATTCTCCTATATCGCTCATTGAATCACCTTATCAATTTTTTTACAGTTTTAACACATATGAAAGTAACTCCGTAATAATTAATTCATTCGTCCTCGATGAGTATCATACACTCACCGCAGCATACGAGATTACCCTCTCCGCAGTCAACCAACTCCACTTTGTTTCCGCATATCTTGCAGAGATAGATCCCTCCCTTCTTGTTCATGGCCAAAACCTCGGTTAAATATAACACCATCGCTTCAATTTGTTAACATATTCATCAATATTAAACGGTTGTGCGGTATATAAGATAACTTCAAGAAGGGGTGTAATTGATATGCAATTTTCTTACAAATAGAGGAATGAAAAATTTCATTTTTTGTAAAATAGTTTATTTCAACAGCACCAAGAAAAGATTTAAAAAAAACAAATACCATGTGGAGTTCGGTTACCATGTACGACCCACTCTCATTGAAACGGACCCTGTCATTCCTGATACTGGGGCAAAAAGGCGGTCAGAACAGGGTGAGGATCATTCAGCTTCTTGAGGAGAGACCCTACAATACCAATCAATTGGCTGAAATAATGGGTGTGAACTACAGAACCATCAAACACCATGTTTCGGTCCTTCAGGACCATGAGATTATCAGTCCCTCCAGATCCGGAGAGTATGGGAAAGTATATTTCCTTAGACCCCATGTCGAGGAGAACATTGATATTTTCCATTCCATAAAGACAAAGTTCAAGACAAGCAGGAAACTGTCTGATTTCACCACTTCACCCCAGTTCTTCAAAAATGTTATCGAGCAGACAAAAGATGCAGTTGTAATAATAAACGAGGAGGGGGAAGCCTTTTTCTGGAACCGGAGTGCCGAGGAACTCACCGGATTCACAAAAGAAGAGGTGCTGGGAGACGAACTTTCTATTTTCCCCAAAAAGAAGATCAGGGAAAAAATGATCGCCAGGGTAAAGGAAGGCACTTTGGTCAGCGGTGAGGAGATAGTTATAAAGGGAAAGGAGCGCCAGGACCTGGATATCAGTATTACCATGGACGCCATCAAGGATGATAAGGGAGGAGTAATCGGTTTTTCCCTCTTCATGAGAGATATAAGGGACAGGAAGACAGCTGAGGCTAGGGCGTCATATTTCAATCAGTTATTGACTTCCATCCTCCAGATCAGTCAGGCAATCATCCATACTGACAACCCAGGTGAACTTTTTCAAAAATGCTGTGAGATACTGTACGAGAACAGAAAGTATATGGATGTCCGTATGTTCCTTATGTTGGATAGCGGCAAACCCCGGCTCATATGCCACCATGGTTCAGGTCATGAGTGTGAAGAGGACCATGGTTCAGAGGAAGATGTCAGTATTAGTTCCCCTCCATGTATTATTGAAGTTATAGAAAAGGGCAGTATAAAGCTCATTGAAAACACTTCTGAGCACTGCAGCGACTGCGGATGCTGCAGACATGATAGGGACCATCAGAGCATTATTGTACCTATGAAACACAGGGAAGGTACCATTGGTGCTATGAATGTCTGCCTTGAAACGGGATACAGGATGGACCCTGAGGAGCTCAACCTTCTTGAGGAGGTGGCTTCGGATCTCGCTTTCGGTATTGAAAAGATAAGGGTGGAGAGAGAGCTGAAGAGTATGAGTGCATGCAGATAATATTTAAGGTGTGGTCAAATGAAACTTCCCTGTGAAATAATAATATGGTATGTTCTTCCAGCAGTTAGGAAGGAGATAGTAAGAAACCTTATCAATGATCATAATTATACACAGGCTAAGGCAGCAAAAAAATTGGGTATGACCGAAGCGGCCATCTCACAGTATTTGTCCGGAAAACGCGGGGAAATGAACATCAAGGATGAAGATATCTTAGAGATGATCAAGCAATCTGCCGATAGGATCGATAAGGGTGATGATTCATCAGTGATCATCGAGATGTGCCATATATGCGAAAGTATAAAAAATTCAGATATTTTAGCTCGCATTTATCTTGAGCAGGTTGGCAAGCCTCTTCCGGAAAGCTACATCTGCAGCGTTTTCAGCGGGGAATCTGATAGAAGCAAAGACATTTTATGATTGCATCTGAAAAAAGTCATCTTCAATAGTCTTAATATCTATTTTTACTCCTTTGGAGAGTTTCCTCTATGATCCCTCCGCCAAGAACAATATCCCCTTTGTAAAAACCAACCGCCTGTCCCGGGGCAATAGCCCACTGGGGTTCTTCAAAGATTACCTTTAATTTATTATCTTTAATTGTGGAGATAGCAGCTTTCCCTTCCCAAGGAGCATGCCTTATCTTCACGAAAACATCAGTTAATAGGGTGAGATCCTCTACGCCAATCGGATTCAAATTCCCTGCAATAAACTCAGTTGCAAATATCTCATCTCGGGTTCCCACGATGATCGCATTATTCTTCTCATCGATCCGCTTGACATACATGGGGTGCCTAGTTGATAATCTCAAACCTTTACGCTGTCCGATGGTATAATGCCAAATACCCTTATGGACCCCTATCTGCTCCCCTGAACCGTTAAGTATCGGTCCGGGCATATCGTCCTTGCCGATAAGATCGCTATAATCTCCAGTATAGAAATCCTGGCTGTCAGGGACATCATGTGTTTCAAGATCCAGTTCGCGGGCGATCCTCCTAACCTCCTTCTTTGTAATACTGCCCAAAGGAAATATTGATCTCCCGAGCAGTTTCTGGTCGAGGAATATCAAGCCGTACGACTGGTCTTTCGTCGGGTCCAAGGCCTTTTTTAATATATAACGGCCCTCATTCTTTGAAAAATTCGGAACATACTCTATCCGGGCGTAATGTCCCGTGGCGAATTTTTCAAATTTCAAGCCCTGGCTTAAAGCCTCATCTACCAGGGACCTGAACTTCATTTCGGGATTGCATCTAAGGCATGGATTGGGAGTCCGGCCTGCCAAGTATTCGTCCCTGAAATAATCAATGACAATTCTCTGATATTCATCCCCTAGGTCGAATACATGGAACGGAATATCGAGTTTCTGACAAATATCCGAGGCTCTTTTAATATCCGCCTCCTCTCCCGGTCCGTAACAGGCATGCCCTCCTCCATCCATCCGATCATCTCCGCAGCCGGTCCCATCACTGCATCCGTCCCCATCAGAGAACCCGGTAGCGTCGCCGCATCCTTTAGGGGATTCCTCATCATCCCAGATCTTCATGCATATTCCAATGACCTCATGGTCTTCCTTCTTTAACAGCGCAGCTGCTACTGAAGAATCAACACCGCCTGAAAGACCAACTGCTATCTTCATTACCAAACCTCATTTATTATACTACAGGACGAATATTCCTGAAAGACCTCATGTATAATTATCATTGTTCCTTATGGGGATTTTGTTATCAAATATGTAACTGAGCTGTTTTTTCTTCTTTCAATGGAACAACATTCAATGTTTCTTCTTTCCCACAGTATCTATGGATCACGTTCACTTCTTTTTCTACGGAATCTGAATATCTAGCAGTTAATCTTGCAGCCATCTCAAGCTCTTCAGGCCCCACTTCACCCCGTAAAAGTGATATCGGACTTCCCACCCCTGGTACTTCAAAAAGATGGTCTTCGGGCAAGCTCATTTTATTGATCATATCGTTATCTTTTTCATCCCTACCAACTATTATTTTTGAATCGCCAAACCTGAAATGGCGGCCTATTCGTAAAAACAATAAATCGTTATTGGTAATCTCTTCATTATGAACAAATAGATCCCGAAGCTTGTTTGAGAATTCCCTGTTGGTAAGCCTACAGCCCCCTGCCGGACAGTCGTAATCACGTATATCCATTTCTTCCGCAAGCTTCATCTGGGGTTTTCTATTCCTCCCCATAAAACCAAGTAGGTTGTCTCGATTCACCCAGCCTTCCTTTTCCGGTATTGTTGGTTTGAAATGCCTGGCCGAAAGCGGCCGTAGGATCAGGCCTTCCAATCCCGCTTCTTTCTCAATAAGATCTAAGGCTGGCCTTCTCTGGGACATGGGCCTCTGACCAAGGACATCACCGGTAAATATGAAAGAAGCTCCCAGTTCCTCCATTAAGGCTTTGGCTTTTTTCAGTATAAAGATCCGGCAGTCTTTACAGGGATTCAAATTCTTACCGTAACCATGTTTCGGATTTCTGATCATTTCTATATAATCCACACCAACTGGTACAACCTTGATCTCAATACCGTAATCATCAGCTACCTTGCTGGCCTGGTGTCTGCAGCCTTTTTTAGTACAGGTGCAGAAAGGACTTACAAAGTTAAGAGCGATTACCTCAACTCCCTCATTCAGAATCATTCCAACAGCCAGGGTGCTGTCCAATCCGCCGGAAAGCAGACCTATGGCCTTGTGTTTTTCTTCATCCATATTATTCTCCAAGGACTTATTTTTCCAACATAAATGTCGAAAAGGTTATATATTGAAGAATATTTAAACTTAACGATTGTTAAGTAGGTGAAGTGATATGTTCAGCAAAGCATCAGAAAAAAATGTGACCCAGGCTATTGTGGAGGAGTACTGTGAAAGAATGATGGAAAACATCAATCCGGATATTATTGTGATCGGCGGTGGGCCCAGCGGACTAGTTGCGGCAAGAGAGGCATCAAAAAAAGGTGCGAGAACGGTTATAATCGAGAGCAATAATTATCTCGGCGGTGGATTTTGGCTGGGGGGATACCTGATGAATCCATTGACGGTCAGAGCTCCGGGAGATGAGATACTGAGAGAAATAGGTGTTCCGCTGAAGGAACACATCGACGGATTATTTCTAGCCCACGGACCTCATGCATGTTCCAAGCTTATTGCTTCGGCCTGCGACGCAGGGGTTTGGATCATGAACATGACTGAATTTCGAGATGTTGTTATTAGGGAGAATGGAAAGGTAAGCGGTGTTGTTGTGAACTGGACCCCGGTTTCAGCATTACCCAGGCAGATCACATGTGTAGATCCAATTGCTCTGGAAGCCGATATAGTGATCGATGCAACTGGCCACGATGCCAAGGTTGTTAGGGCCCTTGAAAGTAGAGGATATCTGGAAGTTCCCGGAATGGGCTGCATGTGGGTGGATAAGGCCGAGGAAGAAGTGGTGAACAATACAGGTGAGATACATCCTGGTCTAATGGTAACCGGAATGGCCGTGTCAACGGCTTTCGGACTTCCAAGAATGGGTCCGACCTTTGGCGGAATGCTTATGTCAGGTAAAAAAGCAGGACATCTTGCAATAGAGCTGCTTAAATCATAAATCAAGTGAAATATCTGAAGAAGTATTGTTCTTTCATTATCCACATCATAAAGATAACATAACAGATAACAATATTTAAGGTGTGAGCCAACCATGGATTTCAGCAATGAAAGAAACAGTCCAGATAATGAGATTGAAAAAGTTGATCTATCAACTGTTCTTTTCGATATGGACGGTGTGCTGATAAATTCATTTCATGCCTGGCATCTGGCCATGAACGATACTCTTATAGAATACGGGAACGATCCTCAGGATGAAAAACGATTTCTGGAAGAGCAGTGGGGTTTGGAATTATTCCTTAATATAAAGCTCCTGGGAATGCCCCGGGAAGCCGGAAACTACTGCTGCAGAAGGTTCACATTTCATATGGATGAGGTAATTGTACATCCCAAGGCCGAAATTATCCTATCATCCCTTGAGAACTATAAGCTAGGTCTTGTCACAAACACCCCAGAAATCTGCACCAAAGCCGTTCTGGAGCATTTCCAACTTCTAAGTCATTTTTCTGCGGTTCTCACCCGGGATCATGTCCATAAGCCGAAACCCCATCCTGAAATGATATTCCTTGCCATGAAAAAACTGGGGAGGCGCCCCAATGAGACAATTTTAATAGGGGACACAAGGAGCGATGTGGGTGCTGGGCATTCAGCAGGCATAAAAGTAATTGGTATCGGTGTCGAAGCGGACTATATAGTGAATGACCTTGGAGAAATAGGGAAAATAATCGAGGGTATGTAAAAAATCAGGATTGGACGAATTTCACATAATCCAGACGGTCATTTCCCTGAAATATCCTGAGCATATCCTTGACCTTATCGGCATCACCGTGAATTATGAATACCTCAAGACACTTGTTGTTCTTCAAATGTGAATGTATCTGGGTGGTAATAAGGGACTGGTAATCGTGCCTGGCCTCATCTAACTTTGGTGATGAATGGGAGTCGTGAACGACTATCAGCACTCCTTCCACAGTACCCGTCAATGCTTCCCTTTCCTTGAGTTCGGAACCAGCAGAACGCAGACATACCCTGATTGCCTCGCTCCGGCCGCCCAGTCCGAACTCCTCCATGAGCTCTTCCAGAACCTCTACGTTCTTATCTGTAAGGGAAACACTGACCACAGGCATGTTCCGTGGTAACAAATTATTTCTATTAATGTTTACTTGCTCTTGCCTCGACTAATAATAAAATATGTGATTTAGGGGATAATTTTTGGTAAATCTATTAATAATAAGAATTATTACTGGAGGTTGGAATTATCCTAATGACGATACCTTATTCTAAAGGGTTGTATAAGGATAAGAACTATGCCGTCGTAGCTCAGTTGGGAGAGCGTCGGACTGAAGATCCGAAGGCCGCGTGTTCAAGTCACGCCGACGGCACCATATTTCTTCTAAATAATTTTCTATTCCATAAGTCTTTCTTCTATGGATTTTCTCTTAATGTATTCAGGTATTATTGTCATTCGAATGACCTGAAGAAATTATTGTAACCCTTGATGCTATGAAAACAGGCGCAAATATTATAATATTAGATTTACCTTTCAAAGCCGGTTAGGCCCCAACTTGGGACCAGTGATGATAATTGAATATGAATATCAAATATTGTATAAGGGTGAAAACATGGTGAAGGAGGAGAATCTTGCTGATAAGATGGAAATCAATCTCGACAAGGAAGATTTCAGCAATTGGTACAACGATGTGATCAAGTTCGCGGGACTTTCGGATAAGAGGTATCCTGTTAAGGGTATGAATGTCTGGACCCCCTATGGATGGAAGATCATGCTTCTAATCGACAAGCAGATAAGAAAGGAACTGGACGATACAGAGCACGGCGAGGTCTGCTTCCCGCTCCTTATACCCAAGACAGAGTTCCAGAAGGAAGCTGATCATATAGAGGGTTTTGACGCACAGGTTTTCTGGGTAACAAAGGCCGGATTGAACGAACTCGATATTCCTCTGCTTCTTCGACCCACATCCGAGACCGCCATGTATCCCATGTTCGCCCTCTGGGTGCGTTCTCACACGGACCTGCCCCTTAAGACCTATCAGCTGGTCAATACCTTCAGGTACGAGACGAAACAGACCAGAAGCTTCATCAGGGTCAGAGAGATACATTTCTTCGAGGCGCATACCTGCCATGCCGATTTCGAGGATGCAGAGAGACAAATAGCCGAGGACATGGAGATAATGAAGAAACTGGCAGACAAGCTCTGCATACCATACCTCTGCAGGCAGAGACCGGACTGGGACAAGTTCGCAGGGGCATTCTATACCATCGGCATCGACTGCATAATGCCCACCGGAAGAACACTGCAGCTGGGTTCGGTCCATCAGTACAAGACGAATTTCTCGGTTCCATATGAGATACAGTACGAGAACGCTGACGGCGAGCATAAACATGTTCACCAGACAACCTACGGTATGAGCGAGAGGCTTGTAGGTGCGGTTGTGGGGATCCACGGAGACAATAAGGGACTGGTACTGCCGCCGGATGTAGCGCCCCATCAGATAGTCATTGTTCCCATACTCACCAAGAAGAGGAAGGATGATGTTCTGGAAAATGCTAACAAGCTCAAGATTGATCTGAAAGATATGGGTTACAGAGTTGTGCTGGATGATACTGATGCCAGACCCGGTAGTAAATTCTACAACTGGGAACTTAAAGGCGTACCCCTGCGTATAGAGATCGGCCCCAGGGACATTGATAAGCAGCAGGTGGTTCTGGCCCGACGGACTGACGGGAAGAAAAGCTTTGTCAAGATGGATGAACTTTCTCAAACAATTCCCCGTGAAATTACGGTTATCAAAGAGCAGATGCTCAAGAAGGCCACTGCCATAGTTGAAGACCTGACCTATAATGTGACTTTTGCCGATGAGGCCCATGATGTGAACAAAGGTCTAATAAACGTGGGATGGTGCGGCAGCGAGGAATGCTCAACCGAGATGGAGCTTACACTTGACATGAGCATGCTTGGAATAGATCTCAGTAAGGATTTCCAGGGCAAGTGCGGACAGTGTGGCGCTCCGGCCACAAAATACGTCACCTATGCAAGGACATATTAGGTGCTCAGAAGCACCAGATAGCGGGGAGTCTGTTGTTTTATGGCCATAGCCGATCCTGAGATTATAAAAAATATAGTCCGTCGCAATTTCGACAAATCAGCTGAATTATATGATCAGTTTGAAGCAGAATATAAATTATTTGAAAATCTCACCCTGAAATTGGCCGAGAACTGCAACCTCAAATCGGGTATGGCTGTATGCGATATCGGCTGCGGTACCGGCAGTTCAAGTTATTCGATCCGACAATTAGTGGGTTCAAAGGGAAAGGTGATCGGAGTAGATTTTTCATTGAAAATGCTCCGGGCTGCCGAAAAAAAAATGAAGAAAAATGAAAAACCAACCATTGATTTCGTATTGTGTGATGCAGCCCAGCTGGACGAAAATATATCTTCCAAGCTTGACTGCGTTATGTATAATGCGAGCATATTTCTGATCCCAGACCCGTATAAAGCTCTCAGGAGTGCATATTCAGTTTTAAAATCTAGCGGCGTTGTGGCAATGAATTATTTAATAGGAATATATGACAATAAAATTGATGATAATAACTCGAATTATGAAATTCCACCAATCAATCTCTTCCAGCGGGCAAAACTTGAAAAAAAATCCTTCGCTCCATACGGCAGGTCAATATTCAATACTGATGAACTTCCAATTATACTTGGGTCCCTGGACTTTAGGAATATCCGAACTGGAGTGGCGGCAATTGAATTGCCTCTTGAGGCAGCAATGGCATTTTATTCTATTCCAGCGCAATCTGCTGCACTTTGGCCAAAATTATCATACCAAAAGAGATTACCTATGCTGGAATCCCTTTTCAACTATTACAGGCAGGCGGGGGTTGAAAAATATTATCAGTATTGGGCCTGGTGTGCAGGAGAAAAATAGCGGTCCCTTAACCCGTCAATCAGACATCAGAGAACAATATGCCTCTGTGCCCCCAGTTCACCCTCTCTATCTCATGTATCACTACATATACATATTCAGGGGGTTTACCCGCTACTTCCTTAAGGGTCCTTGTGAACCGCTCGGTTATCTCGGCTTTCTGGTCATGTGTGAGTTTTCCTAATGTCTTCAATTCCACTATCGGCATTCATACACCTCCATGTTAACATATAAAATGATTTATTTAACATATTGGATTATCAAATAACAAATTTATTACATTTTTCTTATCACATACGAAAAATTAAATTTCCCAATTAAGTGCGGAAAAAAGCCAGTGAGCTCTGTTTCTCCTTACCTGTATTCCCAAGGTCCGATACCGATATACCGAGTAGCCTGATATCCCTCCGGCCAGCTTCTGTCCTTTTCAATAGCTTTTTGACGAGCTTAAGCATCATTTTCCCCTCTTTTATCGGTGTATCAGTGGATAGGCTTCGGGTGATCTGGGTGAAATCAGAATACTTAACCTTGAGGGTTATGGTTCGGCCGTAAATGTTCTTCTTAATCATGGACTGCTCCACCCTATTTGATATTTCATCCAGAAGCTCCATTATCTTCTCCAGGTCATTGATATCTTCAGGTAAAGTTCTCTCTTTTCCAATGGATTTCCTTTTTCTGGTAGTTCTAACGGGGCGGGTATCATGACCATGTGAGCAGTTGAAAAAATATATCCCCATCTTGCCGAATTTCCGTCTCATCTCATGGAGACCGAGTGCAGTGATGTCCGAGCATTTGACTATCCCCATATCACCCAGCCGCAGGGCGGTCTTTTTCCCGATTCCTGGAATTTTTGTCACCGGCAGATCGGCCATGAACTCCTCCACTGAAACTCTGTCAACAATAAATATCCCGTTGGGTTTATCCATATCCGATGCTATCTTGGCCAGGAGCTTATTATAAGAAACCCCTGCCGATGAGGTCAAACCGGTCCGTCCTAGGATTTTCTTCTTCACTTCAAGAGCTATTTGAACGGGATATTTATCCTTGTTTTCGGTGATATCCATATAAGCCTCATCCAGGGAAGCGACCTCTATTAAGTCTGTGTACTCCATCATAACTGACATGATCATTGCTGAGAGTTCCCGGTATCGATCAAATCGGGGCCTGATAAAAACGGCTTCCGGACACAGCATAAGGGCTTTACTGGCAGACATGGCGGAGTGTATACCATATTTCCTGGCTTCGTAAGAACAAGTAGAAACCACTCCTCTACCCCTGGGATCTCCGCCTACGATCACGGGTTTTCCGCTGAGCTCGGGATTGTCGTTTTGCTCTACCTGTGCAAAGAACGCATCCATATCGATATGTATGATGCTCCTTCCTGAGCTTTCTTTTTTCTCGGCTGGTCCTTCGTGAGGGTCCATAAGCATCAATAATTCACTGATAACCATATTATATATCATAGGGTGAATGAAAGTAAAGGTGGTTAGATTAATAAAACAGAAGTATTTATTAGGATAAATTAGATTGAACTTCGAGGAATATTTTAATTACCATTCCTATAATACCATCCTTACCGCAGAGGTATTCACATGTCAGGCATTTCTTTAAAGAGACACACAATGAACAGATATCGGGGCAGAGGAGCAGCTGTTTTCGCGGTATTTCTGGGCATTTTTATCTTATCTATAATATCAATACCAGTGAATGGCGGATATGTTTGGGATAAAAAGGAGATATCGGCCCTCAAGTACAACATGGAATGCCCATTTATTGTATCAGCCAAACAGACCATACTTTACTCCTCAACAGAAGATGGCGGATCATACTATGACATCTGGAAAATGGACATGGGCGGCAAGAACCATGTCCAGCTGACGGATAATGATATCCATGAAGTGTTCCCCACCTCGGACAGCAAGGGCGAGAAGATAGTGTTCCAGGCCTATGATGATGATTATTATGACCCGGTTTTTGAAATATTCACCATGTCTTTCGGAGGTTCCAACCTAAAGAACATAACCGATGACGATTTTAAACAGACCAATCCAAGCATCTCAAATGATGGAAAATGGATCGTTTTCGCTTCGGACATGGACAACACAACCGAAGACCTGGACATATGGATGTGTGATATTGACGGAATTGATTTCGATCAGATTACAGACCGCAACTGGAATGAGTACTGGCCCAGCTTCTCACACGATAATACAAAGATAGCCTTTGTGGCGGAAGAAACTCAGTATGACAAGGACATTCATCTCATTGGATCCAACGGCCAGGGTTGGGAACGTCTTCTTATGGACCAGAACGAGGATGAAACCGAACCCATATTCACCTCTGACGGAAATTACATTCTCTACAGGAAGGGAGATTATTCAGCGGAAGCTGCGGTAGCCAACATAGATACCGGAGAAACCTGGGAGCTGACTGCAGATACCATTGATGAGAACGGGTATGAGATATCGGATAATATTGAAGGATACTACATCAGATTCTACCCTGGCAGGGACAGTATTCCCAATAATGACATAAAATTGATCTATTCTGCCAAGGAAGGGATGACATCACCTGACCTGTCCATTTGGACCGCTGAACTCCAGGAGGCATCCTATATGGTGGAATTCGGTCCAATAGAAAGGGACGTTGCTTCCTATGATGACATACCCATGAGCGGGGCCAAGGTATTTTTCACCTATAAAGGAACATATTATGAGAATACAACCGATAATGACGGTATTACCCATTTCGTACTGCCTGTGGGTGAATTGCCAAGCGATGTGACCGTCACTGCTTCAATAGGTGCCGAGAGAATAGAATGGAACGGTGATACCTATTACCTTCCAGATTTCTCCGATGACCAAGTAAAGATCGGACCTATAAAGGAAGAGGATTACGAGGATGATTGGTGGGGCGTCAACGTTGAAGGCGCCAAGGTAAGCTTCACAATTGACGGTGTCTATTACGAGAACAAGACGGATTACGAAGGGTATGCTTATTTTACAGTGATACAGGACGGGGAACGGCTGACGGAGCTGCCCTACGGTACCAGCATCAAGGCGGTACACGGCGGAGATACAGTTAAATGGAACCAGGGAGATTCCAAAATTCCAAAGTTCGATTATGAAGGCGGTTTCTGGAGTTTTACAGAGGAATATCTTACCTTCTGCATCATAGGGGGCGTTGTGTTCTTCATCATATTCGCCAATGTCATAGGTGCCATTGTAAGGTCAAAGAAGAAGAAGCAAACCGCAACACGCTACAACAAACAACCAGCCGCCAATGCATCATACAACAGCACCCAGCTTCTTTTCGATAACGGCAGGAACTCGGCAATGAAAGGGAACGATCTCTTCAACAGACGGGAGTTCGAGCAGGCTCTAAGGACGTACCAGACCGCACAGCAGAACCTTGAACAGGCTGGCCAAAAGGCCAAATATGAAGGCGATGCAGGTCTGCAGAATACTATAGAAGGGCTGCTTGCCAGCATCAGGGATAACATGATATCTGCGGAAATGGAAGTTGACAAACAGAATGTTCAAGATGGTTATTCCGATGCTGAAAAGGCCTTCGGAGAAGCAGTACAGCAGCTTCAGGAGGAAAGGATCTTCGAGGCCAGGAGCCAGCTCATGGAAATATCAAGGAATCTTGAACACCTGATTTCCGTTGCCAAATCCCGGAATTTCATACAGGCTATCAAGAACCTTACCGCATTCCAGGTCAGGGTCAGGGAAAAGATCAACAAGGCGGACATGGCCCTAACGCAGGGTATTGATCGAGTATCGGCCACCGGCGGCCCCAGCACCGGCACAGGAGGCGCAATGGCCAAGGATATCGAGCTTAGGGCCGAGAAGAGCTACCAGGGAGGTTATCTGGTGGTTGAGATGACTATTAGGAACAACACATTCTTTGATCTTGACTCCGCAGAACTGAAACTCCATATAGACACCCATGCGATGCACCTGTCCCATACCAATCCACAACTGCCGACCACCGAATCATCGGTGTCGGTGGGTTTTATTGAGAAAAACAGCAAGAAACAGATGGACCTGTATTTTGATCCAATGGTTTGTACAAGAACCCACGTGGGAGCTTCTCTGATCTACATGGATCAGTCATATAACTACAACACCAGCTCCCTTGACCGGATGACCATTGAGATCCAGCCTCCTAAGCTCATATCACAGGAAACAGTGAACATAGCGACCCTGCAGGACATTATCGCTACCCAAGCCGTTTACCAGGATTCCAAGATATACAACATCGCACCGAAGCTGTCCATAAAAGAGGTACTAACCCTGGCAAAAGACGGTGTTGACCAAACCAACCTTTCAAAGATACGGGAGACAAGGACCAGGGATATGGATTCGGTCTGGTTCTATGGGGGCGGGTCCGGGGCCCAAGACAAGATCATCGTTAGGGTTTCGGTTATGAAGAGCAACAGGACCCTTGAGGTCTTCGTAGCATGCAGTAAAAGGGAGCATCTCATCACTGTTCTGGCTGACATATCGGGCAAGGTCCTTGAAATATTGAATAACAGATGGAAACAGCTTCAGCCCGTGACCCAGGTCAATGTGGAGATAAAAGATTCCATAATCCAGCGCTCCAATCTGGACTTCGGCGGTGCAGCAGGAACCGGAACGGGTGGAGGAATAAATATCCAGGATTCCGTCATGACCCGGTCAAATGTGGGGGCTGGCGACCCGAACCTCGGCATCTACAGAAACCTTCTCATATTCGCCCTGGCCGATGGTGTAATAAGCAATGAAGAAGAGGAATTCCTGGCAGCCAAAAGGCGGGAACTGAGCATAAGCGACGAGGTCCACATTTCCCTGTTGACCTCGCTGAAAAAGTAGAACTTTTGTCTATATCACATCGACTGTAAGGGGTTCCATTCCCTCTATTCCAGCTTCGATCCGGTCATCTCCATAGAGTGGACCAACTCCGGCAGGGGTCCCAGTCAAAATTATATCGTGCTCCCGAAGGGACATGATGCTAGAAATATGACTTACTATCCTTTCTACACTGAAAAGCATCAAGTCGGTATTGCCTTCCTGGCGCATCTCTCCGTTGACCTTAAGCCAAATTTTCTTACCCCTCCAGTCGAATTCATCAGGGGTATAGGCTGCAGGTCCCACAGGTGCAAAGGTATCATAACCTTTTGCCTGGGACCAGGGAAGACCCGCTTCCTTGGCCCTTCTCTGCACATCCCTCGCGGTAATATCAAGTATTACGGTATAGGCCTTGATATGCTCTTGGACCCTATTCTCGGGTATATGGGAACCTGATTTTGATATGATAACCGCCAACTCCACCTCATGATGTAGTTCATAGACCTCAGGGGGGAACCTGATAAACTTGTTGTTCCGCTGAAGAGATGAAGGGGGCTTTAGAAAGAACTTGGGTTCTGCTGTGGTCTTATGCCCTAATTCCTCTGCATGAGCTGCATAGTTCCGAAGGAGGCACATAATTTTTGTAGGTCTAAGCTCATAATCTTTACCTGACAATTTTACTGTTACCATATCTGACACCCGTGCATATGATCGGAAATTGAATAAATTTAAGGTTTACCTTACACTTAAGGCCATTCAAAATGAGCACATAAAAATATTTCCCAAATAATTTTAAATTGCAGGCATCAGTTAAAAATAAATCCAGATCAATTAGTGATAGTATAGCAGCATATGCAATTGCAGTAAATGCAATTTATAGTATTGTAAAAACGGGATTGAAATGAATCGGAAAAAGGGCATACTCGGCAGAACTGGAAATACAGCAGTTCCCATGATTATATTGATACTATTAATTCTGTTCATCCCTTCTATCAATCAAATATTTCTTCATGGGAATCACCTGACAACTGAATCCACCCTGCCACAATTAACATTCAGCCTAGAAAAAACTGTCGTCATGCAGGCAAGAGCCAAGGAGACAAACCTGCTCCTGTCAACCGATAAATATTATTACGGGAGCCAGGAGAACATCTCGATCTACCTAAGCAATGAGGGACCTGGCACTCTTCATGATAACCATGCCATAGGAGGCACATTTTCCGTCAGGAACAACGATACCGGCGAGCTGATATATGCCGAGCATGACCTGGATGCGGTGGTTGCCGATTCCAGACTGAGACCCCACGAAACCACCTTTGTTGAGAAATGGAATCAAAGGGCCGGCAACGGCAGTCTTGTTCCGGCAGGCAACTATACTATTGAAAAGAACTACGGCGGGCTGGACGCTGCCTGTAATATCGTGATATATCCATGGGTGCTGAAACTTGTTGTTGACCGAAAGTATTACGGGCCAGGAGAGGGAGTGGTGATAGGTACCAAGAACACCTCCAACGAAACTTTGATGGTTGGAGGAATACCCATGATAGGAATTTTTGATATCAAGAGCGAAAACGGTTCTCTGGTATATCACGAGGAACACATGGAATACGCCCCTGCGATCTGGGACATGGAATCCGGCGGGATCCATTATGACCACACATGGAACCAGCTTGATCTGGATGGTAACCCCGTCCCCCCGGGAAGATATTTCATTTCAGAGCCACGATTTAACAATCAAGAGGACCTAGTATGGTTTACAATCGGTCCCGACCTGCAGCCTCATAAAGCGGTATCCGAAAAGGAACATTATCATTACGGGGAGACTGCAAATCTTACTATATTAAATACCGCACCGGGTGTGATCGAAGGATACCAGCCCGCAGGGTATGCTCTGTACCACGGAAATCACAGCACCATATATTCAAGACAAAAAGGCAATGGGACATATCCATATTTCGCTCTGCCCCCTGGAGGAGGTTTCTATCTTCTGGAATGGAACCTGTCCTTTCCCAATGGGACACTCCTGCCCCCCGGAGTATACCCTTTCAGGGTGGATTTCGGACGGTACAACCATACCATCGGTATCAATGTCAGCGGTCCGCCGCCAGATACACGACCTCCCGTCCTTGTTGGGGATCTTTCTCAGGAATCAGCAACCACTGGAGATAATTACGAATTTATTATCGATATTGAGGATGAATCAGGCATCGGGTCAGTAAATGTTAACTGGTCCCATGATCCGCTTTCCGGCAATATCACACTTAACCATACACCCTATGGAACCTGGAGGGGCAACATTACACTGGATACCAGCCCGGGGATGCTTTTCTACAATGCAATAATATCGGATAAGGCCGGCAATATCAACAGCAGCTACCTCGGAAGTATCGAAGTGAAGGATAATGATCCCCCGGTTTTCCTTATTCATGAACTAGATGGGAATACAGGAACCGGTGAGACCATCTCATTGACCGTCAATTTCCACGACAATCACAATATCTCAAAGGCCTTTATCCATTTCAGGACCCAGGGTGAGGATTTTCTAGTTGACCGAATGATCTACAGCCGCATGATCGGGGCAGCAAATGTTTACATCTACCAGCTGGAGATCCCGGTTGAAGCCGCTCTATTGGAATATTACTTCTCATGTATTGATATTGAGGGCAACAGAATGAAAACTGCTGATGTCTCCGGGGTATTCAGCACTCTGGTAATGGACATGCACCCGCCAACTGCCGATGCCGGGAATAACCAAAGTGCAGGAATGGGAGATGAAATAGTGCTGAGCGGTGGAGGGTCGATTGACAATATTGGTATTGTGAACTATACCTGGATACTGAACCTACTGGGAAAACCAAAGACACTCTATGGTAAAGAGCCCGTGATAACATTCCATGATCCGGGACAGTACAGGGTGGTCCTGAGGGTCTATGATGCAATAGGGAACATGGACTCGGACAACATCATGATAACCGTGGGAGATACTGAATCCCCATTCGTTGCAGCCAGGGAGCGGATGATCACAACCCAGGGGGACGTCACCTATTTCAGTGTGAACGCCAGCGGGGACAATCTGGGCATTGTTAATTGGACATGGGCCTTCGAATATCAGAACAGCACCGAGATGCTTTACGGAAGGGAACCCTTTTTCATTTTCCATACAACAGGGGAGTACAGCGTCAAGATCACAGTGAAGGATGAGGCGGGAAACGCCGGCTGGGACACCTTTGAGGTATTGGTAGGAGCCCGAAGCGACAACCCCTCAGATCCGGAAGACAATGATGATATAGGCCCCGGAGAAAAGGACGAAGTAATGGAGAAAAGCTTTGCGGGAAACATCATAGTCTATATTATACTGGGAATTTTGGTGTTGGCAATCATAGTTTGGATGGGCTATCAGTATCTTAAGGGCACAAGAGATTAATTTTCATTTTCCGAAAGGAGAATCCATTTTTTCTACAGCTAAATTACCGGAAATTATCCGGAGTTTATAACATGACATATCCGTCGATATGCTATTTTTAGAATAAAATAAGAACGTATATATACTATTGTGGAGTTTACAATACTGTAAAGTGTTTAATATTGTAGGCACCATAATACCCTTGAAAAAAGTACCCTGGAGGTAAAGAAATGAACACCAAGAACAAAGCCTTTATCATAGTATCCCTGGCAATGCTCGTCATGTGCGGATTGTGGTTTGCATCGGCGATCTCATTGGGATATTTCAAGAAGGAAACCTCATCGCAATCATGGAACTACGCAGTTCAGAACGGTACTGTATTAACAATCGACAACAAGCTTGGGAAGCTCAATATAGAAAGCTATGACGGTTCAGAGATACTAATAGACGTTCTCAAGATAACCTATTTCGGCCGTGAAGAGCTCGATAAGGTGGATATAGATATCAGTCCTGGAGTTGATTTTTCCATTAGGACCGATTATGATGAGACAATAACATGGGTCTCAGTTGAGATGGACATTCAGATACCCCGCGAGGTTCATGTGAAGAAGGTGGAGACCGATTGGGGCAGGATCGACATAGAAGGCACTTCAGGGGACATCCATATCGAAACTCAGGTTGGTGCAATATATGTTAGCGATCATGAAGGAGACCTTGACCTGAAGACCGGACACGGAAAGGTCAGGATCTCTGATGTGACAGGAAACGTTACAAGCATATGCGACTCAGGTTCCATACAGATAAGTGGTGTTGACGGCATAGTCAAGGCGGTTACCGATAACGGCAAAGTGGATATATTCGACGTCCTTGATATCCGCGAGGTCAGAACAAGCAACGGGGACATCAATATTCGAGTAATCAATGCTTCGGTCACAGATACATTCCTCAAGACCAGCAATGGCGACATCGAGATGCATATACCTTTGGATTCCGATCTGAACGTGGAGATGAGCACCAGCAACGGTGATCTGGATTTCCATAACCTAATGATATCCCGGTCCAACTTCGGAGATAATAAGATCAAAGGCACAATTGGGAACGGCGGAACTCTACTGGAGATTAAGACCTCCAATGGAGATGTTGACCTTTACGGATACCAGGTTCATTCAATAAAAACCAAAGGAGGGATGTAGAATGCTAGCAGCGAATAAATGGTTTTCTCATTCATATGAAGGTGATAATATAAACAGATCAGAAAAAAGATCCCAGGCACTGGCCCCTGTAATTCTAGCATCATCCATGTTCATAGGAATGGCAAGGTCCACCAAGGACAGCAAGAAAAAAGCCGGAAAGAAGAGAGGACGTAGTACAAACGGCCGGGGAAAAGGGCAAAGGGACGCCAAGTTCGAAAAAGATATCATCACTGGTCTGATATCATTGATCCTGCTGTCGGTGCTAGACAAGTCCAAAAAAGCGATGTACGGCTACCAGATCGCAAAGGAGATGAGCGATAGGGGCCACAACCGAATGGAGCTGAAACAGGGAACCATTTATCCAGTTCTCAGGTCAATGGAGAAGAAAGGGTTCCTGAAAAGTTTCCTCAAGGCATCCGAATCCGGACCTCCGAGAAAATACTACGATATTACAACCAAGGGAAAGAAGAAGCTGGACATTTGGACTGAGACCTGGAATCGGACCAAACGGTTCGTTGATACAGTTCTGGGAGGTGGTATTTATGGGTGAGATATTGACGATAAAGGATTATATCAAGAAATTGGAGAAATGCCTTGAGGATGCGGATCCAGCAATAACAGCTGACGCACTGGATGATGCAGAAGAGCATTTGACCGAGCTAATAACTGATATTGCTGAAAGAAGTAAGATAGACGACATGGGCCGCCTTGTCAAGCTGGCGATCAGACAGTACGGAAATCCCAAGACAATAGCAAAGGAGTACATCAAGCAGGATAAAAGCTACAAGAAAAGGATCCAGAAAAAACGGGAGGAGAGAAGAAAAGGGTTACTGGGAACAATATTCGGGGTTTATGCCGACAGTGTGACCTACCGAAGCCTCCTTTATCTGTTCCTGATGTTCCCCTTGGGAATAATCTACTTCACCTATATAGTCACTGGCCTTTCACTCAGTCTGGGACTTATCGTTACAATTATAGGCCTGCCTCTCCTGGCACTGTTTCTGCTGAGCATATCTCCCATATCTTTCTTCCACGGACGTCTCACCGAAAAACTACTTGGAATAAGAATGCCCCGTAAAAGAAGAAAGTACAAGGTCAAGGGTAAGCTGTGGAAAAGGGTCTGGACCATCCTGAAGAACCCCAAACTATACACTTCCATGCTCTACATGCTATTGATCTTCCCCCTGGGGATAATCTATTTCACCCTCATCGTGACCTTCTTCGCCGTGGCAATTGCACTTATCGGTGCACCCATCATATATCTGCTAAACATAAACGGTCTGATGGTAGGTGTGCTTCCGGGACCCGCCTGGTTCCAGGCAGTGACCATGCTTCTGGGATTTGCCATCCTCACATGGACAATGCACCTTGTAAGCATTCTGGGAAGGCTTCACGGAAGGATGTCCAAACGGCTGCTTATCGGCAGCTGAGGTATCGGGAAAATGAACTGAAAATATATTGTGATTTTAGTATTTAATTCGTTTAAAAGCAGCCTTGATGCTGCAGAAACTACCGTTGAAATCCGGAAATGGAAATAGTCAAAACGAAGAAAATAAGGAGGAATGAAAATGAGAGAGATACAACTGAACAGCCTGTCAAAGACCTACACCACAGGAAAGATGGAATTTCAGGCCTTGAAGGAGATAGACCTTACCATAAAAAAGGGAGAACTAACGGCAATAGTCGGGCCATCTGGCAGCGGAAAATCCACCCTTCTGAACATGATCACCGGCATCGATCGGCCCACCGAAGGGACCATCACCGTTGGAGGGCAGAGGATCGACAGGATGAAGGAGGACGAGCTGGCCAAGTGGAGAGGAAAGAACGTGGGGATAGTATTTCAGTTCTTCCAGCTTTTCCCCACCCTAACTGCCCTGGAGAACGCCATACTCCCCATGGATTTTGCAGGCCGAGGGAGCCTGAAGGAGAGAAGGGATACGGCCAAAAAGAACCTGGAGCTTGTGGGCCTAGGGGACAAACTAGACAATCTGCCCTCTGAACTATCCGGAGGAGAACAGCAGAGAGTTGCCATCGCCCGATCTCTTGCCAACGATCCGTGGATCATAATCGGCGACGAACCTACCGGCAATCTTGATTCAAAGACCGAGAGCGAGATGTTCAAGCTGTTCAAGAGACTGAACAAGAGAGGTAAGACCATTATCTACGTCACCCACAGCAGAGAACTGGCAGCCAAGGCGGATAGAAAAATAACCATTCTTGACGGCAGGGCGTCGGCACAGTAGTGAAAAATCCTGAAAACATATCAATGCAAGGAGAAAGAGGAGTGGAATAAAATGATACCCAGCATAATAAAGAAGAGCTTCGGGGACCTGAAACTCAGAAAATCCCGGACCATCTTCACCATGCTCACCATAACATTGGCAGTGGCCAGCCTTAGTCTTTTCGCTGTGACCCCATTGATGGACGAGGCTATGGAAGACGAATTGAGAAAGGCTAATCTCTATGACGTTCAGTTGTCAACCTATGACCTGGAACTGACAAAGGATGAGCTGAATGGCCTGAGAGGACTTGATAATGTAGAAGATCTAGAGGCAAGAGTTTTTTTCGTTACCCGGTACTACAAAGGCGAAAGGAGAGCCCAGGCCTATATCGTCGGCATAGAGGATTTCGATGACCAGAAGGTTAACCGAGTAGCTTTGGATTCAGGGGGTCAACCGGGTCATATGGAGCTATTAGCTGATGAAGGAAACACCAGGAACGGTCTATTCAGCGGTGACAGGGTAAGAATATTCACCTCAGAGGGGGTGGAGACCGAACTGAACATCACCGGAAAGGCACACAGCATAACCTATCCGCACACTTCCTTCGGACTGGCAGTATTCTACGGTAATCTGGATACGGTCAGGGCCATCTCGAATTCATCCGGCTATAATTCTCTTGCACTCGACCTCCAAAAATCTACCCAATCTGAGGCAGAGGAAACTGTGGAAACTGTTAGAGCATTCCTTTTGGCCAATACCGAATTCACTTCTTTCTCCAATATGCCTGAGATCAACAAGCAAAGTGAATATCCTGGAAAAGAAGAATTCCAGAACAACTCCCTGTTCTTCTACGTAATGACCTTCCTTACTCTTTTCTGTGCAGTGTTCCTTATAGCAAACACCATGAACACCATGATAACGGAGCAGAGAAAAGAGATTGCCCAGATGAAGGCCATCGGCGCCACCAGATTTCAGATAATACGTTCCTACATGACTACATCAGTGCTCATGAGCGCCGGCGGGTCGCTCCTCGGAGTAATCCTCGGTATATTCATATCCCACTATTTCCTCAGGTTCATAGCATCAACATTCTACGGTCTTATACCTCCCTTCAATATTCACTGGTTTACAGTCATCATAACATTCTTATCAGGAATTATCATTACTCTTCTGGCAATAATACCCGCTCTTAGAAAGGGCCTCAAGATCACAGTAAGGGAAGGGCTTGAAGGCGGGAATATCTCATCGGGATACGGTATCGGAATGACTGATCGGATACTAATGGGACTCAAAAGAATGCCAAGAACAATTCAGATGGGCATCAGGAACATAGCCCGGAGGAAAGGGAGAAGCCTGGCAACCATACTCCAGGTCACATTGGCGGTTTCCATGTTCCTGGGCATTGTCACAGTGGGTTATTCCCTTTCAAGCGCCGTGGTTGAGGAGTATGATAACTTCAATATCGACATCCTGTCCCAGACCCAAACCGAAGGGGCCAGACCCCTTTTCGAGAGCAACAGGTTCGACCTGGAGAGTATGGACGGCGTAGAGACGGCAGAACCCTTCATGCTTATAGAAGGAGAGATGGAGGGGGAAGCCATGTATCTATTCGGATTCTCACATGATACCGAGACCTTCCGTCATGATCGGACAGTCTACAGGGGAAGATGGTTCAGCGGATCGGAGGAAAATAAAAATGCCAGCGTGATGGTTCTTGCACAGAACATGGCCAGTCGAACAGGTATCGGCGTGGGTGATACTGTAGAGGTAAGCACGCCCAGGGGGCCCTGGAACTTCACTGTGATCGGTCTGACATCCTCGCAGATGATGAACGGTTTTACCGGATATGTACCCCTGGACTCCCTCCAGCATGCTGTGGGATGGGAGAATATGATCAACGGATTCGCCATCAGGACCGATTCCGACGACCATGGCCTTATCGACCGTGTATCCACCGATATCGAGGACAAGATGCTCTCCATGGGTTATGTGGTGAACAATCAGATCTGGTATGTCATGGAGGAGGAAAACCTCCGTATGAACAATCTTATGTTCCAGCTCATGGCTGCCGTAGGGACCCTTATCGTCCTTATCACCATGATAGGACTAGTGAGCACCATGACAATGAACGTTCTGGAGAGAACAAAGGAGATAGGAATGATGAGGTGCCTGGGCTCCCTGTCCAAGCATATCAGGCGGGTGTTCGGGACCGAAGGTGTGGTCCTGGCTTCTATCGGGTGGATACTAGGAATTCCCGGAGGCTACGCGGTGGGACGATTCCTTATATGGATGATGAACGAGATATTCGGGATCAACTTTACGCATCAATTCCCCGGCATCTATATCCTGATGTCCCTTGGTATTACACTTGTTATCGCTATTGTGATAATCCAGTTTCCGCTGAGAAGAGCCACCAAGCTGAAGCCCGGAGACGCTTTAAGATACCAATGAGAATGAATTGTAAAGAAACGACTCCATGTTGAACAAATAATATAACAATGATGAAAAATATTCAAGGTGACGCAATGAACCAGGAAAACCTGACAGAAGAAGAATACATGAACCTCTTTAACAGCTCAATGCTCCTGTTCTTCAAGGACGCCATGAGGATTGCTCTCGGGGATACCCGCCATGCCTACCGGCTGCTGAAAATATTCAATGACCAGCGTAATGCAGGCAGAAGAAGGAAGGAATGGAGGCAAAAGGGTCTTCATGTTCCTGCCTTCATGATCGCCTCCGTTACTCAGAGATGCAATCTCAACTGCAAGGGATGCTATTCCAAGGCCCAGGGCAGAAAGGACGGAAAGGAGATGGATTCTGAAATGCTGGATGGACTTCTCATAGAGGCCGAAGAACTTGGCATTTCCGTAATACTTATGGCCGGAGGCGAGCCCTTCATGCGGGACGACCTTATTCCGCTTATTGAAAAACACCCCTCGATACTTTTCCCTGTATTCACCAACGGCCTTCTGCTGTCGGATAGAAAACTTGACAGAATATCGAGGAGCCATAATGTCCTGCCAACTGTCAGTATCGAAGGCCCCCGTTCAATTACCGATGACCGGCGGGGAGAGGGTGTCTACAATAGAATGACCGAGCTATTTCAGAAGATGGAGAAAAGGGGCAGTATGTTCGGTGTATCTTTCACAGTGACCAGTGAGAACCTTGACCTCCTCACCAGAAAGGATTTCATTACTGGTCTTCACAAGACCGGGTGCAGGCTGTTCTTCTTTGTGGAGTATATACCGGTGGAAGAGGGGACCGAGGAGCTGGAGATCGATGACGGTGAAAGGCAGATGCTTGCGGAAAGATTGAAGGTTCTTGAAAGGGAGATACCTGCGCTGTTCATATCCTTCCCAGGAGACGAAGAGAAGTTCGGAGGCTGCCTCTCATCTGGACGGGGATTTGTCCATATAGGTCCGGGAGGCGACGTGGAGGCCTGCCCTTTTGCGCCGTATTCAGACCGGAACCTGCGGGAATACTCCCTGAAAGAAGCATTGAGATCCGACCTTCTCAGGGTGATAAGGGAGAACCGGGAGCGGCTGGACGAGACCTCCGGGGGATGCGCTCTCTGGGAGCACAGGGAATGGATCCGATCGCGGCTCTAGGACCTTCTCGATGTGTATTCATCACATCAAGGCTTTTTTCAGGACAAATTTTGAATTTTATCTTTCCTTTTGACCGATATATTTATTAAAATCATACTCCTATATACTCCTTAAGGCGTAAAGATTTTTAGAATTTTTGTCCGCACCTGTCGGGACCAAAACGGCCAGGTCAGGTGAAAAATGGGTGAAAGAAACTTTCGATAATTGCACCACTAAGAAATATCTACAGAGGAACTTAATATGGAACATAAAAAAATGGTTAAAAAAAGAAATATTATATTGGTGTATCTATTTGCATTAACCACCTTTGGTATCTATGGAATCTATTGGTCAGTTTAAACTAAAAATGAGATGAACCGTCTGGGAGCAAAAATACCAACAGGCTGGCTGATAATAATTCCTTTTGTTAACATTTTTTGGAAATATAAATATTCTGAAGGCTTTGCTGATCATGTTAAGAAAGATAATAAAAAATGGTTTTGGTTCATCTTATTTTTCCTTCTCGATATTGTAATGCTAGCCTTTGTTCAGTCGGAACTCAATAAAATCGCAGATTCGAATTGAAATGAGGGCGGTAAAATAAAACCATTAGAGAAATGATCATAGCGAAGGAAGAAATTGAGGTGAACAAAATGGAACTGAGAGCCAAGACCAGCAAAATAAAAGGACAACCGGGCGTTGTGAGGATACATATAGATGATTGGGAGGACGCTGGTCTTGAAAAAGATAATGCCATTGAATTATGTAATGCCGGAGATGAAAGAAAGGGAATATTTGTCCAGCTGGTATACGACAGTTATATTCGTAAAGGGTATGCCTGCATCCGGGAGGAGGACATGGAGCTGCTGAAGATCCGCGATGGCGACCCTGTCATTCTCAAAACAAAAAAAGTGAAAAAAGAGAAACGGGAAGCAAGCGAAGTTGTCATTCAAGGGAACAAATTGACCTGTCCCGTTTGCAGATACGATCAATTCTGGAGCCGTAAGACCCTTTTGAATACCAGGGGTTTAACATTTTTGGATTGGGATTGGACGAACAAAAATGCACAAAATTACGTTTGTTCTATGTGCGGATATATTTACTGGTTTCATCCGTAAAATACAATTGAGATATGTGAATCTATGCCAAAAGTAAATATCACTCTGGGTAAGGATATCTGGAAATGGTGGAAGGAAAATCAGTGGATCAACCTTTCCCAGCTTGCGGAGAAAGAACTGCGGCGTTTACGTAGGATATACGAGAGGGAACTGGGTAACTGCCCAAAATGCGGGAACGACAAGCTGAAATTCGTTGATGGTGTTGTTTACAAATGTACCAAATGCGGCCATGAATATTAGATCAGGGAAGTCAGGATGTTAAAAAGGCAGAACATGGGGGTGATGGAATATGAGAAATGATAACATGGGATTAAGAATAATCGGCACAGGTCTATTTGTTGTTATTGGCATTCTGTCAGTAGTTATTAGACTCATTTTATTCCAGGGCATAACTTTTTCTATTGGATACATCATCGGAATACTCGGATTCGGTGCAGCCTACAGCATATGGAAATCGGATTACAAGGGACCAAGGATCGGCATCTGGCTTGCCATAGCCAATATTATTCTGGCTCTTGTAGAGATATCTCTGATGTATTTTCTGGAAAAAGATTATCTAATCTCCACAAAAATCTCTGTTAACCCGCTCTACCTTGACATACCCACTATAGTAATTTCCCTTCTTACCCTTGGTATTTGCATACAGCTGTTCAATGTTGAAAAAGAGAAGTTCAAGATGGAAATCGAGAATAGGGATAGGGAAAAACCGGAAAATTACGGAAACTGCCCAAAATGCGGTTATGATGAGATAAAGTTCCTAGACGGCGTTGATTACAGATGTACCAGATGCGGGAAGACATATTGAACCAATAATTGATTTTACCTGATATATAAACATTACACCAAAGGAGGAACAAAATATGTTAGTGACAACAACTGAAAGTGTACCTGGCCACAAGGTCACGGATGTGCTGGGCGTGGTCTTCGGAAGCTGCGTCCAGACAAAGCATTTAGGTAAGGACATAGGAGCAGGATTGCGATCCTTGGTAGGCGGCGAAGCTAAGGGTTACACTGAAATGATGGAGGAGGCACGCCGGACCTCAATGGAGCGAATGCTCAGACAGGCGAAAAAATTGAAAGCCAATGCAGTTATCGGGATGCGGTACACAACAGCCCAAACCAAGCCTGGTGCGGCTGAGCTTATAGCCTTCGGGACCGCTGTCAGAATGAAGAGGAAGAAATGATTTTGAAGATGTGATAAATATGGATCCGCTTTGGGGAATTTTGATATCTGCTATCGGGCTGTTCATGCTAGTATGCAGCCTTTTAGAAACCGATTTTATTGTCTATAAATTGTTGATCTACAGGTCTAAAAAGCTTTGGGGAAAAAATGTGCATCGATTTTATACGGTCTTGGGGGCAGTCATTATTGTTCTCGGGATCTTGGCGGCTATAGGGATCATTTGGTAGCTGAGATATATTTATCGCATTGGATAATCAGGTACAACTCCTTTATATATTCCCAATGTTATATATTTCTAATATTATATTAGAGATACCTCACAATTGGAAAAACCTAAATTTACAGCCATCAATCCGAAGGGGAAAATTCAATGAGCAAGATCAAAACTTTGCTAATAATAATCTGTATCGCTAGTCTTCTAATCAACGTCGTCTATTTCGGTATCTTTGATAACGTGTGGGAAAAGGAAGAAGAGCTGAATAATGATGATGATGATGAGAAACCGGGTTCAGGGCCTAGCAATAACGATCCGATCCAGCAGGGAGAGTCCACCTCAGAAGGCATCAAAGTGGGTGAGACGGAGGAAATGGTGGTTGGTGCCGTGACCCATTCGGTTACCGTAACCGGTATAGATGGTGATACGGTCACCCTTATAATTGAATCCGACCCAGTGGAGGTTACTGCCACTTTGGATATCCCGGAGTACGTGGACACCGATAAAGATGAAATTTATGATATACAGGTACTTGTAACAGATATTTCCGGAACAACGGTGAAATTGACGCTGACATCCATCCTAGTTCCCATCAACAATACGGGGAACGAAGTTATATCGGTACGTCAACCGTCACTTCATATGGGAGATGATTTCAGATACGATTTCTCTGTTTTCGCCGAGCTTTATGCAGAGAATAAGACAAGCGGTGAATACGAACGCTACACCATCACCGGCAACGGACAGTGGGATTTCAAGGTATACGGCCCGGTGGATGCAGAGTCGGGTTATGGAGAGATCCACAGCTGTGTACAGGAAAGGATGGTCGCTGACGGGGCCCTCACTGTTGTAGTGGACACACCCGATACCGGCAAGGTCTCTGTTGACGGTTCCTTCAGTGCGGACAGATCGGAATATTCTGAACTGAAAAGCCGGACTTTAATAAAGGCCGTGAACCAGGGTGAGATGGCCATCGACCAGCTTCCCAGAGCTACAGTTCCTGTACCTATACAGTATGAAGGTTATGTCCGAACATATCCCGATCCCACTGAAGAGGTCCAGCCAACCCTTGAGGATCAGATATATGAGGACAAGGATATTACGGTGGGAGATGAGGGAAGTGTATACTACGAGGGTCCTTACGAGGAAGCGGTCTCCCAGGGATATTATAACTGGACAGCTGAGCAAATGGAAAATATTGCGGGAATCCCGTCCCTGAAGATCAACATCACCCGTCAGTACTGGGGATTTCTGGATTTTATCCAGACGGTATGGATATCTAGCAAGACACCCTACCCTACCAGAACTTTTCTGCGAACCAACACTACCTGGGATGAGGAAAATGAAAAGGGCTGGATAATAATAGAACAGGACCGAACCCTGACAAGCGGTTACAGCAGGGGATCTGACCCAATACCCTGGGAAGATACTGAAGCTACCTTCCAAGATACACATCCCGATGGTGAATTCCTCAAGTGGGATAAGATACCAAAGGGAGGCTATAAATTCGATAATACTGAATTGGAAGATCCAATAAACACTGAGTTTGCAGTGCATATGTCGCCGGAAGATGCCTTGGATTTTATGATTAGGAACAGTACCGGCATGGGTGAATTCACCGATGAGTTCTCCAATACCCTGGTAACGGAAGCAACTTATTGGGCCAACCTTTCAAATCTGGACCCTCAGAACAATGCAGGAAGCCATTACTGGAATATAACACTTGCAGATTATATGAGCTGGGACGAATTGGAGCCCATATTCGAAGATTATGAAGAATGGGAAGAAGAGCATGAGGGAGAGGAGTGGGAGGACATTCCGGAAGAAGAACGGTTTCATTGGCCCGAGCATCTCTATGCTGCAAGGGTGGCCAAGAACATCACCAAATCCATCAATCCTCTTGATCCTTACTCTGCTGAGATAGAGATAGACAAGGATTATACCCGTGAAGAAGGCTGGTCCTGGATCAAACGCTCCGAGTTGGATGATGAAGGATGCACACTCTCAGGTGCGGTGGATATTGTTGCGGGTGATGATATGGCTAGTACCGAACTCTTTGACAGAAGCGGTGATCTGGACATGAACGATCTGGGTATTGTGGTCGCAAAAGGAGCAACATCATCTCAGCTTCCCGCTGCTCAGGTCCTTCAGCAGATTACGGGTATTGTTATGCCGTCTGCCAATTACGGATGGATATTCTGGAAAGGCAGCGCCTGGGAACAGGGCGATATGTTCTCGGCGGCGGTAGATGTTGAGACAGGGCGCATGGTGTATATAACAAAAATATCCGGAACTGCTCTTATGGGTATGTTCGACGAATAATTACCAGATAGATACATTAAAAAATTGTATTCAGTATAAAATCGGAAAGGAATAGGGTTTTCTCATGAGCAAGATAAAGACACTAATCATCATCATCTGTATAGCTAGCCTATTGGTCAACGTCGTCTATTTCGGCCTATTTGAAAACGTCTGGGAAAAGGACGGGGAACTTCAAGATGACGACGATGACGATAAACCAGGTCCTGGGCCGGGAGATAATGATCCCATCCAGCAGGGGGATTCCACCTCCGAGGGAATTAAACTGGGCGAGACCGAGGAAATGGTCGTAGGCGCGGTTACTCATTCGGTTACCATAACCGATATAGAAGGCGATGAGGTAACTCTAATTATTGAGTCCGATCCCGTAGAGGTTACTGCTACTCTGGACATCCCCGAATATGTGGATACTGATAAGGACGACATATACGACATACAGGTACTTATCACTGAAATATCCGGGACAACCGTCAAGCTGACCCTTACATCCATTCTTCTACCCATTAACAATACCGGAGATGAAGAATTATCCGTGCGTCAACCCCCTCTTCACATAGGTGATGACTACCGGTATGATTTCACGGTTTTTGCAGAGCTCTATTCCGAGAACAAGAGCAGCGGAGAATATGAGAGGTACACCATAACCGGCGACGGTCAGTGGGATTTCAAGGTCTACGGACCGGTGAATGCAGAGTCGGGATATGGAAAGATCCACAGCTGTGTACAGGAGAGGATGGTGGCGGACGGAGCTCTAACTGTGATTGTTGATACCACCGATTCCGGCAAGGTCACGGTTGACGGATCATTCAGTGCCGACCGCTCGGAATACACCGAACTGGCCGGAGGAATACAGATCAAGGCAGTTAACAGCGGGACAATGTCTGTTGACCAGCTTCCGAGAGCTACTGTGCCCGTTCCAATTGAATACGAAGGTTATGTCCGAACCTATTCAGATCCCGAGGAAGAGACCCTGCCTACTCTAGAAGACCAGATCTACAAGGACCGGGCCCTGTCCGTGGGAGACAACGGCAGTGTATATTACCAGGGAAATTATGATGGAGCTCTCGACCAGGGTTTCTACAACTGGTCCGCTGAAGATATGGAAAATGTCGAGGGCATACCTTCTCTCAGAGTGAACATTACAAGAAAATACTGGGGTTTTCTTGATTATACCCAGACAATATGGCTTTCAAGCAAGACACCGTATCCCACCAGGACATTCCTCCGTACCAATACAAGCTGGGACAGCGAGAACCATACCGGTTGGATCATAATTGAACAGGACAGGGTACTTACAAGCGGCTACAGCAGAGGTTCAAGCCCCATATCCTGGGAGAATTCTGTTGGAGAATTCCTTGAGCGGCATCCTCAGGGTGAATACGAGGATTGGGATATGATACCAAAAGGCGGTTACATGTTCGAAAATGCCGATCTAGATGAAGCTACAAATCCGGATCAGTCCATTCAGATAGCACCGGATACTGCCCTAGAATACATGGTAGAAAACAGTTCAGCCATGGGTGATTTTGCAAGGCAATTCCCGACCTCTTTTGTGACAAAAGCAACCTACAATGCAACTTTATCCGCCTTGGACCCGCAGAAAACCGCAGGCAGCCATTACTGGAACATCACTCTTTCGGATTACATGAGTGAGAAGGAACTTGAGCCATATTATGAGGATTACGGGGAATGGCAGAAGGAGAACGAAGGAAAGGATAAGGACGAAGTGGAGGATTTCCAATGGCCTGAACACATATACTCCGCCAGGATGGCAAAGAACATTACCAAGTCAATAAATCCCCTGAATCCCTACTCCTCGGTGTACGAGATAGACAAGGACTACGGAAAGCTTGAAGGATGGGCCAGGATGAAAAGATCGGAGATGGATGACGAAGGCATTACCCTTTCAGGGGCTGTTGACATAGTCTCAGGAGATGAGATGGCAGGAGATGAGCTCTTTGACCGTAACGGCGATTTAGACCTATCAGACTCAAGCATCACTATAGCCAGAGGAGTTGAATCATCCCAGCTTCCGGCGGCCCAGGTACTTCAGCAGATAACCGGTATCGTGGTGCCCTCGGCAAGATTCGGATGGATATTCTGGAAAGGAAGCGCCTGGGAGCAGGGCGACATGTTCTCAGTAGCAATAGACGTGGAGACCGGGCGCATGGTATACGTCACCAAGATCTCAGGTACTGCCCTGATGGGATTGTTCGATGAAAAATAGTTACGAATATGAATATTTAACTCCAGGTGTATACAGATGAAAGGCCGGGCCTTGATAATAACTGGGATTTCCACAATACTATTTTCCATAATAGGGTGCGGTTCCCTTCTGTATTTTTTTGGCACCCCGCTTCTTGTGGACCCTTCCAAGGAAGCTGAGCACACCCTTTCCCATGGCGATAACGCCACCCTGAAGACAGGTGAGTGGGAAATATGGTTGGAGAACGATTACGGTGATTTTGAAGAGGTGGAAATAACACTTCTTGACAGTAAAAACGCCTCAGCGAATATCTATAAGAATGAAAATGACAAGGTTAAACTCGCCGATGATGAATATGTCAAGTACGGGGAGACGACCATTAAAGATGGTGGTGCATATCATATCCTGGCCTCAGAGAACATCACCATATACATCACGCAGCCTCTGGAGGTTGAGCATAACTTCGTAACCCTCTGCAACGGATGCGGTATTTCTCTATTCTTGGGAATAATTGGTCTCGTCCTCATCTACGCCGGCGTGTCTAAAAAGCTCAAAGAAGGAAAGAAAAAGAGAGGGAGAGATCGTTTTCAGCTATGGGCGGAAATGATAATTGTATCGTTCATTGGACTGCCAATTCTATTATTGGGACTAGCAATAGCCCTAATGGGTGAAAATGACGGAGATATTTACTGGGGAATAGGTTTAATCTCCATTGGTTTTGGCATCATGCTATTCAGGATATTGAAGGCCAGAAACTCCTTCAGGGACATCTCCAAGGGAATTCCCTATCGGGACGAACGGTCCAGGGATGTTTTCAGAAAGAGTGCTACGGCGGCCCTTATTATCTACATATTCGTAGAGATCCTGGTTTCCCTAGTTGTCTTTGTACCTTTCTTTAGGCTTTTCTACTGGTCGGGTTGGAGAATTTTTGTGATCCTGGTGATATTGGGTCTATGTTGGCTTTATTACAACCGATGGGGTGATCGGAGCTAACAGGGGGATGGATACCATGGATACGCGCATCAAGGAGTTCAGGGCCAGATTCAACCTCACACAGGAGGAGCTGGCCATCAAGGCGGGTGTCAGGAGGGAGACTATTCTCTATCTGGAAAAGGGTAAATACAATCCATCTCTTCAGCTGGCGCATGATATCGCCGAGATATTTGGCACCACCATTGAAGAAGTGTTCATTTTCAAGGGCAAAAATGGTAAATCTGCTTAATTCATGATATTGAAAAAAGGTGAACGTAAATGAGCAAGAAGCTGCTAATCGTATTCAGTATAATCATACTTGTCATAGCACTTGTTGGCGGTGGAATCTGGGCTGTGATCAAAGGACCTCCCCTACTTCAGGATCCTAGCGAAGAAGCGGAATATACTGTTGAACCACCGTCTGTTGAGATCCTAAGAGAGGGAAAATATGAGATTTGGGTGGATTCTGATGAGACATATATGGATCCCGATTATCTCGATATCACCGTGAAGGATCAAGAGTACAACAAGACCATCCCGATAAAGTTTACCGAAACGGATGTGACACTGGGGAAGGAACAATACGTCAAATATGGTGAGATCACAATCCCGGACACTGGCCTATACAATATCACCTCCTCGGACAGTACTGTTATATACATCACCGAGCCCCTGGGAATAGAGGACAGCTTCATGGAGCTGTGCGGTGGGTGCTGTATGTCATGCGGATTATTCCTTGTGGGTGCTGTACTCCTAATTGTGGGTATTGTACTTTACAGACGGGAAAAGAAAAAATGAGGGCGCAACTCCGTTACTATTGATCATTACCTTGGTTCTTATGAATATTAGAGCTATCAACAAAATTATTTTGGTGGATGGAAATGTCGACTGCAAAGAAAAAGAAGGTCCTTGTCAGATGCAGGAACCTGAAAAAGTATTTCTCCATACCCGGAGGCGGAAAGAACCGTGTCCTGAAAGGCATCGACCTTGCGGTCAAAATGGGAGAGTTCATAACTCTCATGGGCCCTTCGGGATGCGGGAAATCTACAATGCTGAACATAATCGGCGGGTTGATTCCTCCCTCGAGCGGCATCGTGGAGGTGAACGGCAAGGATATCAGCCGAATGCAGCATAAACAGCTCACCGAGGTAAGACGGCACGATGTGGGCTGGATCTTTCAGGATTTCAACTTGATATCCAACCTGACCGCACTGGAAAATGTAATGATACCATCCAATCTTCTGGGGGAAACCGGCAATGAGGTACGTGTTAAGGCCATGAAAATAATCAACCGGCTGGGACTTTCAGACAGGATAGACCATTTTCCCGACGGCCTCTCCGGGGGCCAGCAGCAAAGATTCTGTGTTGCAAGGGCCATCATGAACGACCCGCCCCTGATAGTCGCTGATGAACCAACAGGAAACCTTGACACCCAGTCTGGATTGGAGATAATCGAGCTGTTCAAGAACCTGGCTTCCCAGGGTAAAGCGGTATTGATGGTCACCCATGATGTGAACCTTGCCAAGGCATCCCAAAGGATATATATTCTAAGGAATGGAAAGCTCAGAGAATCCGTGGACGGGGAGGTGTGAATATCATGAAAGCGTCGTCTGCTATCTTCGGCAGCATCCTGCTGTTCATCCTGGCCATTGTTCTGTTCATCTATCTCTCCTCGGCTTTCTGTTTGGCCACATGCTTTGTCTCAATCGCTGCAATATTGGCCGCGGTTTTCCTGATAATAGGTATCGTGAATCATGTAAGGGCAAAAGCACTCTCCGTGGAGGCTAGAAGAAGAAAAAATATGATGCCTGTAACCGGAAGTTCCCTTCTGGAACCCTTTCACTCCCTTCTGGATGCAATTATCCGCATCTTCAGGAACCCCAGAAGGACCTTGGCCATGCTCAGCGGTATTATATTGGGAACCCTTATCATCTCGTCTATATTCATCTATACCAATGTACTTCAGAATGAGATGTACGATTCCATGGTCAGGGGAATACCCTATGAAGTGACCTTCAGTCTGGAGGAAGAGGGAAATGTAACCCTGCTTGAAGAATATGCAATTCGGGTGAATAATGATCCGAGAGTCGAGTCTGCGGTGGTTTTCACAGGAGGCGTTCCAGGCGGGAACGGATATTACACTAAAGGAGGAGGAAGCACATTATGGGAAGACCCTGATTTCCGGCTTATCACCAGAGTCGACGGAGATACACTTGAACAGACACTTGAAAAATGGGAAGAGGAAGACGGGGTGGTCAATCCCTCATTTGTAGATGATAAGTTTGCGAGCACCACGATTTACGATAAGCTTGTGGGTGACCGTTTAGAGGGAAGTTTCGATCTTACCGGTAGAGAGAATAGGACCGTCATCCCCCGGTCAATGGCCCTTCGAATGAACCTGGATGTGGGAAATGTGGTTCCAGGGATCAACATCACCCTTCTGTCCTACATAGACTTCGAGACAACCGAATACAGATTCCAGAATGTTACCATTGCCGGTATATACGAGATGGAGGAGGCTTCCTGGGACGATGAAATGAGTGCCGAGACCATAATGTTCGGAACCGGAATGCTGGGGACGAACTCCACGCTAATGAGCAAATTTCAGGAATACGGATTGTTCACCCTGGCTGTAAAGATCGACAAGGACGAGTTCAGCACAGGAAATCTCGAGACCATGAGCGGGCAGATCGATAGACTTGTTAACGACATTACCAGGGATAGCGGGGAAGACCTCAGAGGAAGCAACAATGTGGGTTTCATACTGGGAATATCCAGTTTCATACGCTATGCCATCATAATCATAGACGTTGTTCTCATCGTTCCTGTTGTGGTCCTCACCATCTACCTTCTGATATACGGTCTGGAGCTTTCCCTTGAGGAGAGAAGGAAGGAGATAGGTATCCTGAAGGTTCAGGGGGCTGACGGAAAACAGATTTTCGGACAGGTCCTGACGGAATCCTTTCTCCTTCTGTTCCTGGGGCTGGTACTGGGTTATCTTTTGGCAGTAATCGGCGCCTGGGTGATTAGCTCTGCGGTTGGTTTTATGAACTTCAATTTCTCCTTTGAATATCTGGGTGATTTTCTCTTGTTCGACATGACTGCGTTTATCATATCCTTACTGGCAATCGGTCTTATAACCATTATATCCATTAGGAAAAGGGGAAGATCCTTCATAGATCTGCAGGTGAGTGAAGCAGTGCAGACGCTGAAATGGAATAAGAAAGGATTCCTCAGACGTCATAACATCGACATCATTCTGTTGATTTTCGGAGTGATATCCGCAGCGAAGGTAATACTTGACAGGGCCTTCGATATAGATGAAATAGCGGGTTACAAACTCAGTCTTGGAAGCGGTTGGGACACCTTTTTATTCGTATTCCTGGGAACCATCGCACTATGGGTGGGCGGAGCTTTCTCGGCCCCGGTGATCGCAAAATGGGCGGCCCTGAAACTTGAGAAGGTAATGCTGAAAGTAAAGACGTTCAGAGATATAGGACCAATTATCAAGAGCGGTCTGAAAAGAAGGGGAGAGGTTGCAAAACTTGTTTTCATAATCGCACTTACACTATCCATTGCTTCCCTTTCGGTGATACAGGGGTATTCCGATGAGCGGTTCAGCGTCAGGGAACTGGAGTACCAGATAGGAGCTGATTTTCAGCTGACATTCTCCAACAGCACTGATCATACAGGACAATTATTAGAAGTAGATGGTGTGGACAGGGCAATGCCCCTGCCTTCTGTCACAGTTGAGATTTACAGCGCCTCTGTTACCCTTTACGGAATCGATGCCGAGAATGCTGGTTTTGCAAAGTGGCATGAGAACTCATTCAAGGGTGAAAGCGCAGAAAGCGCCCTTGACAGGCTGGCTCGGGATGATTCACTTCCCGGTATCTATCTGGGCAGGTCCTTTGCGTCGGACATAGGTGCCAGGAGTGGAGATAAACTTACCATAAAAGCTGCCAGATTGGACCCTGTGACAGGAAATATCACCACGGAGAGATTGGAGGCGGCAGTTCTTGGCAGGTTCGACCATGTTCCGGGAGCCATCGGCAAAGAAGCGGTGATAGCTGACCATTCCTTGGTTCTCTCTATACGGCAGCTCATGAGGGACCATGACCTAAGTGTCCCTGGAGAGGTCCAGGTGATGCAGGCCAATATTGATCCCGGCAGGGTATTCACGGACCACAGCCTAAATAGCGCCATGGCGGGGATGCCTTTTGTATTCAACATAACTGCTGATCCCAGCTCTGGAATCACATCAGTGCGTGTCAACTGGAGCCATGGGGAAGAAGGAGGCAATATTTCCCTGTTTCCGGCCCAGGAAGGTTGGATGGGATGGACGGAACCCGGAATGAGCACATCAGACCTCACTTACAGGATCTATCTGACCGATTATTATAACAACACCAATTCCAGCGGTCTTCAGAGGGTGGATGTAGGGAATATTTGGGCCCCCAACCATATACTCGATCTGAGCCCTCCGGCAGCTGAGGCAGGAAGTGCTTATAACTTCAATGTCAGTCTGGGTGAGAGTTTGAGATACGGGATTGTGAAAGCCGTCTGGTCCCATGGCAATAAGAACGGCGAAGTTATACTGAACGACGGTTCCGTTGGCGGATCAGGCGTTTCAGGTTCGGAAGGAGGAGGAGGATCCGGTTTCTATACCGGAAGTATTACTCTTGATGACTCGACCCTGCCCCTTCGCTACAACATAACCATTGATAATCCGGAGGCTGATATTGGATCTACCAAATACCTGGTGGGAGCTTCCAAAGGGCGCTCCATATCAAAGACAGGGGACAGACTTGAGGTTGTGGAGGGCGTAACAAATGTGGCCGATCTTCAAAAGGAGATCAACGATATCGGGAACAAGAACAACTGGGGCATACCCGGTCTGTTGACAATGATGTTCATCGCTTCTCTGATAGCCGCACTGACCATATCCTTCACGTTCTCCTCCATAATAATGAAGAAGCGGCAGCGGGAGTTTGCGGTCCTCCAGACAATAGGAGCTTCAAGAGGGCAGGTCTATAAGATAGCTATTAGCGAAAACTCAGTTCTAATGATGATATCAGTGATACTGGGCATAACCATTGGAATAGGTCTCAGCTACCTCATGAACGGTTTCTTCAATATTATCGGTGAACTTCTGGGAAGAGGAGTTCTGGACAGACTTGTGTTCATACCGTGGCTGCAGCTTATATTGATCGGTGCAGCTACTTTCATAGGCATGCTTCTGGCAGTGGCTCTCAGCGCGATAAGCGCAGCGCGTCAGGACCTATCAGTTTCAACGAGGGTGATCTAAATGGCAGGCGAGCGTAAATCAAAAAGGAAATGCAAAAAGGGCGGAAATAATAAAGAAGTTGAAGAAAAAGATCTGGTCCTTGAAGCCAAGAACATATACAGCCTTTATAAGGGAAAGGAAGGTGCGGCAAATGTGGTGGCCCTCAGAGGGCTCAGTCTTGATCTCAAACGGGGTGAACTGGTTTCGGTGGTCGGACCCTCAGGAGCTGGGAAGTCCACATTGCTTCGTATTCTGGGAGGACTGCAGGAACCCTCTGCAGGGGAGGTTTACTACAACGGGAACGATATTCTAAAAGTACCTGAGAAGGATAGGGCGGATTTCCGAAGGAGGATGGTAGGATATGTGTTCCAGGAGGGAAATCTGATCCCTACAATAACCGCCCTGGCAAATGTAGTTCAGACGCTTCTCTTTTCAAATATGAAACGAAAGGAAGCAAAGAAGAGGGCAATAGAGCTTATGGAGCTTCTGGGTATGAGCGACCGTATGAAAGCGCTTCCAAGTCATCTAAGCGGAGGTGAAAGACAGAGAGTGGCCATCGCCAGGGCACTAGCCAATAATCCCGCAGTGCTTCTCATGGACGAGCCCACCGGCAGTCTTGACTACAAGAATGCTGAAAAGGTCATGGAGATAGTATCTGGCCTGAGGGAGAAGCTGAACACCGCATGCCTTTTGGTCACCCATTCCAAACATATCGCTTCATTCACCGACAGGTCGCTGGAACTCTCAGACGGAAGGTTCATCGGCCAGCACGGTGTTGATATGGACCTTACCGAGCTTCATGAGGACCGTGAGGTGTTCATCAACATGGACGGCACCCTGAACCTACCGCCTGAACTGCTGCCGCTAATATACAGTCGGGGTGAACTGTGGAAGGTGCATGTTGAGGAAAATGAGGATGGAATTCCGAAAATAATCGCAGTACCCGGAGGAGAAGGGAAAAGTGGCAGCAGAGCTGAAGGGGATAGAATTGAATGCCCGGTTTGCAAAGCTTCAGTTGAGAGCACCGAATATCACTGTAAAGGCTGCGGGGCCGCATTGAAAAAATGATGGAATCTATTTCTTATTTTTACCATTCTTATTTATTTTACTATTGTGAACATCCTTCAGATAGGGCAGGCGGTCCGACAGCATCAGCATGGCCGGTAAGATTATGATTGCCCCCAATAAACTGAAGAGGATCATTATAGGTGTCAGGACACCGAAAGCGTTGAACCCTCTCATGGGTGAGAACACCAGAATAAAGAATCCCAGTGATGTGGTAAGAGCTGCACCTACCAAAGACAAACCGCTTGTTTGAAGTGAATAGGATAAAGCCTTTTCTCTTTCTTTTCCCAGGTCCCTTTGGGTGATAAAGCTGTTGGTTATGTGGATGGAATAGTCTATACCCACGCCTATTGCGGTAACAACAATAATGATGGAAACAATGTTAAGTGAGAAATCAATGAAATTCATTGTGCCGAGGAGCCAAACGGTCATAATACTCACCGGCAAGAGGGTAATGATCCCTATTCTGGGCGACTGAAATACAAGGGAAACAACTATTGCGCATACGATAATTGAAATTACCAATGATGTGAGCATTGAGTTTGATATCTCAGAGATTATTATGTCATAGGTAATTTTTTGTCCCGTCAGAATATGGTCCGCATCATCCATCCCCTCAAGGGCAGAGAGGTCAATGCTTCCCCTGTCCTCGGCCCGAATCCGTATCACCGCCGCATCGTATTCATTACCGGATCGGTGGAGAACCTGACCAATGGTCGGATCATTTTCGAACAATCCATCGAACATATTTTTGATCCCCTCTTCATCCAGGTCTGACCAATTACCAATACGATAGATTGGGGAATCCTCCGCACTGTTGACCAAGGTGACGTTCTGAATGGCTGAAAGGACCTCACGGGACGTGATATCTCCGCGGATCAGCACCTGGTACGGATCTGCTTTCTGGGGAAAGTATTTGGTCAGCATTTCCTCCGCCTCAAGCCAGGGGGAATCCTCTGGAAGGACCTCACCCGGTTCAAAGGTGCGTTCAAGGTTCAAGGCCCCGAAACTCCAGACCGCTGTAAGGATCAATGCGCCGGCTATCACCAGCACTGCATTTCTTTTCATGGAGAAGAAGCGGGCCATTATAATACTGAACCTCCTCCATACCGCTCTGAATGGGTCTCGTTTTTTCTTTTTCCGGCCCTTCTTGACAAAAAAGGAGCTCACCATGGGAAGAAAAAGGCCCATGACGAAGAATGAACATGTGATACCTATGGCCACCATTATGCCGAAGTCAACCACTGCAGGTATGGACGAGGCGGCATTGGACAGATAGGCGGCTACAGTTGTGATGGAGGATAGAAGAAGAGCCACTCCAAGATGTTTTATAGTTCTCCTGGCAGACTGCATTCCTGTCTTTCCCTCATCCCTCTCATTGGAGAAACGGTTCATTGAATGTATGGCGTAATCGATACCCAGTGCCAGAACAATAAATGGAACTGCAGACGCGAATATTGTGAACTCCAATCCCAGGAGCGCCGAGATACCGGAGGTCCAGACAAGTACAATGGGAATGGCCAAGAGTGTGAGGACCACTCCGAACAAACGTCTTATGCTTAGAAATAGTATTCCCGCAATAAGAACAAGGGTGATGGGAAATAGATATAAACTCCTTACTGCGCCTTCATTGAGATCGTGATTGAAACCTGCCAGAACGAAAAATCGGGTATCATCAGTATCGCGCATCAGATCCCTGATCTCCATCCCCATATCCTCTTCATCGGCGGAGGAATTAATAATACTGACCAATATCATTAAACAGTCCTGGTTGAATGTGCCGGATACGTTCTGATCCCGGGAAGCCGCGTTGATCAAAAGGTCCACTGTGTATCCTGGGGCATTCTCCAGTGAAATATTCATAGCCCCCAATGATCCCATCAGGTAATCAGCCAATGAAAAGACGAACACGCCGTCCAGCTCTGCTCTTAAAGATTGCTCAGCATCCCAAATATCCTGTAAGAAGTCCGTGTCATTTATCGCACCTTCGGCAGGCAAAGCAATACATATGATATTTCTCTGGGTCCGAAAATTGCTTTCAATATAATCCCTGGCCTTTAACTCGGGTTTCCCTGGTGCAAAGGAATCCATATCTGAATTGAACTCGATGGACCTAAGGGGATATATCAGTGCGACAGTTAAGAAAATAACGAATATGATGTACTTTTTTCGGTTCTGAGTGATATGTCCTGCGGCAACAGCCAGCGCTCTCGATGTCAGTTTCCTCATACTGCTGAGGGCTAAGGCGGATATTTTATTTTTAACTTGGCTCTATTAATCTATCCAAAGTACCAAGAGAGCTTTGAACAGGCGCCGCAGGGCATTATGTTAATTAATATGAAAATTCGTTTCCTACAGGTCAAGTGCATCGGGCTCGTAGTACTCCCGGGGATTCTTGCAGGCGGGACACTTCATGGGAGGCTCTGTTCCCTCGTGGATGTAGCCGCATTTTGCGCATTTCCACCTGATAGGTTTGTCCCTCTTGAAGACCGTGCCGTTCTGAACCATATCCAACAATTTTTTGTATCTTTCCCTGTGCTGCTCCTCCACCCTGCCGATCATTCTGAAAAGGGCTGCCGAGAGCATATCTCCTTCCTCCTGGGCATCCTTTGCGAACTGGGGATACATCTCCACGGTCTCGTAATGCTCTCCGCTAATGGCCGCCTTGAGGTTATCCTCGGTGGTCCCAAGCTCTCCCAGCATCTTGAAATGGTCCATGGCGTGCTGTTTCTCGTTCTCGGCGGTCTCTAAAAATACCTTTGCAATGTAATGATATCCTTCTCTCTCCGCAACCTCTGCATAGTAGGTATACTTGTTCCGGGCCTGGGATTCTCCCGCAAAGGCCGCTTTCAGGTTTTCTTTGGTCTTGCTCATTCTATCTTCTCCTTTTTGTGTTATATTTCGTACTCTAACATCGATTCGTTTATCCATTTTTATTTCTATACGTGCTCGATATCCGTATGGTCCGATATCTCCGAATTGACTGTCATAAGGTCCTCTATCGACATACAGTGCACATCATCATTGCCTGTTAATCGTGCGAAATCCTTTAGTTCCTTGATGCAGACCTTAAGGTAATTCTCCACCCTTTTTGCCGACACATCTACAACGAGGTTTTTGCGCAATTCCAGATCCTGGGTCATGATGCCCGCCCGGCATTTTCCTGTATGGCATATTCTGTGCTGAAAACATCCTAGGGCCATGACCGCTGCCTGACCTATGGCAACTGCATCCGCTCCCATTGCCAGGGCCTTGGCGTAATCCGGGGACACCCTGAAACCCCCTGTCATGATTAGTGAAATATCATCATGACCGCTCTCATCCAGGAACTTTCTTGCTCTGTGAAGGGCAAATAATGTGGGCATTGATGCTGCCGCCTTTACGTATTTGGCTGATGCCCCAGTCCCGCCTGGCCTTCCGTCCACGGTAATGAAATCGGGACCTGCATATACCGCTATTCCCATGTCCTTCTCGATGTGGCCTGCTGCGATCTTGATGCCGATGGGCCTTCCTCCTGAGGTCTCCCTGAGCCAGTCAACCTTAGCCTTGAGTTCCTCTTTATTTGTTATATCCGAGAAATGGGCCGAACTGATGATATCCTTTCCCTTTGCGAAACCCCTGACCTCGGATATCTCCTCTGTGACCTTCTCCCCCGGCAGATGGCCTCCCATACCGGGTTTGGTGGATTGACCGAATTTTATTTCGACAGCGTCCACCCTTTTCAGGTTCTCCTCGGTAACGCCGTATAGATTGGGAACGTATTCGAATATATATCTGTAGGAACTATCGAAGGACTTCTCCAGAATCCCCCCTTCCCCTGAGCACATTGCGGTCTTTACTGCTGCGCTACCCTTGGCCAGGGCTATCTTGGCTTCCCTTGATAGCGCTCCAAATGACATATGTGTAATGAATATTGGAGCTTCGATTATAAGGGGTTTCTTTGCCTTTGGTCCGATTACAGTGGAAGTATTGACAGAAACCTCTTCCAGGAGGGGCAGTTTGTAGAGCTGGCTGCCTTTTATAAGTATGTCCTCCCAGCCTATCACATTCTCACGGGTTCTCATGGGCTCGATTATGGATCTGCCGGAATCCGCCATCATCTTAATATCGAGAAAATATTTCTCTGTGGTTGATGTAGGAGGTGCAGGTATGGGCTGAGTAGCTTCCTTCCCGGTATCTTCTTGGGCAGTGGTCTGTGTTGGTGATGTTGATGATGCCGATAAGGCGATTGTGGGCAACTCAGAATTTTTCACTTTGAAAAAGGATTTAGGGGACTGGCAAATTGGACATAAAAAACCGTCCTTCAGACCCTTCCAGTCAGGTCCAGCTTTCACGATATAACCGCAGATCTCGCATTCATACACAATCACTCCTTGTGAGCTTCCAGAGCTAGAATCCTCATCCCCTTTATCGATCTTCACACTGGTCAGCACAGGTTCGCAATGGGTGAAGTAGTTCTTCGGTGACTGGCATACCGGACAGGTAAATTCACCTTCATCGTCCAGAAAACCATGCTGGGCCTCGTGCTTGTGGGCACATACAGTGCACTCGAAATAGGTGGTCTCCTGTGATACGGTTTCAGTACCATCTTCTTCGGTCTTTCTCTCTACAACTACCTTGAAATAGCTTTTCGGCGAGCCGCAAACGGGACAGGAGAAACCATCCTCCAATTCGGCCCAATTATCGTCTTCCGTTTCATGTTCGTAGGCGCAAACCTCGCAGATGTACTTCATATATTTCACCTTCAATATTGGAAATGTATTATACAGAGGTAATACTTTTTGTTAGATTATTAACATTATCAAAGTTATCTCGAACCTGGAAATATTCAATATTCTAAATTTCATGTTATTTCAACCCTAATCCAGACCTCAGCTCATCCATATCTCCCACAACTTCCAGGGCTGCCGGGTCACCCTTGCCCCTGAACATAATCTGCCGTTCCCCCGATCCATTCCTGCTCAGCCTGTAAAGGGCGATCCTGCACCTGGAATCAAGGCTCTCGGTTATTCGTCCCTCCATCATGCCCTTTACCGGACTAGCTAGTTCTCCTCCGCGACTCTTTATTAGAATTGCTTCCAGAACGATATCTTTACTTACGATCTTAAGCTCGACCAAGGAATCTCTGACCCTCAGTCGTTTTATCCTCCCTCCTGCATAGGTGGAGAAATTGTAGAATTTCCCACCGGCCATCACAACGATAATGAAACCTGTGAAATAGCTCCACATCCAAGGCACTGTAGCAACAGATATACTCACCGACGTAGGTGTGGGATCGGGGGTGGGGGCCGGCGACTCCCAATCATTGCATTGGGACCATATCCACGCCCGTGGAAATGACCGGCCCCAGTCCTTTTCGAGGTAACCCCGGCCTCCGGTTAAATCCACGCTCTCCCCATTCACCGCCAATTTACCCGTTATTACATGGTCCATGCTCAGTATGCCATGGTTACACTGCATGAAAGGCGCAAACTGGTAGGGTCCCATGGCCCCGGGTGAAAAGAAGGTCCCGGGCCATTTATATTGATCCTTGAAGTTAATTACACCCTTGATCGTTATGAACTCATCCAGGATATCCAGCTCCAGGCCGTCGATGTTGAAACGGCTCTTACCCAGGGTCAAATCGAATTTTTTGCCTATCTGAAATTCATCAATGGAATAGCGCACATAATTGGTCTGGCTGCTGCCACCTTCCAGAACCTGGATGAAGCAGTGTGGGTCTTCAGGGGACAGGGATATACCCGGTATGAATGCGAATTTTTTCTTTAGATCTGCGGAAACAAGCTTGAAGTACCAGCCTTCAAAGAATTTTTTTTTATTTTTCGTTCCGTGATAGTTCTCCGGGTGCCAGATATCTCGAAATCGTCTAAACATATTTCATCCTCGAAAAGGTCCTGATAGATTAGGGCAGATCAGCCGTATGAATGCAGACCGAAATTCCCAAGGGTTATCCATATGTTGATAAATATCGTTATGATTGCAGCTATATGGAGTCCAAACGAGATATGTTTCCGATGGTTCTGTACCGGGCAGCTTCCGTCGCATTTGATATTGAAGATGGGGTTTTCGTAAAAAAGGAGTCCTATTACCACAAACACGAACATAATGAGAGACACCGTCTCCTTGGGATCCCAGGACCAGTATGAACCCCAGGCCCACTGTGCCCATATTGCACCGGTAACTACACCCAGAAGGTTAATGATCCAGGATGTATAGAGGATCTTCTTTGTAGCTTTGAATTGCTTTTTTAGGAAAAGTTCCCGGCCAATGAAAACTGTGCTCAGAAGGATAAGAACATAGCCGATAATGGCCAAGGGCGGGTGTATGTAAATCATTGCCGAATCCAGTGAATGTGCCATTTTACCAATCCAACCTTTATGTGTTATCCATTCTATTAATAGACCTGATCAATCTATTATATTCAGAATATTTGATGATCAATTTGACCTGAACTTCACCCTATGATCACCCCTTGGGGTTACTGCTTTTTTGGTCTTATTACTTCTGTGCAGCATTATAAGTGAGATAATACTTCCAATTATAACCACAGCCATGATAAATATCCGAAGGGGGGGTGTTTCCCTTATGAAATCCGTATCAGTCCCCATCTGAATGCCGTGAAGGGTTCCCAGAACAAGAGCTCCTAGGGTTGAATACAGATGTATGATCCGCCACGCCTTTCTACCAAACTTCCTGATCATCCATTTCATCAAACCTCCTGACAGGGCTGCGATCAGCATACCAAAGGCTGCAATATCACCAATTATCACCGGCCTCTCCCAGATCTGCGAATTATAGGGGCCGACAAGAAGGATTATCCCGTGATATAATGCAAGGGCAAAGAGGAACCATGAGATTCCGCAGTGAATCTTTATCCTTGTTTTGGCTGACATCATTTTTTTCAGTGCATTTCGTGAATTCCAGAGCCCCCCGAATATCAGTGACGCCAAAAGAAGGAATATTGAGGCTATTCCAGTTATTCTGCCCATCAAGTGAAGGCCGTCGCTTCCTGAACCAGATGAAGCCCTGTGAACCACATTGATGGATAAAGCCCTTTGGTTGCCTCCTTCATTCCAGGTGATAATAATATTTTCATTAATGCTAGAACTGCTGTCGGCTTCCAGGGTAATGACTGCGGTCTTTCCAGAATCCAGCTTGGCAATTGTCTGGGGTAGTACATGAACTCCGTAAGGTGCCGTTATTTCAATATCGGTAATATCTTCCTTGGCCTTCAATTGAACCGGGACTGGATCCTTTTTAAGGAGTATAGACCAATGAGAGGGAATGAGCGATGTACTTCCGACTGTCAGAACAGCGGTCTTCTCAAGTATCTCCGTGCCCCTGTCATCATAACTGCCGACATTATGGTCATAATAGACATCTACCCTTGCGATCACCTTTATCTCCACAACGCCTTGACCCTTGGTCTTACCCCCTATAGAAACCTCATCACCATTGGATAGACCTGAACGTTTCACAACATCTTCGGTAAAGACCAGCATGTCCTCGTCGGCACTCAGGGTGAACTCAGCTTCTTCTATTTCGTAATCGGAGAAAAGTAGTTTCATATTCAATACGAAATCCGTATCCGGCTCTACAAATCCCGGCACATCGAGCTGAAGTTCAGGGAGAACATATTTGTAGCCGCCTGAAGCCGAAGATGAGCTGTGGCATGAATAACAGTTGCTTCGGGTCTCGGAATAGCCGGCAGCTAGTGTGGAAGCAAGGAGAAGCAGGAGGGAGGCCAGGACCAGTATGCGCTTCATTTACTGCCTCCTGTAATAGATCACAAGTATCACTGTTAAGACGATTAATCCTATACCGCCCAAAATGTAGAGCATGTCGGCAAAGAGACCGTAATCAGTACTTCCACCGCTCTCGGGATCTCCTTGGGAACCGCCATTGCCAATATTGCTACTGTCATCATTCCCGGGTGTCCGGTACAGGACCTTGATTTTCCACGAGTGTGAAGCGGTAAGTCCGTATCTCTCCAGCTCCACCTCTATATCATAGGTGCCTGGTAAAAGGGTAGGATATTCCAGTATCTCCGAACCCTTGGAATACACGTCACCCTCGACAAACCATGTGATATTGGCCGTTACATTGCCCCTCACCATAAAATGCACAATGTTGTTCAGACCTGTCTCGATTGTTTCTTCATCAGGTATGGTCAGGAGGAAAGAGGGAGGAAACTGCGGTTTAGGATCGTCCTTGGGATCATCAGAAATATCCTCCTCTTCCGGCAGGGTATAGATTATATTGGTAGATCCGCTCTCGAATTTCTCGTTCAGTGCTGTGACATAGTACCTGAACACCTTGCCGTTGGTCACGTTGGTATCATTGAAATCATTAAGGTCAGGATGAATATTCCGATACAATCTGATAGACGCCAGTTCCTCCCCTCTGTAGAGATTGAAACTGATCAAACGGCCCCCGCCGAAATTGGCCGGAGGTTCCCAATATATATGAACATACCCATCACTCTCAGTATAGGTAAGGTTCTCAGGAGGGGAAGGCAGACTCACTTCAACATCGGGTTTGCCGGTTACCATTGTGCTCGGTGGTGATTCCCCTGCGGAATTCACGACGGTCACATGATAGGAATACTCTACTCCGCTGTAAGCAGAGGTATCATTAAATTCCAGATATACTTCATCGATATTTATCAGTAATTCCCGTTCACCATCCGCCGGCCCCCTGTAAAGCTTGTAAAATATAAGCGGGGCTCCTCCGTCATAAGCGGGTTCATCCCATTTCAGAAGGCAAAAATCCTCTCCGCATTCTATGGTAAGGTCCCTGGGCGGGGTGGGCACCGAAACATCCTTCTCGGGGGTAATGGATATGATGCTACCAGGATCGGATTCTCCCTGAGAGTTCTCGCAGGTAATGTGATAATAATAGGTATTGCTATTGGTCACAGATGTGTCGTTGATAGAATGCTCTGAGGGACCAAAGGAATCCAGCAGTGAGAGACCGTTCTCGGTAGTTCCCCTGTAAAGGTTATAACTTGTAATATGCGCACCTCCGTCGTCCAGTGGTTCGTCCCATGACAGCAGAACATAGTTGTCCCCGCCCACACCCTGAAGGTTCCGTGGACTTAAAGGTGCGAAAACAAGTTCGCCGGACACTTCGGAAGATAACGGTGACTCACCCTGGGAGTTCTCCGCGCTGACCTGGTAATAGTAGCTCTCACCCAGTGAAACAGCGGTGTCATTATAGTCTAGTGTAAAGGGAGAAACCGTGTCATATTGAACTGCGTTTCCAGGTGTGTTCCCCCTGTAGATATTGAATCTAATTAGATCATCACCTCCGTCATCCAGGGGAGTTTCCCAGGTCAGATGAGCAAATATCCTTCCCACACTGAGCTCCAAAGAACGCGGAGAGCTCGGTTCACTCATCTGACCGATAATGGTGAGGTCGTGGTAATAAAGCTCCGATGCGGTTGATGATTTATGGGGATTGTGAGCATACAGGGAAAAAGTCAGCTGTTCATCCCCAGCTTCAGTAGGCGTGATATCCCAAGAGAATACTGACCGGTCACCAGGGTATAAATTATTAGCCTCCTGCTGGGGAACTGGAATGTTCACCTTCCCGTTAACACTGCCCAGGGTTACACGTAGGACATCCACCAAGAAATAATTGCTCGGACCTGACTGGCCTGTGCTTATCACCTCTACAGCCATCTTCATGGTTATGGTCAGGTCCACATCAGCGCTGGCAGGCAGATCGCTCTCGGCGTCATGGGGCAGGAGGTTGCAGTACTCCTTGTATCTGTTGCCATGGCAGCCCTGGCACATATTACCGGACCTATCTGTTAAAACCTCCGAAGCCAGAGCCAGACTCAGACTTAGAAGCAGACTGATCAAGACAACTATAGGCAGGATCCGGGATGACCCTCCTTTTGATTTTCCGTTTGAATTAATAATTATCACCAATAAATCAAATCATCACTCAGATATTACACAGTGATAATAGATGATTTTCGTATTTGAAAGGTACTCCGATTTTGGAAAGGTTCAATAAATCAATCAAGCCAAGGTCTATTTGAATGCCAGTTTTTGCACCAATCATCATCCATCGCAAGGGACAGACTCGCAAGGTCCGGCAGGTAGGATGCCAATGTGGAGGGAACAATTTCGACGTTATCTGAGAGCACTGAAAATGTGGAATAAAAAATATCCCTGATCTTGGGTAAAAGAAGTTCCACGTTGTTCAGGAACACACTTCCACCTATTACAATGACCTTTGTATCAAGCACTGCATTGATGGATGCTAAACCCCGAGCGAAAAGCCCGGCGGCCCTATCAATAACTTCCTTTGCCTTATCATCGTTTCCAAGATGATACCGCCGGAAAACCTCCGCAGTATCAACATCCTGACCGTAATCCCTGGCGATGGCTGTACCCGAGGCGAGAGATTCCAGATCTCCCCTGTTACCGCATCCGCACAAGGGACCTTCTTCAAGAAGAAATATGTGGCCTCCGTGAGGTGCGTTGCCGTTCTTCCCCTCAATAAGCCTGCCGTCAACAAATGCCCCAGTACCAATTCCTGTGCTCCAGGTCACATAGACAAGATTATCCGCATCCTTGGCCGAACCCAAGGTCCTCTCGGCAACAGCTCCAGCAACAGCGTCATTCCGAATAACAACTTCTGGCAGGGCATTCGCCAGCACTTTCTCAATAGCCACAGCCGACCAATCATTGGGAATAATGCCTCTCTCCGGAGCCAAAGCTCCGCATATGTTAGGTGAGACCAAGTTAATAAGTCCGTTAATGAGCATGAACGGGCCTGCGGAGCTCACGCCCACACCCTTCAGACCTCCCTTCTCCATACCCGCAGCCATACAAAGCCTCTCTATCATTCCTATTATCTGACAAGGTATAGAATCAGCCGGACCCTCCAGAACCGTAGGCTCCAAGCAATTTAAAAGAATACCTCTTCTATCCGCTAGACACACAGATATCTTGGTACCGCCTACATCAACGCCTGCGATTACCTCATTGTTCATAACCTATCAGCTCTACTGGATAATTATGGCAGGTTTGCCCGGGAGAGCCTTACCGGCCTTCTTCTCCTGGGTGGTTCCCTCAAACTCGACTGCAACTGGGCAGTTGAACCTCTTCTCAAGAATAATCTTTACCAAATCAAAGAACTCAAATTCTGACTCTGAATCCAGGAGAATATCCGGGGCCAGGCTGGGTTTTTTCAGGAACTGGGCTATCATCCTGTTAATGGTCTTCCCATGCTTTCTAAGTTTCTCCTCCCTCATCATCCTGGACATTATCTCCCCGAAATTCTTTGTTTTCCGGAACTCCTCCCTGAATATATCAACGAACCTGTATTTCCAGCTATCAGCCGTAAAGAGCTTTATCCCTTCCACCTCCTCCTTACCGATGATAACGAGAATATCCTTTATGTCTTCGATAACAGCGTCAAGCATATCCCATTTGAACTCTGTAACCTCGCCCAGCATCTCTTCATCATACCCTGGCCACATGCGGAGGGAGGCAAATTCGGCGCTTCCCCTGTGCTGATTAATCTCCTCGGCCATATGAGGCACGATGGGGGCCAGCATAAGCATCAGAGAGTCCACTGACCTATCGTAGAGTTCCTTCTCTACAATTCCCTTCTTATAAGCAGAAAGCTGATTGATGAACCTAATTATTGAATTTATGGCGTCACGTATCATGAGCTCTGCAAGTTCATGGGTGACATTGCGGATTGTGGAATTCAGTCGGTATTCCATCAATTCATCCCAGGCGTCCAGACCTCCATTCTTTACATCCTTGGGGGGTTCCATGAGAAGCCTGTAGGTCTTATCCATGAACCGGTAGGTTGTCTCTATACCCTCATCAGACCAGGCCAGGTCCCTTCGGGGATTGGACCCTGACAATATGAAGAAGCGGGCAGAGTCTGCCCCGAACTCCTTGATGACATTATCGGGACTAACAGTATTCCCCAGACTCTTGGACATCTTTGTAATTCTCTGTCCCAGGTGGTTTCCGCATTCGGGACAGTCATCACTGTCCTTCACCTTGTCAGGATGGAAGAACACATCGCACTCCTGACAGTATGCCGCTTCCTTATTAACCATTCCCTGGGTCATGAGCCTGCCGAAGGGCTCATTGAAATCCAGAAGACCCATATCCCTCATGGCCTTGGTGAAGAACCGTGCATAGATCAAATGTCCAGTAGCGTGCTCTATGCCCCCAATGTACTGGTCAACCGCCATCCAGTAGTTGACATCATCACGGTTGAAGGGAAAATCCTCGGTCCGGGGTGAGCAGTATTTCAGGAAATACCAGGAGCTGTCAACGAAGGTGTCCATGGTATCAGTCTCCCTCCTGGCGGGCTCCCCGCACTGGGGACAGCCGGTATTGACAAAGCTCTCCGAGGTCTCCAGGGGATTGCAGTCACCTGTGAATATCACATCATCCGGAAGCTTTACAGGGAGCTCCTCGTAGGGCACCGGCACAACGCCGCATTTATCGCAGTAGACCATGGGTATGGGTGTCCCCCAGTACCTCTGGCGGGATATGAGCCAGTCCCGAAGACGATAGTCAACGGTCTTACCGCCCTTATTCATCTCTGCTAGTTTATCAGATATGTAATCCTGGGCCTCCTCGCTCCTGAAACCCGTGAACTCTCCAGAGTTCACCAGCTCACCGTTACCCTCGTACGCCCTTGCCATCTTCTCGGCATTGATGGAATATCCTGGCGGATTGATCACAACAATAATAGGGATATCATGCTCCTTTGCGAACTCGAAATCCCTCTGGTCATGTGAAGGTACTGCCATGACGGCACCTGCACCATACCCGTAGATCACAAAATTACCTACATATACCGGAACCTCACGTCCGTTTATGGGATTAACGGCGTACTTGCCTGTGAACATGCCCTTCTTGTCCCTGCTGGCATCCATCCTTTTGAACTTGTCCTCCTTGAGTACTTCCGCCAGAAATGCCTCGAACTCATCCTGATACTCGGTACCCTTGACCCATTCCTTTACCCAGGGATGCTCAGGTGCGAATACCATGAATGTGACACCGAAAAGTGTATCGGGTCTGGTGGTGAATATTGGAATCTCCTTTCCGGTATCCTTGATCTCGAACTTGATTATGGTCCCTTCACTTCGGCCTATCCAGTTACTCTGCATTGATTTGACCCTGTCAGGCCAGTCCAGATCATCCAGGGATTCCAAAAGCTCATCTGCGTATTTCCGGATACCGAAGAACCACTGCTCCTTCTCCAGAGGCTGTATCTCGGTTGAGCACCTCCAGCACCTGTTGTTGATAACCTGCTCGTTGGCAAGTACGGTGGTACACTCACTGCACCAGTTCACAAAGGATTTCTTTCGTTTTACGAGTCCCTTTTCAAGCAGTTTCAGGAAGATCCACTGGTTCCATCGGTAATAATCCTCGTCGCAGCTCTGTATCTGGCGGTCCCAGTCGTAGCTCAGACCCATTCTTCTCTGCTGCTGGCCTATATTCTTGATATTATCCCAGGTCCATTTCTTGGGCTGGGCTCCATGGAGGATGGCGGCATTCTCCGCAGGCATACCGAAGGCATCGTAACCCATAGGATAGAGAACGTTCTTACCATGCATCCGCTGGAAACGGGCCAGGCAGTCCCCTATTGAATAATTACGCAAATGGCCCATATGGAGAGTGGCCGAGGGGTAGGGATACATCTCCAAACAGTAGAATTTTTCCTTGTCGTCGCTGGCCTCTACATTGAATATGCCTTCTTCTCTCCATTTCTTCTGCCATTTGATCTCAATTTCCTGGGCATTGTACTTGATCTCCAACTCTATCACCTATTACAATCCTCTATCGCGCCATACGGCGGTCTAACTTCTTCGACTATAATTCAAGATTGATTAAATAGGTATTGGTAATAATTGATAAGGGATAAATTGAGCTTTGTTTCTCATATGAAAGCTAAATAAGAGTTCGAATTCGAGAATCGTGGCTGTAATAACATCCGGATCTACTTTGCCAGGTCCATGAGGTAGCTCTTCACCTTGTCGGTCAATCCAGAATGATGAGCGCGTTCCTCGACCATATCCACAACATGCTTGATCCGGGGCACCATTTCGCTTCTCCCCTTGATCCAAATCAATCCGTTCTGGGCCACGAAAAGCTTGCACTGGGTATACCCTCTGATAAGGGATATCATAGATCCGCCCTTGCCGATAAGCCTGGGAACCTTGGCGGGATTGATACGCAGAATGAAACCCTTGTTGAGTTTCCGAAGCCCTCTTCCCTTCATTGTTGCTTCCATTCTATTAAGGGAATTGACATCCACGATCTTAAGGATGACCGCATCACCCACCTTAAGGAATCTTTCGGTATCCCCGTAATCAACGTTCCAGGGCACGGAACTCACGTGGAGCGAAAGCAGTTCCGGGGCATTGATATCAACCAGCCAGTTCATGGGTTTAACATTGACTATACTTCCTATGACCTGATCTCCTTTGATGGGCATATAGACAGTATTCAACGGAAGAATATTAACATAGCCTGAATTGATGGACTTCATCCCAAGAATTGTGGAATAGATGCTGCCGTTCTCAACATCCACTCCATCACCGGGATACATCTCTTCGGATGTGTACAACTCCTCCCCTGGTGTCACCACCTCCCTGTTTCTGACGGAATTTCCGCTTTCCTCCTCATCAATACCCTCTTTAAAGCTCAATTGTTACTACCCCTTTCAATAATTCATCATCAGCATTAAAATCGACTTTCGAAACTCCCAGGAACTGTTGGAAATACCCGTGGGCTATGGAAATAATCAGGCAGGTGCAGAACCCGCAGGCGGACTTGTAATAAACCAGGGGACTGATCACTCGATCTCTTTTATCTCAACAGCACCGTGGGTTTTGGAGTTAAGTCTGTCGAACAATTCCAGTTTAAGACCTGCCGGTATCTGAACGATTCCTATCCAGCTGCCGTCCTTCTGCCATTCCTGTCTTGTCAATTCACCTATGTCCTTGATGGTCCCGAAACACTTGCCGTATTCCTCTGCAGAAAGCCTGACCGCAAAGATCAGGGTCTCGAACTTTATGGGAATGAGGGGTCTCAGCTTATCCATTATCTCCTTGACCTGTTCGTCCACTTTGGAGAAGGGACTGATGTGTATCTTGGCTTCCTCTATGGCCAGTTCGATCCTCTGTCGGGGATGCGGCGTGTTTGTCTGGGGATTGATGGAGTTCGTCACAATAATATCCAGTATCTTGCTCTTCTTTACCTCCACCATCTCCTTTCTCTGGGCTTGGGTCAGCTGTATGTCCCCTTTCAATATGATCTGAAGAGCAATTTCCTTAACATTCTGGGTTCCGAAAACCTTTTCCAGACTCTCCTCTGCAGCCCGGTCGCCTTTGGAAGAATCCTTGAATATATATTCTGCAGCCAAGCCTTCCATGAGATCCACCTCCTCACCCTCCTTTACAGCCTTGGCCACATCCGGGTCTACCAATACCTCAAAGCGTTCTCCGTGACTATCCAATCGGGCAACCACCGCATCATCAAGGGATATCATTTTTTCACCTTTTTAGTTTATATTTATAGATCAATCATTTCCTTGAGGCTGTCCAATCATTCCTTGGAAATCTTCTTCATGAAGGGCTTCGCATACTTGGCAACCTCTTCAGGGGACAGTAAACTGAACTTCTGGTCCTTGGTGATAAGACCTATCTCGATCCTATCGGTCTCCACGGATTTCTCCGAGGACTCCATGAGGGCCTCAAGACCCAGCTCTATTGCATCCTTCTTGCTCATGTTGTCCTTGTATTTCTCCTCGAAAACCCTGACAACCGTATCACGTCCCGCCCCTATGCTAGCAGCCTTGTAGGCGATCACCGCTCCGCTGGGATCTGTCTCGTATAGATGCAGTCCCTGTTCATCGAAGCCTGCAATGAGAAGAGCAGTCCCGAAGGGTCTGACGCCTCCGAACTGGGTGTAGTTCTGTTTGAAATCGCAGATTTTCTTTACAAGGGAATCCACAGTGGTCTTCTCCCCGTAGGTTATCCTGTGTATCTGTCCCTCGAGCTGGGCCCTCTCAACAAGGACCCTGGCATCGGCAACCAGACCCGAGGTAGCGCACCCTACATGATCATCTATCCTGAATATCTTCTCGATGGAGGCCGCCTCGATAAGCCTGCTTGTTATCCTCTTCTCTATCATCAGAAGCACACCATTGTCGTACTTCAATCCAACAGTAGTCGTTCCTCTCTTTACGGCTTCCCTAGCGTATTCCACCTGGAACAGTCTGCCGTCCGGCGAGAAAACGGTTATCGCCCTGTCATATGCCATATTGCTCGGTTGCATCTTGTGTCTCCCCTGAAATGTATTAATTCCGGATCATTAGTCCTATTGATATTACTGATATTATTGAAATATTATTGATCTGAATCCGTGGACTTTTGCCTTCCCTATATCACACCTGAACTAAATATTTTTCCACCTTGCTCGATTTAATGCTATTTTATTTTTTTAACAAATCTCCAAAGTTCCTGGAACTCATCCCTGCAGTCTCTGATTATCAGCTGCTCCTTTGCGTGTTTGAACCAGGGCAGGATGGAAGAAGAGCGCTTCTTGAGGACCCTGAAAAAATCGCTCTCGTTTATTGCTCTTGACTTCTTACCAGATATTGCCTCCTTGAGGGGTATGTCCGCAGCCTCCTCTACTATCTGCTCCAGATCGGCACTTGAGTATCCAGCGGTCTTCTTGGCGATCATCTTCAGGTCAACTAGGGGTGATACCGGTTTGTTCTCGGCAAGTATCTTGAGGATCTGGTATCGGGCCTCGAAATCAGGCGGGGGGATGAAAAGCAGTTTGCTGAACCTGCCCGGCCGTTTGAGGGCGGAATCCACATTCCAGGGTTCATTGGTGGCTGCTAGTATCAGAACCTGCTCTTTGGGTCCCGCAAAACCGTCCATCTCCATCAGAAGGGAATTCACCAGCCGGTTGGTATGGTCCTGGGACATGTCCCCTCTCTTGGACCCCAGAGCGTCCACCTCGTCGAAAAATAGAATAGCCGGTTTATTCTTGGCGGCGGTCTCGAAGGCCTCGGAGATCTTTCTTTCGCTCTGCCCTACCCATTTGCTGAGGATATCGCTGAGCTTGATATTGATAAATGAAGCCTTTGCTTCCCCGGCAGTTGCTCTGCTGATAAAGGTCTTTCCGCAGCCGGGAGGGCCGTAAAGAAGTATACCCTCGCCTATCCGCTTTCCGTAAAGTGTGTATAGCTCAGGATGATCGAAAGGGTAGATTATTGCCTTTCTGATCTCCTCCTTCACACGTTCCAGTCCCCCTACATTGGCAAAATCTACGCTGGGTTTGTCAATGGGTATGATTCCCTTGCCCTTGGCTGTGGAATCACCCTGTGCTATCATATCCCCGGATTCATCCTGGTTCTTCTCTCTCTCCTTGTCCAGGGCAATTGCCTTGTCATAGAGGATGGAAGCAACTGTGTTCATCAGCTTATCCTGCTGACTGGTCGTGTAATGGACTGTGAGAAGAATAAGGAAGGAAGCACCCATAATAGTGATGAGATACGGAAGAATAGCCGATATGCTGCCTGTCTGAAAATAGTAGGCCATGCTGAATCCTGTGAAGAAAAGAAAAGCCAAGGCTACCAGAAACTTACCGGTATTCTTCTTGATCCTATACCCTCCGGACTTGTATTATATGCCCTATAGAGACGGATAATACCCCCATATCCTCTCATTGAGAACATATCTTTGGATACAATCCTTAATTGATATTGAAATGTAGTATATGTATATTTTCTGCATATTAGGAAATTTACTCAAATGTAAATCCCGTCACATGCTCCTCGGAGCGCTGATACCAAGGAGGACCAGTCCTTCAGCGATCACTGTGCGGGAAGCTTTAACTATGCACAGTCGGAACCTTCTCCTTTGTTCATCCTGACCATTGGGCTCATCTTTAAGCACAGGGCAGTCCTGATAGAAGGTATTGAATGCGGAAGCAGCCTCCTGCAGATATTCGGGAATCCGGTGTAGCTTGAAGGTTTCGGACACCTCTCTGACCACATCCGGGAATTCCGCGATCTTCTTAATAATCTCCACCTCGCTTGGATGATAGCCAAGGTCATGGAGATCGTCAAATATTTTATCCAATTCGGAAGGCTCCGGGGTGACAATCCCCTTCTCCTCCGCCTTGTCGAGTATCCCGCAGCATCTGGCATGGGCATACTGCATGAAAGGTGAACTGTCCCCGTCAAAGTTCAGGGCGTCGGACCACCTGAAGGTGATCTTCTTGTCAGGCTGGACACGTATGATATTGTATCTGATGCACCCCAGACCAACTATTTCGGCTATCTCTTTCTTCCGGTCCTCATCCAGTTCCGGCCTTCTTCTTAGAACCTCCAAATAGGCCCGGTGAACAGCTTCGCTGATAAGATCATCCAGATAAACGACCTGGCCCTTCCTGGTGGACATCTTGCCGTCCTCCAGGGAGACGAAGCTGTAGAACACGCTTTCAGGAAGGATCCGAGCATCCAAAAGCTCAAGGGCGATGTTGAGCTGTTTTGCCTGGAGCTTGTGGTCCTCTCCCAGAACATTTATCAGTCTGTTGGCCTCTTTCATCTTGTCCAGGTGATAGGCCAGATCCCTGGTTGTGTATAGTGACGTCCCGTCCCCTCTGGTGAAAAAGAACTTGGTGCTCCGGCCCTGTATACCGAAATCCTCCAGTTCAAGATACCATGCCCCCTCGGTAGCGTACGCATAGCTGCTTTCACTGAGGGTGGATATCACCTTCCCTACTGAACCGCTCTCTACACTCTGGGATTCCCATACGAACTTGTCGTGCATGATATTCAATCCTTCCAGGGTCCCCTTCATGCCTTCAAGTACCTTTTTGGCATAATGCTGAACATAATCCTTGATCTCCCTATCGCCTTCCTCTATCCTCAGCAGGATATTGTCGATCTCCGATTCCAATTCTGGATTTTCCCTTATACGGGAATGGGCTTTCTGGTAATAGGGAACCAGCATATGGTCCGGTTTTTCAGAAAAACCATTCCCGTCAATTCCGAAATCACCGGCCGTATTGGCCTCGAGGGTTATGTTCTTTTTACCCCAGGCAAGGGTGGCAGCCTGACGGCCCATATCGTTCACCCAGTACTGGACCTCCACATCATGCCCCCGCTTCCTCAGCACCCTGGCGAGTGTGTCGCCTATTATGGGATTTCTGGCCCGGCCTACATGGAAGGGTCCGTTGGGATTTGCCGAGGTATGTTCAAGGATTATTCGGCCCTCCAGACCTGGAAAGGAACCGTATTCCTTACCTCTCTTCAGAACATTCGGCAGCACCGTTCTCATCAGGTAATCGTCCCTGTAGGTGAAGTTGACATAAGGCCCCTTAGACTCAACATGAAATATGTTCTTCATATCACCCATCTTGGTATTCATTGCTTCTGTTAGATCTGCAACGATGACTGCCGGGCTCTTCTTCAGCTCCCGTGCAAGCGAAAAGCAGGGAAGGGCAAGATCCCCCATTCCCTTGGGTGGGGTTTCCAAGACCGGAGCTGTCCCTATGTTCAGTTCTACGAACAACAATGTTAGTTTCTTCATCAGTTTATGGCGGTTGTCCATGAACAAACTGCACCCGTTCTTCACACCATCTTCATTCATTTTCACGGCACCTTCAACCGAAAGGGTATTACTTCCCATATTAATATATTTTTTACAGTAGTCATCAAGGATTATTTTATCCTGTCTGAAATAGTGAAAATTTATATTTTCAATTGTTTTTCCCCCACCTTACTCACAGGAGCAGCCTCAATTCTTCAAACAGGCAATGGCTCTCCCAGTTCTCATTGAAAATATGTCCTGATTGATACGCAGTAATAAGTTATAGGAAAAGGTTATAAATAGGAAAGAATTAATGGTTGCTATTCTTACCTGATAGAAACCTGATAGTCAGGTACATTTTTCCACTAAAAAAGAATATGAACAAAACTCTGAACCGTAGAAGGGTGAACAATATGAAAAGTAGTTTTAATAGAAACGTATCATTGAGCGTAACAGCGATCCTGCTGTTCTCATGCATAGTAATATTCAACGATTGGACCATACTTCCTGCCCGGGCAGACGGCAATTATGCCGGGGATATCAACATGGCTAACAAGGACTGGTCAGGCAATGTAGTTGTCGATGATGTTTTCAATATAACAGCCGGTTGGACCCTGAACATATCCGCAGGGACAAATGTGAAGATTGACAGCAGTCACGGCGCCGGGAGCATAGTTGTCAAGAACGGCGGTAAACTGGTGATAGACGGAACCTGGAACAGCTATGTCACCATAACCGAGAACGTAACAAACGGCAGTTACGAGGGAATTATTGTTGAGAACGGCGGTAAAGCCTTTATCAATTACACCACCATCATGGAAGCTACATTAGGAGTGAAGGGCGACGGTATCAATCTGGCCGCCAGTCACGTGGAGGTTAATCACTGTCTCATCAATGAGATCAGCGACTGGGGCATATATGTCACTGGAGACGAGGAGTTCATAATCAATAACTGTACCATCAACAATACCGGGGACGGCGGGGATGACAGCGGTGCCATAAGGACCAACTCCGGGACCACCGTAACCGGATGTACGATATTCAATTCATCAAAGACCGGTATTTGGATAGGCGGCGGCTCACCTATAATTCAGAACACATATATACACAATACAACCGGGATCGGGATAAGCATTGGGATCAGTTATACTCCTGTGATCGACCATTGTGTTATTGAGAACACTGGAGAGCAGAACGTCTATGTCACGGGTGCGGAGAGAGACATCACACTCTCGGACTGCACCATCACCAATGCTACCCTGGTGAACAGTGTTCATGTATCGCCCGATTCCATAAATGATAATATCAATGTCACTCTTCTGAACCTTACCAACTACAATGCAAATCTGAACGGTACCTGGACCGTTATGCCTGGCGGGAATCTTTCTGTCAACTATCCAGACAAGGTATTTGTGAAGGATTCTCAGGGGAATGGGATCCAGGGAGCAAATGTGAATATGGTCCATAATGGTTCAAACCACTTCTCCGGCACAACCGACAGCATGGGTTATGTCAATCTTCAAGGCACACACTTCATATTCAACAACATGGGATATTGGTACAAAGGCGCTTACACAGTAAGTGTTACTCATGCTGATTTTGCGGCATCCCAGCAAAGCGACTACTGGGACCAGTATCATTTCAAGACCTTCACCCTAACTGATACAGCCGATCCCACACTTACGGGGGATAATTCACCCAATGCAGGCACTACGGGAGATAATTTCATTTTCGACATTTCAGCCACTGACAATGTCGCGGTGGACAGCGTCAATGTAACCTGGGCTCACGGACTTCTCAACGGAAACCAGCCGCTCAACGACGATGGAGACGGCACCTGGAGTCTAACGATTGTACTTGATCATGACCTTGGGGACCTGACCTATTCCCTGCAGATAAACGACACAACCGGCAATTATTACAGGCAGGGCGAACAGACAATACCTGTAACTGATAATGACGATCCCACACTGGATGCGGATAACTCACCAAATGCCGGCACTACCGGAGATAATTTCGTTTTCGATGTAACTGCAGGCGATTTTGTTGCTGTGGACAGCGTCAATGTAACCTGGACACACGGAGGGCTTGGAGGAAATGTCGCAATGTTTGATGATCTCGACGGATCATGGAGCCTGACCATTGGTCTGGACGACAGCCTAGATGATCTCACCTACTCTGTCCAGGTGAATGATACATCGGGGAATAATTTCAGACAGGCTGTGCAGACTGTAACCGTCACTGACAATGACCTGCCCTCCTTGGATGCGGATAATTCACCCAATACAGGCACCACCGGGGACCAGTTTGTGTTCGACATCACTGCTTCAGATAATGTGGATGTTGACAGTGTGAACGTCACATGGGCACACGGAGCTCTAGGAGGTAATTTAGCCCTCAATGATGACGGTGACGGAACCTGGAGTCTTACTGTTGTATTGGATCACGATCTTGGGAACATGACCTATGCACTTCAGGTGAACGATACAGCAGGCAGCTTCGTTAGATCAGGTGAAGAGATCGTTACTGTAACCGACAACGATGTCCCCCAGCTTTATGGAGACAACAGCAACGATACCGGGATTTCAGGCCAAGATTTCATTTTCCATCTGGAAATAAATGACAATACAGAGCTTGTTTCTGTATTTGTCAACTGCACTCACGGCACAAACAAGGCCAATATTTCCCTTAACAAAGTTGATGGCAATTGGACCGGCATTTTCCTTCTGAACAATTCACTTGACATGTTCCACTATTTCATTTGGGCCAATGACTCTTCAGGCAATATCTTCAAGGGCCCGATGGAGAACCTGAATGTGTTTGACCTCACTCCGCCTTATATCGTCAACGACCTAAGCGACAGCAAGGGAACTGCCGATGATCTCTATCATTTCAACCTGTCGGTGACCGATGACATCGGCGTGGTAAGCGTCTTTGTGAACTGGACCCACGACATATCCAAGGGCAACCTGTCCCTGGAACTTACAGATGGATACTGGATCGGCGAAATAACGCTGTTGGAGAGCGTAGCCCAGTTGAACTATTTCTACTGGTCCAATGATACAAACGGCAACATCTTCAAGAGCGAGCTGATTAACATCGATGTTTACGACCTTACACTGCCCGAACTGCTTTCGGATGACAGCCAGACCGCAGGAACAACCGGAGACCAATTCTATTTCAACGTCTCTGCTGCAGACGACATGATGCTTGAGATGGTTTACATCAACTGGTCCCACGGAGCTGAAGAGGGTAATATATCCCTCGAACCCATGGGTGAATACTGGCTCGGGAACATAACCCTTTCGCACTCCATCGAGAAACTGCATTATCGTGTTTTCATACTGGATTGGATGGACAATTTCTTGTGGGGTAATGAAACAATGGTGAACGTCATTGACAACGACCTGCCCGAACTATCAGCCATAAACGGGGACGATAAAGGCACCACCGGAGACGTTTTCCAATTCAATTTTACTATGGTGGACAATATAGCCCTTGATTCAGTATTTCTGGATTGGGAGCACGGAGACCTAAGCGGGAACATCTCCCTTGATCTGACCAATGGATTCTGGCTGGGGCAAATTACCTTGGACAGCTCGGTGGACTTGCTTCACTACTTCGTATGGACAAATGACACATCCATGAACGAGTTTACCTCCGGAGTGATCTCCGCCAATGTAACGGATAATGATGGACCTACTTCCGATGCCGGCAAGAACATTACCGCGGAACAGGGTTCCAAGGTGGTTTTGAACGGCAATATGAGCACTGATAATATCGGCATAGTGGAATACACATGGACATTTGATCACGGCGGTGCGGTGACCCTGACCGGAATGAAGGTTAATTTCACCTTTGATACCGCTGGCACATATCTCATAACCCTTAACGTATCCGATGATGAAGGACACTGGGACCTTGATACCCTTGTGGTGATTGTGAACGATGTGACCGCTCCCGTCGCCAACGCTGGAGCGGACAGAAGCGTCGATGCCGGCCAGCAGATAGTACTGAACGGTTCCGCAAGCACGGATAACGTTGCTGTTGACACATATACCTGGACCTATGTGGAGGGCGGAGGGACCAAGACACTTACGGGCAAAGCCCCTTCGGTCACCTTTACAGATACCGGAACCTACAACATCACCCTCAATGTAACAGATGCCGAGGGGAACTGGGACCGGGACTGGATAGTGATAACGGTTGGATCTGTTGATACCCTGGTACAGGAGCTCACCAATGACGCCGGAACCGTTAGAGCAAAGGGGACCGGAACCCTGAGCTTTGTTGTTCTTACTGAAGAGAACCTGCCTGAGACCGTGGGTGATATCCCCGACGGATTTATACTCACTGGTGAGTATATCAATATCAATATGAATGGAATCCAATGGGTCCATATTAAGGTCAAGTACGACCCGGCAGACCTGTCGGATGAGGAGCAGAATAACATCAAACTGTATTACTGGGACGAGACTGCCATGGAATGGAAGGAAGCGGATAACTCCGTGGTCAACACCGATACAAATGAGGTGACTGCAAATGTCACCCATCTAACCATTTTCGCCCCAATGACCAAAGAAGCGCAGACCACCAGCGGAGACGATTCCGGCAACTATATGTGGGTCATATTCCTTGTGATAATCCTCATAATAATTCTGATCATCTACATGGGCTTTGTCAGGACAAAGAAGGACGAGGACGAGGAGGGAGGGGACCTCCTGGATGATGAGAGCGAAGAGGAAATATCAGGTCATGAATGCCAGGAATGCGGAGAATTCCTCGATGACGATGATGACCAATGTCCGGAATGCGGAACCGCTGTAGGGGAGGAGGAAGAAGAGGAAGAAAATAAATCCGAAGATGAGGACGAGGGATGGGATGATGAGTTCGAAGAGGGGTGGGAGAATGAGTTCGAAGAGTTGGATGAGGAATCCGAGGACGAAAAGGCGGAAGAAGAAGGGGATGACGAGGAAAGAGAGGTAACCGAAGACGAAGATGAAGAAACCGAGGAAGAAGAAGAATTCGAAGTCGATGAGGAACAGGAGGACGGGGAAGAAGAAGAA
>CAYSHM010000013.1:0-14854 GCA_964430885.1 uncultured archaeon | reverse complement strand
GAACAGGAGGACGGGGAAGAAGAAGAATTCGAAGTCGATGAGGAACAGGAGGACGGGGAAGAAGAAGAATTCGAAGTCGATGAGGAACAGGAGGACGAGGAAGAAGAAGAATTCGAAGTCGATGAGGAACAGGAGGACGAGGAAGAAGAAGAATTCGAAGTCGATGAGGAACAGGAGGACGGGGAAACTGAAGCAATCGAGGAGGCGGAGGAAGAAGGAAGCGGTGAAGCTGTTTTCGAAATGATCTCTGAAGATGAAGATTCCAGCGAGGAAGAGGAGCAGGAGGAAGCCGAAGAAGAAACTGGAGTAGAGGAGGATGAGAAAGAAGAAGCTGGCGATTGGGAAGACGAGGAACAGGAAGCGGAGGAGACCGAGGAAGAACCTGTAGAAGAGGAGGATGAGGAAGAAGAAGCTGGCGATTGGGAAGACGAAGAACAGGAAGAAAACGAAGAAGAAAAGGAAGCGGAGGAGACCGAGGAAGAACCTGTAGAAGAGGAGGATGAGGAAGAAGAAGCTGGCGATTGGAAAGACGAGGAACAGGAAGAAAACGAAGAAGAACCTGTAGAAGAGAAGGTGGAGGAAGAGCCAGCGGGGGAATGGGGAGATGACGATGATGAAGAATGGGCTGAGGAGGAAAGCACAACCGATGCTGCAGAGGAAGAGCCAGCGGGGGAATGGGGAGATGACGATGATGAAGAATGGGCTGAGGAGGAAAGCACAACCGATGCTGCAGAGGAAGAGCCAGCGGGGGAATGGGGAGATGACGATGGCGGAGAATGGGATTCCGATGAGGAAGAAGAAATTGAATGGTAGTATGAATTCCCATTAAGGCCATTACTTTACTTGATCACCTTGTAAAGCAGACCGCTGATAAAATAGCTCAGGATAAAGGAGCCTACTAAACTGAAGGCCCAGTAATTGCTACCTACTTTGTCCGCCACACCCAGCATTGGAAGGACATACCAGAAAATAGCTATCAGGACTATCAGTGTTATCACTATCACCAGAATTCGCTTGCCTGTGCTGTTCATGAATATCATATTCATCCAGTTACTATTTATTGTTATCTTTTCAATTCTTTCACACACTACAAGGTTTGGAAATGATGAAATTTTTTAAATACATCTAAATTGACCGTATCAGGTATATTTATTGACATCCATTCCCTCTACAATATTTGATCTCACAGAGAGAAACAGAAAATAACCAAGAGCAAACGGAGCAGAACTAAATGCAGATACTCAGCAGCAGCCGGAAACAGGGAATGTTCTTCCTGCGGGTGGATAATGAAGATGACCTTTGGCATCTGAACAATTTAATTAAGGCGGGCGACAGGGTCAAGATGCTCTCAAAACGTTCACAAGAGAAACAGAAGGACGCTGCCAGGGACAAGAAGACCGAGAAGAAAGTAATGATGATCACCCTGAAGATCATAAAATCCGAGTTCACCGAATTCTCTTCCTACCTCAGGCTTCTTGGCACAATAGTGGACGGACCCCAAGACCTGGGTTCACACCATACCTTCAATTTGGAAACCGGCTCCAAACTGAGCCTTTTCAAGGAATGGACTAGGGAAGAGGAAGAATTACTGCAGCGTGCAGTAAAGGAATCCAGAAAACCAAATGTTCTGTTCCTTTCCATTGAGGACGGCAATGCAGTTCTGGTAGTTCAGATGAACCAGGGATTGAAGGTCATTGCAGAGATAGATTTCACTATATCAGGAAAATTCTACAAACAGGATAAAAGGGGGAAGAAGGATTTCTTTCAGGAGGTCCTATCAAAGCTTCAACAATGCAGGACCGAGAAGACCCCGCTAATAATAATAGGCCCAGGTTTTACAAAGGACGAGTTCCTGAGATATTCAGTGGAAAAGGAGCCCCATATCAAGGAGAACGTTTTTTTAAAAGCCACAGGCCAGGCAGGGCTCACAGGCATATACGAGGCGCTGAAATCCGGAATGCAGGAGCTCTTTGTCAACAAGGCCAGGGTCACACTGGAAACACAGGAACTGGATCTGTTCTTCACAGAGCTGTCAAAGGACGGGGCGGTCACCTACGGAAGAAAGGAGGTCCTTGACGCCCTTGGACTGGGTGCGGTGGAGAAACTGCTTCTAACTGATACGGTCTTCAGAAAGGATTGGGGCAAGGCACTTATTAAAAAGGCTCATGAGACCGGAGCCCAGCACTGGATAATATCCACTGCCCATGAGGGCGGTAAAAGACTTGATTCCATAGGCGGTGCGGCTGCTGTGCTAAGATACAAACTGCTCTGAGTATAAAATCCTTATTTAAATTCAATATAATACTATTATACCTGATTAATCACACTTAGAGGTAGTCGGGATGAACATATTATCATCATACGGAAAGATCATATCTAAATACCCATGGATAGCCATAGGAGCGGTGCTACTGCTGACCTTGTTCTTCGGATATTATTCATCCCAGTTCCAGTTCTCATCAGAAGATGATTCATTTGCACCGGAGGACGAGGTCTCCAGGGCCAACCAGCGAGTCAGGGACGATTACGGCTCCCAAAGGGGACAGCTGACAGTCCTCATCAAAGCAAAGGGCAGTGGGAATAACATACTCACTCGGGAATCCCTCCTGACAATGATAGACCTTGAAGAAAAGGTTCTGGGATCGGATATAAGACAGCAGGTCGTTGCATCCCCGGAGAACCCTGACGGTGTAACATCTCCTGCCGAGATAGTAATACAATCCATATTCTACACCCGCACTTTTCAGGAGTCGATGAAATACATGGGTCTGGAAGACCAGAACCTGTCATGCCTGGAACAGGAAAAGCTTATAAACGCATTCATATCAAAGGGGTTCAACCTTTCCATAGATGAGAAAAGGGCCATTCTTAACGGTGGCAATGTTACCATAATCGTCGACTGCCTGCCTTTCCCTCTTGTACTGGAATTCACACCCTATTTCCCCCAGGAACTGCTGCTTTATACTGAGAACGCACCCATGGCCATTGCCCTGGATTTTCTGCTTTCGAAGGATTTTAACCTTGGTGGTACATCTGCTGAACAGGGGCTTTTTGTTGTAGCGACAGAAGCCGACCTGGAGTCCGAGATCGCTCTTGCAACAGAGAAAGAACTTGACCGCATCGCCGAGGATGTGGAGGATAAAGCTTCAGGGCTGAACCTTATAACCATAGGCGACGAGATTGTAAACGAAAAGATCAACGAGGCATCAGGGAGTTCCATGGGCACGCTGTTCTCACTCGCTCTGGTAATGGTGATTCTTGTGCTGATATTCGTGTTCAGGGACTGGTTCGAGATAGTCATCAACGTCATAGGCCTTTTCATAGCTATAATTTGGGTTTTCGGCACCGGTGGACTGCTGGGTTTCGAGAACAATCCGTCCCTTACAACTGTACCCGTCCTTGTCATAGGCCTTGGTATCGATTACGGCATACACCTTACCCTTAGATACCGGGAGGAAGTGAAAAAAGGAAAAAAGGTCACAGAAGCAATAAGCATGGCAGAAGCATCCGTTGGTTTCGCCATACTCCTAGCCACCGTTACCACCCTGGTAGGGTTCCTTTCCAATCTCACTGCAAGTTCCCCCGGCATCAGGATATTCGGTATATTGAACGCTGCAGGCATACTTTCTGCCTTTATAATAATGATGACCTTCGTCCCGGCTGCTCGAGCTTTGCGGGAGCGGAGGAAAGAGCGAAAAGGTATACCGCTTTTCAAGGAGAAGAAAGAAAAGAAGAAAAAAAGATTTGCAGGATGGATCAGAAAAAGGGCGGAGAAGGCCGGAATACCCGAATCCAAACTCCGATCACCTCAAGGGTTCTTCACTCTCAACAGGGTACTCTCCAATGGGGCCAGAATATCGAAGTATCCCTATATTGTGATACCTGTAGTGGTGATAATAACCGGAGTGGGTATCTACGGTGGACTTCAGCTGGAGCCCACATTCGACTTCAGGGATTTTCTTCCCGACGGTCTCGAGGTAACGGATGCGACAAAATCGGTCATTGCCGATTTCGATTTCTCCTCTGAGGAGGGATATGTGCTGGTCGAAGGCGATGTGGCACAGACCGAGGTGCTTCTTGCCATACCGGATGTCAAGGAAAAAGCCCTTGAAGGGGAAGACGTTGTGGCATCGGAACCATTCGGCTCACCCCTGGATATGGCCGCAACATTGACAAATCCCGCTCTGCCCACCTATAATGCAAATTTTTCCCTTATTTGGCACAACAATCTGGATCTGGATTATGACGATGTAATAGATCGCAATATTTCCTCTGCTAACGTGAAGAATGCATATGACGCTCTGTTCCAGTTTGACAGTGAGCAGGCTTCACGAGTACTTCGCAAGGAAGGAAGCGAATACACCGGACTTGTTGTGAGGATCCCGGTGAACAGCAGAGGGGGGGCCAGAGCCGAGGAGGTAAGGGACCAGGTTATTTACGCATCAGAACCAATGGAAGAGCTTGAGGGGGATGTACTGGAGAAGGTTACGCCCACAGGAGGGGCACTGGTCCAACAGGCGGTTCTGGAGGCGATATCTGGAGGTCAGACCAAATCTGTTGCTGTAACTTTCCTGGTGTCGCTCCTGATACTAACTATAATATTCATCCTAATGAGAAAAACCCTCCTATTAGGTCTTGTCACAATGGTTCCCCTTGTCATAGTTTTGGCATGGACCACAGGCGGGATGTACTACTTCGGCATTCCATTGAACGTCGTGACCGTGACAATCTCGGCCATTACAGTGGGTCTCGGCATCGATTACAGCGTCCATATATCCCAGAGATTCCTTGAGGACCAGGAAAGGCTTGGGGACGGTCTCTGCGCGCTGTCCGTGGCCGTCAGCCACACGGGGAGCGCCCTCTTCGGGTCAATGATGACAACTGTGATAGGTTTTGCAGTGCTGTCCCTGGCAATCATACCTCCCCTGGCCCAGTTCGGTCAAGTCACGGCACTCTCCGTTACATTCGCCTTCCTAGTGTCAGTGTTCGTGCTGCCTACATTCCTCTTGCTTTGGCTCAAGGGAAGGCAGGCATACTTGAAAAAGTTCAAAAAAAAGGGGATACCCGAGATCACAGGCGAATGCCTGGACGAATGATCAATAGATCTGATTGTGCACAATTTATAAATTCAGGCGGCAATCTCTGCAGCCAGGGTACCCAGTATAACCCCGCTCAGGATCCATGATTCCTTGTTGACGTATTCGATTGTGTCCCACTGGGTATGGTATTCCCATGATGAACCCCATTCTCCCATGGCAAAAGCCCCGTCAATATCCCGTTTCATGAATGGTGCACCATCCGGTCCGCCTCCGCCGTCGGTGATGTTCACCTTGTACCTTTCCGCAAGTTCAGGGTAGCTGTCGAACATCCGGTTCCTGATGCTTATCATTCTCTGTTTGTAGTTCTCATTTGATATGGTCAGCATCAGCGTATCCACCCTATCCAGGTTCACATCGTTCATATCGAAATTAATACAGATCATACCCCGGCTCCTCACTTCCTCCTCGTGGGCCTTGACATATTCTGTCGCTCCCAGAAGACCCTTCTCCTCGGCATCTGCAGAAATGAAACGAATGGTATCCTTCAGCTTCAGCCCTGCCATCTGTCTTGCAATCTCCATTATAGTAACCGTTCCCACAGTATTGTCCACGGCACCGGGATTGATGTAGGTTGTATCCCTGTGAGCGATAAAATATATGAACCCGCCGTTCTTATCCGATCCTGGAACATCCCCGATAACGTTCTGGATATTGTTCTTGGAAATTGTGGTATCGAAATTCAGTCTTATTCTGACGGTGGAGCGCCGGATTAGCGGTATTACTCTTGCGTCGGCAATGGCGTTCTTGATCTCGTCTCCAACAGCCTTTGAAACAGAACAGATGGGAACCACGGAATTGGGATTAGCATCGGGATATGGTATGCTGTCTCCGTTCTCATCCCCGCCGTACAGACCGCCGGAATAGGGGGGATAATTGATCATCTCACCGGACCGGGTATTCTGGACTATGACGGCACTTGCCCCGTGGTCGGCCGCCAGGGGAAGGGCCTGCTGGGTGGTTATGACCGCCTTTCCTATGACATCAACACCCTGGAATGCTTCCTCACTACCGTCACCGACATCCACTATATCCAGTGTTATCTCCCCGTTGCTTGAACCCGAATACTGGTACAGGATGAAATCCTTCAGGTGAACATATCTCTTCTCGCTGTATCTGAGACCATAGCTGATCAGGGACATGGATGCGCTGTTGACCTCAAAGGTGGTTATTGAGTGTTCTTCTATCGCAACATTCTCAAGTCCCGCTTCATTGAAACGCTGCTCAACATACTTTGCTCCTTCAAAAGCCTTGGCTGTCCCCGGAACCCTGGGTCCTATACCTGTCAGATACAGCATATCGATATAGGCTTCGTCAGGATCGAATCCAACCAGAAGAACGCCCTCCTCCCCAGACCTGCCGAAAGAAAAATAAGAAATACATCCCAGAAGTACTATTGCCACAACTGCACCGGATATTATCTTACTGTATTTGCTCAATGCCACATAGTTTTGATGCTGCTGTGATTACTTAAGCATTATGGAATCTTTGGAATGACAGAATAGGGGTTGACCCTGTTCATGGATTTGACTGTAAAAGGTGAAAATATCTTAATATCTCATTATAGGGAAAATCAATAAAGATAATGCCCGCAGATTATATTGAACGGTGAAATAAATGACGTTTCAGGTAAGAGCAAGCCATATATTGGTTGAGGACGAGAGATTAGCTAAGAAATTGTATGATAAAATAAGCAGAGGCGCGGATTTCGCAGGTCTGGCAAAGAAGCATTCCAATTGCCCATCAGGGAAAAAAGGGGGAGACCTAGGATTTTTCAGAAGGGGCCAGATGGTTCCGGAGTTCGAGCAGGCGGCCTTCGCCCTTGGTGTTAACGGGCTTTCGGAACCCGTGAAGACCCAGTTCGGCTATCATCTCATAAAGGTAACAGCAAAGAGATAGATCCTGTAGACAAGGGATTATTTACAGTTTGATTAAAACAGTTAATTAAAACCTTTATAAATATCAATTAACAATTACTCAGAATTATTAATTACCAATAGGTAATTGAATGAAACAGGGAAAGAACAAGCTCAATTTGGCCGCACCCTGCGGGTTCTACTGCGGCACATGCAGGCATTATCTAGCTAGGTCAAAGGGAAAGCTCTCCGAGAAAAAGCTCAAGCACGGCTGCAGAGGATGCCGGATCCAGAACAAAAAATGCTCATGGGTCAGAAGGGATTGCGCGAAATTACGCAAAAACGAAATAATGTTCTGTTTCCAATGTGAAGTATTCCCATGTGACAACCTTATTAATTTGAGCAATAGACATCTGAAGGACGACAATATCAGCCTTATTGATGAACTGAAGCGCATTGAGAAGATAGGTGCTGAGAAATGGCTCGAGGAACAGAAGGAAAGATGGAAATGCCCTTTCTGCGGAGGCGAAGTTTGTGTGATGGACCGTGAGTGTTATGACTGCGGGAAAAAGGTTGATGGATATTCTATTCCAGCTGATCAATTATCTGGTCTATCCAAAGCTTGCATTGAGCATCCCACAATCTGTGACAATCCAGTTCAAGTACAGTGAAAACACCTGGAACAAACGGCGGGTATACATATTTAGTTCTGGAGATGCCCAATTCTACCGTTCTCGGCATTGGCCGGACTAGAAAAAAATACCCCTCGTGATAACTCATGTGCATCTCATCGAATTTACGGATGAAATCCATCATTTTATCGGTGAATACTTTCCTCACAAAATCTTCGGGTTCACCATTTACCTTGAAGCAATACCTCTTCCAATCGCTGTTAATGGTTATCAGGCTCTTTTTACCGCCGCCAATAAGCTCATCCAGTTCCGCCTCCATCTCAATAACACCCTCACCGATGTCCAGTTTTATTGCTGATACAATACAGTTATAGGTGTGAGTGGCCGAGGATAAAAAACTTGTAAACTCCTTCTCAACATAGAAAGAATACTCTTGGTATTTGCCGTGTTTTTTCATCAGGGGAAATAGTATCTTGGGGTTATCACATTGGATAAAAGGTGATTTTTAAGAGGTTTTTAGAAAGTCCTCCGGGATATGAATGAGGACCGAGTATTGTTTTTCCCGCGCCCATGCATCCCATTCTTCCGTGAACTTCTTTTCCAGTTCAACAAACTCTTCATCTATGGAATTGTCCGTCGCTTTATCCTTCAACCATCCTAGGAATCCCATTGTTAACATCATCTGTAATTAATTAATTATAAACTTCGTGTAATAGAATAACTCAATGAATAAAATCAAGAAACAATATGAATGGTTTAATTTAGGGCCTATGATAATCAAGAAGCCATATGACTGCAGATGTGATAAACTTCAAAGATAAATTCGAACTTATATCCAAGCTGTGGTCCCCCAAAATAATCGCTCAACTGAATAATTATCACTTCAAGCTGGCCAGGATTAAGGGGGATTTCACATGGCACATTCATAAGGATACCGATGAGGCATTTATCATAATAAAAGGTCAGCTCCATATAGATTACAGGGACAGAAGGGTAACTTTGAAAGAGGGAGAAATGCATGTGGTTAGTAAAGGTATTGAACATAAACCTTATGCTCCCGAAGAATGCAGGATCCTTCTCATTGAACCCGCGGGAACTGTCAATACTGGTGACTCTGAAGATGATAGGAAAGCACCTGAGGAATGGATATGATTTATTCTTAAAATTCTAATCACTGGATAACCGTTCTTTAATCTCGGAAAAACTTATTGCAACTGCCCAATGGATCAAAGGAGGATTGCTCAGAAGATATTCTTTTTCATCATGGGATCCCGAGCTTGTATCCGTGGCCTCCTCCAATACATATACCTGATAACCGCGGAACCTCAACTCCATGGCAGTACTGAGTACACATCGATCCAGGGCCAGACCGAAGAGGCATACGTCGGTTTCTTCCGGGGCACCTATATTCTCAATGAGCCAATTGGAGAATGCATCCCCGTCTTGGAACGGAAGCCCCGGTTCTTTTTCAGCATATCCAATATTATCCCGAATCCAGGCAGGAGAGTTCTGGGATTTTATCCATGGCTGGGATTTCAGAAGGTCTTTAGGTATCTCAGAGGTATATCCCCATTCACCGGGTCTGCAGCAGTCCCGGGGGTCCCCTGGACGCTCCTGCCGGTAATCCGAGATTATCTCATGGACCCTGATATTGTTCTTCAGGAAAAACGGGATCAATTCATCCTGAATAAAAGAGACACTTGGCCTGGGTGCGAAACAAACTCCGCCTTCCCTGGTAAAGTCATACTGCATATCAACCGATATGAACTTTAGCCGCTGCATGAAACAGGTAAATATCTGTGAGTATTTATTCTCTTTTTCGTTATTTGGGATTGGCGCCAATTACATAAGGTCCTTGGACCTTTTTCCGCTCATATGGGTTATATCAATTCGGCCTATATTGACCCTTACTAATGACTTCTGTGTTATCTGCTTCTTCATGACCCGTTGCGGATCGGTTTCCAGCTGGGATATCATGATCAGAAGGGCCTTCCGCTTTTCATCAATATCATTTATGAAGGTAACGGTTCCTCTGAAATGCACAGTAGAATAAAGGTGATCGCATTTACCCACTACATAACCGTGGTCCCGAAGGGCCTGACCCCAAACAACAGGATTCGCTTTCAAAATGGCGGTCTTTTTTCCCTCCTGAGCACTGTGAAAATAAATTATCTTCTTTTCAGGATCAAAACCGTGACTGAGGCTGACCAGATAAGGTTCATCATTGCTGCACATGGCAATGGTAATGTACTTGGCCCTGGAAAGTATCTCAGCTAATTCGTAATATTCCTTGATCTCCTGTTCTTTCCGTCTGATCCCCTTCATATGGACATCCCTCGGTTCTATTCCCTATGAGGTATGCGTTGGTAATAATAATAATAATTAACGGGCGTATCGATCAATTATTTCTATTATTGATCCCATTAATTGATTGTGTATGTTAATTCATGCGCTGCAATTAAATTTCAAATCTGATTGTATCATTATCTTTCGAGGTTATGTTCCTAGTAACCTATCTTTAAAAAGAGAAATCCTACAAGTATTGATTAGGTAAGTACATACCTAAATCACCTACCAACTTGAGAAATAATATATAAGAGAACTCAAGTATGTATATCAAGAATCTATTGGATTTTGGAATAAATATGGAAGGGATCTACAATGGCATCTGAAAAACATGCGTGTGACCGGACAGGAAAACGAATACTATGGATTGCACGGATATGGAGCGCCATTATCATAGCATTCGCTCTGATCATGGTCATAGGTTATACGGTGAGCTGGATTAGAACCGGTGAAGCTGACCCGTATGCGGAAGATGATTATCCGTTCATCGAGAACGTCCCTCCCATTTTAATGCTCCTGGCGATCCTGGGATCGGGTATTGCCTGGCGTTGGGAAAAAATCGGAGGTATAATTAACCTATTTTTCTGTATAGCTACTTTACCAATACTGCTAATTCATTGGCCAATAACTGAAGACACCCGCTTCATAGGACCTTATATTCTATTGATCATAGTCGCTGTTCCAGGCATTTTGTTCCTGGTTTATTGGAACCGATGCAGAAAGAAGTGAATTATTTACAAAAACAAATAACTCGGGCTTTGTTATTCGTTTGATCTCCCAAATTCTTCGCACTTCTTGTGGAAGTGAAGTCCAGCATATATTAGACACTAGAAAATAGTTATTGTTTAGGCATGTAGTAATATGAATCACTGTATTTTAAAAAGTAAGTATTTTTAGTCATAATCATGAAATTTTCCTGTTACGGTTCAATCCTTTCATATTGTAAGTATCCGAAGAATGTTCACCTAAAACTCCCGACTATGAACCCCACAGATGATATGAGCATAGCTATCTTTGTTGTTTTCCTAACTAGAGCTGGAGATTGCAGCTGTTTGAATATCGAATACAGGATTATACCGTCACCAACTATCAGGAACGGGAGGTAATAAAAATTCAGCATTCCCAGAGGAAAGAGAGGCAGGGGCCCGATAAGTATAGAGAAAAATAAAAAAGAGGAAGCTATCATAGCCGATTTTTTCTTCCCAACCTTGCGGGGTAGAGTATTGCGATTCAGATCACCCTCCATATCCTCAATATCCATAATTATCTCCCTGCCCATGATCGTGCAAAAAGCCAGAAGGGCTAGTATATGTGTTATATTTAATCTAAATATTTCTCCAGGGGGCAGCACTAAAAAACTCCCGAAAATGTAGGTCAGTCCCACGAGAACCCCGATAGCAGCGTTTGATGCGACTCCGATCTTCTTGATCCCAAGTTCATAGGACACCAGAATACCCGCACCCAAAATTACAATGATAACCGAAATTGGGTTGAAGACCCAAAGCAGAATATTTATGCAAGCGAGCCCTCCAACAAAAATTAATATCGAGAGGACCAAAGCTTTTTTTGGTGAGATTTTCTTTGATGGAATCGGACGTTCAGGATGATTGATCTTGTCGCCTTCCCGATCAAGATAATCGTTCATCACAAATCCACCCGCACATATGAAAAACACGGTAAAAAATGAGAATGCCACCGAAGGAATGAAGTTAATAATGTCCCGACCTGCAATTACAACTGCACCTATGAAAACTGACAAGGCGGCCATGAAACTTGTGACGGGTCGAGTGATTTTCAGGAGATAATGCATTCTACATCCAAAAAGGTGGATTCTATTTAACCCTATGTTGTTATAAATGAGTGGACATAATACTTTAAGATGATCAATTTTCCTCGATGCAAACGCTCAATATTCTACTTTGCGGGTGGAACGACCCACTCCTTTCTGGATAATGGCAGTCTCAGGAAGGGACGTTACAACCAATATTTTCTGAACGGCGGCAGGTTAATCGGAATCGACCAGTTACACAGGTTAGACATGTATTCCAACGGTTTCTACCCCTATGTTGTGACCGGGAAGGGATCCATCACCGTGGAAGTATACGAGATCATCTGCACTACACTTGCTAAGAGAGACTAACTCGAGGGTTCCCCCGCCCATTATTCCCGGTGCATGGTGGAAACGCGGCAAAGGTTGTGCTTGTTGTAAAAAATAGAACAGGGGCCGGAAGACTTCTTCCCGGTCTAGGGAGGAGATTGGATCGAACGTGAAAAGCAGAGTCAGGTATAGATCAATCCCAGTCGATCTCACCATTCCTTATCATGAAATGAACGAAAGTTCTCCCGGCAATGAAACCGGCCAGGGGCAGCATAAAGGAGACCACGGCCAACAGGAAGCAAGGTCCCCCCGTAGCTGTGACCTCAAGGTTCTCCGGTTTAGACAGGGCACCGGTCAATATCACAACGGTCAGGCCCCGTGAAGCAAGAGCCGCGAGACCCGCTGCCAGACCAACCCATTTGCCGAACCTTATCCCGCAGAAGAAAATAAAGACGAAAAGTAGGATGAGGAGCGTGGTACTGCCTATCAAGCAGGCCGAGTTCAGCATTGACAGTTTATTGTTGAATGCAGGTATCAGCAAGGGAACTGTGAACACACCAAGAATGAAATTGAGGAATATGAACACCATGGAAATGAATTTTCCATAGCCGTGGATCTGCTTGTAGTTGCGGGCGATTTTTTTCGGGTCGCCGTACTTCGCAATGGCAATATCCACGTTGTTCTTCTCCAGGCCTCCCAGGTCATTTGCGGATTCGAACAGATGGGACCTTACCTCGGCGATGATGTTCTCCTTGTTCCTTTTCGACATGAAACGGAGCTTGCGTTTCAACCGGACCAGATAGTCCTCAATATCGGGCGATTTCCCCGAATCGTTAACGGTCATTTGTATTCCTCCAGTAATTTCGCGGTCCCTTTTATCATTCGCTCCCATTCATCCTTGGCCTGCCCCAGGGCTTTCCTGCCCTTCTTCGTGATCGAATAGTAATTACGCGGGGGGGCAGACTCGCCTACAACCCATTCGCTTTTGAGATAGCCCCTTTTCTTCAATCTGTGCAGTGTCGGGTACAGGGTTCCCTCCTTCAGGTCATAGTAACTGTCGGTGCCGGATCTCAATTCCTTGATTATCTGGAACCCGTATTTCCTTTCCCTGGAGAGAAGGGCGAGGACACACATCTGTATCCCGCCCTTCTTGAACTCCGTATCCCAGCCTTTTTCCTTCATATGATCCTCTATAATTGAATTTTTATCAAATATCTTTCTTTTGCCGTCTTTTCCTTCTCACGTGGATGGTGATGGCGATTATCACAGCCAAAGTGGCGAGAAAGAACTGGATCATGGAGCCAGTCCCCGAGAGGACGTTCAGGGTAATGGTGGAAAGGTCGTCGATTATTAGGGCGACAGCGGTGAATGTGGGATCGTGAAATATCTCTCCCCCCACGGGATAGATGTACCCTCCCATGACCACCAGAGCAAAGAAATGCGCGTCGTCCTTATCAGTTCGGTTCTGCTGGTTATGGCCCGCGTGAACCTGGTAGTACATGGAATCGTTCTCCCCATCCACCTCCACATCGCTTATCCAAGAGAGTTCCCCTACCCTGTGCCAGTTGTCCCTGAACGTGATATGCTCCTTCGCTATCTGGGTGGCTACCGTGGGCATATCCACAGGATCGGAAATTTTTGTATCTACAATGTTTCCGGCATTGTAATAATCGTATTCGGCGACTCCAAGGGCTTCGTCGATCCCCGTGACGAACTCCCTGTTGAACCAATCGTTGACTATATCCGGGATAACTGTGGCGAATATGGAAAAGCTCTCAAGCATTAGCTTGGAGCTTTCATTGTCGTCCTTGAAGTCCCATCCCTTGATGTAATGGTCATACTTGTATTCCGCATTGACCGAGATCCCGGTGAAATCCCGCTCGCCCGCCCTGTGAGAGTCCATGAGTTCCACGTTGTTCTCATCATCCACGTTCACCTCCACATCATACCACGGAATATCGTTGATCTCCACACCGCGATCGAGGGTGACGTTCAGATGAAAGGTAAAGGTGACCTGGTCGAGGAGAGTGGCCGAGGTCCCGTCGGGAACAAATTCGGGGTCCCATATCTTCCCCTGTCCGTCACCGTACGAAAGATTCTTGGCGGTGAGGGAGAACTCCCAATCCTTTCGGTCCGCATTTTCGCTCTCGACATCTATTATCTCACTGCATTTCCATGAGGTATTCAGGTCCAGCGCCTTGATAACGGGTTCGGCGGATATGAAACTGTTATCCATGTTCTGGATCCCATCATGCGTTCTCTTGAAATCCCAGAGGTTGTTCCCCGCACCTATGAGCTCGTCTTCGTCCTCCATGAACATGTTCTTCTCTCGGTAACCGACATCCTGGAACTCGATAAAGCTGAAGAACTTGTGGCCATAGACCGTTATCACGGGTATTCCTATCTTCTCCACGATGGTGTTCCCCATGGAATCCTTCACAGTTGCGCCGCCGAGATACCGGAGCTGAAAGGTCGCCATCATGATGCCGTTATGGTTTTCTTCATTTCCATAGAGAAGAAAGAACCATGCATCCTTGCTGAACCTTACAGCGATATAATCGCCCATATCCTCTTTCTTAACCTCCTTCTCATCATCATTGTCCCAGGGGGCGGGATTAGTCTCGTTGATGGTCCCAGTCCTCAACACCAGATTACCATCAAAGAAAGTTGTTTCGGTCTCTTCGGCGAAAACAATGCCGGAGAGGGAGATCAAGCTGGTTAAGATAGATAAAGTAATTAAACCTGCCTTCAGGCGGGATTTATTCTCATGATCCGTTTTCATGTTCAATACCTCCTTTTCCGCTGCCAGCACCCTAAAATCTAGGG
>CAYSHM010000012.1:0-93187 GCA_964430885.1 uncultured archaeon | reverse complement strand
GGAATCAAGCTTTATCTACTTGAAAAAATTATTTATACCACTCGATGCTAAGAATCAAATAAAACCTATGAAGCTCATAATAAAAGGATACCGATGATTTCCCAACTTAATGAACAATATTTTATTAATTAGAATTGACCCAATGAATTGATAATTTCAATGAAAAATCAATCATTTGTTCTTTCTATTCCTCCTCCGAATCAATAGAGCCAATATTATACCCAATAAAAAAGAACCAAATGCCAAAGCTATGAACAAAGGATTTCCATCATTCTCTGCTTCATCAAATTCTTTTTCATTTTCAACAGGAATGTCTACAGATGCAACTATCATATTGTTGCTTTCATCAATTTCAGGAATGCTATCATGTGCGTCACAAAAAATGTACAGATCATCGCCATCGGCGACTTTTAGTTTAATTGTATCATTCATTGAATTCAGTCCTGAATTGGGGTAAATGCGTACAATTGCGAAATTATCCGTCATTACAAGCATCATATTATCAGTATCCGTTTCATCTGATCCAAGTGCTTCCATATTTGATAAATAATAATCCTTTCTTGATTCTATAGGTGGTGAAAATCCTCTATTGGAAACAATTATATCAAAGGGCAACTGGAAATCACTCATGAACGATATGTTCACAATCATCTCATAGGCGCTATTTGTACCTGGAATATTCTTACCCATTCCTTCTGGATTCACGAGATTCATAGAGTAAGATAACAACTCGATATCTACTTGGCCCTGGTTTCTTGCCATATACGCTTCGGAAATGGAATTACTTGTTCCCATCTCGTTGAATATGGAAACACCTCCTGAAGTTGCAATATAAACAATAGATCCATATTTGCTGATCCCTTCCACCTTGTTATGGACCAAGCCATCTCCTCTCCTGTAATCACCTTGCATTTCACCTGACGGCGAAAATAGATAGATCCCGTAGCCTGTCCCAACCCAAACCTTTTCGCCGTCAAAGAAAACCTCCTTTACATTGATGTCTTCCAATCCATCCTCCTGATTGATCACTTTCCAATCATCATTGTCCATATTGAAGCAGACAGCACCGCTAGAGGTCCCTGCCCACATGTAAAGAAAGGAATCATACCTGAAAATATCTATGGAAAATACCTCATGTGCAGGCATATCCAGAGGCCTATAGAACCGTGTCCAATCCCCTGTTTTGTTATCCATAATCGATATTCCTTTATCAGATGCCACATATACTTTCCCGTCATGATAATCAATATCCCATACCCACTCTCCGGCAATATCTCCAGGGTACTTGAAATTATCAAATGTACCCTCTTCTCTATCGTAAAGGCTCAATCCACCATCAGTACAGAACCAGTACTTCTCCTCATAAGCCGGTTTGATCATAAGAACATCTGTTTCAGCCAATCCGTCATCCTTGCTGAGTGTAGTCCAGCCTCCATCACGATCCAAAATACACACTCCTCCGCCATCAGTACCAAGCCAGATACCATGTTCATCAGCGTAGGCGGTATAGACAAAATTATTAGACAATCCGTCATCTGAGGTCAGCACCTGAAAGGATGAATTGATCTTGTCATATTTGGTAACTCCCCCATAGGCTGCCACCCAAACATCGTTGGAGTACGGATCCTCGGTGACCTGCCGGACATCATTGGAAGCCAGACCATTTGAAGTGGAAAGAGAACGCCAAAGGCTCTTGGTAGTATTGAACCATCGAATATTATCCCCTTCCAAAATATTGATAACCTTTGAGCCGTCGGAGAAGCTTGATGACAGGGAAATATCTGTAATTCGATTTCTTAATCCATTTCCAAAATTTAAAATCTCAAATTCGGATTCAGCTGCCAATAAACCTATGCGCACTACTTCCTCACCTACTACAAAGAGCTCATCATTCAGAACCAGCATTCTCTTAGGATGTGAATTCTTCTGCCAAAAGTCGAAGGTTTTGTTTTCCCGCTCACCAGTAATTCTATAGTGAGCGCCAACCCCGTCCTCGGTCAGAACCCAAACTGCCTTATTATTCAGTCCGATATCCCTCATCTCATCCCCTTCCACCAAATCCTTTGAAAAAAACTCTGCAGCATAGCTGCCGTTGAAAGGAGTTATGGAGCCGAAACCATTTCCAGAGAGAAACCAAAAACTGTTCTCTATGGGATCTTCAATCATTTTGAGAAAATTACCTATTTGAATATCCGAGGTGAAATTGAACACCGAAGTACCCGTCCCGGTATCAATAATACTGATAACTGCGGAATTTTGAAGAGCAAGATCATTGCCGTTGATGGCCATGCTAATCAAATTTTCCATTGATGTCTCCAGGATCGACTCCCATTCCAATGAATCTCCATTTTCCCTACCCTGAAAAACCTTACCATTCAAAAATAGAAGCAATCTACCGTCATTTGACTTTCTCATAACCGCTTGACTAACGGGTTCGCCTTCTATCTCCTCATAAATTACCCAGGATGAATAATCCCCTTCTAGATTCTTAAGCCAGGAAATGGAGACTTCATCAGAGGTTACTATTCCATCACCTAGGGATACTATGGTCAAAGGATCCTTCCCAGGCATATCAAATTTCAGCAGGTCCAGATTCAAATTATCAAAAGATAAACTGAGAAGGTCCCCATTTTCCAATATGAATCCCATCTCTTCAGTTAAAATCAATTCCCCTGCACCCATATCGGGAATTGTATTGGTCCTCGTACCGTCGTAATAAACCATAGTATCATCATAAATAAGCAGGAATTCATGACCCTGAACATCCATGACCACTTCACCTTTGCCCGATCCGGATTCCCAGATAAGGTCAACACCGGGGCCTGATAACTGAGGCTCTTGACCCACCACATCACTTTCAGAGAGCTCCATCTTCCCAACTCCTTCCTTAAAGAGTACTGACAAATGATACTTCCCGACGTCGGAACTCTTCGAATAATGAGAAAGACCGCCTGCCAAGGAGTTCTCCAGTCCGCTGACATCTCTTACTCCATCATGGTCTATCAAATACTGTTTTTCATTGAAAACCGCCAAGCCGATATCCAATAAAAAATCAGACCAAATATAATCACTGCTTCCTTGGGGTATTTTCTCTTCGTATTTCTTAATTACCTTGTCCCTGTCAGAGATATCATAACAGAGGAGCTTACTCTCACTATCGCCTGATGTCATTAGGAAAAAGGATTGGTGATATCCCCCTTCCTCATCAGTCCACGTTGAACCATGGAATGTTACTACATTTTCAGACTCCAACCCGCCAGGAAGGACCAGTTCGTCAAATGATCCATCCTTGTAATCATAAATATAAAAAGTATCCAAGGTTAAAATGAATAATGTGTTCATACCGGCATGGAGCTGTAATAATTCATCATGTTCATCATTCAGTTCCACCTCGTATACCTTCATTAAATTCGCGGAATCATGTAAATGGAAAAGCAGATCATCCGTAATGGCCCAGAGACCCTTTCCGTTTGATGATATATCTCTGAATTCCAAATGGGTGAAGAATAGATGGGAATTGATTTCAGTAATTCCATGATCAGTTCTGACTCCAGTCGAACCTTGGGGATTATCAATGCCCACATTTTCTTTGTTTATCATTAAGATATCAGGATTGATACTGCTAACTGATTGTATTGAAAGAAAAGCAGCTATAATGATAAGGGCCGTCAATCTTTGAACATTTTTTTCATTCATAAATCTCTTGGTGATTGTAAAAGAAGGCATATTATCGTTTTCCCTTTCCATCTGATCATATGGTAATACCTTTCAATACCCAAATTCATATGTCTATGTATTATTAAGCCCAATACGGTTTATTTAAATATTATTGTACAAGCTTTGAAATCAATATATCATAATTATCCAACACGAATTCAGAGATTTCAATCCTGCATTGAATCTTAAAATATGAAATTTGTTTTGTAATTCCCCAGGGAATATATAACATATATTGATATTATCCATCAAAATGCACCATTGATACCATATTTCTGATAAATGGCAATAGCTATGGAAGATTGGAGACATTAAAGGATAGTAGATCATTATGAAAAATAATTCAAAATATAATTACGATGAACTGATTATTGTTGAGGACATGGAAATTGCCGACGACCTTACTGTAAAAGAGCTGATGGAAATATACAGGAGAAGCGGTGGTTTTTCCACGAAAAAGGTCGCTGTAGCCGGGGATATACTATTGGATATGATAGAGGAAAAGGACAATACAGTATTTTTATCATTTCCAGCCTGTATCATATCTACTGGCGCTAGAGGAGTTATCAGGTATTTGGTAGAGAACAATCTCGTTGATGTATTGATGACCACATGCGGGACTTTGGACCACGATCTTGCAAGAGTGTGGGCCGAATACTACCATGGGGATTTCAGGATGGATGATACAGAGCTATATCACCGTAATATTAACCGCCTTGGAAACATTTTCATACCCAATGAATGCTACGGAATAGTCCTGGAACAGAAGATGCAGCCGATTTTGAAGGAATTATACGATGAAGGCAAAAATAACCTATCCCCCAGAGAGATCATTCATGAATTCGGTGCCAGAGTAGATGATAGATCATCCATACTCTATTGGTGCAGCAAGAACAACATACCTGTTTATGTACCCGGCATTACCGATGGTGCCTTCGGATATCAGCTTTGGCTATTCAAACAGATGTACAGGGATTTCAATATTGACATTCTTAAAGATGAACAGGAACTGTCAGATATTGTATTTGATGCCAAAGCTACTTCGGCATTCATGATAGGGGGAGGAATATCCAAGCATCACACAATATGGTGGAACCAGTTCAGGGATGGTTTGGACAACGCAGTTTACATAACCACAGCGGTGGAGTACGACGGTTCATTAAGCGGTGCTCAGCTAAGAGAAGCCATCTCCTGGGGAAAGCTCAAAGAAAATGCAAATTATGTCACCGTTGAAGGAGAAGCGACCCTTATCCTGCCGATCCTGGTGAACTATATTCACAGCATGCTGAAATGAAGTTGATAGATATGACAGGAAATGCACCCGTATCCGTTTCTGAGAGGAAACGGTTTCTAGATGAGATGGATTCACTTTTTTCAATTATAGGTGTGGATCCCGCGGATTTCATAATGATGAACAGTGAGAAAATCGATCTGAGAAGCCTCTATAAGCTAGCCGGAGCTGAAATCGAATCCAAGGATAAGAGGAAGGATATTATCAGGATTATATCCATTTTGGAAAATAAATTATCCTCCATGAGATCATACCTTTCGAAAGAGAATTATTCCAGAAAACAGGGTGACGAAATAATAGAAAAGGCATTGAAATATAAAAGAGCAAAAGTGGAGCTATTGGACATAATCTATTCCCAGGGTTTGGAGGAAGATGACATGTACTATATCAGGGAAAGGGATAGGAAAAGATATGTTGAAGAAGCCAAAAGATGGCTTAATTATACAAGAAGATTATAGAAGCGCCGTTTATATACCGAGGCATTAAATTCATATCCCTATTTCCTTATGGAAATTAACTGATTCATTTTGTTCCTTCTTCCCTGGTAAATCGGCGGATCATTTTATTGTAAGATATCCCGCCATGTACTCATATTTGGGAGAAAGATTTTTTAAGATGAATGAGATTGAGGGTGGTTATCATATGCTTAAATATACAGTCGGGGTGAATAATTGTCGGATAAGGGATTTAGACAGACTATGAAGGATAACCGCTTTTGGATTTCATTGGCCGGTTTAGGACTCAGTGTTGCAGCACTTTTCTTTACAATATGCGGAGATCCAGTTTTTGGTGTTTGGAATGTTGGGGTTATGGCATCATTTGCAGATGCAGTGGGAGCTTGGAACTGGTGGATTTTCATATTCGCTGCCATCGGCACTTTAATATGCGCCATAATGTTTTTTGATTATTTGAAGAAGAGAAGAGAATTTGAAGAACTCATAGATACCAATTCAAAGAAACAATTTATTAAAAACCAGGAAGACCTGGAGGTCTTGTCCTGGAAATTGGGAACCGAATATGAGAAACGCTTTGATGAAAAGATGGATCTGCTTCGAATAAAAAGATAAATATATTTGCAATTTATGAGGTGTAAAAATGGCTGCTTTTTGTAACGTATGCGGTAGATATGTCAATCAATATTGCGACAGGTGCGGCGGAAGCGCAGGAATTACATCCTGCGACATATTCGGATGTAAAGGTACCATGACCTGTCCTTTATGCGGAAATGCGGAACTATCCGTAAGGAAAAAAGTGGCTAGAAAACATAAAGAAACAAGCTCCAAGGAGAACGAATCTCATTTTCATACCTCTGGATATGGGAAGGATTTCACTGAAGCCAAAAGCTTTAACAAGAGGAAACCATGGGAAGAGGAAAAAAAGACTGGTCTGGAGAACCTGATTCAAAAGATACAAACTGAAAGCCAAGGGGTAAAGATCAGCTACAAGACCGAATGTCCATCCTGCGGATATCCCATCAAACCTACATGGAAATACTGTCCTGAATGCGGAATACGGTTTTCTACATTGGAACCACCTAAAGAATGAACGAAGGGCCCAATTTACTGAAATAATCCTATTTATCTATCCTTTTTTATTAAAATATTATCCTGACTGAAATAAATTTTAATGTGAATAGGAATTTTTTCTTATTATCAATTTCCGTGAGATATTTTCACACTGAGTGACCATTTTCGGCCGATTATGAATATGAAAATACCAGCTAAAGAGACCAGGAAAATTGACGTGAAATCCGGTTCCTGACTATTCCCCATGAGATAGTCTATTATCTTTATCATAGAATTGAAAAGAAGGCCCATGGATATAATTGAGAAAAATGCCAATATTATCGATCCCACCCAGTAACCTTTCCTAATGTATATATCAATGAGACGTCCGAAACAGTATAGCGCACCAGCCCCTATAAGGAACCACCAGCTTTCGATTATTATTACAAATGTACCCTCATAAAGGGTTCTTTGAGGATTCTGACGAAGCTCAAGAGCGCCATCTAGGAGAACAAAAGCGATAAACAGAAGTGAGATTATTCCAGTCAGAGTAGATATGTAGCCTTTTTCGATACTGGATTTGATATTTCTTCCAAACCTAAACATTCCATCTTCAAGATTGAAAATTCTGAAAATAAGGTAGGTACTTATGATAAGAAGAATTACTGGCATGCCAATATTGGGAATATCAATGGAAGCAGCCAACAGTGAGGTTACCCCCCACAGAAGAAGCATGAGTGCAACCGGCAGTAAGAATCTCTTCTGTATCTTGTCATCGCCCATTAACCGGGTGATGAGATAATATGTGTCCTCAATACTCTTTGTCTGTTTCACTACTACTCTTCTTACTGAATCAATTGTCACTCGGGATGATATTATTGGCACTACATATTCATCCTCAGCTCCATCCGAGACCAATATCACCCTCTCAGGTTCTATCTCCTTCATAATAATATCCATTTGAGTGGCAATGACCTCATCAGATCGTCTTTTCAATTTCGGATCCCCGCAGATTGTGACAATCTCGCAATCCTCTCCGTTGCGGATTAGTTCATCATAAATCTTTATACCTGCAAGGGTGGTATTCACATCACTGTCCTCTGGGTCTACAAGGGCTAGGGCAACCGCGGCATTCAGGTTTTCCTGTCTGCCGATCACAGGTGAAATTACATGGGCCTTTTCACCCATATCATCATCCCGATCAACACAGAGGACTAGTTTTTTCATTTCTTCACCCTGGGGGTATTTCCTTGTAACGAAATGGGATTAATATATTTCCCATTGATCAAATAACAATACCAAAAGATTATGCATCCATTGATAATAAAATTCACTATTTGAATCATAGATAAATATAATCCATTAAGACACCATAATAAAGGGCCCATTATCATATATAAGATTTGCCCTGGGGAGAATAAGTCAGTTTTTAAAGGGACAACTTTAAATCAAATATTATTTACCAGTAATTTACTCATTTTATAAAAATTTCTACGGCACCCATTCCTGCTAACGGGAAAAAATGATCGATGCATCTAAAGCTTCAATTTCCTCAATATAGAGCTTCAAAAGAACGAATATAATCGTATAAAAAATGAACTTAACTTCTGAGTAAAATTACAATCTACCTCTGGAAACCTTTGCCTTAGATCTCAGTCCTTTATGACCGCACTTTCTGCATCTACTTGCCCTAACTGCGTTTCTTGAATTGCATTTCATACAGATCTTCTTGTTTAAAAGTCTCTCTTCGGCTTCCGGAAATCTAGCCATGGCAATACACCCCTTTGATCTTTACTCCTTCCCCTTGATTTTTTTCACATATTGGATCATATCATTATCACAATGATTCAGTGCCAATAATTTGAATAGGCTTAGCAGTAACTTTTCCAAGGCCTAATGGTAATTCAATATATAATAGTTATCAGCACAGTTTCAGAATAATACCTTATAATTGATTTGAATAGCCAATCCATTGATCGTCTTATTCATATTATGAAGACAGTTAATCAATCACATTCTGGTGCAGCTATAATACCTCGGACATTGCGTTTATCGATAAAACCACATCTCTTAAGCAGGTAGTCTAGTGCCAACAAAAGTCGGTAGGCTTTACGTTTACTTGAAAAGGCCTTTCCAATCATAATCATCCCACAATTTGCGCTCTTTGATATCCTTGACATACTGCTTCTTATAACCTGTTATTGAACGCCATTTCCATGAAGCCCATTTCATGGGTTTGAAAAAGGTTCGGTAGATGAGATGAGAGAGCTTAGGATGAGGACTGACCCATTTCTCAAGGTTGGATATGGAATCTGCATTGGCCTTCAGGAAAGGATTCTTAGCCGCTTTCATATCCAAACCACTTAATCGAATATCCTTGGTGTCAATTGGTCCCAATCCTCTTTTATGGGAGTGATTGATGTGCTTGATCTTCTTAGGATTGAATCCCATGACCCTACATGCGGTAGCATCAGCAGCTACGGCATTGCGTGCTGTGAGAAGGAGGTCAATATCCTTGGGAAGACCAGCTATCGGGCCGTCGCTCTCCAGACCGATACGGCCGTCCATAACCACCAGCTTTGGTTTGAGTATCTCAAGCATATCCCCCAATACTTCCTCAATATATCCGTGGTGCTTAAGACGCAGGTCATCGGTAACACAGCCGAAATGATTTTTGATAGTAAGTGTTACCTGGGTCAATTTATGGGTCTTGAAAACAGGCATGGAAGCAAACACATCACAATCCACATATGAACGGGGAGCATCATACTCCTTGAAGTGCCCTTTTCCCGATAATTTCACCTTAACAGTTTTGTCCTTGGAAAAATTTATGACCTCGGCGCCCGCTTTTTCCGCAGCTTTCCAGATACCGCATCCCTTGAGAGCGGTTTCAGCACTGACCCTCTGAAGATTGGATTCGCCTACAACAACCCTTTCAGCTCTATCTCTTAGCAATTCCACAAATTCCCCCACCAATTCCGGTGTCACCGTCAATCCAGGAAGGTAATCAAAATGGGTCGCATTCACCTTAATGGTAACCATATCCCCCTCTTTTACAACATCTTTCCACCCAATAGCTTCCAAGGATTTCCTCAGATTTTCCTCAACTGGAGCATATCGGGATATGTGAACCCTGTTTTCCTTGGTATTTTTCCGAGTTCCTTTTTTCATGACTCCACCAAACCGTATCAGCATTGATATAATCGAATTTAATGACTTACTTAATATTACGATTTATAATAAAACCATATTAACACAATATCCATATTTGGAAATTTTTACTGAGAAGAGCTTTTAGGTTATCATTTTATTTTTACTCAAGTACTCAAATACTAGTTTCGATCAAGATAATTCATTGTAACTTCTAATCAGCAGCAGCTTGTTCAGATATGATTGGAGATCAGGTCTGAAGGAACCATCCAATTTATCATCTATTTCAATAATATCAGATATCAATTCCTTTTTATACAATACTCGTTTCAGAAATAATCCTTCAGGTCCCATAGGCTTGAACTTTCGATTATTAGGATCATTTAGAGAATCTACAATATCCTGGGTTTTTATTTCACCTCTTGAAACTCCAATGGCTGAACCGACCATTCTTCTAATTTGCTGATAAAGGAAATAATTGCCGCATATGTTCAACTCGAAAATTTCCTTGGAGAAGCTAAAATGGGAAGAAGAGTTGAGTTCGATTCCAGTATTATCCATCGCCCGCAGATCCAGATCCAGCCTGTAACGATGGAATCCTATATCATATATTATCTGCTTTCTGGAAGGGTTTTTATTTGTTTTGGATGGGTCCTTTTTACTGAAGGACCGGAAATCATGCTCTCCCTGAAAGAGCGATAGTGCGTTCTTGAATAATCCCAAATCTCCGACCATCTTATCCGGTAAAAAGAAAACATATTCCCTTGATATGGCATAACGGGGATTGAAATCATTATTTACTTTCCCAAGGTTTTTGAAAATAATACCATTCGGTGAATCGGACAATCTCAAAGCTATTTGGCCCAGAGATAATTCTGAGGGAAAGGTTATGAAATTCTGTATCGCTCCTACGCCCCTGTCGGTTCTGGACGCACTTCTAATGTTGGAAATATCAGCATCCAAGATAATATTCCGTTCTAATAGAAGGGCGACGACATCTCCCTCGACGGTCCGCTTATCGGGTTGTCTAGCATATCCGTGAAAACCTAAGGGGACATAGCCCATTTCCAGAATCACAACCATAGGGGCCCTCCCTCATCTAGTAGAGAACAATTTTCTTAGAACAAGCATATATACTAGCATGAAGAAGAAGGCAAGAATAATAATCACCGATGATAAACCTTTTACAGTTCCCTCTAGATCTCCAGATTCTCTGTAATAGACCAAGAAATTACCTATGGCATCGCCCAATGCCAGAACCGCAAGCATAACGAAGACCAAATTATACCATTTCTCCGATTTCTCCGAAGTAGCTCTTCTTCGGTCATCTTGGTATCTCTGAAAGGAATCGATACTGTTCCGGAGCCGTTCCTGGGAGTTCACCACATGTTCTCTTAGAATTTCAAAGGAAAAAAGAACGCTCTTCCTTATTCCTTTCAGATGTGAATGAAGTGGATCCATATGGGATAGCTGTGAATGACTTATTATGTTTTTCAGCTTGATATCCCTCTCCATTTTTTCAATAGAGCTGTTCTTATCCTTGAGGAGAGTAATCGAATCTGCAAGCTTCTCATCCAGCTCCATCAATCTTGTGAAATTTATGGAAGCTTTATGAAGCAATTTTACTTCATCCAAGTAGCCCATACCCTTTTTACCTTTGGAGCTGTCTTTGTTCTTTTTGCTGGCGTTCTTCTTTTTCTTGGATAGAGCACTGTCCTCCAGAAGGTTATCGATTGATAGATGAACACTTAGAACCTCTCTCCTGATTTCCTCTGCTTTCTGCCTGTATGATTGATATTCATGCTCATAAAGGTCCATGTGTATACAGTGAAGAACAATGAACTTTATCAGATACAATATCAGGTATTCCCTTATGCTTCTTAGAGATTTTATTTTATAATCTTTTCCTGAGGATGAACCTTTACTCAGTACATATTCCAAAATGAACACTTTAGGCACATAATATGTCCTTTCCTTATCCGCAGTAACCTTTGTACTGGATGAATGGAAGGAATGAATGTAAGCGTCCATCTTGGATAAGGATGCGTAGCTTGCCATTGGTGAACCTAGTTCTAGAACCTCGGAATTAAGTTTGCCTAATCGGGTCTGTCCAACATTCCCCTGGACTCTGGAACTAGCATTATTATCAACACGGAATACTTCAAGGTCTAGATCCGCCTGGGACCAATATTCCTCAGTAACTCCGCCGGTTAATATGATATAATCGCCTAAAATCAGCTTTTTATAGTTTTTCCCGGCAGCTTTTCTCAATAAAAAATTGAATTTTTTTGTCAGTTTCTTGAAACCGGACTTTATATCCTCATTTGTGAAATCATTTTCATGGCCAATATCATCTTCAAAGTTCCTGTCTTCCCGGGATGAAGTTCCAGATCCCACTCCAAGTTCAAGATTCAACCTCAATAACCCCATTCCTTTATAGAATATAAGATCATCGTTGCCATCCAGCAATGATTTTATATCTACGGCTAGAGCTACCCCTTTCTGCGAATGCCTTAATTTAATTATACCAATAAACGTAAGCGACGGGTCGAATAGCCTATGTGATTGTGTGATCCTTCATTCCTCCTTATGCAAATACTTGTTAACTATCCCAGATCTTCTTCTGTACAAACAGGTTCAACAAGAACCCTACAATGATCAATACGATAAATATTTCTAGAAACATTTCCAGCGCTGTAATATAATCCTGATGATTGAGAGCATATATGATAAGTCCACCTATGAAATCCGACATCTCAACAAGAGCAAGTGCAGCGAAGATAATATTCATACCATAGTTTAAACGTCTCTGATTCTTTCTTCTTACACTTTCACGATAGGTATTGAAAACCTCCACCACGTTTCTAAGACGGTCCTGAAGATCCCCAATGGTTCTAGCTACCATGTCAGCATCCCGAAGGATCTTGTCCCTCCAGTTATTGAACTCGGATTGAAGGTCTCTTATCATATCGCTCATTGCAGTGGGCTTTTTAAGTGAGTGGAACTGTTCCTCAGTTTCGAAATCCTGAATCAACCGCTGCCTTTCTCTGAGAAATAGAACATTGGTTGCCATGTTCTCATTGATCTCCGTCAGCTGTGCCGAATAGACCGAAGAATCATAAATAACATGATAATCCTTTCGATGTTTACGGACCTTCTTCATTTCAAGAATAATATCAATATCCTTCTGGAGCTTATGGATGTTCTTCCTGATAGCCTTGACCTCTTTCATACTATCCAGAAGTTCATCACGGTTGAAGAAATCCAGAAAAACATGATATCCGATATATATACCAACCCGATCCACCGTCTTTGAGAATTGAGATCGGATCCCACTTTTATCGATCAATACGTTATCGAAATAATCACCCCCCTCTCTAAGATTCACTTTACTTTTTGTTTCACTTCCTAATCCATCCCCGGTGAAAAGACCGTCATGGTGGTCATATGTCATGAAATAGTTCTTGGGAATCGGTGCATCACTGATAACATCTATGAAAGAATCTTTTTTAAGGATCCCTTTTTTGAAACCGAATATTTTCATGTTCAATATAGGGGTCCTTACCTTGGATGTATATATGTCCTCAGCATTGAAACAGATATTGTTCATGATGTCGAGATTAAGTACTGAGGTCATGCCTCCGTAAACCGATTCACCCTTTTGGTTCCCCCCGGGGCCGTTCAGTATATCAACCTGAGCATCGGTCCAATATTCTTTTTTACTGCCGCAGTGAATTATGGAGAAATGGCCAACATAATTGATGCCCTTGACCTTCTTTCCAATAGACCTGCTCCTGCTGATGGCAATATTGGTCATTCGAATTCTCTTTTTGGATATTTCTTCAGGATCAACAGCTATGAAATCATTTACATTGTTCCTAGTCTCGCCTAAATTTCCCCCCAGGGTTTCGTCCCTCAAAGCAAACAGTATAAGCCGGTCCTGATGAAGTAACCGCTCTCCGTCCTTGAGCACCTTTTTTTGAAGATGTTTCAGCATCTGCCCAGTATTGTATTTTTTATCTTTGTTGAAAAAAACAAGAAATGAGGTGATAACTGGAGAATACATATCAAATACTTGGTTTTTAACCTCATTGACAATTTGGTGATCGATGGTATCAATTTTCCGTGAACCCTTACCTGATGCTATCATCTGCTCTACACCAACTATATATTGATGTTTTCTCATCAATGTCCATTCCTTATTCAAAGATCATGATTTGACCAATTGGATAATAAGGACAATTTTAATACGGTGACTACAACATCTAATATTATAATCCTTTTTATTTGATTATTGATATATTTATATATAGATACCCTATGGATGTAAGCAGATATTTGATTCAGAACTTATCGTTTATTATGACGGTTCCCATACATTGAAAAACATGATAATGACCTTTACCACCAATCGTCGTCATCATCTTCATCATCATCATTATCATAATCTTCTTCCTCATTACCATCGATAACGTTCACATCATCATCCCGAGGATCTGCATCCCATCCACCGTCCTCTTCATATTCGTCGTTGGGAGAATCGGCCCAATCATTCCAATCATCATCACCGCCCTCAAAATCATCCGACCAATCATCTTCTTCCTCATCATATTCATCTTCTTGTTCAAAATCGTCCCATTCTCCTTCGTCTGACCACCCATCATGGTCGTCGTCACCATAGGTATCAAAATCATCACTGGACGGATCATCTTTTTCCTCATCATCATCATAGGATTCTGACTCCTTCAGAACTTTGGATTTCTTAGAGGTCCGGGGTCCTTTAGATTTTACCTTTCCGTCCTCTTTGGGATCTTTCTTTTCCGAAATGGGTTCTTTCACTTCTTCATCCTTTCTTTTTGCCAGAACAAAGAATAATATTAAAAGAATCAAAAGGAGTAAAATTCCGATAATGAGGAATGTAGTCCATGAATCGGCCCCTTTTTCATTACCGTTATCACTCCCGTCATCATCATCGTTAGCAATATCGTCATCATCATCATCTCCGGAAATATCATCGTCATCAGTAGGAGAAGTACCTATTGAGATAACATTGCTCTTCCGGCTGAACTCCCCTATACCTGGCATACTCAAATATACTTCCATATAATAATTACCTTCGGTAAGTCCACTTACATCTATTTCCGCTATCATCCAATGGTCATTTCCCCATACCAAAGCTCCTGAGAATACCGTTGAGTTTCCTGTCAAACTCTTCAATGAATAATTGAAAAACGAAACATCACCATCTCCAATTTCTTCCTTATCCTTTATATTACTGATGACCGATATTGGGCCTGCCTTTAATTTACCATCGATATTGGCAATTGTGAACGATTCAATTTCAATATCAGGAATTATCTCAAATCCCCCTACCCTTTCCCTGTGGATCTCGGATAGCTGGGTAGTGGAAATCTCAACATCAACATCATAGCTTCCGGAATAGTATTGTTCGATCTCAATGTTGTCCGAAAAGGTCCCATTTCGGGGTTTCAGCATTCCAGATGAAACATCACTAGTATCCGTATTTGTAATGTAGTAAGCCACCGAGGCGAACTGCGGATCAAAATTCAGATAAGAGCATTCAATTGAAACATTCTCAATGGTCAGCTGAGGAGAAGCTCTGGTAGATACCAGATAGACCTTAGCACCCTTTATCCTGAATCCATGGACCAGTTCAAAACTATCCAAGTTCATATTCATTTCCGGCCCTTCAACGGGATCGAATACCGCTCTTAAAGAATATAAGCCATCCCCAATACCAGACACATCAATATTATAAGCCGACCAGTGATCATTTTCTTGACTAAGATCGCCTGTTAGCACAGGAGAATCGTCCTCATTGGATAGAATAAATGAAGCCGATGATACTCCAAATGCGCTGTCGCTATCAGAACCATTGTAAGTATTTCTCATCCTTACACCGTAAATGGACAGCTTCTGTAGAAAATCTCCTTCATACAATACTGTCCCGAAAGACTCGGGTTTCAGTTCATGACCAACAAGGAACGCTCCGGATAACGAAGAGCCAATTTTCCCGCTGGTAGTGGTGAAAAGGGATTCTACCCTGTAGACGCCCGGTGGGATCATTCCTGCATCTATCCCGTATGCTTTCCAATGAGTCCCGTTAAATACATAACTCCCATTGGCATAATCCTCAAATGTGTCCGAACTTACAATACGATATCCCCGGGTCTGAACATTCTCCTCAGATATGATTCCAGGGTTGTCCGCTGCTGTAGTTACTGATACATTAGTTATATCTATTGACGGATACGGATCTAATCGGTAGCTGATTGTTGGCTCGGAAACCCTAATTCCGTGCTCGGTTTCTAATGAGGCAGTGAAATATTCGGCCCATTCATATTGAGCTGAAATGTTAATTCTTATATGATATATACCATCAGGCAGATGCAAAACGCTGATGTTGTCCTTTGTCCAAAAACCATCTAAATATATGAGGTTCCCCGTCGTATTGGTGGTGTTGCCGTCTGTGGAAAATATCTCATAAGTGGAATTCCGGAAATTCAAGTTGTCAATTTCCCCGAGACCACTATGAACACACGAAACATTCGACAGGTATATCTCGGATATTCCTCCGCCGAAACCTATATGGGTATCCACATCTCCGGATTCGATTTTCATTATATGCTTAACATTGAATATTCCGCTCTGTAAGGTCAATCTGGGGAAATATGGTTTCAGGAAGGTAACATTCACATAATAATTCCCGGTCATCAATGTAATATCCATATCGGCGTTCCATGAACCGTTCACATAGCCAAGGCTTACCGACTGGCCCATCTTGAATCCATTGGAATCAAAGATTTCCATGTACCCGATTACCCCCACAGTATCATTGAGTACCACATCATTACCAAGATCATAAGAGACCTCCGCTGCAAGGCTCAGATTCTGGATCCATTCTCCAGTATATTCTAGATTTGTTATATTGCCGCGCATGAAGGGAAAGTTCAACATATATTCCTGGACAATGGATGAGTTGTATTGGCTGTTGTAATAACCCGGTTCCTCCAGTAATACTCGAACAATAAAATCCGTAGACATCAATTCCTCCGAGGTCATATGAGCAATATTGTCAAGAGACCAATCATATGAATAAACTCCTATTCCCCCATCGCCCGGATTGGGAAGAAGGTATTCACCATTCAAGGTAACATTGGCACCGGAAGGATATGGTTCCCCATATTGGTCAGTGACGAATATGCCAATAGTAATATTTCCGGTTCCAGCGATCGGATAATTTATTGATAAGTGAGGAATCAGTGTAGGCCTTGCTAAAACTATCTCGGGATCTCCGTAGAGCGTGCATTGAACGCTGTAGCCCAAAGCGTTGTTCCCACCGTCAGAAGGGGCCGGATCATGCATGGAATATACTGCTGAAGATTCATCTAGAGCCCATCGGTTGGCCTGACCGTAATCCATACCTGAGAACAATCCCTTAACCAATCGATCGTTATATACTGGTGAGGGATCGATGTACATTGAATAATGGTCGCCTACAACACCGGATGACCCTAGCCTCAGAAGGTTGGCGGGCATATGGGTTCCTCCCACCTGACAATCCTGAAGATAGATCAATGTGGATGGAAGATCGTGAATTCCATAGAATATATCATTACCGGATATATGATCATTACCGGAGGGATTGGCTAAACCTATAGTGTTCCCGGACCCGTCAGGATCGTCCACGTTTGCACCGTCATCCCAGTCTCTCCAAGGATTCTGGGCCTTACCGGAAAGGCCGATAACTCCTGCCCCGGTTTCCAAATGCTTGTTATATCCTCCGTGATCTGCATGACACCAAAATCCTAAACCGTCCTCCAGCATATCCGTGACCTGGGGATAAGAGGTGTTGTAACAGTTAGCTGAAACACCGTAATCCGATGCATACTGGGGCAGTTCCTCGCTCATGCGGTAGGAGAGATGAACTGCTCCTCCGTCATCATCCTCGGAATAATCATCATCAGTATCATCCCCAAGATCATCATCGTTTGGATCATCATCATCATGGGTATATGCAACGAATGTCCAACCGGCTTTATCCCAGAAGTTCGAGGTCTCGTTTACCGCGTTCATATCCCCGGGATTGGTATTATTTGAAAAAGCCAATTTCCAGTACAGAACTGCTCTAGCGGCTATAGCGGTGGATATCGATGGATCGTATTCGGGTATTCGTCCTACGGATCCTTTGCCTATAATGGCCCTGTCGAAACACATCTTAATTCCATTCATTGGCGATACAATGACTACGTCAATATCCTTGGAATAGTTCCACATCAAACCTGAATCGGGTATCCCATCTGAATCATTATCGTTGCAAGAGGGGTTATAGGCAGGATTAAAATTTCCAAGCCAGTCATAGAAGTAATCAGCTATTGATTCCATGCTGCTCCTCTTCGGAGGGTGATCCTCAGAACTGGCACTGCTCCCTGTATAGGCACCCAAGGTATCGGCCCACTCCAGCATATTCCACCAGACCCGGGTACTTAGATTTGTAGCTGAGAGTGCCAAAGGATCATTGGGGAATGGAACGGGTGCAGCATGGGCTGCTCCTTCAAGGGCTGCGGAAGTAAACCAGGGACCACCGAGAGCTGGCACCACCACGTCTCTCTCCCAAGTCTTACGGTATCCAATGTCTGAAATCATATTGAACACAGAATAATCGGAATCCAAATGCTCTACCGCAAGGCCCCGGTTCTCCCAAGCGGAGGAATCTATTCTTCCAAAGGGGTCAACAATAATGAGGTTATCAATTCCCAGATCCTCCAGAACATTCATCACTGCCTGTTCTGGCTGTACCCCCGCTGTGAAAAGCAGAGGTGAATCCAAAAGAGATGCCAATACTGCTCCGTTGGCTGCGGATTCCGCAATATCATCACCAAGCACCATGGTTTTCTTTGTGTTTATGGTGTAGCTGTCGTCGCTGTTCTCGCATTGGTATATGGGCCACTCCAGTTCTGATGGTAAACTCCAATGTACCTCCAAGCCGTAAGAATCTCCGTTTCCAGTATATGTATGAACTGAAATATCCCAGAAGCCATTGATTGTAGATATGAATTTTAGAACTACGGGTTGGCCCCACCAGTATTCAAACTCGTATTCGGCAGGAGTTGTACCATTGGGATGGACATATAATTCCAGCTCACTGCTGTCAGACCAGGAAAGACTGCATTCTACAATCATTCCTTTTTTTACTGGCCCTATGGTATGAGTTGTAACATCTGCGAATGGAGGTTCGGGAACCCCGCTTCCGTCATTTGGCCCTACACTATCAGAGAACGACGCATTACTAGAGGGGCCGAATGGATCTATAGGCATGAAGGAATAAAGTGGTGAAAGACCCGTTTCCCTGCTCCCTTCATGAAAGTTAAGGACATTATTACTGGGATTCTCCTTGTACCAGCTAGATGATGTATTATATTTCGCATGGTGAGTGGCATATGGATCGGTCATCTCAATATCATAAACGCTGTTGTCATTCTGATCCTCCCAGTGCAATTCGGTTTCAAGCCAGGCCACCTGGGATGCATTTACCTCAACGTCATAGTTTCCCTTGGTATTGCTTGTATTTGTTCTAATCTGAAACACTTGCTTACCGCCTTGAGGATCGGGTGAATATGCGATGACTGCCGTATCAGGTCTGATGAACCTCTCCTCTTTCCAATAATATTTGGCAATTTCCGCTGAGGCATTGTAGATATCCCCTGAAACTGTAACAACTTCCATATCCTCCGGCGACCCGTAATAACTGCTGATCTCAGCTCTTCTTGTTCCGTTCACTCCCCCCAAAAAATCCAGATGTTTCAATCCGCCCCGGGATTCCAAATAACCTGCCCAATCACCATGGAGGTTCCCTGTATCCCTCTCATCCGAATCATATAGAAGCAGACTATCATGTCTTGAACCACCTTCCCAATGGATGGCAGCAGGTACCGCTGCGGTATAGAGCAGTTCATCAAAATAGCTTGAATCATTTTCGTGAACAACAATAGTGCGGTCCTGATAGGAAGAATCATACAGTAATCCGTCATTAATGTAGGACTCTGGACCTATCAATTCAGTATCAAATGCTTTCATATCATTCAAGTAATCCTGAAAGAGCGAATTGGGAGTTCCTTCAGGATATTTTATCTGATTGATGGAATTGGAGATATCGCGGTTTTCATCGATACCTGGTAAATCCTGAATGGATTGAGTTTCATCCTCAAATGCATTTAAAAAATCATTATTTGAATGATCTGATTCTTCTTCATTTACCAGGATGCCTGAAACAATATTGCTCAATGGAGAAACTATCAGACATAATAACAATGCTGAAGCCATTGCAGTTGTGGAATATCTAATTCTCATATTATCAATCTCTAAAATGATTTGATAGTTTTTTTTGTGTATTTTTAATTGAACTCTTCATTTGGGGTGGTTCATAATTAGCAAAAAATTTCTGAAACTATACTCTTTATACAGTGGGTTACGATTATTTATTCAAAGTATTACTCTATTATTTGACTATAACAAATCTGTTTCTTTTATCCATGCAGGTGAAGCCAATTATTGCATTTATTTGTTTGATTATACTATCCAATCATCGTCGTCATTATCGGCCCATTGGTCGTCTGCTTTTTCCTCATCATCACCCCATTCATCATCCCAATCGTTATCCCACTGATCATCTTCATCAAAACCGGAAATATCCTTCAATTCTGGTTCCTCGGACTCGGATTCTGGATCAACCTCCAAATCATCAAATTGGTCCATGTCATCCCTTTTATCATCGGATTTCCTGACCTCAAACGAGGCAATCTCATCTTCGGATTTCGGAGTGCTTTCTCTCTCAGAGAAAGAGTCATATTTCTCTTTGTAAGAGTCACCTCCCATGAAAGAGACCTTATCCTTCGATCCATACCCCTTCTCCTCTTCATCCTCCTTCCCTTTGCTAATAGGAAGATCGCATTTGGGACATTTATCCTCCCAATCATAGACCAGGAAGCTGCATTTCTTACAATTACTGGTGATGTAGGGCATCTTGTAGAGCACCTCCCCGCATGAGGGACAGTTCTCAGCTTGGCTCCTGACCCTTTTACCGCACTTGGGGCAAACTATTGGTGCATAGCTCCGTTTCTTGAGTATTATTATTCCGAGCACCAGGAAAATAATCAAAACCCCTCCCACTGCAAAAGCGAGATACTGCCAGGGCACACCCCAAACGTCCTTCTCCAGGGGATCGGTTGTACTCTCTTTCCGGAAAGGGGCAAGATCATCCTGTGGAATCTCTGAACCATCATCCAGAACATAGGTCCATTCATCCTGCTCCTCATCCCAGACTACCTCAATAATTTCTCTCTCCTGACCTCCGACATTGACATGATCTCCCGGTTTGAATTTGGAGCCCCCTATATCCACACGCTCCTCTATGATATCCACTTTGCCGAGATCGTCCCTTACTGTCAAACGAATATCATATGTACCATTAACTGTGAACAGATATTCAATCGTCTCACCAAATATCTGAACCTTGTCATCCAATGTCCAAGTATAATTTACTATAGAGCCATCCTCGTCCTCGGATGCCGATGCATCGAACAGGAATGGATGATATATGTCCCCTCTTGAGGAAATATTCATTCTGGCTCTTGGCGGACTATTACGGTAGAATGACCAAATACTGCTCCATTCGCCTATGTTCCCAGCCTCATCAAAAGCCCGGACCCGCCAATAATATTTACCGGATTTGATTATGGTTACTTCGCTGGTAAGTTCCTCAACACTCCCTGAAGCAAATGGGTCTGCAAAACCATCCGTATAGGAGACCTCGTATTCGTAACCAATTATCCTGCTCCCGTCAAGGTCCCTGTCCACCTCACCCCAGGCCAGATAGATGGTCGTGAATGAAGTATCCTGAGAGTTACCCGGTGATGCAAGCAGAACCGATACTGGAGAAACCGTATCCTTTTTGACCGTTACTTCTGTTTCAGCGGACTTCCCGGAATGATCCCAAGCCCGTATCGTTACTTTGTTATAACCCTCATTTATTACATTGAAATCAAACTGGATTTCCTCAGAGTAACGGTCTTCAGTTCCAACAGTTGTACCGTTGAAAACATCCTGGAATACAATATACCATTCATCATCGTCATCAACATTATATTCAATGGAGGTCAGATTTGACCCAGTACCATTCTCTCTGACATCAAGATGCAGCATGATCCCAGGGTCCTGGTTGTACCATCCTAGTTCATTGGAGGATACCTCTATTATGGGCGGTCGGGAATCATAGAATATCAGAATGGAAATATTATCATCATCCTGGAATAAATGATCGAACACCCTTAGGTGTACTACATTCAATCCCTGGGAAAGTAGAGACCGATTCAACCTCCAGGCATGGGTCTCATTGTCGTCAAGGGAATCTGAAATATTGATCCATTCTCCCATATCACCTACTCTGTATTGTGCGTAGGTGAGGTCCGATCCGCTGCCGCCAGTGGAAAACACTGTCTGGAAATACTGACCTCCGAATATTATCTCCTCGGTCTCAGTATAATTATATACCTGTTTATCCATCCAGATCTCTGGCGGATTGAAATCAATCCCTATCTCATAAAGATCTTGAGACACCTCAATATTGTTCACACTATCGACAACACGGACATCCAATGAATTCAGTCCTTCATGAAGAGATGAGAAATCAACAGCCCAGTCCTGTGTGTAGTTATCCCTTGTGTCATTGAACAATGTCTCCCAATCACCTCCGCCCAAACGGTATTCACCCATTACCAATGGGGATCCTCCGCCGGAACTGAAATCGATATCAATGACCGGACCGGGATCCTGACTGAACCAACCGAAAAGATAGCTGTCAGATAGGAAGTCAGGTTTACGGGTATCCTTGCAGAATACAACTGCATCCTCCAATATCAGCTGATTACCCGCACCATCCCAGGCGCAGATATCCATGTAGTTCGGCCCTTCGTCGAATTCGGTGAAATTCGCACCCCAATCAAGGGTATGATTGATCCTTCCCCCTGAAAATATCTCCTGCCATGAACCGTTCTCTATCCTGAAAGTAGCATTGTGAAGCAGGGAAAGATCCTGATCAAAGAAATCAACATCAATAACCGAACCGGGATCAGAGGTATAATATCCGTACGTGACATTATTGATAATTATCTCCGGTACCAGACTGTCCTTCTTATAGATCACCTGTGCCGAACTGTTATCCCTGACATCCAACTGGTCCAGTGCAGTGAAGTTCAGATAATTGATCCCGTCCTTCAGATCTGTCCAGTTGACCAGTACACTGCCGTCATAGGCCACAGTATCCTCATTGAAAATTTCTACTTCATCACCCTGATTTATGGTATAGAAAGCCCTATTCAGCTGCGTACCTGCCCGTGTACTCTCCACATGTACCCCTATCGCTTCCTGAGGATCCTGACCAAACCAGCCCATTTCATCCTTGTCAAGCTGAATAAAAGGAGGTTGATAGTCCTTCTCAAATGTGACAGAGTCCAGAGCAATGTTCCAAGCTTCATCGACACATCTAATGAAAATTGTGCGAACGCCATCCTGGATCTCCGTCCAATCCAATGCCCAGTCCACTATATATGATGATCCGGCGGTTCCATTGAATATGTCCTGCCATCGGCCGGTCAGTCCGTCCTTGTACTGAGCGAACCAAAGATCGGAGCCTGAACCTCCGTTGCTGAAATCAACTTCCATGACCGCACCGGGATCATCATAGTACGGTCCATAAGAACTCACGTTAACGGTAATTATCGGTTCCACCATATCATCGGTGATCAGCATGGTTGAATAATATGGTTTGATATCCGGCCCAGTAACTGTAATGTTTGCGGTTCCAACATCGTTCGGGTTGGGGAATAGCTCAGCTACCCCTGTAGCATCGGTGGTGGCATTCGAGAAAGCATCGGGCCAGTTCACAATAGCCACATTTGCTCCTTCAACTGGCGCTCTGGTGAGAGTGTTCACATTGACCTCTACCGGAGCAGGGGACCCGGCATATATTGCAGGCGGATGTTCAACATCTATTTCCTGGGGTTCATTAAACCATATCTGCATGCTGGGATCGCCCATATAATTAATTGTGAAATAGATCCATCGATAGTATTCATTTCCGACAAGCCATGTGAGCTCTTCCTTGCCTAGCTGGTTGGCCCTGCCGGCATCCCTATGGCCCTCCTGGAAAAGCTGATCAAAAAAATTTATAGCGAAAACATGGGACGGTGAACTTAGCATATTGCCCGGACTGTATAGACCGTACCTAGTATTACCGATGAAGACCACACTGCCTCCATCGGGATTGTACATCATATGTTCAGCATATGTATCGGACACATCAAACCGGTTAGCCAAACAGCCCATGGTATAGAAGACCGAGAACTTGTGGTCGCTTGAAAGACCGTCGGCATCGGTACGTGAATGAGAGGTATGATTATCGATAGATATTCCCTGATGATTGGCATGGCCTACATTGTAGACCATTCCCATGCCTGAGTTCATCTTGTTATTGAAATTAGTCTTGGAAGCGTTGTTCAATGTAGAATAAAGCCTAGTCGCAGTGAATCCATCAGGGAAAGCATCCTGGAATATTGCATCTGAGGAAAGGGCACCATCAGTAAACTGATCCAGCCAAGCCGCGTTCAGAAGTACCTCCTGAACATAATTGGGTCTAGGGTCCCTCTCGTAATCAAGTGTTTTACCTATGAAAGCCGCAACCTGACCTGCAGTATCAGCAGAAACTCTTCCCACATATACCTCGGCAACTACATCTATATCGTTGCCGCCGGCGCCATCGTTCTCCTCCCCCCAACGGCTGTCCCCGTCATTGTTAAAGGGATCATCAAGACATGCATAATAGAGGTCTGCAGGAATGTGATCCGCTACCGGCCCACTGCCGGTTGTCATGGAAACATAGAAACCTCTATGGGGAACAATACTAACATCCCCGCCGAGAATCACATACTCGGTATTCCAATTATTATAGGCATCTTTTATGAAATTATGTATTTCCTCCTGGGTGTCAACTCCGTTGTAATCAGCATCCGAGGTGATATCGGATACATTTACTATCTTGGTAGCAATACCCTTGTTAATCTTCCATTCGGCGAATGGTATGAAATCATCATAAAAGCCCGATGAAGTGATCACAACCATGGAAAACTCTTCCCCTGGCTGGGGAATGCTTCTGTCGCTAATAAGTGCTAGGTCTTCGTATTCACCCAATATTTCACTTACAAGGGGATAGGTGGGGACAAATTCTCGCTCCAGGAGTTCATCAATATCAAAAAGATATCCGTCTGGACTTCCAATCCTCAACAGCTCGGATCTATCGTTGAGAGGTTCATCTCCAAGTTTCAAAGTAACCTCTGCAGAACTGTAAAAATACAGACTATCACCCGATAGTTCATATTGGAATGGTGAAACTGAAAGCACATTGTAGGAAAAACCTCTGAAGAACTTGACGCCTGAATCCTCTATACCGGGTTCTATATCCCTAATCGATGAAAGGGACTGTTCCTGGATTTCATCAAGTTCCCCCTTATGCTCCGGTAGTATGGTGGATTTTATATCGAACATAGGAACCTTATCGACTTCCAAACCAGATGATATCATCTCGGAGGAGCCCCATTGGATCTCAATATCATCGATCTCTGATCCGAATGGAATAAGAACGTTAACTGGCTTTACTGGAAGATTAAAATCTCCCGGATCTGCTCTCTCAAACCATCCTTCGCCACCCAATGAAAGGGTACCCTCGATAGGATCCACTTCAATATTTGGCTGGGTAAGCTCCAGGGAGAAAAATAATTCTCTAACCCCATTTCCTTTCGGGTTACCGGTAAGTAATGAATCCCAAGTATGGTGGTTTTGATCCTCAATGATACGGTATGATCCCGCTACGGTTCCAAGAAACGGAGTGGCCAACAAAATAAGCAAAACTGCTGTCAATAGATATTTTTCATATCTCAAATCAATCCCTCGTTTTGGTAATTAATTATCTATCGATTATCAAACACCAACATCGTCAAAATGATTTCAATAAATCCATTAAAACAATAGGTATATCATAGAATATAATGATTTTGACCTGTTTTCAGAAACTCCCGAATTTCAAACACGCTGTAATTCAACAATGCCGCCATTCTCAATTCGTGATAATTACATCAATTTTTCTTCGAATACACCGTCAATGAACATTATTCATTGTGTTCTATTAGTTGAAATCTATTGGTATAGCATATTACAATAGGTATATGGTTGATCAATATATTTATACCATTTCGAACAAATATCACACCGTTATATTTTTGTGCAGGAATTGAAGGTTTTTATTGATATTAATTAGATGAAACGACAAGGCTTCATTCTAGTTAAGAGAAAGGAGGAAAGTAGAGATAGGGTTTTAAATGAAATTGGGGGTAAGATTTCCATTATGTAATTCTTCAAGGGATAAAATACTCCTTTTGGAATTTTGAAATGATATCATATAAAAAACCCTACATTGAGTATGATAAATATATTAATATCAGAAACTTTAAATTAATAAACTTCTCATTGGTGCCTATCTGATATTCTAAGGCTATTTGATTGCAATAAAAATATAGTTCATCACTTAGTGTATGCATACGTAGATTCGGATGGTCATAATGGCAAAAAAAGTGGATTCCTACGGACGGGACATAAGGATAATGTCCGAGGAGAACGAGAATGGGGAAATTACTACCGATGCCGTCATTGACGGTAAAGGAGACCTTGATACTGTTGAAGATAGGGATCTCATGGTTCAGGCCATCAGGCACCGATTGATAACCCGGCAGGGTGAATTGGCGCCCTTGGGTCATCCAAATTACGGGTCACTTCTTGAGGAGATCATCGGAGAACCCAATATCCCTGACACCCACAGAATAATCGAAACCCTGGTACGGGACTGTTTGGAAAAAGAACCCCGTATTAGGAACATTGAGAAAATAATTGCATACGCATCCCCTAAAGATCCCAGTTTGGTATTTATCTCACTGCAGGTGGAACTTGCCAAGACAAAAGAGAAATTAAAGATCAAATATCCGCTTTATCTTGAAGAATGAAGGAGTGATCCAATTGGTATTCAAAAGAAAATCCTACAGACAGGTAGTGGATTCCATAATAAAGGATATGCATGATAATTCACCTGTTTCTGATACAAATGTCGGCTCCGTAGCCAGGACCATGGTTGAAGCTGTTGGAAGGGAGATAGCCACCATGTACGAGCAAATGCAGGCCGCATATAATGCAGGTTTCGTGGACTCTGCAAACGGTGCGGCTCTGGATATGGTTGTGGCTATCCTCGGAGTAGCTCGGAAATCTGCTCAATACGCTACCGGCTCTGTAACATTTTCCCGTAGGAATGCCAATAAAGAGGTTACAATACCTAGGGGCACACTTGTCTCCACCCAGGAAACCAAGGCATCCAACATGAAGATCTTCGAGACCTCAATAACATTGACTCTGACCAGGGGAGAGAACGAGATCGAAGTTCCCATCAAGGCCCTTGATCCCGGAAAGGATGGTATGGCGGATTTCGAGACAATAACCAAACTGGAAAGTCCCATAATCGGGATCGACAAGGTCATTAACAAGAAACCGACCACGATAGGAACTGAGAGAGAAAGCGACGAGGAACTGAGGGCTAGAGCCAAAGCAGTAGTGCTTTCAGCAGGAAAGACCACTGTGGATTCGATTAAAAATTCCATCATGGCAATCCCGGGGGTCAGAGATGTTTCAGTCCTGGATATGCCCGAAGGAGTGCCAGGAGAGATCGATGTCATTGTTGACGGACCCAACCTGGAGGATCCCGAGAGCGAATCCTACAAAAATGTCCAGAAGGCCATCGAAAGGGTAAGGCCTGCTGGAATTCAGGTCAATCTCAAATCTACCACCCTCGTCAGAACTTCCATAGACATTTTCCTAAACCTCACAGACATTCCAAGGACCGAGGAAGAACTGGACGGAGCTTTGGATTCCATTAAAGACAACATAGCCGATTATATTGAATCCCTGGGCAGCGGAGATAACGTAAGCAGGAACAAGATGGTCACTGCTGTTTTCAAAAACGAGAATGTTGAAAATCTTCAGGATATCAAGATAATCACCAGGATCTTCGATGAAAAAATAAGGGGTTTGGTCGAGGATACCAGAAAAAGGATAGACGAGTCTACTAGAGATATGGAGATCGGAGAATATGAAAGAGCGGAACTGGAGAACATTAGCGTCAAGACCCAGTTTACACCCACATTGGTCTCTTATGTTAGGGTGGATCTCAACCTAAGGGTGGTTCCAACCAAGAAGACCATAGCTGAACAGCGAATAATCGAAGGCATTGAGACCCAGATAGCTCTTCATTTCGAGAAACTCAGAACTGGTGAACCTGTGGACTATCTGAGAGTAAAGAACCTTATCAAAGGAGTTAAAGGAATATCTGAACTTCTGGATTTCTCAATTTCCGCTCTTTACGAATCATCCGGTGTAGCCATTGACTATACCAGGGATAACCTGCCCATAAAGGATGATGAGCTGGTAAAATTAAGGGATATCAATATGGAAGTCGTGGATTGAACCGCGCAGTTTGGGAATCCCATTCAAAAAGTGTATAGAAGAAGATAAAGGATCAATAGGACAAAGAGGAAAGAACATGCTTAACATCGAACGCATAATAAATCGTTTGCCCCTATACATGCAGGCTTATAGGGATAATTCTCTTATACATCGGTTCATAGGGAGCTTCGGTAAGGAGATTAGCACATTTGAGGACAACCTTTCTGACCTCATGCGTTCAAAATGGTTTCATCATGCGGACCTTGATGCCCTTGAGAGGATGGGGGCCCTATTCGGCGTGCCCAGACTTCCGGGAGAACGAAGGGAGCCTTACAGAAAAAGGTTCTTCCTAACAGTGAAAGAGCTCCTTACCGGTGCGGGCACGGTAGAATCCATTAGCAATATTGTAGAAGCCACCATAGGACAGCCACCTGACATTGAGGAAAATCCCCCTGAGTTCATCGAATCACCTTCAAGGGAACTTAAGCCAGACGATACCTGGTTCGAGTTCAACAAATCGGTCCGTAGTGTACGGCCTACCATCATAATAAAGCCCAATGACAATGTTAGGAATCCATCCATAACAAATATGGATACTGAGGAGACACTCACTTTTGTGGGTATGCTCAGGAAGGGGTCGCTTCTGAGGATCAACCCCGACGGAAAGGCACTGCTGGGTGGAATTGATGTCACCCACAAGATGGAATATCTGATATCGGAAGAAAAACAGGATGAGGTAGCCCCCCCCAAAATATCCAAGATGCAATCCCAATGGAAGTATACTGATGCAACGGGATTCTTCAATTTCGGAACCTTTTCCAATTCCGTATTCGCCCCGGAAAAAAGAAATGTTATATCCATTCAGATGAAATGGGTGCAGTTCAAACCGGCCTCTTTCGATGTCAGGATACCTCTCTATTCCAAGAAGGGAAGGGGAAAGGGTTCCGTGGGGTACGAGAAGAACCTACGGCAGGAAGTAAGACAGCTGGTTGATCATGTGAAAAGCGCGGGGGTTATGGCAAACATCAATTTCTATGATCACTTCACCGAGAAGAATAAGTCCAGAGATCTGGGCTTCGAGATCGTGTTCGGGGTGGAATACCAGAGGGATGCCTCACAGAAAGTTGAGCTTGGCATGGAAATCGAGGCTACCCATACAGAGAAACAGAAGTGCGGGGATCTGCTTCATTCATGCGGTGTTTTTGATATAACAACCTTTGATTCACCCAATGGTTGGGGATGATCTAGCTACTTTTTTCAGTAAGTCTAAGATCAAAAAAGAATTTCTTTTTCTGTGAATTATCCTTTAAATTCCAACCATCTCCTACTTTGGTGGGAAGTTATATATTGTTCAAACACTTTTTCAGGTTCCCGTTGATATTATGAAGTTCATAGTAGTTGCCGGCGGGGTCCTGTCCGGATTGGGCAAGGGCGTGATCACTTCTTCCATTGGTCTTCTTCTGAAGGAATGCGGTTATAAAATCACCGTTATAAAGGTAGATCCATATCTCAATGTGGATGCAGGAACAATGAATCCCTTTGAGCATGGAGAGGTTTTTGTACTTGATGATGGAACGGAAGTTGACCTAGACCTAGGGAATTATGAAAGATTTCTGGACATCAATCTGACCTCTGAACACAATATTACCACTGGAAAGGTGTACCAATCCGTTATCCAGAAGGAAAGAAAGGGTGAATATCTCGGCAAGACCGTCCAGATCATCCCGCACATAATGAATGAGATCATCAGCAGATTCGAAGAGGTATCTCGAAATACCGGAGCCGAGATCACACTTATCGAACTCGGAGGGACAGTAGGCGATATCGAATCCATGCCTTTTCTGGAAGCTGTAAGGGAACTGAGAAACAAGCATGGTAAAAAAAACGTTCTAGTGATCCATTCGACATTGGTTCCGGTACTGGGTGTGGTTGGTGAACAGAAGACAAAGCCTACCCAGCATTCCGTGAAGGAACTCATGCGTGTGGGAATACAGCCCGATATCATCATGTGCAGGTCTAAACACCGCCTTTCGGACAATGTGAAAAGAAAAATATCTCTTTTCTGCAATATCAAGGAAGAAGAGGTCTTTTCGGTGTATGATGTGGAACAGGTCCACCAGGTGCCCCTGCTGTTTGAGGAAGAGAACGTATCGACGATCATTCAGAAGAAATTAAAGCTCAATCCCCAAACACCTGACCTAACAGAATGGGAAGTATATGTTAGAAGGCTCACCGAGCCGCAAAAAGAGGTGAAGATAGCCTTGGTCGGTAAATATACGGGGCTCAAGGATTCCTATATATCTCATCTCAAAGCATTGACCCATTCAAGCTCCGAACTTGACACTAACTGTATAATGAAATGGGTGAGTTCTGAAGATCTTGAACGGGATGACAAAAGGGGGGAAAAAGCTTGGAATATTCTCAAAAACGTTCAGGGCATCCTGATCCCAGGGGGTTTCGGCATCAGGGGAATAGAGGGGAAAATCGCCGCTGTAGAGTATGCCAGGAATAACAAAGTTCCATTCCTGGGAATATGTTTGGGATTTGAAATGGCAGTAATAGAATATTCCAGGAACCAAGTTGGCCTTGAAGATGCAAATGGAACTGAGTTCGACCAATCTACTCCGCATCCTGTTATAGACCTGCTTCCAGAACAGTTGAAGGAGGATAGAATGGGGGCAACAATGCGCAGAGGCGCCCACAGGATATTGATAAACAAGGACAGCAGAGCCTATGATATCTATGGGACAGAAGAAATTCTGGAAAGACACAGGCACCGCTATGAGGTGAATCCGGATTACATCTCAAGGATACAGGGTGAAAATCTCATTTTCTCAGGCAAGTCACCAGATGGCAGGAGAATGGAGATATTGGAGCTCAAGGACCACCCCTTCTTCTTTGGCTGTCAGTTCCATCCTGAATTCCGATCCAAACCACAAAGACCGGCTCCGATATTCTTGGAATTTCTAAGATCCGCTCTCCAACATAATTTCCATGTTTCCAGGTAACTGCCTTGGCCTTTTAATATCAAAAAACCGCATTTTATCTGGCTCCCGTAACAGGGAAACATAAACCAGCGGAGTTTTCCAATACCGGAATATTTACATATTCAATAATACTTATCGGTATTTCAAGGTCTTCAAATGTACAAGCTCTCAGCGGAAAAGTTGGAACTGGTCAAAAGACTGGCCCTTACAACTCTGAAACTTCACTACAGGAATTCGGCATTGGGATTTCTTTGGTCGGTTCTGAATCCCGCCTTTACTATCCTTGTACTGACCGTTGTTTTCAGTTATTTTTTCCCTGGAAGATTTGAGGTAAATACCCCATATTCGGTTTTTCTTGTCATAGGGGTGCTGCTATGGAGAGGCTTCACCTACGGTACGACACACGGAATGAGGGCCATAGGAGATAATGCTTATATAGTCCGAAAAGTTTACTTTCCCAGAGAGCTGCTTCCTGCCTCGGCCGTTCTTACCGCCCTGATCAAAACAATACTTGAAGTAGGTGTTTTTTTCATTTTCATTATTATTCTATCCTTCTTTTTCGAAATTAGCATCACTCCCACCATACTAATTTTTCCTTATTTCCTTCTGCTGGAGTTCATTTTCATACTGGGATTGGCCTTGGCCCTTTCACCCATTTATGTATACTTCAGAGACATCTCTCATATATGGGAGGTGGTCATATTCGCAGGATTCTTTGCGACGCCCATTTTCTATCCCATGAAAGTAATTCCATATAGATACGAGAGATTCATGCATATAAATCCGCTTTCGGATATTATAACCGGTTCAAGGGAGGTTCTTATTTTCGGCAACATTCCGGGAATAAAGACTTTCATATATCCCCTAGCAAGCTGTCTGTTCATTCTGCTTTCGGGGGTCATCATCTTCAATTGCCTGAAAAATAGAATTGGTAAGGTGGTCTGATAATGGATGTAAATAATGCCATTGAACTGGACTCAGTGAACATATCATTCAAGATACCGCATAAACGGAAAAGGAGCAGAGCTACATTCATACGGGAAAATCTCTTCCCCGGTACTTCAGGAAAACGGGAGCTAAAGGTGCTCAGGGACATAACAATAAAGGTCCCACGAGGCCAGTGTGTCGGAATAATCGGGGAGAACGGCTCTGGAAAATCCACGCTGCTGAAGATCATTTCAAGGATACTGGTTCCCGATTCTGGCCGAGTAGAGATCAGTGGTAAATTGACGCCATTTCTAGAACTAGGCGTTGGATTCCAAGGAGAATTGACCGCTAGAGAGAACATCTATATCTTCGGCGCCTTGATGGGAATCCCTAAGAAGGTTTGGAACCGATCATATGATTGTATTCTTGATTTCTCCGAACTTCAGGATTTTCCCGAAGTAAAGATCAAAAATTTCTCGTCGGGAATGTATGCCCGACTGGCCTTCGCATGCATGATCCACGTGGACCCAGACATACTTGTAATTGATGAGATCTTCGCAGTGGGCGATGAATCATTCAGACATAAATGCATTGAGAAGCTATTGGAAATGAAAAGGGAAGGGCGAACAATTGTGATAGTATCCCACCGCCTGGGGGATATCAAGCTCCTTTGCGACAGACTTGTGCTTTTACAGAGAGGTTCCATAACGCATGAAGGTGAACCGGATTCGGTGGCTGGTAAATATCTGAGTTCATTCGGACCCTACGGAATTGACAATCACAGCAATAATGAAAAGAATAAGAAGAAATCCGATAAAAACAGCACTCCAGAACCCCGAGAAGCAAGTAAGACCGATAATGGGTTTGTGTTGGGGGCCATCGGAAACATTGCGCCCCGAAGAGCAGAGGTTAAGACCGGGGATGATGTTGAGATCGAGATGGAGCTGTCAGCCAGACATGATTATATCATCGAATCTCCGCATATTGCGTTTATAATTACCGATGAAAAGGAAAAGGTCGTATACAAAAGCAATACCCATTTGGACTCATTTAATATTCCTGGTATTGACGGAAAGATAAAAATCAATTTGCGACTCGAAAGAATCCCTTTGATGCAGGGGACCTATAGATTGGACCTTGAGCTGTGGGGCGGGAGATATACTGATAAACTTGATTCCAAAAAGAGTGCCGTCAAACTCATAATCGGCCACAGCCCTGCTCAGGGAAAAGGCCTTACCCACATACGCCACAATTGGCAGGTATTATAGATCCATTACAAAGTGATTGGAGGTGCATTCAGCCGTACAGGATTTCCAATGCTTTTTTCTTCCATTTGGAGAGATTCCTGGGATCTTTCGGATATTTCATGAAATGTTTTCTGGCCTTGCGCATTTTCATAAGGAGAGATCGGTACTTGAATATCACCCCTGGATGGGACATAAGCCCAAGACCCACCTTAAGTTTATTCATTAGGGCTATTTCGCCATTACCCTCGTTGACCGCTCTGCTAATTTCATCAGGGTTCACTATATTGCTATTGGCCAATTCCTTCAACCCCTGGTCACCCATTTCCCTTACACCATCGGAAAGCACCTGCATTAGTGCCTGCCTGTGGCCATAGCCCTTGTAATACTCAATATTATATCTCCAAAGGGCGGTTTCAGAAACATCTCCCTTTGATAAAGCTTCAGTTATTACATCAGCAGCCACCTCCGAGGCGAATATGGATGTGGCAATTCCGCATCCCGTCATGGGACAGGTCTGATAACCCGAATCCCCAACAGCCACTATTCCATTACCTACCAAAGAGGATAAGGGCACCCTTGTAGCCACGAGGCCTCCGCCGGACTGTACTATGGATAGGCCTTTTAGAAAGGGATATCTGGGGAGCAGTTTCTTGTAGAACTGCTCCTTGGGATTTGGGCGGCCTTCAATATTTCTCACACCTACACCAAGTGTATAAGTTCCTCTGCTGTGAAAATCCGATGCCATCCAATGCAGTCCGCCTGGAGCTAATTCCTGGGAAAAAAAACCATTAAGGAATGGTTTCCCATCCATTTTTCTTTCTTCCTTATACTTTCCCCTTTCCCTGACCTCGACATAGCATATTGCAGTTTCCTTCAAAAGTGCGGTTTCCGAGATGGGGCAAGCACCTGGAAGCTGACGGCGGATGTGGCCTTTAACACCTGTTGCATCTACCAGAATATCTGATCTGACAATCCATTCTTCTTCCTTTATCGGATCCTTGACTTCAAGCCCGACAACAAACCCATCCTCCAATATTGGTGAAATGCCTACTGTCGACCCGACTATCTTAACACCGGAGGCCCTGGCATGGTCCAGCAGATGCTGGTTGAAGTCATATCTGTTTATACTCTTGCCTACATTATCAAATGAAAGTGATGTGGTCTCATCCGGTGAATATACCGTGACATTGGTGAGATCGCGGGTTATGAAATCACCTTCCGGAATCTCCATACCCACTGACCTGAACTGATGATAGGCCAGAGCATCACCGAACAGACCGAATCCCACCTGTTTGATCTTCCGCCTCTCAAGTAGCATTACATCTACCCCCCTTTCTGCCAAAGCTGATGCTGTTGATGCACCTGCGACATTTCCGCCCACTACAATTACCGAGACCCTTTTTCTGATGATCTTTTCAGTCATTCAATCCACGTGAATGAGCTGATTATGTAGCATATTATTTAATGGAATTCATATCCTTGATTTGAAATTGAAGTTAATATTGGTTCCCTTCTTACACTTACTTGGTTCTCATTGCAATCTGGATGTGATTATTCCCATATTTCGGGGATTTAATTATTTTTTAAGTATATTTCATTTATAAAATATTTATAGTTGGAAAAAATGATGGGTATTTGTATGTCCTTTGCATTCGTTTGCATGGGGGTTTAGGGCATATATCCATGAAAAACAAAAAGGCAAATAAGAGGTAATTGGAATGGGACTTTTTAAGAGAGGTAAGAAGGAAATAATAGAAGAGCCAGAGGTACCAAGACAATATATTGATCTGGGAAAGAAGGACTTCACAGGAATGAATCCGCCTGAAAGGGACACCATATGGGTCAAGAAGATACACATCAACAGTTTTCAGGACGTAAGAGAATTGACCGATCTGGTATACAACAAGAACATACTGGTCCTTGATACAAAGGCTCTAACAGGAGATTCCATAGAATTGAAGAGAATAACCAGTGAGCTGAAAAGGGCCGCCACTGAGGTCAACGGGGATCTGGCCCAGATCGACAGGGGCATAGTTATGGTGACCCCCGGACCTATTAAAATAGATCGTACTAGCAAGAAGTAATCGGTTATTCAAAAATGAGATGGGCAGGCCTTATTACTTTGCTCATTACTGTTATTATTCCAGATTCAGGAATTGTTATTGGGTATTCTGGACTGCTTACTTCCAATTTAAATTATCAGAATTGATAGTGATCACAGACCCATTATTGCTTTGATTCCAATACAAGTTCAGTTGGTCTTCATTTGTATTTGGTAGTTACCTCCTCGGTGGACCTAGCATCCGTCAATATTATGAACAACCTATTAGAACTCATCTCATGGAAAAGAGAGGGAGAGTTCAGAGGAAAACCCATTTTCCGTTTTGACCAACTTACCATGATCATAAATACCGACCACCATATTGAATCAGAGGAACTGGATGCTCAAATAAGAAATTCCACCAGCATAGATTTTTCTAAGATGATATTCGCATCCCGTCATAAGGCTGAGTCAGGTACTGCGTCCTTAACAGTCCATCCAATAGGCAATTTTTCAGAGGCCAGATACGGCGGAAGAGAATCCACACTTGTCCCATCAATGCCCCATGAAATGAGCGGAGCCCTTCTGAATCTAAAAAAACATGCTAGTGACATAGGATGCAGTAAGGACTACCAGATATGTTTTGAGGCAACTCACCATGGTCCATATTTGGACACTCCCACCATGTTCATCGAGATCGGCAGCGGAGAGCAACAATGGCGCGACCCAAAGGCAGGAAAGGCCGTGGCCAAATCTATTTTAGACATTCCGCATTGTCCGGATTCCGGGGAAATTATCTCTGGAATAGGAGGGGGCCATTACTGCCCCAGATTCACTGACATTGTAAAAGATTTCAATGCGGCCTTCGGGCATATGATCCCCAATTGGGGTTTGAAGGGCGCCGACGATGGAGCTATACTATCTGCTTTGAAAAAAACTCCCGGTGCAACCAAGGTCTACATTCATCGAAAATCAATGAAGGGAAAGGTAAGACGACATCTTGAGGAACTTTTTAATGACAATGGATATGAGATCGTGAGAAGCGGCGGCCTTGAGAAAAGATGATATTACATTGATGATAAATTGAAATGATGGAAAATTGCATAATCTCATATTTTTTAAAATTATTGCCCTATCAATCCTTATTGTTCTCGCCATTTGCTGCCTTTTCCCCATTGCTGAACTTCTGGTTTCCGGCCTTCAAACTTCTGCCTTTAATCTTATAATAGGTGAGAGGATGGGTCATCCAATCCCTGCCGCACAGGCTGTCAGGAAAAAGGCATAATCCCTTGGTCTTAAGCGTTCCGCACGACGGAGGGGTATATTTGGTACCCGATATATCTCCGCTGATCTGCTCCAGTTGATAGCGGGCAATATCCTCATTAAAATCAGGAGCTCTGCTGAAAACAGCCATCATTCGATCTATTCCAAATCCAATATGGACAAGAAATGTTGCCAAAAAGAAACGGGCCTCATGGGAGGGATTTTCATGGGAGGCGAGCATCTCCATAATATTCTTCACACAGGGAGGCGTACGTTCTGTTGAATATTCTCCCAGGTCCTTCTCCCTGAATTTCGCCTTCTGTTCGGCAACCAATCCCCGCAGAACACCAATCTGTTCCTTAAAGGCTTCCTTTATCATATCGTTTACCGGAACCGGAAGTCCCTCTTGGATATTCTTTCTGACCTTTTCCTCAAGAAGCCGACCCAATTCTTCTTTGGTCAGCCCTACATAACCTCTAAACATATCCCTGTTGACCAATTTCCATTTTGAGGCATTGAAGCTTATTGAAACGGAAAGAAAATCTGAGAAATGTATCAAGGCATCATACCTTGATGGTATCTGAAAATCCTTGAGTAGGTCTCCTATCTCGTATGAAGGTAGTTTCGTAAGGTACACCTTCCCCAATTCCTGATCAAGAGATACTTCAACAATGCTCTCCGTATCCTCCTTCTCAAAGGCCTTGGAGGCGGTCTTGGATTCTGCCAAGGTATAGCGCGAAATGAGAAATGGATCGTCAACAGCGGAAACCAGCATACGGGCAAGAGGATAGGATAGTATCTCATTTTCCACACCCACCTCATCCAGAAGCACAGGTCTTGGAACCAGCCCGGCATTCAAAGCTTCCCTTACACGCAAGAACGCACGCTGTCGGACCTCGCTGTAAGTGGGTGAAGCCAAAATTGTTTCCAGAGATGGGCCGCTCTCTTTGAGATATTCCCTGGTTGCTGAAAGAAATGGGTACTTGGCCAGAAAAACCAGGTGGGAACCAGCAGAATCCATCTAACTACATCCTAGACCAGGCATCCTCAGGTATACTGTTGTAAAGCTCCGACATTTCATTATCGTCATCATTCACGGCCCTGTTGTCATCCATACGGGCCAATTCCAGTATCCTGTCCTTCTTGAACAACCAGTAATGGATCCGCCAGTCCCTGCCGTCAAAAAGCGCGGTCTCTTCCCTTGAAGTGACCATTAGACCATTATCCTCCATCATATAGAACAGATCCCGGTCATCCGGATGAAGAACATTATCGATTATCCTTTCACTATAACCGAAAAAATTGAGAATATGAGTAGCCATCCCTTTGGCCTCAATCTCGGACATCTCAAACTCCCCGATACTCTTCATGATCGCCTTCCCTAGACTCTCTACCGTCAATGTATCCATTAAAAAACCCTCACTCATTATACATACAATTCAACTGTAAAGACTGTAATTAGTTGAAAATCTGCAAATCTGATCATAAATCTTACCTGTAATTCCCTAGACCTAAAGCTCACCTTTTTACATAACCACCAATCATTTGATTCACAGTAGGCCAATTAATCAATTAATGAAAAATCATTATATATAGATGTATCGTTCCATTATACATCATATACAATTAGTAGTAATTTATAGGTGTTTGGTAATGAAGAAGACACACAAGGGACATTTAAATATATTACGGAGAAAAGTTTTTCTATCATCGATTCTATTGGTTTAGAAGCCATAAATGGTGTTTTCTCTAAAATATTTAATATATGCTATTGACCGCATTTCAGTTAGGGGTTGTAAGATGTCAGATAGAACTATGATATTATCGCTAACAATAGTGATCCTATTGCTCGGAACAAACCTTTTGGTATTACCGCAAGGCAGAATTGAAATATTAAATGGTGAGATCGAAGTAGACAGGCTAACAGGTAAAGATCAACAGGACATATCCACTGTCAGATATACCCCGAAAATACTCAATTTCACGGTGAACGACCAGAGCGAATTTGAAATATTCGAGGAAGAAAGCGATCAGGTATTCATATTTCACAATGACGACGGCGGTTTGAGACTGGTCACTGATGAGGCAGATCTGGATATTTTCGGCATACATACAACCGACCTTCCCATCTACGTGGAGACCTTCACCCTTAACAGCGGTTCGATCCTAAAACCCCAAAGCTCGGACAGTCTTGAGGTTTACGCTAGAAATTTCATTATGCATGATGGAAGCACCATTGTACTATCCGGATTGGGTCTTGAAGTTGTCGGAAAGGGGGAGGATGGTGAAAATGCTGATTGGTCCGGTGGTGGCGGTGGCGGCGGAGGCAGCTACGGTAATACCGGTGGAGACGGCGGTGACGGTCCACGATGGGGCGGAGGTGATGGTGGTGAAGGAGGCGATCAACATGGTTCCGGCAACGGATTCCAGATCAGCATAGGCAGCAAAGGCGGGAATGGAGGGGACGCCGATACGGACGGCGGATCAGGCGGTAACGGCGGCGGTAACATCTTGATCCATGCTGAGAACATATATATCAACGGTACAATAGAGGCAAATGGTATAAAGGGCGGAAATTCAGGGGATAACGGCGATGTCGGCGGGGGAGGAGGTGGCGGATCAGGTGGAGGAATAATGCTGGTGGGAAACGATGTGTTGTTGGGATCCGGGTGTATAATTGACGCTAGAGGCGGTAACGGAGGGAATTCAGGAAACACATTTGTCAATTGGGGTGAAAGCGGAGGTGGCGGAGGCGGCGGATCAGGCGGTAGGGTCAAGGTATTCTTTGAGGATAGTGCTGTTGATGATTCCCTGGACGGAGTGAATGTTTCCGGTGGGGCAGGAGGTATCCCTGGGACAGCTACACAACCCAGCCGAGTAGGTGAAAAGGGAGATGACGGTGCAGTAGGAACCTATGAAAGCCTGAACCAAGAATTCGATTTTCCTTTGGAGTATTTACCCACAGGCTCCTACTTGTCCAAGCCCTTCGATACCAACAATACCTCTCCTCATTATGATTCCATAAGCTTCGAAACTGAAACTCCCCTGGGAACTGAGGTCCTAATATACACCCAAACGGCTTCATCCAGCAATGATGACCCAGACGAACCGGGACAATGGGGGAACTGGTCAGAGGCCTATGCTGGATCACCAGAACAGATAACATCCGAGAATAAAAGGTGGATTAGGTTCAAGGTGGATCTGGTGAACACTGGGCTAGACCTGCATACAACTCCCATCCTGAAAAATATAAAGATTGAATATCATTTACATGAGGCTACGTTCGGACTCATGGCGGAGATAACAAATCAAACCCTGAATCCTGCTATTGATGAAACCACAGAATATGCATTCACATTTCAAGATGACGATCTCCATCCCCTGTCGGTCTTCCAAGGAAAGATGGTACTGAAGGAAACCTTCAGCGGTGAGGAAAAGGTCCTTTTGAACGGCAGCATAATGAATGAGGATAACGCTGATTTCAAAATCGTTAGTCCGGGTCAGTACCGACTTAGTTTCCATCTTTCACCGGAACCATATATAATGGACGGAATTTGGCAGTTCTATTTCGAGGTTTATGACGGGAACACGGATAAGCTGATCATTGATGATACCAGCGGTCTCTATCAATTGGATATTACAACAAATTACAGCCCTTTCATTGACCCTGATTCCCTATCGCTGAGCAGCAGTATCATACCTATCCCGGGTGCGCACTCAACGGACATATCCTTCCAATTAGAGGACCAGGACCCGTATCCTCCTAACAACTTCACATTTACCCTGAAGATAAAGATGGTCAACGGGTCGGCGGAATATTTCCTTATTAACCAGGAGAAGCCAGGAAATGTTGAAGAGCTATCGATAGAAAACACCCGGGCAGGATACCTGATATCATATGAATTTGATCCCAACGACCTTGTGGAACCGGGTGAATATGGCATGTATATCAAGGTCGCGGACGACCATGGCGTGGAAAGCATTATTGATCCGGACATGTCGGATGTTATTCTTAACTTGAGAAACAACAACCCTCCTTCACCTCCCACCTGGATATTGCCTGATCAAACAGCCGAGCAGACTCCGAGAATCGTTTGGGACACTGCGGTAGACCTGGATGAGGATCCCCTGACCTACTATATCCAGATAGGGAGTTTTTCCACAGGCAATGATATACTTCTGATGAAATCCACAGGAACAAATAACTTCTACGACATCACAAAACCCCTCCCTCATGGCAACTATTACATTCAGGTATGGTCCAAGGATATGGATTTTTTCTCCATTGTTCACGAGGAAGTACTAAGCATTATGGAGGATATTAATTCACCTCCTTCACCTCCCACTTCCATAGATCCAAAACACACCAAGGAAACGCTTCCCAACATACAATGGTCCGGAGCCTACGATATCGACGGGGACAATCTCACATATTTCATCCAAATAGGCACAGGACCGGGAAAGGACGATGTTCTCAACAAGAGAACAACGGGAGAGGAAGCTCGTTATCAGATGGAAAAACCGCTGGTCAGAGGGAATGATTACTATATCCGTTTATGGTCCCACGATGGGGTCCTGGAATCCTACCCCAGTGACCATATGTTCCGAGTCCTTACCCAAAGCAACCACCGGCCCTACCCCCCAACTTCTCTAGAGCCCAAGAAGACCGGAGATCCCACCCCGCTTATATTTTGGACCGAGGGATATGACGAGGACGAAGATACCCTTTCCTATTATATACGTATAGGGACCGAAGAAGGAAATGGTAATATTATAGACTGGACACCTACGGGTGAGTCCACCTACTTCCAGGTGGTCCAGAATCTATCCTACAGGACATACTATGTAAGCATAAGATGCGAAGATCCAGACGGTCTTGTATCAGAGATCCTGACAGGTATAATTACAATAACCGTAGAAGGAAACATACCTCCCACGGCTCCGACCCAGGTGGAACCGACATTCACACCTGAAAGGTATCCGTCCCTCAGCTGGAGCGGCGCTACAGATGAAAATCCAAAGGATGTTAATAATCTTTTCTACTTCATCCAAATAGGCTCGGAACCCGAAGGCAATCAATATCTATCTTGGCAGGTGACGATGACCAACTCTTACAATGTGACAAGCTATCTTCCCGACGGGATTTATTATGTCCAGATAAGGACCTCTGACGGAATAAAGAACTCCTCCACATATTATCATAAATTATATGTCGGAAAACTTGAACCCTTTGTAGAATTCATGGATGAGCAGCTCGAGGTTGTGAAGGGCGGGCAGTACAAGGTAATGCTCAATATATCAAATCGAGGTACTATCCAGGATCAATTGACGCTGAATTTGAAAGACATAGATAACGTTCAGATCTCGCTGAAAGGCAAGATGAATTACACCTTGGAACCCGGACAGGGACTTTCACTAGAAATGACCATTACTATAATGGAAACCTTCGACCATAAAGCAGCCGGCAACCAGCTGGATGTAACTCTTACCTCAGTTAGCGGTGATACTTCAAGGTCTATTCTACCCTTGGTAAAGGAGAAAAAGGAAACTGATTCTCAAGCCCTGCATCAGAATAACTGGTTCTGGATAATACTAGTAATTTTACTTCTACTCCTGATCCTGCTAATTGTAATTGTCAGGAGGAGAAACCGCTGGGAGGACGGTGGTGTTGACTACACAGACACTGTAGCCGTAGACGGCTTGGCTTCAAGAGGCAGGAAAAGGAGAAGACCTGAGGGTGTCACTCGAATTTCGGACACTCCTCTGATGGATCCCAAGGCCAAAAGGGTCTCCATGGCGATCTACAATGCGGAGAGGGCCCAGTTGCCGTCATCCAGTAAACCCGATCTCATGGCATTGCCTGCTTCAACCCAGAACCTGCCTGAAATTCATATTCCCGGAAAGACAGTTGGGTACGGGATGTCCAAAGGTGCAAGACAGATCAAGGCACTGCCCCAGCAGTCCTCGGTGAGGAATATCGATCTGAGGAGCCCGATCAGTATGCCGGGCGACATTACAAAGGACGATGGTGCAAAATCCACCAAGGAATTCTTCGAGATACTGGAGAAAGATCAGGAGCCGCAGAAGAAAGAGAAGAAGATGGATTTAGAGGTGAAGGTTGAAGTTGAACTGCCCAAGGACAATAAGGAGGAGGAAATACCCATGGTTGAAGCTGTGGAAATAATCGATCCTGAACCTGTACCTGCACCACCGGAAATACCTCCTGATTCACCGCCACCGGGAGTGGAAAAGAAAAGCCCGCCTCCGCCACCTTGATATATTGAAATATATTATATTCATCCAATAGGCTTAAAACCCCTACCTTCATAATTAAGCGCAGTCTATCCAATTTCCAATCTTATTTTGATCAAATCTTACCAGAAGTGAAAGGTATGAAACTGGGTGTTCTATTTTCGGGAGGGAAGGATTCATTTCTGGCTTTACATAGAGGCATGCAGGATAACGATATAAGGTGTCTTATAACCTTGAAATCTCAGAACCTAGAGAGCTACATGTTCCATACCCCCAATATTCATTTGACGCACTATCTATCCCAGGCTGTAGATATTCCCTTAGTGACCCAGAGGACAGAAGGAAACAAGGAAAAAGAGCTTAAAGATCTGGAGACTGCATTTAAAAGAGCAAAAGAGGAATACTTGATTGAAGGAATAATCACAGGGACCCTTGCTTCCACCTATCAATCCACAAGGGTTCAGAGTATCTGCAGGGACCAGGGATTATGGTGTTTCAATCCTTTATGGATGAAGGATCCTTTGGAAAACCTTAGAACTGCCCTGGATATAGGACTCGAAGTAATTATTGTTGGCATTTATGCCTATCCATTGAAGGAAAATCTTCTTGGCCGAGCAATTGATCATGAACTTTTATCCGAGCTTATGGAAATGGAAGACCGGTACAGCATCAATCCATCGGGCGAGGGAGGAGAGATAGAGACACTTGTGATTGACGGACCAATGTTCAGATCCCGTCTTAAGGTCTTGAGATATGAAAAACATTATCATAACTATTCAGGGGTCATGGAAATACCGGAAGTGGAGTTGATAGAAAAATGATCATTCTTGTGGATCTCTGCAGACAACCGGGCTCTCTTCATAATGATGAGTTCGTCCTTCCGGTTAAAAGAGTGTTCAAAAGAATGGATATCCCGACTTATCCAATGCATTTCAGTCAGCTACCAGCGTTACTTGGTTCTCATGAAATACAAACGAAGGGGGAAGGGGCCACTTCCGAAAGACCTACTGACGTAATGGGGATTGTTCTCTGCGGTACCGCACTTATGGACAAAGAATATTTGGAGCATTTGGAATTATTCGAACTGCTCAAATATCTCAATTATCCAATTCTGGGGATATGCGCCGGCATGCAGATCCTGTCCGTACTATGGGGAGGCAAGATCATTGATGAGTTGGCAATTGGTGTACAGGCCTTCAGACCAATTTCTGAAAAATATCCATGTGAAGAAATTATGGAAAATTACAATAAAGATCCTGGTTTATTTGAAATATTCGGGAAAGAGAAATACTGCAAAGCCTATCATTTGCACACGCTTTCTGCAACCTGTCCTAAGGAATTCCACATAATAGCTGATTATAGACCCTCTGATATTGGAGAAAAAAGACCTGCGCTAATCAAACATACTACAAAAAAGGTTTACGGGGTTCTCTTCCACCCGGAAGTTATGAACAATGGAATCCTGGAATATTTCGGTCGCCTCTGCATACCTGCACTGTAACAATGAACCAATCGGCCACTTCCAAGGTCTATTTCTCTCTATTCTCCTCTCTGCACGATAGACTTCAGTATATCCTGAACTTCAGCCAGGTCCGCTTGATGCGCTGAATCGGAAGAGGGCTGACTCTCCCCGGGCGGAGGGGGTAATGCTCTGGGGGCACGGAGAGGTGCAGGGGGTGCTTTTTGCCCAGACTGAGGTAATAAAGGAGGGGGATATAGTAACTCATCCTCGCCACCTTCTGATGTATTCTCAACCTTCGCTGCAGACCCTTCAGATTTTCCTTGAACGGCACCCACTTCCTGGACATCTTCCTTCGTTTCAATACTTCCTTGGTCTGAACGATCACCAGTCAGCTCCGATTCGCCGAATGGTTCGGGAGCAGGGTATGTGCCAGATGAGGATTGTTCGTCCTTGGAGGGCGTAGAAACACCCTCATTAGGATTATCAAGTATTAAATCGGTTAGCACTTCAGCATCTTCTTGGGGGGTTTTTCCTTCAATAGGCTGGAACTGTGTTTCATCGTAATATTCCGGTTCTTCATAATTACCGTCAATATCGGATTCCTCAACCTGCAGATCGGCAAAGAACTCTGCCGAAGCAGATTCGGTTTCATCCAGGGGTATCTTCCCATAAAGATCCCCTGAACCTTCGGTGTGTGAATAAAATTCCTGCTCATTATCTGCGGTATATATGTCTTCTTCAATTATCTCTGAATCTTGCCCTGATGTTGTCAGATCGGAAGAAACCGGCGGAACAGCATCAGGAGCAATAATTTCTTCTTTCTCGGGATGCACTTCATCTTTGCCTCTCTTCTTGAAAACCACAAGAAGAATAAGAATAAGAACCAGTATTATCATCATAGCTAGAACAATAAGGACCAGCCAGTAATCGAATGAAGATTCCGTATCAGCGTTATCCTTGTTGATATCATCCTCGGTCTGACCCACCTTCAACAGGATGAACTCCATTGTTTTATCCCTATCGTTAATATCAAGAGTGGCGGTTCTGTTAATATATCCTTCTTTTGAAAGCTCAATGGAATAAACACCAGAAGGCAGGAACAGCTGAAAACTGCCGAACTGGTCTGTGCTTGTCAAGTTCCATTTGGTCTGATCATCTGCATAGCTGATATTGACTGAAACATCAGATAGGGGAGCTCCATCAGCATCGATCACAGTTCCCGCCAATTCATAATCACCTGCAGGTATGATATTCGGATTAACCGGATCATCCTTATCCTGTCCAAAATCCTTTATGGATACTATCAAAGTGCTTGTGTTGACCCCTGTGGATGTACCATCCGACACCCATAAGCGTACCGAATAATTTCCAGGTTTCCTGTACTGGTGTTCCACATAGCAGCCAGGATAAAAAGTCTTCAAATAATCGCCCGGTGATTGGTCCCCGAAATCCAGTTGATAACTGAGCTCATCTCCATCTGGATCAATACTGCCAATTATTGTAAAATTTACAGTCATATTCAGATGGTCAACGCTGTATTCGAAAATAGGTTCGGTAGGCGGATCATTCCTGTTGACCACCCTGATGCTGAAATCCTTTCTGCTGTAATTCAGATTTCGATCCCTGACCATGATATGGGTAGCATAGGTTCCGACCATGGTTTTGTCAGGCCTGAACCGGAATTCACCCGTTGTATTGTTGAACATGAAGTTATCCAGTGTGAGAACCCCCGGAAAATCCTTTGAAAAATTTGTACTGAATCTGAGCTTATCACCATGAATAAGATCATCATCCGAAGCCTGGGGCAGTACCATCATCCATTCATCCTGAAATACGTCATCATCATCGATATCGCGCAGATGAGGAGGATCATTTGTATTTGATATATTGAGGTAAATGTTGATGAAATCCATCCCGTCATTACCGTCCTCCACAGTAAGATTGAGACTGTAGTTGCCTACATGATGATTGGCTCCTTTTATTCTCAGGGAGCCATTCTCCGCTTGGAACTCGTAATCCTTATCCTTTTTCATACCTGGAATCTCATCCGATATATTGATCTCCCAGGTCAGGGGATCATTGTCAATGTCATCAGCGGTGAAATTGAACTCAGACCATCTATCCTCCCAAATATCCAGAGAAATGTTCCGTCCGGGAATATAGGTTCCGTTAACATTCAGAATGAACGGCAGGTCGTTGACCCTCTGTATCGATACGGCAATGGAATGCGGGTTTGAAAGCATAAGACCATGAGGATCCTGGGCGGTAAGTTCAATATGTTCAACTCCAAACCTGTCAGGTAAGGGCACTATGCTGAGTGTCCCATTCATATGCACCTGGTAATCGGCCAACAGGGATCGGTTGCTGTGATCCCACAGGGTCCCGTTCCTGATGAAGTATGTTAGATTGTCTTCGGGGTCCGGGTCGCTGAATATTGGTGTGATGTTGAAGTAGGCTATCCTCTGGTCCTCATTCATGTTTATAACATTAAAGGAAGGATCATCAATAATGGGATTCCGGTTATATTGGGCAACCGTAACATTGACCTCTCCGGTTATCATGCCGGTGTTGGGTGTATGGTTGTCAGTAAGAGTGAAGGGAAGAGTATATTCTCCAGGATCGATTATGGTCGGAACACTGAACTCATAGGAGAAAATCCCATCATCAGCATTAACATCGCCATGGGTTCCGTCATCAAGAAGCTGAGTTTGACTGGCACCTCCGATCTGGGACAGATCCATGGTGAAATCAATTATATGCCCGTCAGGATCTCCGGCCTCAATGGCGATCAATGAGGTGTTCTGGTTGTCATTCAGGATTGTGTTTGGTATTATCGTAGGATTTGAATAAAAAGGAAGGTCATTTGGAGTGGCCAGAAAAATATCTTTCCAGCCTGCCACATTGGACGGGTTTAAACCTGCTGGCCATATCCCGATTGCATTATTATCACCGTGCTCCCAGACCAGTAGACAGGATCCTATCTGATCCCCTCCGGACCAGTTCCATCTCTCCATGGGAAAACCGATCTCATACACCATATGGGCAGGAGTGCCGTTGAATCCTACCTTGTACATGTAATCAACAAATCGATTCTGAAGATAGGGGGCATAGGCATCATACCACATTGAAACATAGACACCGGGATCTCCATAAATTCCCCCTCCAGTGTTCAGCCACCCTGCATCATTGGCTATTCCATTTGTATCACTGCGGGCAGACTCATTGCCGTTAAGAATGATCCAATTGTCGGTTGTGCTCTCGTTTGTAGTAGAACCTATGGGTGATACAACGCTGTTGTCATTGTCCCCGTCGAACCACAATCTGATATGGTCGTTGACACTCTCCTCATTGGTCTGGTCACTGATGACATCAATGCAGACGTAAAGATACTCATCATCATTGGCCATGTAGAGCATGACATTCTTACCGGCTCGTCCTACGTTATGCCCAGTATAGTTGGATGTCCAATCACTGGCGTTTCCGTCCACTGTTATAGGTGTCCGAAGCCAATTTGTACAGTCCAAAGCTCTATTATCTCTAGTATTATGATCATGGCCATCCACATTGGATCCCCTGGATTGTGTACCTGTTATTTGTGTAGGCCCTATGAACTTCACTTTTTGGTCCAAACCCCCGATCAAAAAGGAGGAAAACATCAATATTATAGTTACTGAAATAACTTTTACGTCGATCATATTATCACTTGCGGTTGTCTTTTGTTTGAATGGAATCTCATTAAATCTAAAAACATGACTTTTTATCGAACAATGCTCTAGGGATTAGTTATATATGACTATTTATATTTGTCCTGAAACATATATCGGGTATGAATATTATAATTTTCTATCTTTTCAGAATTATCATTATTGGATAATACAAAAGTGTTAGGATCGATCTATACCTAGGATATATATTACCAATTCGAAGAGTAAAAATACCTGCACGAACATCTGTAATCCAGACATTATGAATTTCAAACCATTAACCTCTAATCGAACAACATGAACATCAGCTATAAATAATGAAAAATTCAATTCTGGTGTGCAGTTCCAATTCTATCTCACCCGGAGCGTGATTTATTGAGTATAATCTACCACGATGAATATATAAAACACCAGCAGAGCTACATGCACCCAGAGTGTCCTGAAAGGCTCACTGCCATAAGAAAACGTATGGAAAAAGAAGGAGTATGGGAGGATATAATCACACCAGGACCCGCATCCAAGGAGGATATTCTCCTGAATCACAGCCTGGGATATCATAACGAGATAATGAACGCAAAAGAGGGTTACCTGGATCCGGACACCTATATCAGAGAGGAAACCTATGGTATAGCTCTACTGGCCGCCGGCGGGGGAATATTGGCTGCGGAGAAGGCCTATGAGGATAAGGAGATAACCTTTGCCCTTTTCCGCCCTCCTGGTCACCATGCTGTGAAGAACAGGGCCATGGGCTTCTGTTATTTCAACAATATAGCCATTGCAGCAAGGAAGATGAAGGACAGGTGCAAACGCATCGCTATTGTGGATATAGACGTTCATCACGGCAACGGAACCCAAGACTCCTTCTATCAGGAGGATGACGTGCTGTATATCTCAACTCATCAGAGCGGAATATATCCTGGAACAGGTCAAAGGAATGAGGTGGGACAGGGTAAGGGACAGGGATACACTGTGAATATACCTTTCTCAAAAATGTCTGGTGATGCCACCTTTGATCATGCTATGAAGAAAATAATCGATCCCGTTCTAAGAGAATATGACCCGGATTTGCTGCTGGTCTCATTAGGCGGTGATTCACACTATATGGACCCCCTTGCGGGATTGTCTCTATCAAGTTCGGGTTATCTAAATGCAATGGAGGTCTTAAGCTCTGCTGCATCGGATGTGTGTGATGGGAAAATGTCAGTTTTTCTTGAGGGCGGATATCATCTGGAAGCTCAGGGTGAGGTGGTCGCTGGCGCATATGCTCAAACTAGGGATAGGTCAATAGAGCTGAAATATGACAAGAAAAGGGACGCGACTGGATTGGGGATTGAAGCTCTGAAAGCAGTAGTAGAGGTCCAGAACAAATATTGGAATCTTCATCTCTAAAAATTCCCCCCTATAGATAGATGAATCTTATCCCGAAAAATGGATCCTTTTAAAAGGATTTGGCATTTGATAATTTGAATAAAAAGAATTACTGATGCTCAGTGGATATAAGCATCGGTCTTGCTTTCCTCTTCCTCTTTGCTGATGGGGTACTCCCCTTGATCGTTGCATTTGTTCACTGTTATGGGATTCTCAACAACTTCCATTACTATCTGGGCCGCTAGATCCTGCTCCATACCGGCAGTAACGAGGTCCCTAATAATATCTTTTGTCTTTCGGCCTCTGTTTAGATCGATCTGAATTCCCAATTTAAGGGTCTCCAGGGCCTTTTCCTCATTCATCACTCCCTCACCCTCCATCTCATCCATTCCGTAATACAATCCCTCCAGCTTGGTAAGGCACCAGTTTCCTCCGTGAATAAGGGAGCTTAAGGCGGTATTGAATTCCTTTTTATTCAGATACTGGGTATCGAGATCAACCCGAAGTACTATCTCATCATTCCTACCCATTAGAACAAACTTTATGAAATGGCTCTCGTCATTCTGAACAAGCAGAGCCCTGAAATTATCAGCCTTCTTGGGTTTTTCCCAGTCATAGGTTTCCACAGTAGTGAATATGGAAATATGGATCACCGGGTCAGTAACATGAACTCCAATTGGAAATGGTATATTCGGCTGAACCACCATCATCTTCTGGGCATTATCGTTAACATCCAGTATCTTCCATTCGGCATCTATGACCATGTCGGATTCTTCGTTATTATTCATGAACCACTTCTTAAGTCTGCTATACCAATCCAATTCTTCATATTCGTCTCCGGTCATAATGATCAACCGCAATCTGATATTTTTACAGGGGAGAAAGGGAATCTGAACATTATCTAAATGACCCGTGATTCCACTCTCAACATCCCGGCAATTCCCTCCATTACACCTAAAATTATTTATAATTTTCCTTACCTAATTGCATAATGATTATAACAGAACGAACCAGAGAGTGAAAATAGAAAAACAATAATGACTTAATTATTCTGAAAAAAAACCTACTATTGGAACAATTTAGTCTGGTAGTTGGTCTTGACATTATTCCAATTCTTAGACAGCATCTCATCCAGTTCATACTCATCTATTATCTTGACATCCCAATTCTTTGCCTTATCAATCTTTGTACCTGCATGATCACCCGCTACCAGATAATCTATGGATTTGGACATCCCCTTGACATAACCTCCGGCTCTTTTAATATCATCGGCAATCTCCTTCCGGGGTCTGCTCAGGGTACCGGTAATACAGAAGGTCATTCCTTCCAAGGGGTAATCATCTTTTCCAGTCTGCGATTTCTCGTCCGGGAATATCTCAACACCTGCATCCTTGAGTTCTTCAATTACCGGCCACATCTCCTCCAGTTCCTTCTTCACGGATTCCGCAATCTTTTCACCTACACCATCTATGGACTGAAGTTCCTCCATGGTAGCTTCCCTTATGGACTCCATATCCCGGAATTTCTCTGCAAGAAGCTCAGATATCACCCCGCCCAGATGTGTAATGCCCAATGCAGTAAGAAAACGCGTTAGGGAAAATCTTCTACTGGACCGTATATTATCAATGATCTTTCCAGCTAGTACATCCCCAACCTTATCCAGGGTCAACAGATCAGGTGAACGAAGCTTATACAGATCGGAAGGTGAAGCAACCATACCTCGGTCATATAGTTTCTTGATCATCTTCGGGCCCAGTGAATCTATATCCGCAACCTCTGCGAAGTGTGTCAACTGACGGAGAATCCTCTGAGAGCAATTGGGATTGGTGCATTTCAGAAACATATTCTCACGGACAACGGGAGAATGACACCTAGGGCATTCCTCCGGAGCTGGAACCACGCCTTTCCGTTCACCCTTGCCTATCACCCTGATTATCTTGGGTATTACATCCCCTCTTCTTTCGATAAGTACTCTATCTCCTATATTCAGACCCAATCTATCTAGTTCCTCCACATTGTGAAGAGTTGAATGAGAAATATTCGCACCTGCAAGTCTAACTGTTTCAAGATCCGCAACAGGAGTGAGATATCCTCTTCTGCTGATCTGCCACCTTATGTCCTCAACCGTGGTCTCGGCCTGCTGGGCTCTGAACTTCCAGGCGATAGCCCAGCGAGGATGGTGGGAGGTAGCACCAATCTCTTTCTGTCTATGTAAAGAATTGAACTTGATGACCATACCATCGATCTCATAATCCAATTCGCCTCTTCCGTCATCCCAGCATGTGAAAATCGCTTCAAGGTCCTGGAGGCTGCACTTTTGATAATCAACAGGTTTACAGCCCAACTTATCAACCAGCCTCATTAGCTGGGATTCAAATTTCAATTCTCCGATCAAACTAGATCGCTCCATCGGTTCGATCTCCATGGTATAGGCCCTGAAATTAAGCTGTCTTTCACCGGTCACTTCCGGGTCCTTCTGCTTCACAGAGCCCGCCGCAGCATTCCTAGGATTGGAAAAGACACCTGCATGGGATTTGAACACAGAAAGGGTCATGAATATCTCGCCACGGATATGACAGGTAACATCCTTACAGAGATGTTTGGGTATATCTTCAATATAGCGAGCATTCTCAGTGATATCCTCTCCAACTTTCCCATCTCCCCTGGTGGCCGCATAACGAAACACTCCCTTCTCGTAATAAATGGAAACAGCTAATCCATCGAGTTTCGGCTGTGTGACAAATTCGGCCTCATCGCCTGCCCAGGATATAATATCCTCATAGTTATAGGCTTTATCAAGGGAGCGCATCTCTACCTTGTGCCGTATCTTGCTAGTTCCGAATCGTGGCTCCCAGCCAACCATCTGCAGAACCGGATTGTCCGGATCGAGCATCTCCAATTCTTCCTTTAAGGCATCATATTCAGCATCGGAGACTCTTTCAGACCCCTGTGTATAATACAGATAATTATGATGCCTTATCTGCTCTTCCAGCTCGATGATGCGCCGGTCCAGGTCTAACCCGTCTTCACCTTTCATTATAGGCCCCTCAAAATCCAAAAGAATCGTTATAATCTATATCTGCATTAACAATATTTTACCTTATCTGAATAACATATGGTCCAATCAATTTTCCATATTCCGTAGGGATTCAGTGAGTTCCAAATTATACATTTTTATCCCATGAACCATTTATAGCTTAATCCTGATAAATATTTATTAAAACAATCTCCAATAAGTTCCTATGAACCAAATAGAAGCTGTAATTAGGTGAAGTAATTGAAGAAGATCGAAATACTATCGTGGAACGTCAACGGGATACGGGCGGTTATCAAGAAGGGATTTATTGACTGGTTGGCAAAAAGGGACCCTGATATTATCTGCATACAGGAGACAAAAGCCTGGAAGGAACAGCTGCCGGATGACCGAAATACTCCCCCCGGATACTTCTCATACTGGTCAAGATGCTACAGGAAAGGATACAGTGGCGTGGCTGTTTTTTCCAAGATGGAACCTAAGGTGGTTTTGAACGGTTTCGGGATCGAGCAATTCGACAGGGAAGGTAGAACCCTAATTCTTAGATATGACGATTTCACACTTTTCAATATCTACTATCCCAATGGTAAGAAGGATGCTGATAGACTGAAATACAAGCTGGATTTCTATGATGCTTTCCTGGACTTTGCCGAAGAGGAGAGGAAAAGGGGAAAACCCTTGGTGATAACAGGAGATTTCAATACCGCCCACAATGAGATTGACCTTGCCAGACCAAAGGCCAATGAGAAGGTATCGGGTTTTCTGCCGGTAGAAAGAGCCTGGATGGACATGTTTGTTGATACAGGTTATATTGATTCATTCAGGGAACATCACCCCGAGCCTGACAATTACACCTGGTGGAGCTACAGGTCAGGAGCTAGAGCTAGAAATGTTGGGTGGCGTCTTGATTATTTCTTTGTCACTCCGGATTTAATGGAGCGGATGGAGGATTCGTTCATCCTATCTGAAGTGGAGGGATCGGACCATTGCCCGGTTGGATTGACTTTGTCAATGTGACATTTACGAAAATGACATATACATTGGTACTATGGAGCGATAACCATGGAAAATGCTGATGAAAAGGCTCAAGAACTCATGGGAACCACCGATCAGATAATAAGTGCTTATTTAAAGGGCGGCTGCCCATGCCTGTACCCCCGGTTCCGGTCTCTAATCGATTTTGACCACGTGAATTATGGAGCGGGGCCAGTTCTTTGTCTCGAGAGTGAATATCTCATTAAAAAGGTTCTTGAAGGTGATGAGGCGGTATTCAAAAGAGATGATGAACTCACCATTATAGATGAGTCCGCTGTAGGAGATATCCGATATTTCTATAAATGCTCCATATGCGGAACAAGATACGAGCTTATTTGGAGAGAATACAGCATTATTTTCAGCTGTTCCAGATTGATCTTGATAGACCCTGCCCCTCCACCCTTGGGGGCAGAAGCGAAGATCCCAACTCCAGTCTTCTGCGGTTTTGCGGGTTTCAGGGAAGACGATCTGGAGAAATGCAGAAAAGATTACCGATTCGCTGAATTGAATACTTACAAAAAATATATGCTCGAAAGAAAGGTGCAAATTAATTAAAAAATGAAGGGCCAGGTTATGAGATCCTTAATCAAAATAATAGCGGTCATTTCAATAATATTTTTAATTGGGATCATATCGGTATTATTTTTAAATAGCAAACCAATAAATGAAACTTCAAAGAGCAAAGATCTTGACAATACCGATGATCACTCCATCAGCATTGCAGAATTTTCCTATATGATTCTCAATACCTACCCCCACAACAGCACATCTTTTACCCAGGGACTGGAATATCGGGACGGGTATATTTATGAAAGCACAGGACTCTACTCCCAATCTACTGTGAGGATAACGGAAATAGGATCCGGAAACGACATATTATTGAAAAAACTCCCTGATGAGCTTTTCGGGGAGGGTTTGACACTTGTAGGAGATACAATTTATCAGCTGACCTGGAAATCCGGAAGGGGTTTAATGTATGATATTGATACCCTTCTACCTGTAGGAAATTTCAATTATTCTGCTGAAGGCTGGGGGCTCTGTTTTGATGGTGAGAATCTGATCATGAGCGATGGATCCGATACATTGTACCGATTGGACACAAACAACTTCACGATAATCGATGCCATCAATGTAACCGAAGAGGGACGGCCTGTGGATCGTATAAATGAAATGGAATTTATTAATGGCACAATATTTGCAAACATTTGGAAGAGCAGCAGAATAATTCAGATCTCACCCACCACTGGAGAAGTAATTGGTGAAATGGACCTATCGAATATAACTGACTCGATTGGTATTGATTATCCCGGAAGTGACGTACTAAACGGTATAGCTTACAGGGATGATACAGGTACTATCCTAATTACTGGGAAATTATGGCCCATCATATACGAACTGAAAATAGAAAAATAAATAATAATAATAATAATAATAAAGATGGCTTCATCATGAAAATAATCAATCGGATTCAACAACATATTTAATTAAATTGTAATGGATCATTACCAAACATATTGAGGGTCATCAAATTCGGAAGTGGACAATGCAGAATTCAAAACTCAGCTGGAAATTATTCTTTCTTTTCGCTATTATCGCAGTTGTGATGCTGAGCCTGCCCATCTGGCTTACCTGGGGATATGAAAAAGGAGAGAAAGTTGAAATTGACACCTCAGCAAGTATCATTATGAATGCTACGGATATGCCTCTTCATAATGTAAGAAACAACAAGGTATTTCACCTAAGGGAGACTGAGGATTCTCCAGTTTATGTTTTACAGCTCATGTGGGGCGATCATATGGGCTACCGCATATACTGTGATGAGAAAAACTATAATATCTTCGACATCTTCAAGGACCTGAATAAGGATTATAATAATTCAGAAGTTACCTTTCTTACAGTTATTATCCCTTCCTGCTGTATGCCCGCTCCAGATAGGCTGTTCGGTGATGAATACGATATGAACGATGTCACCTGGACCATGGCGATCGATATGGAATATGAGGTTTTCAGCTACTACATGGACGTGATGCCGGATGATCCTACTCTTATAATAATTGACGAGGATTTCAATGTTGTCTCATTGACAGGGCCTATAAAGGCAGATAATATAACAAAAATGGTGGATTCACTTCTGGAGACCGGTTTTGTGGATCCTGATATCAGGCCTGAGACAGTATACAAGAACGAAAAGTTCAAATTCTCTGACCTCTTGAATCCAAGTAGTCTGGCTTATTCGGGAAATCCTGTAGTGATCCTCCTGGAGATGATGGTTTTAGGTATGCTATCATCCCTTCTGTGCCCGGGCTGCTTAATGTTGCTATATGCCAGTTCGGTTTTATTTCTTAAATTGGATGGAAGCGATGGAAATAAAAAATCAGAAAAAGGCAACCCTAAGCGAAATAAGCGAATATCCATGTTAATGAAACTCTCCATTCCATTCGCAATAGGCAATGGATTGGTGTTCTCGGTTTACGGAGGACTTGTAGGGGTTTTCAAGCTTTCCAAATATGGCTCCGTGAATGGTATAGTTATTTATGGGGTTCTGATAATTTTGCTTCTGTATTTCCTTGTTAAAACATGCATTGGGCTTTACCGGGGGATCAGGAACAAGGATACTGAACACAACTCATGCAGCTGCCATGATGCAGGAAATGGCGAACACTGTGCACATGAGAAAAGTTCCCTGAAGGATAAGATATCCGATTACTTTCAAGAAAAACTGGAGGGAAAGAACATTTGGATCATGGCATTGGGGAGCGGATTAGTATTTGGCCTACTTGACAGTTCATGCTCAATACCTGCGATCATTCCTTCCATTACACTCCTTTCAAGCCACGAGATCTCAACCGCCGCTTCAGTTTCCTTCATGTGGGTAATGGGTTTCTTCAGCGGTAGTATTATTATTCTGTTCACACCCTTAGGGGTTGTTTCACTTCTCTTTGATAGCAAGAAATGGATAAAGATATTGATATCCATCATCTTTCTATTCCTTTTAACATTCGTCATATATTACAGCTGGACCCAAATATACTGGTTCTGGGGACGGATTTGAAGAAAAAAGTAGATGAATGAAAAATTTTTATGAAAATATCAAATTGTCTGGACTTGAAAAAAACAGATAACTTTATTAACAGGAGAATGTTCTGAAAATATTCGGAGGCCTCATTTTGACGAAACTATGCCCTAGATGCAGAAGGGATATGCAGCAAATACACGATCGAGGTGTGGTACTGGACCACTGCCAGATGTGCGGGGGTCTATGGTTCGACATTGACGAGACCGACCAGTACTTTTCAGAAAACGACAGCCCGGAACACCTAATCCGCAATAGGACTGTATCTGGGGGTATTCTGTCATGCCCGCAATGCAGTATTAGAATGAAGGAGGTACACATCCACGAATTGGTATTGGACACATGCCCGGAGTGCCGCGGAATATGGTTCGACGGCGGCGAGGTTCAGGAACTGAAGGGAATACTTGATACTCCGGCTGAAGAGAAAAAAGGCCTGGCCAAGAGAATGATGGAGATGATAACACGGAGGGCGCGGATAATGAAAATGGAACATATCTCCAAATCAGATAGGATGGAAAAAGGACGAAAACGCGGAAAGGTCTACGAGGAAGATATCCTGAATCGAGAGATAAGAAAAATGCTCAAGAGTGTGTCTGGTGATGTGGTGTGAGCATTCTTAGGTTAATTTTAAAGGGGAGGTAAAGGCGGAGGAGGTGGCAGATCACCTGGAACCGATCCCGGCTCAAAAAATTCATCTGATGGTAAATCAGATTCCATTGTAAAATCATTATATTTTCTGGAATCGTACTCTCCATTAACTGACGGTTCATCCAAAGAAATATTTTCAATATCAGGATTACCGTCATCATATTGATCAGAAGTATTATCAGTTGTTTCATCATCCCTGTTTTCATCAGGCCCTTTAAGTCGTCTAAAAAGGATGAATAACACTCCAATAATTACAATTAAAACCACCAAGGCTGCAATGATCAATAATAAACTGTTATAATTGGATTTTTCCTCCTTATCATCAGGACTCACTCCGTCGGGATCCTCTTCCTTTTGTTCCTCTATCTTAACTTCAATTTCTCTACTGTTTGTGTTCCCTGCTGCATCAGTCACTATTAGTTCAATTGTATAATTTCCTGCTGTATCGAATTGATATTCCATCTCAATACCGAAACCGTACCACAATAGATCATTACCGGATATGATCCATGAATAATTTTCTATGCCGACGTTGTCGATACTTTTTTCGGCATCCAATTCAACCGGGCGGTTCAAATTAAGAATGAGAGTATCGCTGGATGATAAATTACCATTCACTGTGAAATTCGCCAGAGGAAAAGTCACATCCAGGACAACAACAAGCAAATTATCTTCATCTGTCAGTCCTGCTGAATCCTTCACAGTCAATGTAATAATATATATCCCGGGGATGTCGAATCTGAATTCAATAATCTTACCGCTTATATTGTAATTTGTTCTGTTATACTGGAATGCCCAGGCAAAATCAACAATTTCGGCATTATCAGTGCTGGCACTTGCATTCAGAATCAACAGATGAGACTGGGATATCTCCCAGTCCGAACCTGCCTCAGCTACAGGAGGAGTGATGTCACTGCAGTAAACCGAAAAGTTTTCACTATCCGTATTTTCGTATTTATCCCGCACCATTAACTGGACAGTATAGACTCCAGCCTCATCAAAGGTGAAATTGGGTGCCAGGCCGTATAATATGTAGTCAAATCCCATATAGGTGAAATTCCATGTATAGTTAACAATTCCAATGTTATCACTGCTTGAACTCCCGTCAAAATAGGCTGTTTGGTTTTGTGAAATGTGAATCTCACCCTCGAACTCTGCAACTGGAGATATGATATCGGTAACATTGAGAGTTCTATTGTATTTTTGATTAATGTTACCTGCAACGTCCATGATTATATAGCTGCATCTTAAGATTTCAGCGTTTACAGGAACAACAATGCTTGCATTCCATATCGATGAACTTCCCTGGACCATGGAATCATTCTTAGCCATCTCGCCGTTGAAAGAATATCCAACCGAAACGGAATCAACTTCAATGTTATCCCGGGTTCTCAAGGACAGAACAAAACCTTCACCTGTACGGGGATTCCCCACAGTCATGTCCTGATATACTGCAGGCGGATCATCGTCCCCGATGGTGATTTCAACTGGAATTACCGATAATATATTGCTGCTGGTATCAGCTATCCGTATGGAATAAACCAGATCATCCGTGGAATCGTTCAGTTCTAGAACTCCAATCCAATACTGACCGGTCAGGGTCAAATTCATCTCATTCGCACGATTATCGTGAGACCAATTCGCACTAACCCATTGAACACCAATATTGTCAGATGCACTGATATTGATCTCAAAGGTATTTCCTGTAAAACCCAAATTGACAGAATTATCACTTTGAAGTTCAGGAAGATCATTATCCACTACTGGCACATTGAATGTTTCTGAAAAATTATAGTTCCCCGCAGCATCCATCATGTGTATTCTATAGCTGAGATGATCCAGATCATGGTCCAGTTCAATAATATATTCCCAGTCATTCCCGTTTTTGACCAATGAATCATTGTTCCCCAATATGCCATGGTCCCATTCCACACTTGCGGAATCTACTGCTATATTATCGCTCAGCTCTACATTGAAAGTGAATGGATCTCCTGTAGTACCGAAGGAAGGGCTCGAATCGCCATCCAATGAGGGGAATATATCGTCTATCACAGCGTATTTCAGATCTTTGTTGTTGTTATCATAGTAGCTGATATGAGGATTATCATAGCTATCAAGGGCAATGGATGAGTGATCACCAAAGTCTAGCCCTTGCTCTATAGTCTCGTGATTCCATTCAGCCCCGTCAAAATAGGCATACATAAGACCGTTGGATTTGTAGCTGATATGGGGGCGATCGTCCCCGTCAAGTGCAATGGATGTTGCCTGGCCATCTGCGGGATCGAGTGTTTGATTGTGCCATTGAGCACCGTCAAAATAAGCATACTTAAGTCTGTCATTGCCAAGATCCAGATAGCTGATATGGGGGTGATTGTTCGAATCCAGATCCAGTGAGGTATAATAACCCACGTCTCCTGAAGAATCCACGGTCTCATTGACCCAAGATGTCCCATTGTGATATGCATATTTGAGATTTCCGTTTGTCACATCCAAGTAACTGATGTGAGGATGATCGGCATCATCGATTTCGATGGAGGTATCCCGTCCGACATTCTGTTCATCATCCACTGTTTCTATTATCGGATCATGGTCTAGAAGGTCAGTGGTATATATCAAAGATCCGCCGAACTCATAGCTTGTTATGTGCGCATCATCATTGTTGTCAACTGCAATGGACAGATAATGACCAAGCTGGAAACCGATCGGTTTGTGGGTCCAGGCCTGACCGTCATGATAGGAATACATTAGCTGGGGAACAAAGGCATCTTCCTTATAGCATATATGCGGATTATCATTGCCATCTAATGCCAATGAGGTGTGCTGAGCGCCTAATGAATTTTGGCTGACGAAGATTCTACTCCAGGATCCATTATCGTAGCTTGCATATATGGGATGGCGGTTGGTAATATCCTGATAACTGATATGCGGGCGATCTTGAGAATCTACAGCTATGGAAGAATAAGTTCCAACATCTCCGAGGTCATCTACGGTACCTATATACCAGGAATTCGTCTTATATCTTTCAATATCTGAATTCGGAGTATATTCCAGTGCAGACAAACCACTTTCGACCTTATGTCTTACAGGGTTGACTACATTTACGAATCCGGCCATGAGAAATACTGTAGCCATAAGAGTAAATAGGCATGATCGTTTCAGTATCATAGAGGTAATATAGCAGTGTAATATTATAAAGAGTTAATATATTAAAATTTATCAATATTTAAAAAGTTGATGTCTTTTCAAGGACTACGAAGACATTCTCCAGTAAGACCTAGGGAAAGTCCAGCGCCTTATCAAGAATCACGCAGGCTAGAGAATTTCGATAGAAATTCAAGGGGAGGGAGTCATTATTTAAAAAATGAATTAGGGACCGACTGGACGAGTAAGTGAAATTTTGGAGAAATCATACTGGGTTTGAAAAATCCGGGAGAGACCACTTTGAGTAGTGAAACAACCGAAAAATGGGCCCGCCCGGATTTGAACCGGAGTCCATGGCTCCCAAAGCCACGAGGATAAACCAAGCTACCCTACGGGCCCACTTATGAGCGAACATTTGTGAGCGAAAGCGAATGATGGGCCGGTCAGCGATATTTCTGTGGAGAACTGACCTTCCAACCACTTCACCCATAAAGAATGACCTACTAATTAAAACTTACCGGATTTTATAAAAAGGACTTCCAGCAAACTAACGAAGGAGTGAGAAGATAGGGATTTAGATCGATCATACGTCATTTTTCTTGGTCAGAAACCAATGGACCGTGTTTCCGTGTCTTACCGGAACAACCATGTCCCGTTCCTTCAGTCTCTTCATGTGATACATCAGGCTCTCCTGGCTTTTATCCAATCTTTCCGACAATTTCTTGTAGGTATTGGAATTTCGGGTGGCAAGGATCTGGATAATCCTTTTCTGCATGGGTGTGAATGGTTCTCTCATAATCTGGTCCTCTCCAGTGTAATAGAACTTGTAAGGGCCTGTGCGGATGGTAAATATTTTTCCCCCCTCCTCCAAATTTTTTAAATGGTATGAAAGACAGCCCCTTGATATGTCGAGATCCCTGAATATCTTACGATAATGACTGCCCGGATTGTTCTTGAGATAGCGCAGAATTCGGATCCTCTTCATAACTGGCCTTCTGTGATATTTCGGTTTATGTACCAAATCCAGGGGTTTGTTATCTTCATATGTTTCCTGTGGTTTTGAATATTCGTTATTTTCAGCTTCGGACCCATTCATCATTTTCACCTTCTTTTATTTCCATTCCCTTATACCTCAGACCTTGCCCACAGCCCGTTCCTCCTGTGGATACCAATGGTATTCCCTTCCTTCCTTTTCACCATAAACCAAACCCTTATCTCTGAGATTGTTAACATGATAAATGGTATTCTCAGGGGTGCATCCGACAATTCTTGCCAAATCTCTATAGGTCCGTGCGGGTTTTCTTTTGATTATCTTGAATATCTGCTCCTGCATTGGGGTTAAGATTGTCTTATTTGTTACTCTGGGTGTTTGATCACGGGGATAATAGTGTTTGTAACCCGATTCCTTCGTCCATTTCACCTTATCCTCTCTTACTAGAACTTTCAGATGATGGGAAAGTGTGCCCCTAGGAAGGTCAAGGTCTCTGGCCATAGCTCTGTAATGTTTACCCGGATGATCCTCAATATATCCATAGATGGATTGTCTGGTTTCATGGTTCATAACATTTTTCAGCTTTGAATAGGCAATGGCCCCGGCAAACAGCAGAACCAGCAACATAATGGTGATAACAATAACAACCAGTAATCGATTGTCCTCTTCTTTGGCCCATCTCTTGGGATCCCGTGGATAATGGTCCTTTTCATTGATCACCCCATCTCCATCCCAGTCCAGGGGCGTAGAAGCCTTGTTAAAGGGATCACTTCCTTCGGATAGTTCATATGTATCGTTATAACCGTCCCCGTCGGAATCTTTTTCTTCTGTTGTATTATCTGAAGCTTTACTGTCAGATACAATGAGCTGAATGAAAACAGTCATGGATTCAGGATAGCATTCCACCAGAAGAGAAAGGTTGTAATCTCCGGGTTCAGCATCCTCAGGAAGAAGCAGTATCATATCTTTCTGAATTCCCTCACCTTTGATCAGTGAAAAAGGACGATCCAAACCCACTGCACCCCAGCCCAGCGGGAGATCGGACATTGAAAAAGAATAGTTGTTATTCCAGCCGGTATTCCGGATCGTCAACCTGACAGCATAGTTCTGTCCAGATTGTACTGCACCTGAAAAATGATCAGGTCCCAATTCCAAGGAATAATCCTTTGGGACGGCGGTGATATCATAGGTTTCCAATGAAATTTCACCCTCTCTTAAAACAACGGATATTAAAATTGTATGGACTGAATTTAATCTCACATCAGAATCAGGATTGACCAATAGAACTACTTCCTGCTCACCTCCCGCCTCCAGGAACAACGATTTATTTTCTAATCTACAGGTCCAGTTGATAGGGTATTGGCTGACATTGAGGTTCACATTTTGGCCGATAGAAGCAGGATTTCTGATCCTTAATCTGTGAGAGTACTCCGCACCAGGTGTAGGATAAATGGTTTCTTCACCGCTTGAAGATGCAATGACAACACTGCGGTCCAGAACAGTGAATTCGAGAACCACTGAATTATAATAACCCGCTTGTCCTACAACACTTGCATTGAAAGTGATATTGAACTTATCATCGGGATTGGTTGTTTTTACCAGCATTGTGCACTTCACCATATCTCTTTGTCCAGGTAAGAGGAGGATATCATTTTTATCAAACTCGATTTCCAATAATTCCAAGGGAGATGAATAACCTAAGTGCAAAGTTTCGGGAATGTTCCCGGTATTTTCCACACGCAGTTCTACAGTGTAATTCAATCCAGGATAGACCCTATCACTGACATTATACTCTGTTATCTCACATCCTAAAGTGATATTGAGGAACAGATTGATGTGCATATGTTCAACCACAGATTGAAGTCCTTCTGAAAAACACTTGATGGTCACGTTCACCCACATATCTTCTGGCACTAATGAAGGAGCGGCAACATTCAGATCAAAACTGCGGTTCTTCCCCGGGTTCAATGTAAAATCGTTTGATAGGAATTCGTGAGTCCATTCAGAGGGCAGATCAAGGAGTTCAAGGTGATATGTATCGCTGACACTACCCTGATTAGAAATGAACGGTCGAAGAGTTTTCTCCTCACCCGGCTCTATTGGTATCTCGGAAAAATCGTCATCCCAAAGGAAGGTAGGAAGGTAGGTAGCGTCTATTGCCGGACCGATGAGATTGTTTTTCCCGCCAGCATCGTTGATGAAAGATATTGCTACCATATTGTTCGAGAGCATTGTCATAGCAGGCCCGGTTGAATTCCCTTGGGTACCGGAGACTTTTGATTCAGGAGAAATCGGCGCGGAAGTAGAATTGAAGGACTGGCGGTAAATATCCCAATTTCCGCTTCTGTTATCAGACCAAGCTAGATCAAATCGTCCGTGACCGTTATCAACGAGATCCATACATTCCAGATAGTGATCCTGGGTTCTATTCAAAAGAATCTCCTTTGAGGTTGCATTACCATATAGAAGATCCCTTTTCACTAAGATAAACCTCCCCTTGAGCACATCCGTATCCTTGAATCCGTTTATTGTTCTATGATGCGAAAGGAAATAGACAAAACAAACCTGGCCCTTATCATCAGGAAATACACCTAGATTTTTGATGTTCAGGCTGTCATTGTTTACGGAGGTATTGTTTATAACAATAGGTTGAGAGATCATTGAACATTCGTTATTGAGGGTGCTGTAAGAGATATGTTCAACTCCAGGCAGCAAACCTTCCGATTTCCAGGAAACATGCAGTGAACCTTTCCGGTCAATATAGATACGGGGATCGGTATAGGGTGAAACAGAACCGTTAGCGATTTGAGTTCCTGATTTGATCTTTCTCCCTTCATCATCCATCATTATATAGTAAAGACCATCATTCAAAAGACCTCTTACATCCTCGTGGGATACCGTGAACAGCAAATGAATATTATTGTTCTCATCTAAGATCATTTCAGGATGATGATAATAACGGGATTCACTGGAAATATTTATCAGCTTATGAAGAACTGACCCATCCAGGGGATCATACCTGAAGTAATTCAATCCGTTCATGCCCTTGGTGAATAAATGAACTACCTGGTTGTCATCAACAACCATCTCTGGCGGATGACTTGAGGCAGGATTGTTTTTTTCGATCATCCCCAGAATCATGTCCGACAATAATGAGCCTGATTGATCATATTTCCCCAGCACTACTATATCGCTGGAATTACCCCGTTCCTCCCATGCCATGTATATGTTGTGGTCGTCATCACAGGTGAGAAAAGGGTTGGCCGGACCGGAAGCCCTTGAATATCGTTCCGTGGATTGTGAAACACTAAAGGAAGGATTTTGTTTGGGGCATGCTTCAATAACGGTTTCCTCATAGAGAAGAATTGCCAGTAGTCCAGAAATAATCATAACTACAATTATCGTGACAGCAAGGATTTTTTCCGCATTTATAATTATTCTGCCCATTTTTAAACCTCCGGTTTTTCCCTTATCTCCGCTGTATCCACCGACAATTTATTTAACAGCTCGAACTGATTTACACTTTCTCTGGAGAGTCCGGCCCAGCCTACTTCTTCCAAAGCACCCATATCCGGATCCTGGTTGTTCCAACCCAATAGGGCCATTTTCCATTTATCAATGTTGTTCTGGGCTTCAGGAAAGATCATTTCCGATTCGGATAACATAGAGTTATAATAATTCCATCTACCAATTCCCCCTTCGTGACTGGCTTGAAGCATATGGCCTATTTGATGGAGGATCTTCTTTGCATACATGTGCTCAACTGTGATCTGGTTATTCTCAAAAATATCATAAGCTCCATGATAATCCTCAATCTCACCCATCCATACAAAGCTCCCGGTTCTCTCCAATATCTGGGATGCCGGGTCCGTAATTGTAGAACCGAACACATACCCGAGCCAATCCATATCTGTTTTGTATGACGTTATCATATGCAGATATTTCTCCTTGCCCCTGTAAGCCTCCAGAACGCTGTCGCAGCTTCCAATGGCCAGATAGCTTCCGGAGAATCTCCAATCTGTTTCGGCATCGATCTCATCATCCAATAGGATTCTCAGTTCTATACCCTTATTCCTCAGAGCATTTTCAACCTGTTCAATTACATCATTTGAAGGCTTCCATACGTTATCCGAACAGTCTTTCACATAGTCCAATTCTATGAGAATGGTCGGCCTCATTGGATCTGTTGAATTCCAACCTGTTGCCAGAAATCCGTTGTATTCCTCGAGATTTGTAAAACCATCGCCGTCCGGATCATCTTCAGGATTCCCGTAATGAACATTCCAGTAATCCGACATTCCATCTCCATCAGTATCAAATCGGTGGGGATCGGTCCCGTAGAAGTATAGCTCTTCGCCGTCAGGCAGACCATCCCCGTCAATATCAGGAGATAATGGGTCGTACTTAGACTGGAGCAATTCGTTCATGGAGAAAAGAACTGAAGGACCAAGGTCATTGATATTCAATTTATTCCTGAACATTGCTATCTCCCCATCGGCTGCGCATCTGGTGCTCCAGCTTCCGCTAAGCGTCCCATCGGTCTGGAACGGCAATATATCTACAAAATCACCGGGAATCTCCAAACCGAACTGGGACCTGCCGCGGGAGAGATAATTACCCCACGGGGCCCTGCCTGTAATACGAACCCATTCCTTTGTTGTTGAATTGATCATCTCCACCGGAATTCTGAGTTCTGCCAAAGTTCCTCCAGCCCCTGAAATGAAAAGCGCGCTGCCCTGGCCCACAGAATTTGAAAGGAAATGTTCATCAAACCAGAAATTACTTCTCACAGACACCTCCACTTCCAGGGAATCAAGAAGGAGATCATCATCGGTATCGCTGTCAAAGGGGTCCATCCACCATACTTCACCTAAATGGGAATTGACAGGCTGAATTGACAGTTCACTGGCATTTGCAAAGGATTTCAGAGAACGGGTGAAGAAACACCATTTGTCCTGGCTGTCCCTGATCACTATTACGGGTATATCTGGACCTCCCGGAGACATCCTGTAAGCAAAGAAAGCTCTATCTTCAATTCCCTGTGAAACCGGATTCCTGATCCTAATCTCCTGAAGGGTGCTAATATTCACATAGGAATCCTGCAGTTCATCACTGATATGCTGGCAGGAATATTTTCGCTGCATCAGATCCGTAACCGAATCCTCATACCAATCCATCATGCCGTCCTGATCAAGGTCCGCCACCACCCAATCACCCAGTTCAATATTGGACTCGAAGGAGGTTCTCATAACAACCCTGGCCTCCATTCCGTCGGAAAGTCCGTCCCCGTCGGTATCACCCAGTAATACGTCGGATATTCCTTTGTTATCCAATAATTTCTCTCCGGATTCATTGGATATCCTCACAATATACAGCTGGTCGATAAACAGGATTTCCTCTGAGGCCAAGAAGATCCTTACAGGTGGATCCGCTATCATCTGTATATCGCTATGGACCATTACAAAACCCCCGATTTCCGAAATAATATAGTTATTGGTAAAGGAAGTTAGGCCCCCATATTCATTGCTGGATCCTAGGAGAGAATGAAAACCAATATCCTCCTGCACCTGACTTATGACGCTTCGATAGCGGATAAAAACCCTGTATTCACCTTCAGGCAGAGGAACGGTATACCAAGTATCCAAGCAGACATGGTCATAAATGTAAGGCTGATCGGGGTCCAAACGTCCAGGGGTCAGCTGGTTGTTTCCATTCAGATTATCACAATAGTATCCGGAAAGAACCTTGGCACCGCTGGCTTCTCCATCGTCCGCAAGCGTGCAGTTTTGCAGCTGCGACAGCTCTTCAGCCTCCAGAATGATGATGTTGTTAAAGTAATCTTTTATTTTTTGATCGTTTTCCATCTCCCCGCTGACGACATCATCAATATCATCGTGAATATTGGATCTGAGTTCCACCCCGTCATACAATCCGTCGCCGTCAATATCATGGTCCAAGGGATCGGTGATAAGTTTGGTAAAATGATCCGCACTGCTATTCAGTTCTATGACCGCAAACTTGTCTATGATTGCTTCATCTGCAGGATACTCTAGATACAGTTCTATTGTATAAACAAAACCAACTCCCGAGTTCCCGGGTGTTTCTGGAACCCTGAATCCAAAAGTTATGAACTTATATTCACACGGACCATGAAGTTCAAATCTTTTCTCCTCCGGTTCCACATTTTGGGTCTTGTATCTGATTATTCCTTTGCAGGATCCGTCTGTCCTTATCTTAAGGATCAACTTATATTCTCCGGGTTCATGGGTCCTGCCATCAACCACATATCTGATCAAGGGACCTATCTCCTGATCCTGGAATCCTACATCATCATGCTGGTGGACTGCCGCATAGGGCCGACCTGTTTTAGGATTGACTGAAGCTGCAAAATCCTCATTGATAGATGCAAGATCGCTAGCTATATGATACTCCGCCTCATACCAATCAACGGTGCGGCAGGCGATTTCATTATCCCATAATTCGGTACCATCACCTAAGCCATCGTTATCACTGTCCTGGGATAACGGGTCTAGACCTGTGATCATTTCCCGGCCGTCATCCACGCCGTCGCCGTCGGAATCCGGGTTATCAGAATGGGTTCCGAGGAAGTTCTCATAGCTATCGGCTAATCCATCACAATCTGCGTCTGCATCATTCCATTCGTTCTGTGCAGCTAAGGGATCCTGACCGGTTTCCAATTCTGTAAGATCATCAATTCCGCCTCCATCGGTGTCCCAACTAAGCGGATCGGTCTCACCCCCTTCGCTCCATGGTAATTTATTCAATACCCCATCGAGGTCCAAATCCTCATATTCACCAGGGTCGGGATTTCCATTCAGGTTCCAGTCGATCCAGCCGTCAGGAATTCTATCACCGTCAGTGTCCCACATGGAAGGGTCGGTCTCCAGATCGTCCAATCTACCGTTGCAGTCATTATCCTCAACCCCATCCGAGAGACCGTCGCCGTCTGTATCATTGATAAGGGGATGGGTCACATTACCAGGATCCATGTCGGGTATGAAACCCGCCCCGGTTGAGGATGGCTTCGTCGTGTCGTTTATTCCAATTTCCGTACCGTCCATTAGTCCATCATCGTCAGAATCCGGATCATTCTCGTCCGATCCGATAACATATATCTCCTTCCCATCGATTATTCCATCGTTATCGGTATCCTGACCCAAATATGATTCCCATACAAATAAACCGGGTCCATTGTCCGGAAGAAGCATATCCGTTGCATTGGTCCAAAGACCCTGGTGGTAATAGCCTGTCTTGATCCCATGGGGAGTAAAGGAACTGAATACAGGGGTACCGTTTCCGCTGTTATCCCAGCTTCCCAATAGAAGAGATAACTCCCCCGCGGAACCATATTGATCCGTATCTATATTGAATACGGATTCACCGCTCCCATCGCAAATTTCAACTTCCGCCTCTGAAATGGGCTGATTATTATCATCCAAAATCCGGACCTCAACTGTCCTGTACAGGCTGGCATTGACCGCCATATTGGAGAGTTCGGACATTGATCCCCCCTGGAAAGAAACATCGCTGAGAAAGATATATCCGCCAGTCCCCGTGGAAAATGAGGGCCCATCTCCGCGGAATGAGCTTCTGTATATTGAGCCCTTTCCGTTTATCACGGTGAGTGCTTTACCGTTCTGAATGAATGAAGAATCATTGAAAAAATTATCCTCTGCCTGTTCGATCCTCACCGCTTCTGCGTTGCTCATGAAAAATGATCCCTCACTTCTCAGGCTTGCATTTAGACCTGTGAAAAGCCCTATGCTGTTGCCAGCTATACGGTTGCCTTTCAAGTTCAAAACGACGGCATGATCAAACAGGGGAACCCCGGTGCCCGTGCAGTTGATGCCAATCGGGTTATCCTGGATGATATTGTCCTGAACCGTCATACTTGAATTGACGGTCAAGATGCCGCACTGGCCTAGACCACTGAGCCCTTGAATAAGGTTGGAATCGATCAAACCGCCTGAGCTGTTTGAGAAGAGCCCTATATCATTGTTCACAATTTCATTCCAAATAACCTCTGAGCTGTTATCATTACCTTTAAGGACTATTCCCTTTTGGGCTCCAGTAATAAGGTTCTGCGATATGCGGGCACCCGAGTTCTTTGAATAAATTCCAATAGTATTTGCCAGGATACCATATGAGTTATTGATATCATTTCCGTACAATAGGGTCCGGGAATCTTCCATCTCAATTCCAATATGATTTTGGGAAAAAGTGTTCCCCTGTACATATCCCCCAACATCCGAACATGTAATTCCGGACCCTGAACAGTTGGAGATCGTATTGCATGATACAATGCAGTCTGCTTCCAGATTCATTCCTTCCACATTATCATATAGGAGGTTTTCCTGAAGAACTACGGGATTCGAAATATTCACATCCAATCCATCAATGGTTATATTCCAGAATGAATCGGACATCAGAACCAATGGGATCTGGACATAGCCCTTATCCACTCCACAGAGTGATGATAAACGGTTCAGTTCCTGGATGATGTATTTTCCGGTAAGATTCAGCTCAGTTCGTTCACCAGACCAATTATTTAATGTAAATAAGGGGGCTTTGTCATCATATCCAAATTGAATGTCCAGTTTTTGAGCAGTATAGTAGAGTGTGATATTGAGATCGATGAGACCATCGTCACTATTCCACTTTTCGCCTATGATGCCCGAAGAAGCCAGGTCTATTGTTATGAAACCCAATTGCCTTGTTCCATCTAATATTGAGCTCCTTGGAAGAGTGATGTTGAGGCTGGTCGCATTTACTTTGATATCAGAATAGAAATAGTGAGGAAGGTCCAATCTCAATACGGCGGATGATATATTGATATCTGGACCCCATAAGGCTATATTTGCATAATAACCTGAATCGAACTCATTCCATTCCAAATTCGTTCTATTGAAAATTTCCGCTTCTGCGGTTATTGCTACACTGGCATTCCGCTTTGATGTTTTATTTACAGAGAATAGGTGATCCGACCCTCCGGCCAATTCCTCGGAGTTGAATACTGCCACTTCGCCTTCATGGAGTAAGTTCCTTTGGATCATGGTGACGCCTGTATTGTGCTGAACAGATATACCGTATAGTGGGAGTGAAGAAATATCGGGTTTGAGAATGGCTGAAGAAAAGGAACCCATTCCCTTCAAAGATACATTTTCGGCAAGCAATCTACTTGAATTGAGGGATGTGCCGTTCCACTGGAATGAAACAAGATTCCCGGTGGAACTGAGTGCGATAATTTCATTACTGAATGCTGAAGAACCTCCGATAGCTGAGAGCCATTCAATACCTTCTGCATGTGACATATTGTATGTATCATTGACTATCATCCCTGTGATGTTGCTCTTTCCGCTCCAAAGAGTTCCATTGAATCTTCTCCATTCCACATCATTAGACCCATTGGACCATAGAGCGATCAAATCAGACCAAGGATCAGGCTGGAGCAAATCATAGGCATGAGGGGAATTTCCTGACAGCGAATCCGTAAGCAGTGCAAGGTCAGTAATATTCTCTCCTACATTCCAGTTTAATCCCCAAAGGGAACCGCCATCCCCTGCTGTCAGTAACAATACCTCATCGTTCAATGTCATTTCGGTCATTTTCACCGACGATAAGCTCTGGCCGCCAGTTTCAATCAGATAGCTGATTTTTTCACTCCAGGATAAGCCATCATAACTTGAGAAGCATATTTCATCCTCACCCTCCTGGAAGACCGATCCTAGAGAATATCCGTCCACACCATAGGACATGTCATATTCGTCCTGTTCTCCCGAATGGTTCTCACTGAGGGTCCATTGGTCGGATATTTTATATCCGTTCCAAAGCAGAGCATACAGCCTGGCATCTATTCTGCTTCCCGCTAGTATCACTGCCTTATCGGTCCCGGGAACCGAGATCGCCTTCAAGCTGGTAATACCCTCAATATCATATTCTACCCTCTGACCCCATTCAGATTTAATAAATTTCCTGAAAACCAGTTTGTCATATTGGAAAACACCGCCCCCCGTTTCCTCTCCGCTGGAATATATCACCAATGGTGTACCCGAACCCGACTCTATAAGCCCTTCAAAGCAGGGTGTGCTCCCGTTTCCCGCATGCTGGGACAGAACAACGCCATCCTGAAGAACATCCTGGTCTGATCCTGTGAAGGCCTTGAGTGCACCGCCTTCTTCCAATGTCAAAAGAAAGCTTTCATATGTTCCTGATCCAGCAAAGGATTTCATCCATGCCACTTCCCCTTCAAATTCCTCAGGTTCTGCGGTCATATTGCAGTACCGATCACCGTTGGTCCATGATGACGATTTTACCCCTGCCTGCTCAATTTGTTCATGAGACCAAAATGCCATCGTCTCCCCCATTTCTCCATGGACATTATAAGGAATAACCTTTACCTCTGATATATTCCATTCTGCGGGTGCATTCACCCAAAAACTACTATTAAGGGCCAATTGAGTGTTATTGATGGAACGACCTTCCACAGTGAGGTTCTTTTGACCAAACACCTCTTGGGGCAATATCCTTTCACCCGATATATACATATTCATATCCTCAATATAGCTGCCAGCGGGTATTCTGACCAGATCCGCCCTGCCGCCCTCATCATCCAAAAGAATGTTCAGTTCATCTGCTTCTTCGTGAAATCTGTTGAAACTATCCTTTGGAACCTTTTGTTCTTCCACTTTCAATCCAATCCCATTGGAGATAAAAGTATTGGATGAAATAACTGCTTCAGGTGTGTTCTTTATCATTACACCTACACTGCAATCCCTGAACTCATTATCGGTCAGACGCGGGATTGAGTATCCATTCAATCTGAGGCACGAAAGGGTTATTGCCGAAGCTGATCCTGAATTTAGTCCGGCTATAAGGGCCGATTTTTGTGAGGTAGATGAACGAGATGAACCATCACTTGAAAGCTGAACTATCATCTGATCGGGCCCCTTGAAAACCCCCTCGGAAACCCAATCGGCAATTCCATCATCATGAACATCAATGGAAATATCAATAACTGAATAGATCAAATTAATCTTGAGCTGCCATGAACCGTCAGCCAGCTCCCAGGAATCGCCAATTTCCTGAAGATCCGACAGCAGCAGCTGAATGTAGCTGGGTTCTCCATTAACACCCTGGATCGTATACAGGTATTCCGAAATATCACGGCCGTTATCAATTATAGAACCATTGAGACCTGACGATCCAGCGGAAGGAAGGAATATGCGTAGAATCGGATCTTTCACAGGACTTTCGGGAGGACTTAATTCTATAAGCGCTGAAAGACCCCATTCCTCTTCCTTCCACTGGACCTTGGAACCCGTACAGATATCGGTTCTGCACGAAATATTTGCTTTCACATTATCTGCTGAACTACTGAAATTAACTTTTACTGGATTGGCGGTTTCCATTAGAACAGTTGAGTTGAATAGAACTGACTCCCAATGATCGAGGAATGCTTTTTCATGACCGCTAATTTCTGATCTTAGCCCGACTTCTTCCGGATAAACCGCGGTTCCGTTACTTGTGAGGCTGCCAAAAGATGCACTGAGTGATTCTAAGCACCATTCATCTGGGACATCCAAGGAAAGAGAAGAATTGAGAACTGCATCCATGGATGAATTCTCAATATAAGCACTGAACTCCATCATGCCTTCATTATCATGGAGGGATTTATAGCCTGAAGCGTTTACCATTAAAGACATTCCATCCATTGAGAAATAACCGGGAGTACTTGGAATGTCTATAATTTTACGGCCCGAACTTTCGAACACCATATCCTGTTCCAAACCGGATTCAAAATGGGTTGTAGTAATATTGGTCCGGGTGCACTGATCCAAAAGGACTCCTGAAATGCTGCTGTCATGAATACGGTTGCCGTGTATGACTGATATGGATTCACTGCTCCATATTCCTATATCGTTGAAGTTCATATCATTATCTGATATTGAACCGCAGCTGATCATCGGACTCATCGACAGGGACCAATGATCAATTTCAGGTGTTTGATTGCCATCACCTTCAAAGAGAGCTCCAATCCTTAGAGAGGGATATATTGATGTATCTATCGGATTTAGGTCAATTATCGGGCAGGTCAAACTTTCATACGCCGGCACGGGTTGCAGAGCCCCTTCCGATCCCAATTGTCCTTGGAGAACCTGATATGTTATACTCGTATTTTCGGGGATATGATCTGCAGCTCTGAACTCTCCCCATCTGTTTCCGGAAATACTGTCAGGACATATCTCTTCACTGACCACTAGACCGCATACTGGATAGATGGTTTCTTCATCTCCAATAAGCTTTTCCACCGGTCCCCGGTTGGGCCCTATGAATATATAATCAAAATATACAGTGAAATTCCCGTGAAGGGTGCCGTTAACACCGCCGTCATCATATGCAAGGAAAAAAGAATCAATGGTTTTACCTTCAAGTTGCGAGGTATATCTGTAATACCAATTATCCCTGCATTTATTAGTTACCTGCTGGACAGGAGTTATGGGGATTCCATTCTGGTCAGTGATAAAGGGATCCAGAGTACCCATGGAATCCCCATTTGAAAAATTGGCATCCACACCCGCAGTTAGATGACTTACTTTTGTACCTGATGGCCCCTCTGTTGAATTATCCCAATACATAAAGTAACCAAAAAAATAACCTTGGGGGATCTCCAATTCAGCGGAGTTTATCTCGGGATACCAATAAGAGGGTGTCGTCTGATTGATATCATTGCCGCTGAACCTTACCACTTTTTCCCCAACAGGTGCATCCGGCATAAAATCCATATTGACATATCGGTTCTCAATATGCTCCGGCCCAGTACCGCCTCCGAGGTCGGACAGCGATTGGTCATCATCCATAATTATTTTCGTAGTGCTTATGTTGGCAGATACTGGGATATCCGGCTGTTCACATCCATAATAGATATAGAAAGTCACAGTACCATTTGCAGACAGCTCCGAAACATTGAAGGACAGATTCAGATATTCACCTGGAACGAAAGCGGTGATCGTCCTATCCATTTCGGAATTATTACTTGATACAAGCCTAATTCCATTTTGTGATACGGGCTGGTGTTCCCATGACGACAAATCCACACTGAGGTCATGTGATTCATTGTTCCTCTGGATCCCCAGTTCCTCTGTTATGACCAGTTCCCTCCGATAGACATAATCCATATTCCACCAATCCCTTTGTTCAAAAGAGACTTTTCCGTCATCTATCGTTAAGTTATCAATAACTGATATTCCCCCATATCCCTCCTCGAAGGTCTCAACATATCCCTGATATGATCCACCTGTCACCTGCCATTCAATCAGTGCAGGCGAATTTGAACCGTTTCCCGTGAGGTCTGCTCTTAGCCTGATCTTGGGATAAACCATAGGATCCAATTCATTTAGGGAAATAAATTCCCCTGTTAGATTCATAAAATTCGGGATCATCTCGCCAGTCTCCGCATCCAGAATGGATAGGTTCAGAGTTGAATTGGTGTAAAGTGAATTCAAGATCTGAACATGACCCCAGGCCTGCCCCTTCCTGGCCTCTATTATAGAAGATATCAAATGACCCTCAGATGAATTGTCTTTCAATCTGATCGCCCCATGGGCTTGAGATAAATTCTCCATCGAATGGATCTTGTCCACAGATAGGAAGGGATCCCTGAAGAGGGTTTGGAATGAACAGAGGGGTGAAACTCCTGACCTCATTCCAGCGGAACTTCTGAAAAGGCGAATCCCTTCCTTGTTATAATTTATCACGTTTCCGGTTATTGTTGGGGCTGATTCATTGCAGAATATTCCTGCTTCAGAATTATTGTATATTTCATTGCCCATAACCATTGGTGAATTGTAGAGGCGCCATCCTTTGATAAACGGTGTCGAGGTCCCGTTGCCCCTTAGTTCGAATAAAAGCCGTATTCCCGACCCTTTTAATTCATCTGCCGCACTCAGATCAATTAGATCTCCTCTTACACCCTCATATCCCTTAATTGGTTCCAGAGAAACACTGTCTACTAAGCTAGCGTATATGAAATGTTCAGCATCGGGCTCATGAATGTCCAGTGAAAGAGTGTCTAATATTGTGCAATCCAAGGTCCTGATCATGCCTGTCAAATAACTCCCCTTCTTCTGATAACTGCTGGAAAATGATATGAAATCCAGCTTGTTATTGGGCAGCGGCCGATAAGTGCTAAAAGACTGCATTGATACAGTTAAGTTCTCAACCGCAGAGGACAATGAAACCTGACTTGGCTGGGTCTGAAGGGAATATTCCCAGTACCCATAACCAGAATCTATGAATAACCGGATCTCATTATTGCTGATTCTCTGAAGTTTTATTCTTCCCTTGAAATCATTGAACACCAGTCCAGTTCCACTGTTGAACAGAACCTTTTCATTATCCCTTAAGATTATCCGGGAACAATCTGCTCCGGCCCAAACATCAGACCATGTACAAGTGAAAAGAGTTTCAGAGAAATTTCTCAGCTCAATAACGCTCTTACCCATACTGATATGGTCATTCTCTATATCAAATCCGCATTCCAAAATGAATCCCTTATCTGCAGTTTCCAGTTCCGTGGTGATATTCGGGCCGTGCCAATTGCTATCATTTATTCCGTAATCCAGGGGTTCCAGAAACCCACTGCCGTCAACATCCATATCAGAATAATTGGTACCGAAATTCCAGCGGGTCCACCTTTCATCCAGCCCATTTCCTGTGAACTCATCCTTGGAACTACCGTCCTCGAATCCTTTGGATCCAAGTGAAACGGTTCCTTCAATAGATTTCACATTATCAAGAATAGGGCTGTCAGCTCCGGTTTTATAATACTCTATGCTTTTGAAATTGAACCAATCAATCCTTTGGACCGGCAGTAACGAGTGATATTGATGAGCAGCCATAGAAATTCTTACAGATGCAATTGCAGAAGCAAGGCTGATTGGTGCAGGGACCTGTGAAAGGTCCAGTTCCTGATATCCCGAACCGGTATCAATATAAAACTCAACATCTGTTGAATTGGATCTTTCAAGCTTCAGCTTTCCGCTGAAATCGTTATATTCAGTTCCCACACCGCTGTCGTAGAGTTGTTTTTCAGAATCAGAGAGTGTCAATCGGGAGGTATATTGGTAATTCCAGCTGTCGCTCCAAACCAGACGGAACATCACTTCATCATTCCGGTCTAATAGCTCAATCCTAGTGCTGCCCATTCCAAAATATGAGTTCCGAATATCGAGTCGGGATTCCAAGATAAAAGATGCACAAGAAAGCGGCACTTTTGATTCGATAAGAGGTCCGTGCCAGCCAGAGCCATTCGAACCGTAATCCACGGGTGTCAAATATCCCCATCCGTCCACATCCATATCTGAATCCTGTGTCTGAAAACCAGATTCATCCCATCGGGGATTCAATGAATAACCCCCGAACTCATCGGAGAGGGATAGATCGTAACTCCCGGTCTCGCCCTCGCAACCTGACGATTTTACAGGTCTGAAACGCACCCTCCATGAATTTAGATATGGCTGGAGTGTTCGGTTACCGAGAAATTTTCCTCTCAATCTTATGGTAGGATGTTCAAATGGATTGATGCCCGAAATATCAGTGACCTCTGAGGTTAAGTTTTCAAGTCCCTTGATCACACCACTGCTCCTTCCGTCAAGGATATCATACTGGAAGATACAATCATCCTTGTTTTTGATTTCCATGACCACTGCGTCATAGAGAGAACCCGTGCATAGCGTGAGCTCTACAGTAGTAAAAGTGCTCTCCATTCCCAGATCCATAGGATAAATCCTACCCTGACTTGAATAGACATAATCACAATACTCTATCATATCCAAGGTGGAAAGATCATCGTGTATGTAATCGCCATCCCATCTGATACCGAAGGTGTTGCCGAATATCTTATTGTTTATTATTTCCGGTGCGCCTCCGCAGCCAACTATTATTCCCGAATTCGAGTTTGAATATATTTTATTATTTGAGATGAATGGACTGCTCCGCAGTACGCAGATACCGTTCCCTGACCCGTTCATTATTGTGGAGTTCATCACTGTAATGTCTGACATCAAGAGAAGCCCGGCACCGTTATTGGATATATTTTCAATACTTGATGATTCAATAAATCCTTTTGATCCTGGATAATAACTTATCCCGTAACAGCTTTGATTGTTCCCCTTGGTGATCCGGCTTCCATTTACAATGTTCAGAGTGCCGCCCGTTTCAACATATATATTGAATTCCCATTCCTCTGGACTGTCCACGGTCAGAGATACATTGTCCAATGTAAGGACCCCACCCTTTATGATTGAGAGATCAGAGCAGAGAACCATCTCAGAACCGGAAATGAAGGAAATACCGCTTGAATCCTCCTTCATTATGCTGCCGTTTCCCAATCCAGTATACCTTATGCTCTCGATTATGGAATTGGAACTAATACTCGGATCCACGTGAACCGGATAGTTGGTAGTATTTGATTTGAGGTAATTGAGAGGGACGAAATAATAGATATCCAAATGACCGTTGACCATTTTCAGAATATAATTCAGCTCTGCAGTTTCAACTGAAGATGGATCGGTGACCCATGATCCTAAATGTCTATCGAAAATCTTATCAGGCGTATCAAATATCACCGGTCTAGGTATCATGAAAACCATGTTTCCTTGGGCATCCCTGAATTCGATATCTCCCTTGGAGTAAGTAGTGTTGCATACCTGTTTGGTCCGAGTAAATACATCCAGAGAGGCATTATCATAATTCACAGTGGTTCTAAAAACCATATCTCCTTCAATATCATCCGATAGGGTGTTGATCAGAAATGTTTCCTTCACCTCTCCCAGACAAACCTGATATTCCAGATCAATATCGCTGTAGATCCCTTCGTAGATGATCCTAGTACCATTTAGTATAGGCTGTACATTTTGTTTCGTAAATAATTTATTTATTTATTCCAGGTATAGTGGCATTGGTGGAATTTGATTGTACATATACATCTCTAGGCTTCAAAGTAAATTTGTAGGAGTTGTTTAAAGTTTGGATCTTGGCAGTTCTTTTTTCGCTGTTCTTGGCAAAGCAGACCTCGTAATCATTTGTTGTGGTCCCGTATCTCCATTTTCCGGTTCCGTAATCCTCAATGTTGTAATCAAGTATATAAAGAACGGTCTCTGCCTCCCCGTTTTCTTCCTGGGCTTGGGCAAACAGGAACAATGTAGAAGGCAGGCCACCAATCATAAGAACCAAAATTGAAACTATGATCATTAATCTAGCAGAATTATTATAAGGACCAATCGGATTTCCATGCATTATATCACCGTTGATATATGAGATGTGTGTTAGATAATAAAATGATCAAGATTTCGGCAAGGTATTATAAATAATTTGTAGGACAAGATTTTAGTTAAGTCTTCTACACTATAGCCCACTCCTTTAAGGTTGTGAATGTGAAATTAGTATAAAATCAGGTTTTAAAAAATTTTAATAAATCCACCTAAAAGTTCGGCTGCAAGGGGTCTGTTAAGGGGTCGATTGTCGGTTCCGCATGCAGGGGAATACGTGCAGGACGGGCATCCAGCAATTCTCCTACAGGAACAGGTCAATAGCTTTTCCCTGGATCTTTCAGCCACCTCCTCCAAACGGGCATATGCACTATGTGCAAAGCCTACACCGCCTTCCATACCATCATAGATAAAGATACATCCCCTGTCAATTTCCGGGTGGTAATCAGTGGATAACCCGCCTACATCCCTGTGGTCGATAAGCATTGCCAGAGGCAGCATGTGGATCAAGGTATGTTCCGCGGCATGAAGGGCACCCGCATAATGGTACAGTCTTCCCTTTCCTTCCCAACCCATTCCCCTCATTATACCGCTATCAACCAATGAGAGCAGCCGATCCCTTTCACTATCCGGTATCTCTATCCACATTACCGAGGTGTCCATGGTCAGGGGAGGCAGCCCGGTTTCCTCTATGGATATAACCGAATCATTGGACAGTTTCTGCTTTTTGTAAGCATGATAATGCACTCTGACCCTGGATCTGCCCCTGCATATGTCATATTGACCTAGAGTCTTACGGCTCTCCTCCTTGACATTGGTGATCTCAGTGCCCCTCATGGTCTGGGTGTAATAATCCGCCAGGGTGGGAGAAAGGGTCACCCTAGGCCGTGAACCCTCCGAGAAATCTGTTACCTGATAGTATTCACCCTGGAATAGGTAGATAGCATTGAGATGAAAATCCCTGTAGGCACGAGGCTTCGCCACAGGAGGGTGGGAGACAGTAGTCCCGTCCTCGTTTCTTATCATTACCTCGAAATCCACCCTGCCGACGGAATATAAATTGATCCTCTGCTGAGGTCCTTCTGGGCCGGAATATCTGCATCCTCCGTTCAGATCACCGATTAGACTTCCCTCTTTCTTCCACATATTTACAGCAGGCAGTATACGGGGCCCGAATAAACCGCGGTCATCATTCGTCAAAGGAAGCTCCGCTGCTGCTGAGAGAAGGTGGTTTGAAAAAACATGATTGTTTGATAGGTCAATTACTGCGTCCTCCACTTCACCGCCAATAAGATGATAGGGATGGGTAGCCATGTACTGGTCCAGGGCAGAACCGAATGGCACCAGTACCGATAAGGCCTCGTCATTACCCCTCCCTGAACGCCCTATCTGCTGCCAAAAACCTATCCTGGAACCAGGATATCCTGAAAGCAAGGTTGCATCCATGCTACCAATATTGATCCCGAGCTCCAAAGCGGTTGTACTTACGACACCTGCCAGACTTCCATCCCTCAATTCACCCTCTATTTTCCTTCGGACTTCCTTTGGGAGGCCGGCATTATAAGGTTTAATAACAGATTTAATTCCGCCCAGGGAATTGGACATAAACTCACGGGCCCAGAGACAGTCCAGTTCGCTCATTTTTCGGGATGGTACGAACATAAGGCTCTGCATTCCGTAATCCACAAGATAGGCAAATAACTGGCTGGACTCCCTGTGAGTGCTCTTCCTTTCAAATAACTTATCATGGATCAAGGGCGGATTCCAGAAAAGAAGTGTCCGCTGTCCGTGACCTGCACCGTCATTATCAACTACTGATACTGGCTTCCCTATTAGATTACGAGAATGTTCACCAGGGTTGCCCAGGGTTGCGCTGGACAGTATGAAATTCACCTCGGCTCCATAGTACCTGATCACCCTGCGCAATCGTCTTATTATCCAAGCGATATGCATACCTAGAAGACCAGAATAGTGATGAGCCTCATCAATGACCACAGTTCGCAGATTGCTGTAGAACCTGCTCCATTTGCTGTGATAGGCTAGATAGAGATTCAAACCTGTGAAATTGGTTATAATCATGTCTGCTTCTTCGCGGACGGCAACCTTGCTGGCGGCAGTTGTATCACCGTCATATATTCCAATTTTCACATCTATATCCAAAAGATCAAAAACGGAATCGAGCTCCTCCTTCTGGTCCCGGGCAAGAGCCTTGGTTGGAAAAACAAGCAGAACCGTTGAACCAGGATATTCATAGAGCTGATGGGCGGTACATAAGGCATAGGCCAAGGTCTTCCCGCTGGCGGTTCCGGTTGTGACGCATACGTCGCGGCCCTCTACATAGCGGTCTATGACCTCTGCCTGATGCACATAGAGGTCTATGCTCCTTTCTTGGAGTTTTCTGCTGATATCGGGATGAAGGTTTAGAGAGCTTTTATGAATAGGGTCCTTTCCGGGCAAAACCTTGGAAAAAACTATCTGACCATTGTAATCAGGGTAATGGGCGAAGATATGGTCAACGTTCATGTTCCGTCAAGAAAGGTTTTTACCAATAAGGTTTTTATGGTCTGAATACCTATGCTGAGATACATGAGGATCCTTTATTTGGACCGGTTCTCCATAGCGGGATATTCCTCCGGGGCAATAGAAGACATCATCTGCTATATGGCACCGGATATAACGGTTACGGATCATCTTTACAGGGGTGAGAAGAAGAAGATAGAGGCTTCTTCGCAAATTGCTTTCCATATGGACGAGATCGAGAGATTCAGGACCAAAGTGGTTGACAATGAATGCCTAATTATTATCACCCAGCCCTATGTTCTGACAAAGGATTTCTTTAAAAATATCAAAGACAAGGAAATAAAAAGATTCTCAGTGATCACGAACCTTTTTAAAAGCGTAATTGACACTGATACATTCGATTACTCATTGAGCAATGATTCAATGCTACCAATCCTGAATAAAAACCTTGACCGCCCTTTACTGTTTTCAACCGAGATCATGGCTGGCAAGAAACATCACCAAGGCGATACTGTGGTAACTGGTATCGGTACTCATTTTGATTTTCAATCTACAAAAATACCATTGGCAGTTACTGGTGAAATGCCCTTTCTTGAAATGATGTCGGCGGACCGTGTGGGGATGATGGCCATACCTGGGCTCGGAGGTACTCTGTGCAATCAGCTTGAGGCAATGGGCATTGACGAGCGGAAGAAACTGGCTGGTCTTCATCCGTCAGAACTTATGGATATTGAAGGGATCGGTCCCTACCGAAGCTGTAAATGGATAGCCTCGGCAAAATCCATGGAGGAGAACAAGATCTACAGGATAAACGAGGACGACCTAGCTCACCGGCATCGTATTTATGTGGATATCGAGACCGACGATCTTAACCCATCCATAATCTGGCACATAGGTGTACTAGACGATGAAACCGACGAGTATTTTGGCCTGCTCGAAGAAGACCCTGATAAGGCTGGAAGTATAATCAAACAATTCGCTGAACTGCTGGAAAAGCGGATCAAACCTAACTCGTGTTTACTAGCCTGGTACGGGAGCGGATTCGATTACCCTCACCTAGGCAACTTCATCAAAAGATACGCGCTGGAATATTTCGATCTATGGGAATCGGTGGAGAAGATAGACCTTATGAAATGGGTCAAGAGTTTTGCTGGTCTGACTTCCAGAAGCTCAAAACTGGACGATGTGGCCTCAAAACTGGGCTATAAGTGGCAGGTGAGAGGATTGGACGGGAAAGAGGTGGGTACAAAATATACCGAGTACATGTATGATAGAACCGTTGAGGTACCCTGGGAGGATTTCAAACTATACGGTATGGATGATGTACTGTCCATGAAATACATTTATGAGAAGATCAAGGATGCCCCATTGCTTTTCTCCATCAAGGAAATGGAAAGGAGCTATAGGTACATGAAGTAGTTTCACCTTGTTTGTTTAAATTTTAATTCCAGAACTCCAATTCTTTATTTTCCTCCGGAGTTGTTTGAGATTCCTCGGAATCTTCAGAATCTCCGGCACCTTCTTCAATTATTTCAAATATAATCTCATTTTCCTTAACTGATTCATCATGTTCATCGTGTTCATCATCCAAAACGGTATTATCATTTTCCTCAGGATTTTCTGAAGGATCATCTAGTTCAGACTCTTCCTCTTCCTGTCGGTCATCGTCCTCTTCAGAACCAACTCCCCAAACTTCAACATCTTCTTCTTCATCATTATCCCATTGTTCTATACCCTCAAGGTCCTCCTCAAAATCATCTTCAGCATCCGTCCCATGTATTTCTTCTTCAATATCATCCTGATCATATTGGTCACTATAATCACTATCGTCATCGTCAGTTTCAGATTCCATATGTTCCGATTCTTCATCATCGTGATCATCAAGTTCCTCTTCATAAGGTTCAGTCTCATCCCTAGTATAACTAGCTACATCCGCATCTTCTGCATATTCAGTTTCTACTTCATCATATTCATCGAATTCATTCAATTCTTCGTCATGAACTACTTTTTCATCAATTTCTTCTTCATGGAACTCATCTTCCGGAGATCCTGAATCATCTGACTCCATCTTTTCCAAATCATTTTCATCAGCAACCGAAGAATCCGCTTCTTCAATATCTATCGCATCATCATCAGTGGTTATCAGCATATCATCTAAAGAAATATTGTCTGTTAATGCTCCATTCACATCTGATTCATCCCCCCCATCTTCGTCTATCTCAGAAGAAGAAATCTCACTATAACCATCAAATTGATCGTCAACAATATCGTCATCATCAGTTTCAGCTTCTGCCCACTCATGGATCACATCGTCATCATCAGCATCAATATCCATTTCGAGGTCTTTTCCCCTATTCGAAACAGCAGCAACAGCAGCAACCTTGCTCCCAAGGTCTTCTTCTTCTTCCTTTTTCAGATATCCATCTTTCCCTAATATCAGGTCCTCTGCAGAATGACCATCTTTTATCAAAGCTCTCAGATGGTCCTCTATACCTTCCAATTTTTCAACATCTCCATCCCATTCACTCAAGCTTTCATAATCACTTTCAACCTGGGATAACACCCAGCTCATTTTAGTCTGGAGTGCAGTTCCTGGTTTTCCTTTTACAATCAGAACCAAATACACATCGTTCCCTCTCTCCAGAATGATGTTCCGGTTCCCGAACTCAAGTTTTTTTATCGGAGCCTTATCTGGATCATTAATATCCGAAAGAGAATCATCAATGAAATCCTGTACTGCCGTGAACATGCTAGATATGATATCCGCATCCAAGTGGGTCCTTTCTTTTCGTATCAAGTTCTTTATAAGTATTCCATTTTTATGGATTAGATAGAGATTGTCCACCTTATAATGTCCATAATATGACTGGAGGAAAAAGAACAGCACCAGTATGAGAACGATTAAAAGGAGGAGCAGGAATAAGGGCAGATTGGCTGAACTCGATGTTCCATCATCCCTAGCTGGTGTTACCGTAACAGCCAATTCTCTGCTTATCTGACCTTCACCATCTGACACATTGATTATCAGTTTAGTCTCCAGGGGTTCATCGGCCAAGAGGGTAATGTCTAGACCATTCACCAATATTTTTAGATTCTCATTCTTGCTGGTCACCGTCAACTCCAGAGTGTGGAGCGGGTCATCTACATCTCTCAGTTTATCTCCAAGAGAAATTGTCCAAAACCCGACTTCATGGTTTTGATCGAACAGATTGAATATCTCAGGCAGATCATTTACCGGGTGCACTGTAACATTTATACCCGTTTCCACAAGGGCCCCTGTGGGATCCGTGGCCCTGAACAGTACGTATTCGGAACCGAACCAGTTCTCCGGTGCGGTGAAATTGACCGAGGAGTTGGAACTGATATTAACCAGTATATTTTCATTGCCGTAGGTATAATAAAGGAGATCATCATCACGGTCATGGAAGAAATAATTCAGACTAAATACATTTTCGATATAGGTGTCCTCATCGAAATCAACATCCGGGAGCTGTCTGCGGACAATCGGGGGCCAATCATCCGTTACTGTGACATTTATTTTCTGATATGAAAAATCCGATCCGTCATGAACCATTATCTTGACCTGTTTCGTCTCACCCAGCATTGACATGGGATAGTTCAATTTCATTATGAATTGAGTATTTTCATGGATCAATATGTGATATTCTGGATCATCCGTTAATGCATCTGAGAAGGTAAGGTATAGGTCTGTCCTATTGTTGTCAATATCTTCTATATAGGGTGACAGGTCAAAATAATAATCCGCGTCATAGTGAACCCAAAGGTCTGGAACTCCAGCTATAACAGGAGGATCGTTAACAGGCAGAACGGTTATGGTTATGGTATCTTCAGCAATAGCTCCGATGGGGTCTTCGGCTCTGAATGTAACAGTATCAGTCCCATACCAATCTCCCAAAGATGCAATATCCACCGAATTGTTCTCATGGATCTTCACCGTTATCATCGACTGTCCGTAAGAATAATAGATGTCGTCCTCGTCTGGATCTATGAAGAAATCATCAAGATTGAATACATTGGTCTTTGTCTCACCCTCATAAAGGATAACATCCGGTATGTCCTCAACAAGTTCAGGAACATAATCCTCGGTAATTCGGACAATGATGCTGTCTGAATAGAAATCCTCTCCATCGTCAACTGTCAAAGTAATTATCACCGATTCACCGAGCATTGCCTCCGGATAGAGATAAGTGACCTTCAGACCATTCACCTCCACATGGTCCTCTTCTAGCTGGTTCTCGGCAACCGACATATTCAGTTTATCCACAGGAGTCTCAATATCGCTGACATAAGGAGTGTAATCAAAGGTCAGAGGGTCATCATAATGGACTATAAGATCTGGACAATCAGCGATCACTGGTTTATCATTCACCGGCGTTATATTGATCCACAGTTCCTGGGTCACATTATAACCCTTTGCGTCGAAGAGCCAAAGTTTAGTCAGGGTATCACCAAATGCATTTGGAACTACAGTGATTATCATCCTGTCATCATCTGAACCCTGGCCGCTGACACTGAATTTGGACTCGTCGATATCCGTAATATACCATCTGAGGTCTTCAGGGGGGTCATCAAAATCGAACTCATAGGGTGAAAGTATGAGTATATGCCGGGATTGATCCTCTATCAATTGGATATCGGGCACTATGCCGTTTATTATGGGAGGATATATCTTACCGATAACGGTTATTGAAGAAACACCAATTATTTCACCTGTTCTTGCGGTGATAAAGCCCTCCCCAGGATTTCCCTGAACCTTAAGAACTGCAGCGGTATCACTGAAAGATCTGATTATACCTATATCACTGGCCCATTCATCCACCAAAATATCCAGTGAATTGTTGAAAGCATCAAAACCTTCGGCAGTAAATTCAATTTCTTCCCCCACCTCAATAACCGTTTCGGACGGTTCGATCACGATCAACGCCAGATCCCCAGGTATAATATTTACCAGACTCTGATTCTGGATCAAACCTATGCTGGCCCTGACATAACCATTCTCCAAGGGTATTGTATCTGCTCTGAAGGTACAGTGTGTTTCATTGGATCCAATTATCAAACCAGCGTCCGTGGACCAATTTACCCCTTCAGGAGATATGGGATTATAGTACCTATCCCAAGCATTTATTCTAAAGACCGATGTGGAATTCACCTTCAAGCTGATACTGCTCTGGTTGTTCTCCGCAATAACGGCCAGTCCATATAGCTGGCCTGGTTCTCCAAATGCATCAAATATCACGGTATCGGTACCCTCTCCCGTGATGTTCATGGATACGGTATTGACACCAGCTTTGACCCCCAGTTTATATCCCGCCATAACCGAACCCTGTGAGTCCGTGACAAGAGGCGGCGACCCATCCAGGGTCCCTCCGCCAGATACAATATCATACCATACCCTTGCACCCGGTACTGCATTTTCATATCTGTCAGTTACCCTGATCTCAAACATCTGAGCCAACTCGGTGCCCACAATACCCGTCTGACCGTCACCGGACACTTTTGTCACATTGTAGGGATCGGATGGGATTATTGTGAAATCTGACTCTTGTGAGCTCATCCAGTTATCCGAACCGTCAGCTACGCTTATCTGGAATGTATAATCACCTGAGGTTGTAAATATCGCTTCATAGAACCAAGTGGAGGGCCCTGAATTACTCATGCTTTGGTTAAGCATTACCCTATCTGGGGTATCGATCCAGATCCATGCTTGGGACACTCCCACAAGATCTACAGCTTCTATAGATATATTGATAGGCTCCCCGGCAACCTGTGGATTGGGGGATACCAATAGATTGGACACAAGCGGGTTGATCGTATCCCGAATGGTGAATACATATGGGCCTGAATCATTCCAGTTGCCGGAACTGTCCCGGGCCAAGACAGAGAATTCATGATTTCCCAATTGAAAATAGCTTTGGTTAAAATAATAACTACCGGATGCGGGATGGAAAACCATTGAATAATTACCAATTCCGATTATGTTCACCCAAACCTCGGATATATTGACATTATCGATTATGGTACCTGTGATATTTACATGCCCCCCGTACTCTTGGGGATCGGGAGCCGCGGAGATCTGCATAATGAGAGGGAGGGTAGTATCAATAATTTGAAAGTTCTCCTGTAATGAGGAATTCCAGTTGTCAGAGGTATCGTTCGCGGATATGACAAATTGGTGTTCTCCAAGGATTGAATAGGTCCTGTTAAAATAATATCTGCCAGATAATTGGTCATACTCCATGGTGAAGTTCCCAAAGCCATTTATCTCTACCCAAACACCGGATATGTTCTCATTGTCGTTCACAATGGCTGTGATATTCACATATCCCCCGAATTCCTGTGGGTCGGGGACTGCCGAGACCTGTATGATCTCAGGCAGCGCGGTATCAATTATCTGGAAGGTCACCAGGATAGAAGAGTTCCAGTTGTCAGAGGTATCATTGGCCCATATCCTGAATTCATGTTCACCCAAAATGGAATATGTTCGGTTGAAGTAATAACTGCTGGATAATTGATCATATTCCATTGAATAATTACCAAATCCCGTTATATTGACCCAAACAGTTGATATGTTCTCATTATCACTCAAAAGAGCAGTAATATTCACATATCCTCCCAATTCCTGGGGATTGGGTGAAGCTGATACCTGTGTGATCTCAGGCGGGGTCGAATCGATTATTTGAAAGCTGTCCAGTGGCGAGGAGTTCCAGTTATTTGAGGTATCATTGGCCCATATCCTGAATTCGTGAATCCCAAGAATTGAATAGGTTCGGTTGAAGTAATATCTGCCTGATAATAGATCATATTCCATGCTGAAGTTACCAAAACCTGTTATGTTGATCCAAACCCCGGATATGTTCTCATTGTCGTTCACAATGGCGGTGATATTCACATAACCTTCCATTTCCTGAGGATCAGGGGTTGCAGATAGGTCCGATATCACCGGCAGTCCAGTATCGATCATCGAGAAATTATGGTCCGCTGAACCGTTCCAGTTATCAGATGTATCATTGGCCCATATGGAAAATTCTATTGTATCTATAATGTAGAAAGGAGCTATTAAATAGTATTTCAAGGAGATGGGATCATAGTTCATGGAATAATTACCAATTCCAGTAAGATTCACCCAGACTGTGGATACATTTACGTTGTCAACCACGGAAGCAGAGATATTCACTGACCCTCCGAACTCCAGTGGGTCAGGGACTGCCTGGACATCTGATAATACAGGGGCTATTGTATCAATAATGGTGAAATTGAACTCTACTGAGCTGTTCCAGTTATTTGAAGTATCGTTTGCGCGGATGGTATAGTAGTGCTTACCTTGATATGTTATAGACTCATTGAAAAAATACCTTTCAGATGTTTCATCATATTTCATTGAATAATTCCCCATGGTGGAGAAATCTATCCAGACACCTGAAAGGTTGACATTGTCCTTGACAGCTGCAGAAAAATTCACAAATCCTCCGTACACCTGGGGGTCGGGTTCATCCTGAACATTGCTTATGGAAGGCAAGGTTGTATCCTCAATGGTGAATGTATGTTCACCGGAACTGTTCCACGCATTATAGGTATCATTTGCCCAAATTACATAGGTAAAAGTGCCCAGATCGGTATAACTGGCATTATAATAGTATTTATCCGAGATCTGATGGTAATCCATGGTGAAGTTGCCCACATCCGTGATATTCACCCAAACCCCGAATAATTTCAGGTTATCATAGACATCCGCACTGATATTGACATAACCTCCGTACTCCTGGGGATCAGGGGAAGCTGTAACGTTGCTGAACAGCGGCTCAGAGGGTAAGGTGAAAACGAACAATTTTCCTGCATTCGCACCATTTACTGAATCAAAGAAAGGTGTCGCAATTATTATCTCCTGGTTATTGTAGGAATCTCCATCTAGATTCCCCCCTAGAGCAATAGCAAAACCAAATTCATCCCCTGCAACATCTCCAAACCAACTGAAATCAGAATTTTCAGCTGTGATAACCGCATCCATATTCCCATCACCAAAGAAAAGATAGACCGCACCCTGATTCAGAGTATTATTACTAGGTGCGCTTATCAGTATATCCGGCAAACCGTCATTGTTTGTATCTGCACCGCCTTCAACCATAGATCCGAATCTATCACCCTGGTAACTACCCATGAATGTTACATTTGCCAGATCACCGGCTGAAAGATTAATAATCCTATCACCCTGACTTTGCGAATGAATATAGGAGCCTTTGAATAGGTAAGCTACACCTGTTTTGGAATTATTACCTGGCGCTCCTATGATCACTTCATCCAATCCATCAGAATCCAAGTCCTTGGCACTAGAAATGCTTTTTCCAAACGATTCGGCCATACTGCCCGCGATGGTAAGGTTGGCATTTGAGGCCATTGCCTTGACAGCCATATTTGACTTGCCAAAAAAGGCATAACCAACATCTCCACCGGGCGCGCATATGACAATATCATCGAACTCATCATCATTAAGATTCATATTGCCCTCCATGCAGAAGCCGAAAAAATCATTGCTACGATTGCCGAAAAAACCCGAGCTTGCAAAATTATCCATCTCCTCACCCCCTAGATAGAGATAAACCACTCCGGTGTTGGATTTCGCCAAAGGGGCCATTTCTTCTGAAAAGGATATGAAATTATTTGTCATCGATAGATACTGGGCTTTTATCCAATCCGAACTTCTAGCGACATTTGATATGCGGACCTCATCTATTGAACCCTCAAATCTCCTCCCGGCATATTTGGAGTTACGGCCGATCTCAACATCATAGGCATTGGACGTTATTCCTCCAACTTCAGTATCAGCCTGCTTTACACCATCCACCCAAATGGATACCTCGTTCCCTTCAACCCTACCCACTACATAGTACCAGCTATTTTGGTTAAAATCAGCATTTGCCTGACATTCACGAAAGTTACCGTCGTGAGTAAAGAAAACAAATGAGTTGGAGTCGTCGGCTCTCAGCATATATTGTGTATCTCCCTTTCCTATGATCGGCCTGTGGTTTCCTGCATATCCCGTAACATTTGCCCAGGCTGTCACGGTGATATCACCTGTGATATCTAGTGCACCTCCATCACCGCCAATATCAATATAATCATTGCTTGAACGATCCAGTAAATCCGCTCCGGCGATCATCCCTGCAACGGCCTCATCACCATCATAGTGCATGGCACTTCCGTCATAGTTTCCAAAAATGTCTTTCCGCGTACCTGTATCGTCCTCATCAAGATGCCAAATACCAACATAATTGGAATCATAGGTTCCGAAAGCATCCTGGACATTCCCGGCGCTTGGATTATCGTAGTACATCCAAATATGGTCAGCATTGGAATTGCCATCTATTTGGGTGACATTGACCCAGATATATGAATCCCCTGACGAATTCCAATCCTCAATATGATATTTTAATTCCGTAGAATCATCCGCATCAACGAATCTGATATCTACACCGCCTGCTTTCGAGTTGGAATAATTGAAGTTTGTATCATTGAGGGTAACCAGAACTGGAAAATTCTCCAAATGTTCCGATTGGCCGCTGTTATCGAATGTCAATTGTTTACGGTACGACCAACCAGCCGCCCACCAGCCTGTAATTTCATCACCACCGTATGATACAAAGCTGTTGTTCATGGATAGATATTGCGCGGTGATCCAGTCTGGAGATCTTGCAATATTGGAAATGCGAACTTCATCTACCATCCCACCTAAATCTTGATTGAGTAATGCTATATTTATTCCTAAACCGGCTTTATCATTACCAAAACCGCTGAAAGTGTCGGATGCTTGTAAAACAAGATTTCCATTAAGGTATGTTTTGAAAGTTATACCATCATATGTGCCGGCAAAGTAGTGCCAGTTGTTCATTAAGTTCGCAAGGGTTTCCACATTAAGTTGATTGAAACCCCCACCATCATGATAAACCATATTGAGGGTGTCAGGAGCGTCGGCTTCAAGTTCAAAAATGATTGCACTACCTCCTCCAGGGCGTGAAAGATAAAAAATTCGTTCATTTCCAGTAATATCAACAGAACCGGTATTTCTGAACCAAAGATCAAAGGTCCAGGAATTATCATCTGGTAGCATTGTATTGGTGTTATCAAATTCGATATAATCGTTTCCCTGATCAAAGTTCTGACATTGAGATATTTGACCGCTAGCCTCATCATTGTCGTTCTGACTTCCATCAAAATTATTGGAGGTTGAATCATAATGAATACCTGAGTCGATTTCATCAATGACTGTCTCATTTAAATGCCAGACCCCTCTGAAACTAGACTCGTAGGTACCTGCTGGATCTTGAACATCGGTAGCTAAAGGATTATTGTAATACATCCAAATATGATCAGTATTGGAATTGCCGTCTATTTGGGAAACATTGACCCAGATATAACTGTCGCCATTGGTATTCCAATCTTCAATATGGTACTTCAATTCCGTGGAATTATCCTCATCAATAAACCTGATATCGATACCGCCTGCTTTCGCATTGGAATAATCGAAGTTCGTTTCATTTAGAGTAACAAGAACCGGGAAATTGTTCAACGTTTCCATCTGCTGTGTATTGTCGAAAACCAGTTTCATTCTGCAGGCCCAAGCTTCATTCCACCAGTTCTCCATATCGCTAAGATCATAGTACGGTGCTCCTATGAGAACATCATCATATCCGTCATTGTTCAGATCTCCAACTCCCGAAACGGAAAACCCAAATTTATCTGCTTTTGAACCGTTCAGAACGACGTCAGCTTCATCATTCACAATATAGAAATCGATCCATGTGTAATCAATGGCCATTATAGCGTCATCAGTGGGACCCAAGGTGAAATTGAACTCGAAGTAAACCTCTATGATACCAGTTGAGTTGTCGATATAATTGTCGAAGGGCGGCTGGAAGGTAATAATATCGGTATGTTCAAAATTATCATTCAGATATGTAAGATTGGATAACCAATCTACTTCAGTGGATGATATGTTATAGAGACCTATCCTCTGAGGATCGTTGGCAACACCTTCAGCGGGATTTGAACCGTCCATGTCATCCACCTCCTGCATGTTGTCGTCACCGCTGTATCCGAAATTGATGCCAAGTTCGATCCAGTCAATCTTGTGGGTAAGATTAGGTGCCAGTCCATCTGCTGAAAGATTATATTCGATCTTCTTGGAACCAACCGAATCACCTCCATCCAAAGCACCATGGAAGGAATAGGTTCCGTCATCCTCAAGTATCCCCTCCAAAAAACTACCTGCACCTGCAGTCCATCCGCCCATATGAAGAGGATCACCACCACCTATCGATGTGGGAGAAATACACTTGTTAGAGTAGTTCAATAGATTGGTCCCATTTCCATAGTAGAAGTAGGACTTCCCTGCGCCGGGGGCTCCAATTATGATATCATCATATCCATCATTGTTCACATCTCCCGCACTGGCAACATCCCAACCGAAAAGGTCCCCTTTGGAATAGCCAACTAAGGTAACATTGGCATGTGAAGTATTCATATTGTAATCGAATTCGGGACCGCCATAGAAAATGTACGCTGCTCCAGTACCGCTGTTGTTTCCCGGCGCACCAACAATGAAATCATCATAACCGTCCCCGTTCATATCTCCCAATCTTGAGATGTTCCATCCGAACATTGTGTCATTGTTTTGTCCGGTAACACTGAATATCGGGAAAGTGGTGTTAGCATTGGTATGGTCTGTAAGAAGAGCAAACTGAAACGGATTAACAATGCTAAGGAAAATTAAGAAACATAGAATAGTCCGGTTTTTAATTCTATTTCTAGGTATTATTTGGACCCCTCGTTTTTATGATATCGGTTTATTAAATATCCAGTTATAGAGCCCGCCCGAGAATTAACCTCCAGTAACCAAAATATTCATTATAACAATAA
>CAYSHM010000011.1:85383-95667 GCA_964430885.1 uncultured archaeon | reverse complement strand
TCCCCTTCTTCTATCAACTTGTCGATAAAAGCCCCGAAATCATTCTTTCCTATTACTTTCATGGTCTATCCCTACTGTTCAGTTTGTGTATAGGTCAATATTTTGTCAAATTCATTCCCGTAAAAATAAGTGTTTTAAGTCAATATCCAATTCGATCTTCTTCTAGTATCGCATCCCGGCCATAACCTAGTTAGAGCGGGGTTCATGTAAACTCAAATTTGTTATATAATAATTATCCCGAGTATATTCGGTTTTAGTATTTGTGGCCTTCATACATGCTGATTTATTGAATCCAGTTTTTCAAATAAAATGGAACAATCTTTTCCTATACCACCTTTTTGCATGGAAGCAATTAATCCTTCAGTCTATCGACCAATTTTGACATACTCCATAATAAAAAAATAGCTGCCGAGCTGATAGTAATTCCTGCAAGCCACGGTATTTCAAGAGGGAAAGAGCCATCTTTAGTTTTGACATATATAATTCCAGGGATGATCAGCAGCACGTACATCATTACCCAAAAACGGAGGGGATTTTTACCAATATACTCTATCTGCGCAGCGATGGGATTACTTAGTTTGAATTTAATAAATGCGATATACAGAAAGAAAGAAACCAAAATCGATAGCATCATAAATGAAGGTGAAGCCGTTAACTTGTCCAATTGGGCAAATAGCATGGATAGAAGAAAAAGAACCATAACTCCTACCATTAATAAAAGATTATTTGCAGATATGGGGTTTTCAGAGGCATTATTCGTTGAAGCTGTCAGATGATTCATTTCACTTCTGAGGATCATATCCTGACCTACAAAAAAACCGCTTAACATAATCGGCAGATAATAGGGGACTGATAGATATCCTCCAAGATAGTGTTGTGAAAAAATATAGGTGTGATCAAATTTGATGAGCAATAGATAAGAAAGGTTGATAAGAATTATAATTAATAAACCAAATTTCCATTTAAATCTAGACAGGAATATACATGCCAAGAAACAAATGGCGCTTAACATGACCTCGTCCATTTCAAGGAGTCGGTATGCAGAGAAATAAGATAGTGATAGTCCAATAAATGCCAATTTGATAAAACGTCCAATAATATCCTTAAGAGCACTGCTGCTGCAAAGAGATCCTCTCGATAAATTATTCTCAAAGTAGTACGCCAATGATAATCCACTGGCAAACAAAAACATAGGTAGGACAAAATCCCCTACATGGACTGAGCCAGGGACATTGTGCTTAAGTAGTTCGGGCAGATCTGAACTGAGCTTAAGGGTCATTGTGAAGAATACCATTGAAACAATGGCGACGCCTCTGAACTGATCAATACTCCGATTCCGTCCCATTTTTATTACCGAACCGCAATTTAGGGTGGATATTAGAAACAATGATAATTGTGGATTTGATGATATTTCTTCTTCCCTATTTATCTAAACCACATTAATAAATAGGTTAAAAGAAGAGATATGAGCAGGCAAGGTATGGATATTTAATAATAATATAAAAAAAGGGGGCGGTTTAAACCCCCATATTTGGTTTGGTTCAGGCTACCTCAACACCTTCTTCCCAAGTTCCAACCTCCCCGCCAACGTAAACGGGGTAATTATGTCCAGAGGTAGCTGAGTCATAGCACTTGTTCATGTTCACTGTGGAGTTGTCGGTCCAAGAACACATTCCCCATTTCAGGGACAGGGCGTCGTAGCCGTTGAGGTTCAGGAGAGCCGCAACGTGACACGCCCCCTGACCAGTATAGCAGTAGACAACTATCGGCCTATCCATGGGGAGATCCGATAGAAACTCTTCCGAAAATATGCTTCCAGCCGGTATGTTGACAGCGCCCTCTATATGCCCAACCTGATAATCTGCTGAACCTCGAATACTGATGATATATGGGTCATTATTGCCGTAACCGTCGTTGAGGTTGGCATACAAAGCCTCGGCAGTAATATACATCGTATCCACTTCGTTCACATACCGCTCGCAGCTCTGCCTCAGCATCTCCCATTCATCTGCACTGCCCTCATAGGTTCCGCCGGAACCTCCTTCGCCTCCACAGCCGTCCCTAGTATTCCCCTCTACTGTGGGATAGGAGTTCTGGTGAGTTGTGTTATTGAAGCAACTGGGTGCCACAGTAGTATTGGTGGTCCAGGAACACATACCGTGTTTAAGGGCGGATGCATTGAATCCCAGCACATTAAGAAGTGCGGTGATCTGGCTTGCAGTCTGACCAGTATAGCAAACTACAACCACCTGTGTGTCGTTCTGGGGCAGAAGTGAGAGATTCCCCACTGAGAATAAGCTTTTCCAGGGTATGTTGACCGCTCCGGGTATATGGCCCAATACATAATCAGCAGAATTCCTAATGCTTAGGATAAAGGGATCGTTGGAGCTATTGCCGTCATCTAGGTTGGAATAAAGACTATCAGCCGTGATGAACTTGGCACCGCCCTCCAGATACGTGCTTGACGCCTCAAGGATTATCTCCTCATCTGTCGGAGCCACGAGTTCGGCTCCATCCAGATATCCAGCTTCGGAACCGACCATAACAGGATAATTATGGCATGCGCTGCCTCTCTGGTAAGCGGAAGGAGCCACTGTTGAATTCGTGGTCCAGCCCGTCATTCCCCATTTCAGTGCAGTGGCATTATATCCGTTGATGTTGAGAAGCGCCGTGGCCTGGCTGGCTGTATGTCCAGTATAACACACCACTACTATCAATGTATCATCGTCCGGCAGCAAGGCCATATTTTCCTCAGTAAATAGATCGGACATGCCAATATTTATTGCTCCAGGAATATGTCCAATAGCATACTGGGCAGAGGAACGAATACTGAGCACAAAGGGATCGTTTCCGGGATCTCCGTCATCCAGAAGAGACTCGATGTCCGCTGCGGATTTGGCAGGAGGTTTGCCCTCCGCCATATAGTTATTACATGCAGCCCTTGTTATGTCGAAAACAGATCCTGAAACTGCTTCTACTGTCCCACCCTCTCCAATCTCGCCCCCGCATTGTCTAGTGCGTGTCCATGTACCCGGTTCGGAGCCTGAAATAACCTGCCTATCCTCTACTGTATTTGGATCATAGCAGGAAGGAGCAACTGTGGTGTTAGTCGTCCAGGAGCACATTCCCCACTTCAGGCATACTGCATCGAAACCAAGAACGTTGAGCATAGCTGTGGCCTGACTTGCAGTATGGCCAGTGAAGCAGTAGACCACGATCGGTTTATCTGTCGGCAGGGCGGAAATGTTCTCCTCAGTGAAAACACTGGAATACGGAATATTGACCGCTCCAGGAATATGCCCGCCCTCATAAGCGCTTTGACTTCGTATGCTCAGGATAAAAGGATCGTTGCCGGAATACCCGTCATTCAAGTTAGCATATAGAGCTTCGGCGGTTATCATGGCGTTGCCCCCAGAAGATAAAAATCCATTGGTAGCTTCAAGTATCACATCTGCTGTGTCAGCGATAATGCCTTCTTCCATGGTCCCGGCATTTTCACCTATCACGACCGGATAATTAAAGCAGGCTGATGCACGGTCATAAGCTGAGGGGGCCACAGTAGCATTGGAGGTCCAGCCAGTCATACCCCATTTCAGAGCGGTAGCGTTGTAACCATTGATGTTGAGTAGTGCCGTAGCCTGGCTGGCAGTGTGGCCTGTGTAGCATACCACAACTATCTGCTGATCATCAGCGGGCAATTTTGAAAGGTTCTCCTTCTCGAACAAACCGCTCATGCCAATATTAACTGCTCCGGGAATGTGTCCTAATGAATACTGAGCGGAGCTTCTGATACTGAGTACAAAAGGATCATTTCCAGTGTCGTTATCCTCCAATCTTTCATAGAGGGATGAAGCTGATACTGCAGGGGGTTTACCTTCCATGAGATAATTATTGCATGTTTTCCTAATGACTTCAGTAGAGGTTCCGCCAACCATTTCGGTTCCGCCGCTACCATCTCCGGTTTCTCCTCCGCACTGCCGGGTACGGGTCCAAGCTCCCGGATCATCACCCGAAGCAACTGGATAGTCCATTGCAGGCGGCTGGTAGCATGAAGGTGCTATAGCGGTGTCCGATGTCCATGAGCACATACCCCATTTCAGGCATAATGCATCATATCCCATCACATTAAGCATGGCTGTAACCTGGCTGGCAGTGTGGCCAGTATAACAATATACTATAATATCCTTGTTCATGGGTAGTTTGGAAATGTTTTCCTCGGTAAATACCTTCGTCCAGGGTATATTGGCTGCTCCGGGAATGTGCCCCTTGGCATACTGCTCTTCACTTCTCACTGAAAGGATAAATGGATCGTTGCCAGAATATCCGTCATTCAAGTTCGAATATAGGGCTTCAGCAGTTATCATGGTCCCTTTGCCGGCGGAAAGAAATGCATTGGTAGCATCGATTACCTGGGCATCTGGGTCAGCTATAATTCCCTCGTCCATCCCCCCAGGCAGATCACCCATGACCACCGGATAGTTCATTGCCGCAGTATCCCTATTATATGCAGATGGAGCTACAACTGCATCAGACGTCCAGCCAGTCATACCCCATTTCAGGGCGATGGCATCATACCCATTTATGTTTAGGAGAGCCGTAGCTTGACTGGCTGTATGTCCTGTATAACAGATCACAATTATCTGCCTGTCTGTAGGCAGCATGGAAAGTTTGTCCTCATCGAAAAGTGAGGTAAAACCTATGTTCACTGCGCCTGGAATATGTCCTATATCATACTGAGATGAGGAACGAATGCTCAAGAGATATGGATCGTTGGTGTCATTACCGTCATTCAGGACCTCATTGAGTGATGATGCGGAAGTAGCAGGCGCTTTACCTTCTGCAAGATAGTTATTACAGGCTGGCCTGACTATATCGAATACAGAACCTGCCAGCGCATCTTCCTCAACTCCTCCGCCCTCCGTATCGTCCCCGCCGCACTGTCTAGTCCCTGAAGCCGGCCAGGAGCCCGGTGAGGGGCCAGCTGCAACAGGATAATCGTTAGTAGGTGCGGTATAATGGCTAGGAGCTACTGTGGTGTTGGTTGTCCAAGAACACATTCCCCACTTGAGGCATTGTGCGTTGAATCCCAGCACATTCAGCATTGCTGTAACCTGGCTGGCCGTGTGACCTGTGTAGCATACCACAACAACATCCTTGTTCCCAGTTTGTTCTGAAAGCATGGATATGTTCTCATCAGTGAAAACACTCCTGTAAGGTATGTTCACTGCCCCAGGGATGTGCCCGATTGCGTACTGCTCGGGACTCCTGATGCTGAGGACAAAGGGATCGTTTCCAGCGTAGTTATCGTTCAGGTTGTTGTAGAGCGCTTCCGCGGTTATCATCGTGGATTTCCCCGCTTTCAGGAAATCCTGGGTGGCTGTTAGTATGACCTCAGATGTATCTGCTATAACCGCTGTTTCCATATCTCCAGTTTCATTTCCAAGGGATATCTCATAGTTGTGAGCTGCCGTAGCCTTCACAAAAGCCGAAGGCGCTACTGTGGAATTTGAGGACCAGCCCGTCATTCCAAACTTAAGGGCTATGGCATCATATCCATTCACATTCAGAAGTGCCGTGGCCTGGCTGGCTGTGTGGCCAGTGTAGCATACTACGACTATCTGTTTATCCTCAGGAAGCTTTGAGATATTATCATCGGTGAAAAGGGATTTGAATCCAATATTCACTGCTCCAGGTATATGACCTATTTCATATTGAGCAGCGGAACGAATACTTAGAATAAAGGGATCATTGGAACTGTCACCGTCGTTCAGATTATCGTATAGGACACCAGCAGATATTGCTGGTGATTTGCCGGATGCAAGATAATTATGTATGTCACCTCTAAGGTCAACATCTTCCGTCCCCGAAATATCTTCACCAACCGCTGCAGGAGCAGGTTCATCACCGCCGCATCTAGTTCCAGACCAAACTCCCGGCTGACTGCCGGAGATGGTCTTGTAGCCTACAGAAGGCGGCGTATAGTACATATCCTTTGTAACTGAGGCATTTGTGGTCCATGAGCACATTCCCCATTTCAAACAGACCGCATCATATCCATCCATATTCAATAGTGCAGTGATCTGGCTGGCCGTATGACCTGTGTAGCAGTAGACAACTATCTCCTTGTTCTTGGGTAATTTACTGATGTTGTCCTCGGTAAAAACACTTCTCCAAGGTATGTTCACTGCGCCCGGAATATGACCCTTTGCATATTCTTCTTCACCTCTAACGCTGAGTATAAAGGGATCGTTTCCGGAATAACCGTCGTTGAGATTGGCATATAGAGCCTCTGCAGTTACCATGGTATTTTTTCCTGATGAAAGGAATGAACGTGTTGCACCTAGCATTCCCTCGGCTTCTGTGATATCCGCCTTCTTGTTCCCGTCCCCTTCTGTATCTATGAAGGAGAAAAGAATTACGGATGCGATCAAAGCTATTACACAAACAACTGTGATTATCTTATCTTCTTTTGTCATATCATTTCACCCCTCTACAAAGCTGATAATTTCCCCGTCCGTTCGTTCCAGTTCACAAATATGTACCATAACAGAAGTATCAGCATCATAATGATGAACGAACCTGTGTAAGTGAAGTGTTCCGGAAGGAACACCTGTTTGTTCATTGAAGCAGGCAGCATATCCAGGAATTCGGGTTTGATGTATTCCGCTGTAAGCGGGCCTGCTATCACTATTCCCAAAAGGGAGAACCAGAGCTTAACATGTCCTTCTGCCGCCCTCCAGGTAGAACCTACTGTGCAGCCCCCGGCAATGGTCATACCGAAACCGAATATGATTCCACCTACTATTGCCGGCACCCAGAAGTTCGCAGCAACCATTGTCATCTCGCTTCTGATACCCATTGCCTTTATTGTAGTGAATCCTATTGTACCTACTACTATTCCAGCTATTATTGCCATGGTAGGCGTGGCGTCACCAGTCATAAAGGTCTCCCTGAGAGCTCTTACTATGCACCATCGGGAGCGCTGAAGTATTATACCTATAAGCAGACCTATCAAGACAAAACCAATGAGGACCTTTTCAGCTGCAGCATCATAGGTCAAAGCCAAAGCTCCTCCAAGGAGAAGGACCACAACTCCTATTAAGGGCTGAAGTGACCTGCCTTCAGTTTTAGGTTTCAGAAATGTCCAGGACTTGCCGGAACTCCAGTTCGGATGCTTCTCCATTTCCCAAAGTAGATATTTTACCGCTAGGAAAACTCCTATCAAGAGGCCGATAACAAATACAATTGCACCGCCTGACAAGGCCGCAAATCCGCTAAAGAAATTTCCAACAGTACATCCCATTCCCAGAACGCAGCCCAAACCCATAAGTAGACCGCCGAAAATACCTTTTCCAAGTTCCGGTATAGGGGAAACCCTAACCGAAAACTCCTTGCTCATAAGAGCGGCTCCAAAAGCCCCTATCAGCATTAACAGAGACAGCATTGCATACTTGTTATCAACTATATCGACAGCTTCCTTTCCGAATGAGGCACCCAAAACTCCAAACAGATTGTCACCCCAGTTCACAAGACCCCCGCTGGAACCCCATGGAGATGAGATCACGAAAAGACAAATGCTCAGTGTGGCCAGAAGAATGCTTCCCAACCACATTTCCCACGAGCTTCCGAATAACCTGCAGTAGAGCTCTGATAGAATACCCTGCTCTTTTCCTTCATCAGTTCCTGAATCGGTCAGTTTAACCTCACCAAAATCCGGAACCTCGTCATCTCCGAAATCGGGAACAACATTATCAAAGTCTGGGACTTCATCATCATCGAGATTATCTACTCCCTCTTCGATATCGGACTCGTCCAAACTGTTTTTACTTAAATTCGGCATATTTTCACCTGCTATTTTTAAATTTTTATACACATTATTTATAACTGGATCAACATTGAAACAAAGGAATACTGCTGCGAAAAAGGATTCCATCTCCTTTAATTTCTTCAGATATCCCAGGCACAACTGCCTTCCAATGGATCATACATAAATACATATCATTTATGCTGAATATAGAATTTATTGACGCCTGACTCCTCTTTCAATCCTAGGAACTTGTGGCCCATCTTCTTGCACCATGCGGGCACATCCGATTTTGAACCGGGATCAGTACCCTGCATTTCCAACACTTCTCCGCCATTCATGGCCTTCATGGTCTTGGCCAGCTTTAAGATCGGCATGGGACATGACAGCCCCTTACAGTCCAGTTTCTTATCTATTTTTGTCATTTTTTTTCACCACACAATTCATTTCTTGTTATCAGTCTTACCATAATCAGATAATATGGTCAACCACATCGGTTTTATATTGAGCTTGTATCTTCAGAAGGAAAAGGTCATCTTCGCTCCCGCTGCAGCAATTACAAAGGTGGTAACCCCCACCACTTCCACCTCTTCTCTCAATTCCTCCGCAGTCAGCTCTCCCGTCTTCAAAGCCAGTTCGCACAACAGGAAACGCCCATCCATGAATACCACGCCCTCCACCAGATCCTCCATATTGGGCATACCCTTCATCTCCATGCTCTCCAGCACGCCCTTCTTCAGTGCAGAGGCCGCGTTGGGGGTGAAATAGAGTATAACTTCTTCCCCTGAAGCGGCAGCGCTGGATGCCAGTATGAAAGCGGGGAACAGGTCCTTCGCCTTCGAACTGTTTATTGTTATTGCTGTTTTGTTCACCATATATTCACCTTCTTCCTCTTCATCATAAACTGTATCCAATCCTTCGCATGGGGCTCTTATCCTCCCCTTGCTGATTATTGCCGTATAGATCCCCTTGTCGGAACTCAGGGATAAAAGCTGGTTTCCGCTTTTCTCGCACCAGCCCGGAACATCCGAAGCAAAACCTCTGTCTGAAGCAGTTATCTTCAGTACTTTTCCATCTTCCATCTCGCCCATCTTCTTACTGAGCTTCATTATGGGACCTGGGCATGGCACCCCGCAGGCGTTCACCATATGATCAAAATGAACATCATCCGATTCGGGAACCATACCCATCATAGATGGAAGGGCGGCCGGCACCTTCAGTTCCGCCCTTGGTGCCATATAAATATGATAGCCTCCGCTTAGATTCTTACAATTGAAACCGTTCTGTCTTAGCATTCTGTAGGCAATATAGCCTCGCTGACCCATTGCACAGTAGATTATGTAGGTCTTGGTCTTATCCAATTCAATCAGACGTTTCCGCAACTGATTCAGGGGAATCTGGATCGAGCCATCGATAGATGGGTTCATCTCTAGTTCCTCGTCGTCACGTACATCCAACAGCACATTGGCATCCATATCCAAAGAATCCATTTCGTACCAGTGGATATTCTCAACATCCCCGCGCAGGATGTTGCTTGCAACAAATCCAGCCATATTCACAGGGTCCTTAGCCGAGGAGTAAGGTGGAGCATAGGCCAGCTCGAGTTCTTCAAGGTCGTACACTGTCATACCTGCCCTTATAGCTGTAGCCAGTACATCGATACGCTTATCTGCACCCTCCATACCGACAATTTGGGCTCCTAGAATTTTACCATCCTCCGGACTGAACAGTAGCTTGAGATTCATCATTTGGGCTCCAGGATAATATGAAGCATGAGAACCGGATTCAGTATATGAATAAATATACGGGATACCATACCGGTCAAGTATCTTGGCATTGTTCCCGGTGCATGCCACCGTCATATCAAAGACCTTGACCACGCAGGATGCTTGAGTTCCCTTGAAGACCGAGTCCCTTCCGAATATATTATCCGCGACAATGCGCCCCTGCTTATTGGCCGGACCTGCTAGAGGAATCATTGCCGGTTGACCGGATACATAATCGGTCACCTCAACAACATCTCCAGCTGAGTATATGTCTAACACTGAGGTACACATATGTTCATCGGTCTTGATCCCACCCCTGTCACCCATTTCCAGTCCTGCCTTCTGGGACAGGTCGTTATTGGGTTTAACTCCAATGGATAGGATGACCATATCACATTTCAATTCAGCACCGCTCTTTGTAGTAACAACTGTTTGACCATCCTCTTTGTGGAAGGACTGGACCGCATCTGAAAGATGGAGCCTGCAACCAGAGGCAGCTATGTGAGAATGGATTATTGATGCCATCTCGGAATCCAAGGGGGGACATACCTGATCCAGCATTTCCACAATGGTAACGTTCAATCCTTGGGCAATGAGATTTTCCGCCATTTCAAGACCTATGAAACCTCCCCCTATGACAACCGCGGATTTTGGTTCATTTTCCTCCATATAATTCTTGATAGTATCAGAATCAGGTATGGTCCACAGAGTGAA
>CAYSHM010000011.1:78277-85283 GCA_964430885.1 uncultured archaeon | reverse complement strand
TTTCCTCCATATAATTCTTGATAGTATCAGAATCAGGTATGGTCCACAGAGTGAAGATAGAATCTAAGTCCATACCTTCAAAAGGTGGTTTTATGGGTTGACCTCCAGGACACAAAACCAATTTATCATAGCTTTCTACATAGGTTACACCTTTCATGTGGTCCTTTACAGTCACCTCTTTTTTCCTCGGATTGATATCAATAACTTCAGAAAAGGTCCTGACATCCACATTGAAGCGGTTGATCAGTAGATCAGGTGTGGTCACCAAAAGGTCGTCACGCTCCGTTATTTCATTACCTATGTAGTAGGGAAGTCCACAATTGGCATAGGAGATGTACTCTCCTCTTTCAAAAAGTATAATCTCAGCATCTTCGCTCAATCTCCGGGCCCTTGTAGCAGTGCTTGCTCCACCAGCAACACCACCCACTATCAACAACTTGATCGACATGATTTTTCCTCCTTATTAAACGGGATTTTTCCATTTTTCAAAATCGTGGGAGATTTCGCCAATATCCTTAATTAAATATAAACATTTTCCCGAATATGTTCGGTAATATTAGACCCTGCCAGGGTACTGATTGATATACTTATATTCTCCCTCCCGAACATAATCGGGCCCAAGAAAAAGGGGCGAATAAAAATGTCTAAAACGAGTTGAAATCGGGAGAAAAATCGATTCAGTGAAAATCCTTAATAGAAAAGGTAAAAATGGAAAAATTAATTATTGAAAAAATGCCTGATAATTTTACGTTCTCCTCGTTGAAGTATCTCGGCCAATGTGGACGGCGAAACATCAAATGTTTTGGCTAATTTCTTTATGCTGGTCCTCTTTGGAAGATCATAATATCCCTTGGCAAAAGCGACCTCAATTATTTTTTCCTGTCTGTCTGTTAATAGGCTGCTGTGTTTTAAAAGGGTAGTTCTGACTAGTTCCACTTCACAGCCCTTTAACCTTAGATTTTCTATAAAGGCCGAAAGGTAATCGTTCTTTTCAACCAGCAGCGTCCAAAGAATGGTTCCGTCCTTCCCCGTCATGGATTCTACTAAGAAACAATTGGAATCCACCAGAGCTTGACAGGCATAACATTTTTTCCTACACCAAACAGAAACCATACTGCCACCCTCAGCAGATTGGGATTCCCTTACCTCTGCAACATTGGAATGGCCTTTTATAGCGTCTATTATGGCATCCATATCCTGTGCTCCGGTATCGATCTTAATAAGGCCCTTCCCACCTTTATCCTTAGAGGGCATACATTCCACCACCTTTATCATACCCTCATATTCACAGGCAACCTCTGCCATCCAGCTGTTCGGGATCCTCATTGATAAAACTACTTCTCTCATTCCTAATCCTCCTTATATGACATCCCACCCTCTTCCTAGCATCATCCTCTATACTAAATATAGTTTTAGATGATAGTTATCACCGTAGGGCCGAGTAAAATCCACTTTATGGCAGCCATAATTGAATGAAAATCTAGCTTCAATAATAATTTATTAAGGTTCTTGAAAAGGCAGCAATAAAAACATTAGAACCTTAAAATATGGAGAAAGCCTTTCTCCCCTTCATGTGTTTAGCTATCCCGGGAAAGGTCATTGAAATAAATAGCAATATGGCGACAGTTGATTACGGCAGCCTCACTAGGGAAATAAATATCAGCCTGGTAGAAGTAGAAATCGGAAGCTATGTCCTGGTGCATGCGGGATATGCCATCCAAGTGCTGCAGGAAGAGGAGGCTAAAAAGACATTGGAGATATGGGATGAGATACTCTCTGAAATGTAGGATTTTTAAGTTATATTATTATTAAAAAACAAAATTTTAAAATGATCCACCAGGGCCGATTTCTTATGAGTCATGAATTTTCAGTAATAAAAGGCGTTGTAGATTCCATAATCAATGCTTCCAAAGAATATTCCGCTATCCAAATAACAGAAGTTCATTTGGAGATAGGCGAACTGACATTTCTTGCTAAAGAACAGATCCGATTTGCCTTTCAAGTTATTACAAGAGGAACTGTTGCTGAAAATGCAGAACTGCATCTATCATATATATCTGGTAGAATAAGATGCTCCTGCGGATTTGAAGGTGAGACCCCACTTTCCAAAATGGATGGATTCCATCTAATATTCCCAATAATACAGTGCCCGGAATGCGGAAATAAAACAGAGATAATCAAGGGTAAGGAATGTACTGTGAAGAATGTTAAACTGGAGGTAGAGGATGTTTGAACTAAGGGATCGCAGGATGGCTCAGAAGATAATGAAGAGATTGACACAATTAAAATGCAATGTGACGCTCATGCACGTCTGCGGTGGTCATCAGGATACTCTTGTCAGGTACGGGATAGAAGGAATGATGCGGGAAGCGGGAGTTGATATCAGACAGGGGCCCGGCTGTCCTGTCTGCGTGACACCACCCAGGGAACTCGAAGAGGTAATGTTATTGGCCGAAAAGGGTAAGATCATAACTGTTTTCGGGGATATGATGCGGGTCCCAGGTGAAGAACGAACCCTTTTTGACATGAAAAGCCATGGTGCGGATGTGAGGATGGTCTATAGTATAGATGATGCAGTTCAGATCGCAGAGGGGCTTCCGAATGAACAGGTCGTCTTCATGGCTATAGGGTTTGAGACCACTGCACCGTCAACAGCCTCCGTAATCCTCCGGCCAGACCTTCCAAATAACTTCTCCATCTACTGCACACACAGAACAGTGCCTCCTGCCCTAAAGTTCCTTGTTGAATTGGGTGAGCTGGGATTGAATGGTCTGATAGAACCTGGGCATGTCAGTGCGATAATAGGCACCAAACCGTACGAATTCCTGACAAATGATTACGGTATCCCCCAGGTAGTTGCCGGGTTCGAACCCTTGGACCTAATGATGAGCATATACTCCTTGGTCAGAATGATAGATAGAGGTGAAAAAGAACTATTTAATAACTATGAGAGAGCCGTTGGCAGTGATGGAAATCTGAAAGCCCTGGAAATGATGAATCAAGTATTTGCAGAATCGGATTCGGAATGGCGGGGTTTCGGTCTCATCCCTAAAAGCGGCCTCTCCATTAAGCCAGAATTCAGTCACCTGGACGCTAAGATCAGATTCAAATCGGACCTTGAAGAGATCAAAGACAGGGTTTTCAAGGAACCCAAGGGATGCAGATGCGGAGAGGTTCTGAGAGGACTTATTTTTCCCGAGGAATGTCCCCTTTTCAGAAAGGTATGCAACCCATCAAACCCCATAGGCCCCTGCATGGTGACCTCGGAAGGCTCCTGCAACATCAAACTCAAATACGGTTGAAATGAACAAATAAGAATGAATAATTAATGAACAATATGAATTAATACCAAGGACCAAATAGTCAGATAGAAGAGGTGGATATCAGTGGGCAAGAAGTTTTCAAGCAATAAGAACATAATCAAAATGGGACATGGAGCCGGTGGAAGCCTTATGCAGGGTCTTATCCACGATGTGATCCTGAAATATCTAGGCGATCAGGATCCTGCTGTCTACCCCAGTCTTAAATCAAAAAACAACGTGCCCCTGAATGCCCTTGAGGACGGCAGTATAATTGGGGATATAGTTTTCACCACTGACGGTCATACTGTGAAACCTCTTTTCTTTCCCGGTGGCGACATCGGAAGCCTATCCGTTGCAGGCACGGTTAACGACCTATGTGTTATGGGTGCCCAACCTCTTGGATTGTCGCTTTCATTAATAATCGAGGAAGGATTCCCCATTGATGAGCTTGAAAGGATTATCGCTAGTGTTGAAAAAGAGTGCAAATTCGCAGGGGTTCCCATCATTACTGGAGACACCAAAGTGGTGGAAAAGGGCGGTGTGGACGGACTTGTGATAAATACCTCGGGTATTGGAAAAAGGTCCCCGTTCATGGACACTAATATAGAAATCGTTAAAAAGTTCAGAGAACTTGACTCCCCTTGGATGCTCGATTCAAACCTGAAATCAGGCGATTTGATCATCCTCTCAGGAACAGTTGGGGATCATGGAATATCAATATTGTCCAGAAGGGAAGGATATTCATTCCAGGGTGATATTCAAAGTGATGTAAGGGCTCTCAATCATCTCATTGAGAACGCCCTAGAGACCGGGGGAGTCGTAAGCATGAAGGATCCCACTCGGGGTGGTATCGCCAATGCCCTCAATGAGATGGCTGAAAAATCCAATGCAGGTATTTTGGTGAAGGAAGATGCAGTACCTATAAATCCTGGTGTGAAGAGCGCAACCGAGATGCTGGGATTGGACCCTTTGGAAATAGGGAACGAAGGAAAGGTGATAATAGTTGCAGTCCCTGAAATGGCGGATAAAATTCTAGAAGCCATAAGGAAAAAGGATGAGGGGAAAGATGCCGCCATAATCGGGGAAGTAAAAGGGGATTTCCAGGGTGTACTGCTTGAAACTGTCGTCGGGGGTAAAAGATACATCGAACCGCCTGTAGGCGACCCAATACCACGGATATGCTGAAGGTTTTAATGTATTCAAAATGTCAATTCATTATTTCAGTCTGCAACCAGTAAAACCTGTGACTGTGTAGAACTGCAGAGAGGATGATAACAATGCACCAGATCAGTATAGACCTTTGTGAGAACATAATGGAACAGAACATGGAACTGGCAAGAAAAAATGCTGAAAGGTTAAAACAACACTCAATCAGAAGCTACGATCTTTTCGGGCCGGTGGGATCAGGGAAGACTAAATTGATCGAGACCATGTCAGACATCCTCAAAGGGGAAAATATCCGATGCGGAGTAATAGCTGGAGATGTGGCCGGCGATGCGGATTACCAGCGATTCCGATCAAGGGGGTTGCCGGTGATAAATCTGAATACCGGAAAGGAATGCCATTTGGACGCCCATCTTGCCCAGCACGCATTGGAAAAAATGGAACTTGATGATATTGATGTTCTGTTCATTGAAAACGTAGGAAATATAATCTGTCCGGCTGATTTCCCCCTTGGGACTGATAGAAGAATACTTGTTTTATCGGTAACCGAAGGAGATGATATGGTCAAGAAACACCCCATGGTATTCCACTGTGTTGACGTTGTTGTGGTGAACAAGGTGGACCTTGCTGAAATAATGGAAGTTGATCCCAAATCAATTGTTCAGGATGTAAAAGAGGTGAATCCCAGCGCGGTATCGGTTATGACTGATGCAAAGAAAGAAAGTGGAGTTCGTGAACTGATGAAGGTTATTGGATTGCTCTAATAGCTGAAAATTTCTCAAAAAATTGATGAATAATATTCAACTGGCCCTATAACTAAATTCCTCCCTGCCATTCATACCTAATTATGCATCATTCAATTTTCTACACATTATGCCTTTTTAACTAAAAAAACTAAATATCTTTTGAAGATTAATCTTCCCCATATGCTGACAGGTTCAAGAAGAACGGGATTTAGTGTTCTACTATCTACATTCTTCTTCATTTCAATGTTAATATCTGCAAATATTCAAATACCCGACCAACGGCCCGTTGAAATTGAGATATCATCATACAATTTCAACCCGGAACCAAAAGATGATAAATGCTGTGAAGGGTCATTTTCCGAAGCGCGGGACTCCCCTGCACATAAAGAAATTGAGCAGGGATCCCGCAGAAATGTAATCGATGAGGTAAATTCAGCTTACAATAACAAGACCATATCCAGCAACAGGATCCAACATTTTATCGATCATCCTGAATTATTTACAGGGGGTAATCTGGAGGACGAGGTACACCCAGGTTCCCTTACCTATGACTCAGGGGGAACTGAACAATTAGAGCATAAGAATCTATCTGTGAACGGACAGATAAACATAGTCTCTGGTACCCTTCTGGTACTTAGGAACTGTTCAATCCATTTCACCTCAGATGAACAAAATAACTACTTCTATGTGGATAATTCCGATCTGCAGCTTATCAACTGTACAGTTGACGCTTCCGGAGCATTCGCTCTCTTCGGCTATAACTGCGGTATGGATTTCACAAGCTGCTTGTTCAGTTCACTTGGAAATGGATTTATTACCGATTCCACAGTTCAATTCAATAATCTTACCGTAAATGATCTGGTTGATAGGCTTGAATTCAACAATTCTCTTGCGGAAATATATCTTTCGAATTTTATAGGAAGCGGATCTGTTGCAAGCGAACCTGAATTGTCTTTCTCACAGAGCATTCTTGAAATGAATAACTGTACCTTTTCTCTCCTATCCGGCATCTACCTCACCTGGGTTAGGGAAACATATTTTCACTACTGCATGTTCTATGATAACTACTTTGCATTATACAGCGATTATATCGACAGCGATGATGGACAGATAGAAGTGTTAAATTCAATATTTCTGGATAATCAGAACGATATTGTATATTTCCTTGAAGATCTGAACATTGAGAATTGCCTATTTGCAAATACTGCCTATTACTGTATTTATGAGAATTTAAACCGCAATCCGTTTGAAAGAAATGAAGCCTATCACCTTAATCTGACGGATAATATTTTCTACAATATAGTGGACTTTCATTTCAAATATCGGCTTCTTAATATGGAAAAAAACAGGATATTCAACCTTCTGGATGATTTCTATGCAGAGGATTCAACCGTTATAATGGATGGAGATGAATTCAGGAACCAGAATCGTCTGGGATTTGTACACTTCTGGGGCTCAGATATAAAAATCATTAACACTACCGGTTACAATCTGATCAGGTTCATAACCGCAGGGGAATCCCGTTTTACTGCACAGGACTGCACAATTGAGGACTGTACCTATGGCCTCCATATCAGTTATGGAGAAGCTGATTCAGTTATCATAGACAACTGTACCATAACAGGATGTTTTCAGCCTATCAGGATATATGAATCAATGGGAATTACTGAAATAAACAATATTCTTCTGGAGGACTGTACAGAAGGATTACACCTGGAGAGATCAGATGCCAATATCCTAGACTCCGTGATATCAGGAAACGATTACTCAATTACACTGGTGACCTCTGCCCTA
>CAYSHM010000011.1:0-78177 GCA_964430885.1 uncultured archaeon | reverse complement strand
TAGATATTGATGATACCAGATATTTTCACTATTATGAACTGTTCCATGAATCCGATGTCCATGGATACGGCAGAATGTTCTTCAAGGTGATTAACAAGGGAAATTTGAATTTCAGTGTTGGACTTTCAGACCTAACCGTCATTGATATCGTGCATGGTCATGAAGAGCCTTATATTGGAATGGAGATGTACAGCATCGTGAACATTACCAATCTGGATTATCGGCCGGCCAGGGATGTGACCCTCCGCTTTTTTGTTAATTCAGTTCTCTTCGTGAACAAGGTCATTGAAGTGATCAATTATACTGAGTGTGTTGAACTGAACCTCTCCTGGTATTCGGAAAACTCCTATGTATCCCTTGACATTATCCTGGACCCCTATAACAATATCAGAGAGAGCAATGAATCAAACAACAGTTTCAATACATTTCTGAACCAGATAGAAAGACCCATGGTCCCCTTTGCTACATTGGATGCTGATATTACTGAGATCATAGTATATACATCTGTAGCTTTCAATGCTAGCGGGTCGAAGGCTGATACCCCGATCACCGATTACAAATATGATTTCGGAGACGGACACGTCACAGACTGGTTAAATGTATCAGTGATAAATCACACCTATACTAAGATAGGCATCTACTATGCTTCAGTTATTATTAAGGATAATTATGGGCAAGTCTCCGATAGCTCTACGACTATAAGAATAGAGGTGAAACCTATCCCTATCCCTCCTGTTAAACCCATTGCTGCTTTCAATTATTTCTATCTGCCCAAGGACGAAAAGATGACTGTTATCACGAATATCACATTTTCCGGTACCTTGTCCTATTCTGACGACGATGTAGTTACAAACTGTTCATGGAATTTTGGTGACGGAACAGTCTTAGTTACGGATATGACCCCTGTTTCATATATCTTTTCAGAGGACGGGATATACAATGTTACTTTAGTAGTGTTTGATTCCAGGGGTCTGAAATCGGATATGGCATCTTTAATAATCGTGATAGAGAATATAGACCCGACTGCCAGAATTGGCATGGATAAATCTGAAATAACAAGTGGGGAAAGAATAATATTCAGCGGAGCGGGGACTACCGATCCGGATGATGACGAGATAAATGACCTCATTTACCAATGGGACTTTCCGGACGGCACATATTACGGAAGATATATCACCTATGAATTCCAAAATCCAGGTGAATATATTATAACCCTCAAAGTCACTGATGACGATAATGGGTCTCACTCTATATCTAAAACAGTTAATGTAATATTTATCAACAACACAGACATAGAAGAAGAGTCAGAGAAAGATAAAGAATTGTCATTCATTCAGAATAACTGGATCTGGGTAGTCTCTATAGGTATGGTCATGCTATTACTGGTCTTTCTGGCTATAAAGGTAATAATTGAAAGAAGGAAAAACAGATACCAGAGACTCATCAAAGAGCATAAAGAGCTCAGTTCAAGGGTTGAAAAGAGACAGATGCAGAGATCATATAAGGAAGCCAGAAAAAACATGCACAGATGTATCGATGGCAGAGAATTGATGGATTTCACAATAAACGGCAGCCAAGAAAATGAGAAGGAAGGGGAAATTGAATACAGTTCCATTGAATCTGAAACTTTTGCCTCTGATAACCACGATTTATTCGGATCAAGTTTGTACATGGAAGAGTTCATGGATAAAGATAATGATTTTCAGGATGAAGATGAACTTGAAAAACGAATTCAGGATAGTTTGAATGAGCTTGAGAAGCCTGATGTTATTGATGTCTACAAATATAAGCAGGATGGAAATGGGAGTGGCTACAGAGGGAAGATAGAAGATAAACTGGGCAGTGATGAAGGGAAAGTCGAAGAGGAGGAATGGGAAGGTGATGAAGATTGGACTGAAGAATGGGACGATATAGAAGAAGTAGAAGAGAAGGACGGGGAGGAAATAATTGAGGATTGGGACTGACCCTATTGTTATTTTTCAATATGAAATTCAGAAATAATCATTAAAGGAAAAATGGATCCAATGACATATATTTCAGCACCTGGGAAGGTAATTCTATTTGGCGAACATGCAGTGGTTTATGGTGAACCTGCTGTTGCAGTAGCTGTTGAAAAAAGAATGTATATGTCATTTGAGCCAGGAGAAGGGTTCAAAGTAAATAATTATGATTTATCCCCATATTATCATTCCTATATTTATCATGGCGTCAATAATTATTGGAAAGGAACAGGTATAGATTATTTGGTTGAATCCCAAATACCTACAGCCGCGGGTCTGGGTTCCTCCGCAGCCCTTTCGGTGTGCACATCGGCCTCTTTGGGAATGTTGAGAAGAAGAAAACAAAAAAATTCCCCTAACATTTTTCAGAAGATATTGAACCTCCCTTTGCTCCATGAGAAAAGGACAAAACTCGAACAGGCCATAGCTAATAGGGCATTCAATATTGAATATACAACCCAAGGGAAAGCCTCACCAATAGACACCTCGGCCTCAACTCATGGATCAGGGATAATTATCAGAAGGGAAAAAGGAGATAACTTTCTATGGGACATTTCAAAAGACGATAAAACTTGGTTCATTCATCACATGGATACACCTAATATCCAATTGATCCTGGGCAATACTGGCATTAAATCCCGAACTCAAGATCAGGTGAATAAAGTGAAAGATTTTGTCAATAAAAGCAATTTCGGAATGGAGATAATTACTGATATAGGTGAGGTTGTAGAAGCAGGTGTCGAAGCACTTGAAAGGAGAGATCTGAAAAGAACCGGAGAACTGATGAACCATAACCATAAATTACTGGGGATACTTGGCGTTAGTCATCCCCGTCTTGAGCAGTTAATAAAAGTGGTCAGAAGGTATTCTTTAGGTGCAAAGCTTACCGGTGCCGGCGGCGGTGGCAGTTTCATCGCCCTTACCGAAACACCAAAAGAAGCGATAAAAGCTTTGGAACGGTTCAATATTGAAACACATAAGCTATCACTCACAAAAAGGGGAATAACTCTTGAGAATGAGAACACTAATAAAAAAATGGGTGTGTGGCATAAAAATAATCGCAAATAATTTTTATTGAATTTATTAAAAAGATAATAAAGTGCGACTACGCGCTACGGAATGTAACCTATAAGAAAGTTACTGCTTACTCATTTTTCGCCCAAAAGGTCAAAAAAATGCGAGGGCCGAGATTCGAACTCGGGAACCACTAAGGACTAGGCCCTCAACCTAGCGCCGTTGACCAGGCTGGGCTACCCTCGCAGCGCATATCATTATATCCCTTGCTTGATTATCCTGGTCAACAGGGATCGGGAGCAACATTTGGTTGCGACCTGTGCAAGAACTTGATTCTTGCCGAATTGACCAGACTGGGCCTACCCTCGAAAATTCGTGTCTATAATCCAGACACTGAAGTTCTCAAATCTCGGAATTTCTCTTCAAGTATCGACAATCCCATTTCAAGGGCTTCCTTGGGTTTATAGGATCCGTCAGTAATCATATTGAATATGAACATATCGTCGCGGCCCTCTACGTTTATCGCTTTTCTCAGAGAAGACTTATCCTTACTCCGTTCCATCTGGGGTACGCAGATATTCATACAGGATCCACAAAGGTCGCATTCTACCGGACTGTTCACGGTGAGCTCGCCTTTTGTATTATAACCCAAAACATCTTTGTGGCATATATCAATGCATCCTCCGCCATTGTCACAGATATCACGGTCTATTGTAATATTCGGGAAATATTGGTATCCTACCTGACCGCAAACCTGCCATTTAGCATGCTTTTTTCCTCTACCCAATTTTGCCGTCGCATAGGCCAGAATCGCTTGTCCCTCGTTCAATTTCACGATGGGAACGAGTTTGTCAATTATCTCGAATCCGGTGGTATCACCAGATGCATCACCGCTGATAGGTTCAAGATCGCCGGAATAGACCGTGCATGGTCCCTGTTTATTCAGGATGTACATGACTGTGCAATTATTACAGCCTTCACCCTCACAAACGCATTCCTCTTTGAAATTGAAAAGTCGAATGTCCGTGGGTATTGCCAGCATTCCCATTCGATGAGCAATTATTTCATTGAAAAGAGGCGTGTTGCTTTCAAACATCTCATCGGTATCTGTACTGCCTCTTATAGGGCCAAGATTGAATTGGACCTCGTGAATCGCCAATTTCGGAATCTCATTAATAATTACCCTACGGATACTATTCATAAAGGCAGGGGTTGTATCCTTAATTATACACCTCAACCGCCTATCATCCAACTCCAATATCTTTATCTCCATTATTAGACACCTTCTTGGATTGTCTATACTCTTCGACCCCTTCGTCCGCCTTTCTTCTTAGTACCATCATGCGGAATAGGAGTTACATCCTCTATTTTTCCAATTCTAAGCCTTGCCCTGGCCAATGCTCTGATAGCTGCCTGAGCACCGGGTCCTGGTGAAGGAGACCTATTGCCCCCGGGAGCCCGGATTCTGACATGTATGTTCGTTATACCTTTTTCCTTCGCCACATCGGCAACTTGTGAGGCGGCCTTCATAGCAGCATAGGGTTTAGCCTGGTCCTTGTCACCCTTTACCACCATTCCGCCGGTACACTGGGCTATGGTCTCGGCACCTGTAAGGTCAGTTAGTGTAATTAAAATATTATTATATGATGCATATATGTGTGCAATTCCCCATTTACTCATGATAATTCCTCCTGTTTATCTTCCTCCCCTGCCCCGGTTCCTGCTCATTTTTTCCTTCCTCATCTGCTCTTTCTCTTCCTTCTTCTGTCGGGCCTCTAATATATTCCCTTGGGGTCTCATTGCATGTTTATCCTCATCCAGAGGCGAACTATTTGCATATGATATGTGAGCTTCCTCATCGATCTTGACCAGATAACTCGGAACATTTATTCTCCTCCCCAAAATGGACACATGACCATGGATTATAAACTGTCTGGATTGTTTGGTGGTATGAGCCATTCCTTTCTCGTAAACAAGGGTCTGCAAACGTCTTTCCAGAACATCCTCTAATTCAAGAGCCAATATCTCATGAAGCTTGCAGCCTTCTTTCAATATTCCAAGACGTATCAACTTCTTCAACAGCTCTGAACTCTCTTTCTCTGCCTGTTTATTACCTGCTCGAATCAAAGCCGCCTGATCTCTGGCCAATACCCTCCATTTCTTAAGCATGGTCTGTGCTTTCCAGATCTCTTTCTTGTTCTTCAAGCCGTATTTTCTCTTGATTCCATTCTCCTTCAATATACGTTCACCCTGCCAAGGATGCAAAGGACGTGAATATTTCTTCCTGCTCTTCTTAGGATCACCCATATACTTTTCCTCCTCCAAATGTTATCTATTTTTTCCTCTTGACACCCAGTGCCAATCCCTTCCTCCCATTGGATTTAGTCCGCTGGCCCCTCACCTTCTTTCCGCCCATATGTCTTATTCCCTTGTAGCAATGCATTTTCTTAAGCCGGTCAATATCCTCGGTTCGGGCATCTTCAAGTTCATTGGATACTACATGCCTATCGTCCCCGAATTCCGGATCCGATGAGCGGTTCATGATCCATTCTGGCAGTAGGTCATCAAGATCGTTCTCGATAAGATCCGAAAGGGCTTTCTCCTCTTCATCGCTAATATCACCCATTCTCTTCTTCCTATCGATATTGAGATGATCACTGATAATACATGAAATCCTATATCCTATACCTTTGATACTTGTCAGACCGTGATCAACAGTCTTGTGGCCGTTGATATCCGTTCTAGCCATTCTTACAATATGTTTAAAGGAACTTTCTTCCTTTACCTCATTTTCCTTACTTTTCTTACCCGGCATTTACCCACCTTATTTATGACTGAAATGCATTTTGATTATTACTGAATTTTTCATTTGATTGGTATTTTTCTTTCCGCCCACAACTGGAAGCTATCTTCATTCCGCTCTGAAATGGAATATTATTATCACTAGCAAAGGTTTGGGCATATTGGACATTATTTTATACTGCATGCTTACATACAGCTGAGATTATTCGGTGATTGTGTATGATTATATATTCATATACTCAATCCAAATAACCTGATTAATACCCTGCAGGTTAAAGATACCTATTATATTTTAACTTAATGCTGACATTGAATGTTTTATAAAACACCCTTGGAAATTGGCAGATTACTGACGATTATAAAAAATATCGAGAACTATCATTGATTACTATAAACCTGACAAACATCAATGGCGGTCACGCCAGGCATGACGATAATATTCACCAATATTATTCAATGAATCCTGAAGTGAGGGGGGGTTGAAGAACAGTTGATCTCGGGCTTTAGCTGTGTCAAGGTCGGATATTTTTGGCCGTTTGGCCCCTTTGTCATTCTTCAACCTTTTTTCTATCTTACCGGTTTCAATGTGAAAGTAATCTGTAACTTTTACTGCTATCTCATAAGGAGTGAGCAGATCCGATCCGCAGATATGATAAGTTCCCCATTTATTTTTCATTATGATTTCTTCAACCAATGAAGGGATGCAATAACAAGGAGTCGGTCTGACTTTTCGGAAATCGTCCACCGATATTGTCTTATTCCCGGTCAAACTGCCGAGGATAAAAGAAATATAATCATAATTACTTGAAAAAGGGTTAAAAAGAAAGGATGTACGCAGGATTATCCATTGAAAACCCAAGATGGACTTGACCTTTTCTTCTCCACGGAGCTTTGTCATTCCATATATGTTCAAAGGAGAAGCCACATCATTTTCCGAATATGGCCCATCAGTACCTGGATAAATGTAATCCGATGATATGAAAACCATTGGAATATCTCTATACTTGCAGGCATTGGCTAGATTTTCGGTTATCTTGACATTGATCCTGTAGGCTAAATCGGGGTTTCTTTCACATAGGTCCACATCAGTAAGTGAGGCAGTATGTATTATTAAATCCGGATCTGCCAGATCAATTTTTTCTTCCAGCATTGAAATTTTTGTTAGATCCAGCCCGATGAAATCATCTTTTGGAATTGGTGTGAAACAATTTTCTTTATCAAATATGGAAGGATGTGACCTAGAGAGCAGTGAGGATTTTATTCCTGGGGAGGAATTTGTAAAATATCTATAGAACGAAATCCCTAGATTGCCTCCTCCAGTAATGAGAATATTCCTAATTATCTAACAACCTCCATAGATTGATGTATTTCGCTTGTGAAACATAAAATTACATTTTCAAATTTTATTATTTGATTAATTTTCATTATTTGGTTTCTCTATATCAATACACTCATAAATCGGTTCAAGAATGAATAAAATAGGGCATTCCAGGGGAAGATTGGTCTTGAGAATGTAATTTCAAATGAACATATATATATTTATATTATCCATTATATTGGAACACTTAGAAGGTATTCCATATGATAAAGACCAAAATGACTATTCCTGTAAGAGTATTGACCGTTATTGGGGCTATTGTTCTTTTAATATCCCTATTTCTACCATGGGCCACCATTCATGGTGAGTTACTCGATGTTTCAGGAACCTTCTCTGCAATGGACCTGGTAAAGAATACCGGATCCGCAATTCTAAGCTATTTCTTTATGGGCATATATATTATACTTATTTTAACGATTGTCTGTGTGATATACGGTCTTGTCGGCAGACCCACAACCGGAATGGGCGTCACTCTCTTCATCACAGCAGGAACATATCTGGTACTATTGATTTTGCTAGGCTCGTTCTTCCAATCCATGATGCCTTCGGACTTCTCCATACCTGGAATAGATGGAGCTAGTACAGCGGATACAGATCAAGATGGTTTGTATGATATGTTCGAATCCACATTCGGGACTGATCCTGAACGTCCAGACACCGACGGTGATGGTTTGAGCGACGGCGCTGAGGTATTGGAACAACCCTACAGTGATCCCACTAAAAGGGATTCAGACTTGGACGGAATACCAGATAACCAGGATAATTCCCCTTTGGGAGGGCTCAATGAACCTGGGGGCGGAAGCAACAATTCAGGGGCGGACAACAACTCCAGTACAGGAATGGATGAGACTGAGGACATGCTTGAGCAGATCAATGAGATCAATGAAAGAATGAACATGCTCACCAATACTACTGTAAATGCCGAGAGCGGGGCTTATATTACAACAGGTGCCAGCATCTATCTGATAATAATGGGAGTATTATTGAAGGTTGACAAGAGAAAGAGAAAGAACCTGATGATAGAACTGAAATACCATAAAAAGGATCTGGATTCCTATAGGATGTGCATAGGCCAAGCCCTTCTGGACGGGTTTATCAGCGAGGATGAATTGGGAATGCTTGACGTTCAAAGGAACTCCATGGGTATTTCCCCCGATGAACATTATGCAATAGTCATGGAAATGGCATCTAAAAGAAAAGCAGATGATAAGTGTATATATAAACTACTGTCCATAGTTGATGGGTCCTTCAGATACAAAGGAAGAGGAATATTCAGAAAAAGAATGCGAGAACCACGAAGAGAATCTGAAGAAAGAGCCTATTCAGAAGAAAAGAGAAGAGAAGAGGAACCCAGACATCAAAGGGATCACCATAGGAACGATGAAGTAATTAGAGGCAGCAACCTCGATCAAGATGAGGATGACTGGTCTGACTTCTGAATTCAGCGAGGGATGGTAATGACCACATATCAAAAAAAGGGACCTTTCATCAAAAGATTCACCTTTTCCATCTTGTTAATTTTCATTTTAATGTTAAACTATATTGTAATTGAGACCCCGGAAGCCGCGGCACAGGAGATCCAGAGCAAATATATCGAATTTGAATTTCAGCAACGCCACTGGGACATAGATGTGGGACCTGGAGATTCCAAGCTGCTGAGATTGAAGGGAAAAGTAAGGTTCATATCCCCTTTCCCCTCGGGCCGGCAGGTGGTTCTCAATTTGAAGATCAAGTGCACCCATGATCCTGACTCTGAAGAATCCCTTGGTGGTTGGAGGGCCACCGTTTCTCCGCCGATCATGTCATTCAATACTGGCGAACAGGATGTCTGGAGGGATATCACTGTGACTGTAATAGCCTATCAATTCGACAATAAAGGAGCAACATACGATGTTGAATTGGGTGGAAATTGGAGGGTCAATCCGGGAACCACTGGAGATATTGAACCTTATGTTCTTTCAGTGACAGCTAACCAGTACTATATGCTTCGGGTCAGTTCAATAAATTCATTTATTACAGGTTATCCGGGAGAGAGAAGAACCTATACCCTCGACATAATGAACCAGGGAAACGGTCTAGATTCATTTGAGATAGATTTCCTGAACCTGGATTCTTTGGAAGAAGCAGGATTCGTCATTATAGCCCACAAAAAGGAAACAGATGATATTTTACCAGACCAATCTGCGAACTTTACATTTGATATTATAGGGCCCCAGAAATCTACATTTTACAGAACACGCGTCACAGAAGTGGCATTAGTGGTTACTTCAGAAGGATCAGGTAAGAATGAGTTGTTCCCGGAATTCATGCACTCCTCAGTATTCTATCAGGAGAGGGGTACATATTATGATATTGAACCATGTTTAGCTTCAATGCTGATTATTCTAATATTGATACCCGGACTCTTCTATCTATATAACATCAGAAAAGGGAGGAAAGGTATTGGGAAAAAAAGGAGAATGGAATTGAATCGTTCAAAAGAAAAAATCATCAAAGAATATCTGCCTTACGTGGATGACGATGACTTTTTATCTGAAGATGAATACGAATCCTGAACTGATGACAACGGGTTTTTTATCTGTTAATAATGGCATTCATGATATCCGAATATTAATCCACAAAATATTATATTAGATGAATGTAATCTGCCAGGGATATATTTTTCTTCTAAAAGGTGCAGAAACGGAGTAAATTATTGAAAGATTAAATGTCCTTTTCATTATCACCAGCAAAATTAAAGAAAAACATGAAATGAAAATATCAATAACGGACGGTATTCAACTTGGATAATACACTGACCAGATTAATACTCTCGACATCATTCACTTCGGTATTATTGATAGTCCTGGGTATTTTTCTGGTAAGACTCCTGGTAAAGAAAGAGAACCGGAAAAACATAATTGACACCCTATCAGTGGTCCGCATCTATAAATATCAGCTCATTCTCTTCCTATTGATCTATTTTGAGAAGAACTGGGTGGACCTGTTGAACCATCCAGTGAGATACACACTGGGTCTTGATTTTACCGGATTGATCTACAAATTGGAAGGTAATTTCGTATACCATTTCCAGTCATTCTTCAAACATGCTGTGATTACCCACATTATGGCTCCTGGATACATATTAACATACATATTTCTCAATTATTTTGCTGTAGTCTACTTTGCTTTTCAGAAAAAGACTCTCATGGCCACCAAAATGGCGATCAATTACATGGTAATATATCTGATATCCATTCCTTTTTATCTTCTAATTCCGGTGGATGTCACCCATCAAAGGGTTCCAGGGGTCGATGCATTGTTGTACCGATATTCCCCTTTATTCTTAGATTTCTTCTGCCGTGTAGATCCCTTTGACAACTGCTTCCCTTCACTCCACATAGCAATTCCCTTTTCATTACTGCTCATTCTCTGGCACCATAGAAAACATCATGATATAAAGGACTATGATCGATTTCTGTATTTGTTGGTGGGAATCAACCTCATGTATACTTTCGCCATATTATATCTGGGAGTACACTGGCTCACTGATATTGCTGGAGGAATTTTAACTGGCTGGCTGGGTTATATTATAGTGGAGACCCTTGCTGAAGGATACATGAAAAGAACTAGACGGATGGATTACAACCTCAAGATACAATCATTGACCATCGCTTCAAGGAGGGATACACCAAACACCTATAGGGTCTACGTTCAAAAAGTGGCCAACCGGAGAAAGAAAAAATGCTGGCGTCCATTTTGTGGAGAGAGGCCATATAAACGATTCTTTTTCAGAATCTTCGCTGCCATCATTGATATCACTATCGTTCTGATTCCGGTTACACTGATATTCGGAGAGTTACAACGGCCAAGCATAGATTATGATGACTTCTGGTTCACTGCTTTCCTTTTCTATCTGATCTATTTTATCATGATGGAATACCTATTCAATGCCACAATTGGAAAGGCCATATTCAACTTGAGAATAGTCAGTCTCAAAGATGCTAGGAATGCTCTTCTTATGAACGGGTCGAAGCAAGGGCCTTTCAGGAAAATGGGACTCAAAGAGATCATAAAAAGAAATTTCAGAAAATTGCTTTATCCTCTTCTGCTTGTGGATTATCTGCTCGGCTATTTTACCCGTTTAAAGTATCATACTGTTGAAAAAAGAAAAGCGGGCCAGAAAAAAATAGTGAACTCAGGTAGGAATAAATGAATATACCGATGAAAGATCTAGTAATACCGGCCTGTTTTCAATATCTAAATATCTGAATTCTATTATCACAGTCGAGTGATCATTTTCCTGCCCATTGCCTCGAGGTATTGAATCGTCTGCCCTGCTTCCAATTTACCCTGGAACTCTTCCGGGACCGGTATATTGAAGGTTTCATAGGTGTCAAGGTCCATTAACTGGACTTCATCGCCCATCAATACAATGACCTGGGCTGTCCCCTTATCGATCATAGGTACACTAACCTTATGGGTTACTGGTTGAACTATGCTTCTCTTCTGTTTATCGAATAAGCCCACAGCTACAATTCGGGCCTTGGCCTCTCCATGTTTCCCCGGTTTGGATTTGGAATAATCAACTATCTTGCAAGGCTCATCATCAATAATGATAAATTTATTTACTTTTAGACTCCTGATCTGGGCAATTGTCTTTGACATATATACACCACTTCTTTAATAAATTCTAAAATAAATTCTAAAACCTGATAATATTTTTTTATATATACTATTTGTGGTTTCACCATTCGAATTGATTCAGGATAAACTATCTATAAGTATAATCTATTGTATGCAATTATCAAAATAATTCCCTTTGAAATATTGAGCATAGTCAAAAAAATTGATAAGGTATGCCTATTCGGGTGATCTGATTTGAGAAATACTACCTTAGACTATTTCATCTTAAAAAATGAAAATAAAGAAGTTGGAAGTAACTCTAAGGCCGCCACTGTCGGAAAAGATAATAAAATGAAAAACAAAGGCCCTTCGTCTCTGAGCAGAACCCGGGCAAAGCAGTTGTTCATTGAAGAAAGTGAAGTATTCAACGCTGGATCGAAAAAAGAAATATTATTTGAGATCAAGAATTATTCGTCTATCAAATACACCATCAGGGGGAAGGGGAATAAGATATTATTTTGGATAGGGGACATATTCCTTCTCTCTGATCAATATACTTTTAGGGCAATATGCCGTAAGATGTGGCACCATTACAAGGGGGAAAAAGAAGATGAAAGGGATAATCATCTCTATCTTGATTTCGTTCATGACCCCCTCATACAGAAGAAATGGCAGAAATTGAGATTGGAGAGAGGAAGGGGAAAGCAGATACTGCCGCCAAAAGGCCGGCATCATGACCTGGAAAAAATATTGTCCAAAGTTAGAAATATACAGTTTCAGGGTATGAAAGAACTGCCCGATATTGCCTGGTCTAAAAGAGCGGCCAGGAAGAGATATGCACATTATGATTCGCTTTACAATATTATAGTTATATCTAGGATCCTGGATAGTTTAAAAGTGCCTAGTTATGTTCTGGAGTTCATCATTTTTCACGAATTGCTTCATGTCAAGATGGGTATCGGTAAAGTAAAAAGCAAGCGCAGGATCCACACCCCGCTCTTCCGAAAATTAGAGAGGGGACATCCTTTTTATAAAAAAACCAAATCGTTCTTGAGCAAATTTAAGTGACTCTATATTCTTATATGATAAAGGAAATCATGTACGGGTATTGTATGTACAGCCATTTTAAAACCCAATATATCCCAATTGCAGTAATTAAATGGCAAATGTACCCTAAAGATGCAACAATCAACTAGATAAACCCGAAAGAGAGAGCGCGCAATATGAAAAAGAAAAAAATAGTCTTCAATATTATGGGTATTCTCATTCTAATTGGAGCATATACATTACCTGAACCTGAAGGACTGAGTTCCGATGGTATGATGATGATGGGTATTTTGGTATATGCTGCATTCATGTGGATAACAAGACCCATACCCATAGCCGCCACTGGTCTTCTCATCCTAGTTCTTCCCGCAGCTCTAGGTATAGTGGACAGCAGTGAGGCCCTTTCATATTTCGGTAATAAAGCGGTGTTTTTTCTTTTGGGTGCTTTTATAATAACGGCAGCCCTTGAGAAACACCACGTTCATAAACGGTTCTCACTACACATACTCAGACGTATTGGTAAAAGCCCTATTATATTCAGTCTGGGGATTTTTTGCATTTCCGCTTTCTCCTCCTTCATAATGCCGGAGCACGCTGTCGCTGCGCTCATGATCCCAATTGTACTTTCAATACTTGTAGCTTCCAAGGTGACTCCGAAGAAATCCAATTTTGCCAAGCTCTGTATGCTCTCAGTTGCTTTCGGTTGTTCCCTTGGTTCCCTGGGAACCCTTGTAGGAGGAGCCCGAAATCCCGTGACCATATCCTTTCTGGAGGAAACCTCTAATATACGCCTTTCTTTTTTTGATTGGATGTACTATTCCGTCCCAGTGGTTCTTGTAACCCTGCCGATCATATGGTTTATTTTGATCAAGGTATTCAGGCCGGAAATCGGCTCCCTTGTCAGTGCAAGAGGCAGGATCGATCAGGAAGTAAAGAATATGGGAAGGATCAACCAGGAAAGCGTAATCATTCTGGTCATCCTATTTATGACCATAATGGGCTGGATATTCCTGCATTATCAATTGGGCCCTGCTGTGATAGCGGTCCTTGGGGGAATTCTATTATTCGCCACAGGTGTTATCACCTGGGAAGATGTGGAGAAGCGGGTCCCCTGGGGGATAATACTGCTATACGGAGGAGCGATCGCCCTTGGTGTCAACCTCCAGAAGACAGGTGCAGCCAATTTTATAGCTGTTAAAAGCCTCAGTATGCTGGGAAGCAATCCTTATGTCATCCTCCTGAGCCTGATCATACTGACCATTTTACTCACAAGTTTCATGAGCAATACCGCTGCAGTGGGCCTTCTGCTCCCAGTAGGCCTAGGAATTTCCAATGAGATCCCTGAACTAGGCCCAGTAGTAACATCAATGATAATAGCTCTCTCAGGCGGATTGGCCTTCATACTGGTCATTGCCACTCCCGGTAATGCCATCACTTATTCAACGGGTTATTACAGGACCAAAGACCTGTTCAAGGCCGGTTCAATCGTCACCATCATCTCAATTCTGATACTGTTTTTAATAGCAATATCATACTGGAAATTAATAGGACTATGGTAAAATGTTCGAGAATATATTGGTACCAATATCATCAAATTTCATACCGGAAAGGGCTATCGAAAGGACAAAATTCTTCATCGACAATTTTAAAAGCAAAATAATCTTCCTTTATATTGCCGAATCGAAGACCGTGAACAAGATATCAATGGGGAGCACACATGCACTGACCCCGAAACTTATAGAAGATATTAAAAAAGAAATATATGACGCCCATATGGAATCCATCGCTACTGAGGTTAAACACAAGATCGCTCAATCCTTGGGTGAAAGAAGGAAAAGCTGTGCTTACTCTATTAGAAAAGGAGAGTTCAGCGATGTGATCAACAGGTTTATCGATAGGACCTTTAGATCTAGTTATGAAAATTTTAACATGGTACTTCTTGAATACAAGAAGAAAACCAATCTTAATTACAGGATATTCGATGACTGTAATATCCCCATCTGGGTTGAAAGAGGGGGAAGCATAAAAAACATACTAGCAATAACTTCATCCTTATCGGCCAATGAACTGCTTCCAAAATATGCAAAGATACTTGAGGAAGCTTCAAAAGCAAATCTAAAAACCTTTCATTATTCCGTGAAGGAAAGAGGAAAACTGCTTAAGAAGGCTGAAATGGATTCAAATCTCGCCAATACCAGACTGGAAGAGGATTGGCAGGGAGTATCGTCCATGGAAAAGGAGATAATCAGGGATATAAACCTGAAGGATTATGATCTACTGATAATTGGAAGAACTTGCAAGGCATGCGGTTTTATGGGATTGACAACCCATCTGCCAAAGGTCGAAATCGCAAAGAAGATCAATTCCAATGTATTGATATTATATTCCGAGTGAAAAGACTGAATCGATATAATCAATCCTGTTTTTAAGAATTTTGAACATGACCTTTTTAGCTTATTAAAGGGTTCATGGCCGTATAAAATGAAGTGATGAGTTCATGGAAGAAACTAAAGAAAATGAGAAAATATCCGATACTTACACAATTTCGGGCGGCCAAGAGGAAGTAAATGCAGAAGAGGTTCAGGGTCTGGACAGTGAAAATGAAAACCGTGAAGGAAAGGGGAAAAAGGAAAAAAAACCTGACCTGAACTACTCTGACTACCTTTCAGCTGTGGGTATTGGTCTAATATTTATAGTGACGATATTGGTAGGTCTGTTCATATCTCCTATTTTTGTCCAGAAGGGAATGAGAGCATTCAAGAATGCCGATGCTGTTTCGATACCGCTTTTCTATATCGCGTTTATAATTATCTTTTCCCTTTTCATACTTTACATTGCAAAGAAGAGGAAAAAAAAGATAGTGAAATGGATATTTCTTTTCTCTGTTTTTATGGTGATAATCTATGTGATCGCTCCGGTACTAGATGCTGCGGTATACGACTATGATGAAAGCTGGACACTACAGTATTCGGACAAAAGCTTTCTGGATTTCCAACGCCTTGATATGGAGGATGATAAATTCATCCTTTATATCGATAAGGAAGGGATCTTTCATATAGAACTTAACGGTAAGGATCTGTATTTCCAGGACATAAATCCCTATGTTGAGAAGGCAGCCATAAGCACTAAAGTTTTGGAACCTGAAAATAATAGAAAAAATGATGGCCATACTATTGCAGTGATGATATTCGGAAGGAACCAAAATGACGGGGAAAGCATATCATTTCTTTCCATGTCCAGCCTTAATGGAGTTTGGGATGTTAATAATATCAATACCACTGTGGGAAAGGACATTTGCTTTGACCTTGATATAGGCCCCCTCACATCCATACCCACCGTATACTCGATAACATATACATCTGAAAAAAACAATACTGTTGATATCAATCTGATATCCTGGGGGCTGAGCATCTCAGATAATAACATGATCAATCTCAATAATATGCTAAAATCAGATATACAACTAGATTCCATTATCGTTCCGGATCCCATCCAAAGTGCCGAATATAAATCCGACATTCTCAAGGACTGCATCTTTCTCGATTCCTTGAAGGAGGGAGACTTTTTGACGGGTTTTGAGATGAACGGATCACTTCACCTTTATGAATTAACCGGACAGAATGATAACCTATCCGGAAACGGCGCTTCCGTTTCTGGACCTGAACTCAGCAGCAGATATGTAGGTAAGATAGAAATATCTGAGATAATGGGGAGTGATAGGACCCATACAATTGATAAATCATATAGACGTGTTTTCTACAACAGCAGGAAATATGTAGGACTGAATGTAAATATCGATAACCTTGTCAGCGGTCAACAAATTGATGAAAATGATATTTTCACATCCCGGGACATGGTGAAATTCTCAAGTAGAAATATCCAGCATATCAATATAGAAAGAAGTTTGGATTCCGAGAATGAGAGGGCTCTGTATGTTCTCGCGGATGGATTATTATATATATTTGAGAAGAACAATTGGAGCAAGTACAGGGGAAGGACCGAGAACAAGATCATTGGAAGTATCGGTTCTACTGCATCGGACCTTGACGGGGACGGATATGTCGAACTGGAGATATACGGGGCCGACGGATTAAAAATTTTGGAGATCGAACCCCATAAGGAACACCTTTGGGTTTGGATCGTGGGTGCCTGCGTTTCAATAGCCCTTGTTGGACTTCTTATAGTATACCCTGAATGGTATGTTGTGGATACAATAGCCATGTTCATGGGCGTCGGAGCAATGGCAATGATAGGAATATCTCTGAGTATCCTTCCAATACTTGTGCTTCTTACACTATTAGCCATATACGATGCCATCTCGGTCTACAAGACCAAACACATGATCTCCTTGGCAGATAACGTTATGGAGATGAGGCTGCCCGTATTACTTGTGATCCCTAAAAGCCGGGAATACTCTTTCAGACGGCAGGAAGGATTGAAAAAGCAATTGGATAAAAAGAAGAAAAGAGGGGCGATGTTCATGGGTCTGGGCGATATAATAATACCGGGACTTTTAGTAATTTCCACTTACACCTTTCTGCCTTCTGGCAGTATAGGAGGATTGGACAAGGCCTTGATAGTTGCTCTGTCAACTCTTCTGGGAAGCCTTATAGGCTATACGGTTCTTATGAGATTTGTACTAAAAGGAAATCCACAGGCCGGACTGCCCCTTCTTAACGGGGGTGCCATACTCGGATACGTCACATCCGTATTGATACTTTTTGGAGATCTTGGAATATCCAATTTCACATTTTTCTAAATTGTTCAAAGTATTTCAATTTCTGGAGCGTTTTCTGAGTTTATTCATCTCCCGGTCGTCCTTTGTGGCCTTCTTGAATTCCTTGTAATGATCTTTACATAATTGGATGTTCTTGCCTTCCGAATCATATTTCATTTCAGGAAGGGCTTCCTTCAAGGGATTCTCGGGCACTGCCTGTTTTTTATTCTTTTTACATCCCGTAACATCACATATCTTTGAATCTCTCGGTTTGGATTTCCGCTCATACATTTTATCCACCGTGGCATTATTTAATGAATCTAAATTTGAATAGTAATTACCTAAAGCTTCCTTGATCTTGATTATTGCCGTTGATATTGCGATAATATTATATGAAACCAAAGTATTAGTTTATCAACCAGATAACTGATAATGGATGGAAGAATCAGTCGATATATTTTCAGCAAATCCTCCTATATTACCAACTAAATCTCACATTTTCGATCTTGTGAAATATTAAGGAATAATATCAAAGAAACTTAAATAATATAATAGGCTAATAAAACCTCAATTGAAACCTGAAATTGAATAATTTTGGTGATTATCATGATGGAATGTTCAAATTGCGGATTTGAGAATGAAGATGATTCTGCTTTCTGTATGGAATGCGGGAACAAGCTCCTCAAGGAGAGCGAAAATAAAAAAGACTGCCCAAAATGCGGCGCTGGCAACGATAAGGGGTCAGCCTTCTGCGGGGACTGCGGGGAAGGTATGACCCGAAAAAAAGAAGAAAAGAAGGTAGAAACTCCTAGGAAGGAACCCGTGGATAAGAAATCGAAAAAGGAAAAACCCAAGGAAGAGAAAAAGAAGGAAGAGCAGCCGAAAGAAGATACCGTGACCACTGTGGAAATGAATTTCCCAAAGAACGAAGCAACAAAGGTAGCTCAAAAACAGTTGAAGAAAACTGGCGGATTGTTCTCCAAGCCCCTAGAAAAGGTCGAAGCCGGGGTGCTTAGGTATCTTCCTCTCATCCAGGCGTCATTCAGTGTCCAGAAGAAAAAATTGTTCGGGGCAAATGAGATCAGTTCTGAGAGCCTCTATTTCCATGGATTTAACGGAAAAATGCTCCAGGTTACTGAAAGCCTGGAATTTAGCGACATCACTCCAGCAAAACCGGAGAATATCAAGGACCTTGATGGCAATACCAAATTCAAGGAACTTCCAGTAGGACTTCTTCCGAAAAATACTGAAAAACCAAGAGTGAACAAGAGATACATTTCGAAACAGCTCATGGAGATGTTTGGGGCAAAACTCGAGAAGACAAATATTGTTTATCTGCCCATATGGAAGTTCAAGATTGAGGATCTGAAATCCAAAAAGGCCAGGGTCCTTTATATCGATTCCGTGTTTGGAATACCCATGAAAAAGAATCCATTCAATTAAAGAATTAATATTTCAGCTATTGTTATCTTTGTGCTTAATCCAAAGACCATGAAACTTTAGAACTGTATTCACCAGGGCTTCAGGGGATTTCCCCAATACCCTAATCATAGGCTCCTTGCCTACATCTCCAAGATCTACAATGATGTCAGGAGCCTTTTTTCTACCTTTCATAACGTATTCCGCAGCCCAATTCATGGTGTTTTGCTCAACGTTCCTTGTCTGTTTGGGTTCCTCAGAGCGGGGAGCATATTCCACGCCAAGACCCAGTTCTTTACATATGTTTCCCCAATTCCCCACCAGCTTGATGTTCATAGAGGCTATCACATCGGGATCGAATTTCCTCAGTTCAAGAAGAAATCTTGCCACATGGTCAGAAACACCAAACCAAGGACCATGAGAATGAACTCTGTCCTTGAATCTAACGATTCGGCCCTCAATACCGGCCATCTCCTCCGTGGTCATTGAGTACGGCAAAGATACCACAAAATTGGAGGCGACTTCAGGAATGAGGGAATAAATATTTGCGTGCACCAATTCATCCACGGACCTACGAACCTTTTGTAACAGGGTATATCTCAGGGATTCATTCTTCAATCCGACCAAAGGATCTACAGAATAACCTTTTTTATACATTTTTGGATATGTAACAGCCCTTCTGACCATTGAAATCGCTTCGGCAACTGATTCCTTCATATTATTTCCCTGTGAAAGAAAAGCTGAAATGGCCGATGAAAGCATACAACCGGTCCCGTGGGGGTCCAGGCCTTCAAGAAAACTCTCCTTGTAAATGAAATGACCATCACCCCAAACAAGAACGTTATACAGAATACCATTATACTCGGGATCTTCATTATTCAGATGTATTCCCTTGGTATCCTCTGCCGAGTCTCCGCTAGCTATAAGGCCGGTGATAAGAACCTGATCACTCCCCATATTAAGTAGAAGACGGCCGGATGCAAGTGCATCATCAATATTTTGGATATTCATACCTGTTAATATAGCAGCTTCCCTTACGTTGGGAGTAATCAGAGAACAGATGGGAAACAAATTATTCTTAATGAGTTCTATCCCTTTCTCATCAGTAAGATCGAATCCTGAACTTGACCTTAATACCGGGTCCATTACTACACGGATTCCCAATCCTTCCATTTCCCGCCTTTTAAGCTCGTGATTTAGCTCTTGAATTACTGTATCAATTATATCCGAATTTGGAAGCATGCCGATCTTGATAGATCGGATATCCATATCCTTTAGAACTGCTCTGATCTGGGTTTTAACTGAGACTGGATCAACCGGGTAGGAAGAAATAAATTCTGAAGTGTTCTGTGCAGTCAGGGCAGTTATTACAGTTGCACAGGGAATTCCAAGCGACTCCACGGTTAGAAGGTCATTCTGTGCTCCCGCCCCTGCAGTAGGGTCTGACCCGGAAATACACATTACTCCTGGAGGGACGCCTCTAGGCATATCGATCACTCTTTTTCCAGCTTCTTGATTATATCTTCAGCAACCTTCTTTCCTGACTCCAGCATACCTCCGAAGATAGGCCCCATGCGATTACTGCCAAAGACTGCATTGGCCGCCATTCCTGCTACATAAAGATGAGGAAAAATTTCCCGTGTGTTCTCAACAACCATTTTTTCCCCTCTCTGGGCAAACATGGATGTCTCTCCAAGAATTCCTCCTGTTGAGGTATTCAGCTTTACATCATTCTTTCTTACTAGGGTTGTTATTATCTCAAGTGGATGGCCCGTGGCCTCAATAACGTATTTGGCACCGATTGAAAGTGGATCAACATGGAGACCACCCATCTCCACCGCACTCCAGTTAAGAACCAGTCCTGCAACACCTTCGTCATTGACCATTAGGTCCTCCACTGAAATCAGATTGAATATCTTTGCTCCTGCACTCATTGCCCGGGCTGCAATCTGCACCACACAATGTACCGAATCTGCTGTGAAATAACCTTCCTTCCATTCAGCATTCGGTATGCTGAACTCATCAAGTATCCTCTTCCCTCCGGGTCCTACAACCAGTTCGTTGAACATCATTCCACCGCCCCACATACCACCGCCCAGAGATAATCTTCTCTCAAATATAGCTACCTTATATCCCGCCTTGGCTAGATAGTAGGAAGCACATAATCCCGCAGGACCTGCACCTCCTATTGCCACATCAAGTTCCAAATGGTCATCGAGTTTGTTGAAATATCTGGTAATGATTGCTCGTGAAATCTCAACATCAGAATAATCAGCATGATCGTTCATAAAATCACCTTATTTCAATAGCTACCAGGAACTGCAATCTAATATATTATATGTAGCCTCCAAGAACCTTGATATATCCAATTGGTCTTTGAACTCAGCAATTTATAACTCTCGACCCTTTGAAATATTGATAAAAATCTATTAGTATTAGAAAATGGTTTAAACCTGGATATAATGGGGCAATAATGCCGTATTCAACACAATTCATTGGAATGTGATAGAATGATCAAAGGAAAATCCAATAACCATGAGATAAAAAAGATGATGAAGATCAAGATTTTATTCATTATATGTGCCCTTTTAATCGGAGGTCTGGGTCTAATAACTGTTTTCTCGCAGCCCATGGAGGAATCAGACAGCAGAACGACACATCCTCCCGGACAGCCGAAGAATCCCTCTCCCGGGGATGGCGCCACAGGTTTGACAGGCCCGTCTATTAAGCTGACCTGGCAGCAGACCGAGGTATACAGAGGCGCCCACGAGGATATTGATAATACTTGGCTCAAGATATCCACTCTGGGCCCATGCAACAGCGACAGTGCTACAGGGAACATCTATGATGGAGAAATTGGGTCCGCAAAGAGCCATCAGATCTCCGGGGAAAAGGTTATCATGGATACAATCTACTATTGGGCGGTCAAATGTCATGATGAGGACGGATGGGGACAATACTCCAACTGGAAATTTACCACCAATGCCAAGCCTGTAGCTTCCATAACCTCAATTACTCCCTCATCGGCAAGAGAAGGCCGCGAAGTTGAATTTGAAGGAGAGGGAACCGATACCGAGGATAACGATGATATCATTGAATATAAGTGGGAATCCAGCATAGATGGAATTATTAGTGACGAGAGACAATTCTCCAGTTTGGAACTTGAAAATCCCCTAACATCAGGTATTCACAGGATCACATTCAGCGTGATGGATGAAAACGAACTCTGGTCCGATGTGACCGACCAATGTCAAAGGAATCTTGAGATCAAGGAGAACACTCCGCCCTCCAAACCGGTGGGCATCAAGGTTGACGGGGATACGAAGATAGATGACCAGGAACTGACCACACATGAACTTGAACCGAGGATCACATGGTCACCTTCATCAGACCCCGATCCTGAGGACGAAAGAGAGATTAAATACATAATCAGCATCAGTGCTACCCCCTCATACGAGAAATCCATCGCAAACGAGGTTCCCCTTTCTCTGCCTGAATATACAATAAATCAAGAACTATCCTATGGGGACCTAGATGAATATACCAACACCATGGCCAATATCTACTATATGGAGCTCTACTCAACTGACGGTTACAAGAATTCAGAGATAGTTTTAGACAGTTTCAAGGTAGTGAACCATCCGCCTGATTCTCCGAATATTGAACTTCAGCTCAACACCCAGAGCAGCAGTGAGACATTGAGCTGTATAATCACAAAGGATAATCCCTCGCCGTCCAGGGACAGCGACGGAGACCGCATCACATATACATATATGTGGTACAGGAACGGAGAGATCCAGAGCGGACTGTCCGGTGTGGATAAAAAACAGATCCCCGGTACTGAATTGAATCATTTTGATACATGGAAGGTCGAGGTAATACCCAATGACAGTTTTGTTGACGGTGAGGTAGCAGAGGCTAGTATTAAGATACCCAACAAAGGCCCCAACGCAGTTATCAAACTATCAGACCCTGAATTCCCTTCAGAAGGGTATTACACCTGGGAAGAAATTACCTTTGATGCTACTGGTACCAAGGACCCTGACGGCGACTATATCAGGGACAGTTTCTATACCTGGGAATCCAACATCTCAGGGGAGCTGGGTAAAAGTGCATCATTAATAAATAACCTCGAACCGGGCCTTCATCAGATCACTCTAACTGTCAGCGACGACCACGGTGCTACGTCCAATATTACAACCACCATTAGGGTTCTGGAAAGCCCCTATCTGGTGATACCTATATTGAGTTTAGCTGATGATGTTGATAGGGATAAAATCGATGTGGGCGATAAGATTGGATTGGTACTGAGGATCGAAAACCGCGGAACAGAGACAATTGAAAAGATCAATATCAGTTTTACCAACCAGGACCTGCCAGAAACCTCCTTGGAAAAGATAGCTATAGATTCAATTGCGGCCAATATAAGCTATACAAAGATCATAGATGACTATGAAGTAACAAAGCCCCTGGTGAACCTGAAATTGGTGATTCAAAGCAGTAACCGCCACGACCATGAGCTGTCTGAGGAAAGGGGTGAATTGCTCTATACCGAAGAATCATTACTTCGTTTCAATGCCAAGACGAAGACCGAGAGCGATGACGATAAAATGGGGAAAATTATGGAAAATTGGTACTGGTGGTTGCTGATAATACTCATTGTTCTTCTGATAATAGCCGGAAGCGTACTGCTTCTCCTTAAGGGTAAAGGAAAGGAAGAAGAAGAACCAGAGATGGTAGGACCCATGGGCGAGTCCAGTAAAGAAGAGAGAGTTCAACCTGGTTATTCGGTGAGAACTTCCGATCTCAGCGGTGAAGGTGCCGGTATGGGGGCCTATCCTTACGGCGGGCCACTCTATCAACATCCTGCACTACCCATGCCTGCTCCATATCCTGGCTATTCGGCGAATGCCTATCTTCCCCCAGGACCTATGGGATTTGGGGCCAACTATCAGCAATTGGCCCTTCCGGCAGGCCAGGGATTTGGAGGTACGGGATACCCCGAGTCTGATATGTCCTATCTGCCTGGAATATCTGAATTCCAGCGGGGACCTCCCAGCGGCTATAGGAATGAAGCCAATTCATACCAGAACCTATCAGATCTGGCCAGATCGACCCTTTCAGAAGACCTGCCGGTACAATCTCCAAAACCGCCTAAGGTTGTTGAGAAAAAAGCAATCAAACCCAAAACTATCGATGCTGAACTTCTCGACGAAAGCGAGAGCGAAGACGAATTACAGGAATCACCTAGCTGTCCCAACTGCGGATCGGATGTAGAAGACGGATGGCTCCTCTGTCCTGAATGCAAATGCAGGTTGCAGTGATATATAGAAGTGCTGAAAACAGCAGTTGTTGTTTGTTATTTGTTATACTTGATTGTTAAGATCAGATTTCTTCGCCATCGTAAAAATAATTATCATCCTTGTACCGAAGATCTCTCTGCTTGCTTTCCAGGTACTGATAAACCTTGGCATGTTTTGAACCTTCCAGAAGCATATCTATAGCAGTTTTAGCAATGGAAACATTCAACACCTCCCCGATCATGCCAACAGTATGGCCGTAAATTGAAAGGCGACAGTCGGTGAGGTTCTCTACCAGCCTTCTTGTTTTCCCTTCCTTACCGATAAGCCTTCCCTTTAACTGCTTGATCCTTTTGGGATTGTTTCCAGCATACTCCTTGATATCTATTAATTCAAAATAATGATCCCTGTCAATTATGTTCATAGCCTTTTTTGGATTAAAACCCCTTCCAATTGCCTTGATTACATCCCTGACCTTCAACTTATGCATGGGATCCTCCGCTTTAGAGAGATCTATGGTAACTGTTCCTTCTGATGAATCTATTCTAAGCATTGCTCCGGTCTTGGCCTCGATCTGTTTTCGGATTTTTCCGTCATCTCCTATCAGAACTGGAATACGGTCCTTCGGTATTCTTACATACTGCATTTATTTCACCCCGTAAACTGATATCTAGCATTGAAATCCTTCAGGGTTCAACTCCCCTGAGCGGACATATCTCACCGCCTTTTTCCAATCTGTCTCCGCGCCGCGTCTTTTAAAGAAATTTGATATATTCTTAATATCCCTCACCAACCAGCTATAGCTCATGTGATGATCCAAAATGACTGCTTGACCCACGTCTATCCAAATTAGTTCCATATTATCCCCTACCAATATATTATACTCACTCAGGTCGGAATGGACCAATTTTGCCTCATTGAACATTCTGAAATAGGTATCTATGGTATCTAAATAAAATTTATCTGGATCTGGAATGGGTACGGCTTTCAATAGCGGTGCAGGAGAAATATCGTTCCCGATATACTCCATGATTATGATATTCTTATCAACATAATAGGGAATTGGAGCCCTTATCCCGTACTTCCTCATACGGGAGAGATTATCAAACTCCTTTCTAGCCCAGGTGAATATGAGTTGACGGCGATTCCCACCCACATTGCGGTAACGGGGATTCCCCTCTATATACTTCATTATATTCTTAAAGGTAACTGCCGTGGTGCGGAATATCTTTGCCACCAGGGGATTCCCATCCCTGTCAGTGGCCTTGAAGACATTACCCTCCTTTCCGGTGGATATGGGATAATCAATGGTGTCCAAGTAACCCTTGGTGATCATTTTATAGAGAACCATTAATGTGGAGTTATCAAAAACCTCTTTGAAAGCTTTTCTCTGGCAATCATCCCTCTTGGTTCTTTTAACCTTCCTATATCCATCAATCCTCTCCTCCAGCAGCTGATACATCTCATTTGATCCCATCTTACCAATCTTCCGTATGTTTAGACATATTATTCCAATATTTTCATTGTTCATTTTAATATTTCTCGAATAAAAAACGGAACTTCAACAGGATGTAGAATTATTTGGAATGGACGCCTGAAATATATTCCAACAAGGAATAAATGCAATTATTCCTTCAGTTATTTTGCTACTAAAAAATATCAATAATGTTAGGCAATCTATTCTTACGGGACAAATAACTTGCTTGAGATTTGATGTACCTATAGACAACATCTGCTTTATCATCCTGGAATTGCCAGGGCTTTATTATAAGGAGATCCTTAGGTTTGATCCACATTCTTTTCTTCATACGGCCAGGTATCCTTGCCATCCTGGATTTGCCATCTTCACACATCACAATAAGCCGTGATCCACCTAGAAGATCCTCCGCAATGGCGAATATCTCACCTTTCTTTTTGTGCGGAAGCTTAACCCGGATGTACCCATCATCTGTATTATTATACCTGTTTTCTCGTCCCAGACTAATCCCTCATATCTGTATTCAAATTCCCATTCCAATCAGTATTCGTTAATATCATTACTTCAATCTTAACTTATTAATCTATCTAATCGTTTTCAAATCTTAGGGCAGTAGTGATAATGAACATTTCTTATTCCTGTTCGTAAACCTTGATCTTATCTAGGATCTGAGCCAATTGTTGTTTTCTCCTTTTTTCAGTAACTTCAGAGAACCATTTGAATAAGCGCTTTCCGATAATTTTCAGAAGTTTCTGTTTAGAGATTTTCTTACCTTTGTGAGTGGGTTTTCTGACCAATACCCTGGTTATTTTTTGCAAGGGTTCCCGTGGATGGGCCACTTCCTTATGCAAATGAGGTGTAAGTTTAATTCGGCTGCAGATGAAAGCAATATCCTCCCCGCTTGGAGCGGGCACAGCATATGACGATGGTATCCTACGGCCATCCCTTCGGGATGTCTCCTTATCAAAATAAGTCGGCCATAAAACTAAAAAACCTTCTCTTTTGGATACCATTTTATCATCTTTATTTTGAATTTTAATACCTGCATCTTAAACTCTAACAATAATTATTTCAAAGATCGGCAACATTATAATTTGATAGCATTTACAATGCCGTGCTGGCTGGGTCTTGAAGTGACCTTTGCTTTGCCGCCGTCCTCAATCTCGATTATTGCTCCCTTTGTGACAATGTTCCTTCTAACATAGTGAACATTTGCAGGGTTTTCCAGTACGCTTATTATCTTCACCCTTTGACATTTATTAGTCTTTGAATCCATAACATTAGCCATGTCTGCTCTGAGAAGCCTTACTTTTTCCTTTCCACCCCTGCATCGGATCATTCGGGTCTTTCTCTCACCAACGAAGGTGTAAAGCGTGTCATCACCCAACTCGTATTTTCTTTTCTTCCTGGTATGTCGTCTTCGGCCACCTGTCTCCTTTCTCTTGGACCTTCCTTGCCACAATCCCATTAATATCACCTTTGAATTTAAATATTCTTAACCAGAGGGAAATAGCGCATTTTATATTAAAAATTATCTTCATTATAGTAAAAAACATTCCTTTCCTTGAAAAAATTGAAAAAAAGGCTTCAGTCAATGTAAATATTTAGTCGCCTCTTGGATTTTTAAAATAAATTATCAAGGCAATATCTTAATAAGAATTGGTACATTTTCCAGAAAATAAGTATTTGAGGGATAGGCCATCTCTTTTACAATAGAGTATTGCTTAACTTTCACTCGTAATGGAGCCGTATAGCAACATCAAAGATTTCGCTGACAGACCAACTTAATCGCTCACAAATGTTCGCTCATAAGTGGGCCCGTAGGGTAGCTTGGTATCCTTGTGGCTTCGGGAGCCATAGACTCCGGTTCAAATCCGGGCGGGCCCATCATTCGCCTGAGTTCATGATGGACCCAAGAGTCCTCGAAAAATATTCAATTTTTCTGCGGTCCGGGCGGGCCAATTACTATTTCTTTTGAATTCGAAAATCTTCTTTCACTCGAATCTCTACATAATCCTTTCTAAAAATACGGACTTTAGTATTACCCTCAAACGCCAGAATCATTTTATCATTATCATATATTTTCAACATGTCACTCTGGTGTCCTTTATCGATCTCGTAGGTTATATTCACTCACTAAACCTCCATTCACATGTATAGAATTAAAATGAGCATAATTTATTGCTGAAATATCAAACTGATTTTTCAAAATATAGACTCTATTACTTCCCCATCCATTTCCTTTGATTTCTTCAATCCGTACATTGATAGTACAGTTGGTGCAATGTCATAGATATGGGCGTCAACCCTCTTCCCCTTCTTGATGTCCGCACCGTAAGCTAGAAAAATTCCGTGTTTCTGGTGAGTTGCAACCCACTTATCTTCCTCGGCAGATGACACCAATTCCTTCCGCTTCTCAAAAGATACATGGCCTCTTAAAGAGTAATACTTCGACCACACTAGAATATCCGGGGCCGCATCAACATAATCACCCCAATATTCGTCTGTTTTATCTTTTATATCCAGATATCTAATACCATCCTTATCCTCCAACCGGGATAACTCCTTCAATATCTTTGTCTTGTCCCTTTGATTCTTAATATAAATACCACCTTCAACAAAAAAAGCTCTGGACCTGTCCATGTCTATAATACTCCCAATCCCCTGGTCTAATATCATTTTATTTTTTGTAGGCAGTGTCTTTCCGATCTTTCTAAGGGTCTCGGGTGAAAAGGTTTTTCGGAGTATCTTCAGAAGTCTTAACCTTCTTGCCATTGAATAAAGAAAGTTGCTGGTGATTCCCATTTTACTTAAGACGTGAATCCATTTGAATTTACCCTTCAACTTCAAATAACCCTTTTTCCTCAGCCATTCATTCAGATATAAAGCGCCTTTCATACCATGAAATCCATGGTCTGAACACATGATAAGATTGTATTCAGGGTTGTTATCAATGAAAGTGACCAAACCATTCAATCTGCGGTCTATAACCTTCCAGAATTTTTTCAATCCCTTTGTTCTCCATAAAAAATGCTGGGCCGTATCCGTTTCAAAAATGACCGAACAGACCAGATCATAATCCTTTTCGACTACATCATCTAGAAAATCAAATTTGGATTTTACATTCCTTATTAGTACTTCAATATCCTTTTCCTCAGATAGAAGGAATTCCTCGGGAAAAGGATCATAATTATATTTCTTTTCCAGGGTCTTTTCCAATTCTGACGGATAGGTGTAATTATGTCCCACCGAGAAAGGTCCCGATACCATTATTCCATTCACTGGCTTGGGTGGGTAGGTAATGGGTACGCCGATAACTGCTACTCTCTTACCAACTGCAGACATATGATCCCATATTTCAGTATTATTTTTTGCAGTGGTTGAATTGCATACAATTAATTTTCCATTTTCCAGCTGAATATGCCCAAATATCCCAAGCTTGCCTGGATTCATCCCTGTTGAAAAACTTTTCCACGCAGGAAATGTAACAGGAGGATTTGTACTCTCGAGATTCCCCCAGCATCCTTCGGTCATCAGCCTTTTGAAGGTTGGTAGATATCCCCTATCAGCTAGAGGCCTTAAGAGATTCCACGTCGCCCCATCCAACCCCAGTATTATGGCTTTGATTACGCTTCACCTCTTTGAAAAATTTGAAATTCTAACTCTGGAACAAAAAAATGATTTATTTGCTTAGGTTTTTCTACTGTTATTGCAAGGGTGGAACCTAACTTATCCTGATGATATGTATATCTCCAATGAATCATTTCAGATGTTGACGTTATTAGTTCTATTCCCACAGGTCCAAGTCGTCCAGATCAGAGAATATGTCTTCTACATCGTCACTTTCTGTATCATCACCCACATCATCTTCTTCCTCGTCTTCATCTTCGTGGGTGTCACTTTCTTGAGCTTCCGAGGAATCTTCAGCAGTGACGTCACTTCCTTCCATCACTTCTTGGGAAATTTCCTCGGTTTCTGATTCCTCCATTTCCTCTTCCATATCCTCTTCCATATCCTCTTCCATATCCTCTTCGACCGTTACCATATCATCAGTTTCTGCTTTAAAATCCCCGCCTTCCTCTTCAGAAGCCTCTTCTATATCGTCCATGGTCAATTCATCATCTTCATCCAAGCCATCGGCCTCATCAGCCTCTTGCTGACCCTCATCATCGAAGAGATCATCCAATTCTCCAAACTCATCCAAAGCATTACTTTCGCCATTGTATTCTACTAAGGAATCCTCCACCATCCCTTCCTCCTGATAGTCATCTTGAGCTTCCGAGTTGCCCTCATCCAAAGATTCCAATTCTTCCATTTCGGATGCTGAGCCCACGTCCTCTACCTCTCCACTCTCCTCTTCCTCAGCTTCAAGCTCCACCATTTCTTCCATATCTTCTTCATAGAACTGCACACCGCAGCCAGGACAGGAAGATGCAGTTTCACCCACCATAGCCCCGCATTCGGGACATTCATACTGGGCCTCCTCCTGTTTCCCGAATTCGGCAACTGCTCCATCAGATGCAGCCAGTGAATGGTCCACCACCTCTACATCCCCCAGTTCATCATCCTTGAAATCGTAATCCTGCGATTCATCTAATTCGGTATCTTCATAATACTCCTCTTCATCCGCAATTTCTTCATCATCCATCTGTTCTTCTTCATCCTCAGAAGATTTCTTCCTGGCCAATAAGAGTATTACCATTAGAACAATTAAAACCACCACTATAGCTACAATGACAATGACAAGGGTATTACCACCGTCACCCGTATCGCTACTGGCCTTTTTTTCCTCAAATATCAATATTGGGTTTCCCTGGCTGTCGTCGCCCTTGTAGGTGACCTCCATATCATTCTTACCGTCACCGTCGCTGTCCACTTCAACCGGCTGGTTCTTATCCAGCTTTACTCCCTTGGCCTTATCAAGGTCCAGGGTCACTGTGTCATCATCTTCCTTCTTCACAGTGGCAGATACCTTCTTATCGCCCACATAGAGGTCCTTGGGAACATCTTCCAAGAACTTTTCTTCCACCTGTTCGAGTTTCTCCTCAGGGGGCTGGATCTCCTTGAAACCTGCGAGCTCATCGAACTCATCTTCGGTATAAGGTGATTCAAAATCCACTCCCTGGGGCGCCCAGGTAGCGTTGTTAGTGGTATTGGCGTCTATTGTAAAATCACCTTCGAATATGGTAACTGTCTTTCCGTCATCGGTCTTTGTTATCTTATATGAATAAGTTCCGAAATCCACAGGATCTTCGAAAACGGCTATACCGCCTTCATTGGTTGTTTTGGTGTAAGAGGCCCTAGTATCACCATTCAGAGTAACCTGAACTCCACTCATAGGATTGCCATCGGACCATTCCATCGGACCGAGGATCAGATAGATATAATTCTGCCCTGTGGCTAAAGGTGAAACCGAGCCTTCAAGCCAATCGCTGACCAACCCGTTCTTGAGGTAGATCCTGCATTTGAAGTTGTATTTATTCGACACGGCATATTTGTGGATGACAAGCCCGTACATGCCTATAACATCCTCTGTTTGGCCGTCGCCGAAATCCCATTCAACCTTCTGAACAATATCCTGAAGTGCATAAGGATTGAACTGGAGAAGAATGACACTGAATTTCACCTCATATCCATCTAGCAGCATTATCTCATACACTCCCATACTCCAATCCGAATCCACACCGTGTATTGTCACTGTTAAAGAAGCGGTTCCGTTTGCCCCCTTGTCATCTGTTACGTTCAGTACCACAGTATAGGTGCCGGGTCTTTCATAGGAGAAGACGGGATTCTGGGTGGTGCTCTCGTTGCCGTCTCCGAACCACCAGTGATAGCTCTCAATGGTCCCGTCGTTATCAGTTCCTGATCCGGTGAACTGGATAGGCATACCCACATATTCCACTAGAGGATCTGCCGTACAGATCGCTGCGGGGGCTTCATTTACATTTACTGTCACATTGGTCTCATCATAGCCCAGTCTGTCATCGGTAACATTCAGAGTGACCACATATTTACCGGGATTATCGAAAGTGTAGGTAACATTGCGCTGATTGCTTTCATTACCCTCTCCAAAATCCCAATGATATGATACTATCTCACCGTCGATATCCAAACCAGAACCGTTGAATACAACAGTATGAGGAGCAGTTCCATCGGTCTCGGAATTGAGGATAATGGCAGTAGGTGGTATATTCCTGGGTTCAACTTCCACATCCCAGGTTAGCTCCACTGAATAATCATAGGAAGCAGAGGGGTCCATGGTATTCTCCCATGATAGGGTCCACGTACCGTCCATGGGCACCGTAAAAGAACCCGAATCCGAATCCTCATCTAATATATCATAATGGCCAATACCATCATTGGGATCTACTAGACTGAAATCAAGCTGATATTCGTCAACGCTCCAACTCCAAATGATCCGATCCCCTGAAACCAGATTATCCAATTCAAGTACCCAGCTCTCCTGAGGTTCGATGGTTTGAATTCCGTTTTCGGCAGCAGTTAGAAAAAATAGGTTAGCCCCGTTAATGCATAGAATTAAAATTAATCCGACAGCTATTGCTCTTCTCATACCTGATTCTAAGGTCAATTATATATATAAATTTTTTTTCCAGTAGGTCCAATAATTACCATTTTGGCTGAACAATACTTAATAATTCAACCCGATTGTCTCTTTTTAGGTATATAAATATCACATTTCTACGTTTATTTTGACCCTATTTGGTAGAGAATCAGGTAAAGATTAAATCATTTTCATCATGTCTCGGTCCTACACGGCTGTCAATTGACCAACCCAAAAACCTTTCATGGATCAAAATCGAATACGGAGAACGAATTTGTGGGATTGATATCAAGATTGAAATCAGATGATCTATATAGATCGGGAACCATAATGATCTTGGCTACAATGACCGCAGGGTTGTTGAACCAACTTTATCATATAATCATGGGCAGAAGTCTGGGCAAGGACACATATGGGGATTTCAGTGCTGTTTTCGCACTATCTTTTTTTATTTTTTCAATATCCAGCAGGACAATCAAACTTATTGCAGCCAGGTATATTTCTCGTTTCAAATCTATAGGAGATAATCTGAGCATTGAAAAACTATATCGAAAAATGATTCTCTATCTGACTGCGTTCGCATTTACTGGATTTATTGTAATGTGCGTAATGAGCAGGGTTATCGGGGAATTCCTGCATATGTCCCCTGTATTTGTGATAGTCCCAGTGGGTGCTGTACTGCTGATATCATTCGTATTGCCAGTGAATCTGGGGTTCCTGCAGGGCTCACAGAGGTTCTGGTCCCTGGCCGCATCCAATGTTTCCCAAGCGGTTGTGAAATTAGGTGTAGGCGTTGCACTGGTACTTATTGGAATGGGTATTTACGGAGCTGTCAGCGGTATCGTTATGGGACAGCTGACCGCCCTTGTTATTTCATTTATACTAATACATTGTTACCAATACAGAAAAAAGAAAGCAGACCAAATAAAGAATCAGGTCAGGAATGAAAAATTGGATTTCAAAAACATATCAAGTTTTTCCCTGCCGGTATTTCTCTCGGTCATTTGTATAATGACCCCCACAAATATAGATGTTCTACTTGTAAAAAACCTGTTCTCTCAGGACACTGGTCTATATGCTGCCGCCTCGATTTTCGGTAAAATAATATTCTTCCTGCCAATGGCCGTGGCCACCGTTATGTTCCCAAAGGTGGTTCAGGGACTCAATACCTATGATAATCAAAAAAAACTACTTCTTAAGAGCTTAGGTTTTACAATACTGCTGGCAGGTCTTGCGGTCTCAGTCCTGGCTTTTTTTCCAGCGACCGTGCTGAGACTGGTCTACGGCAGGGAATTCCTAGGCGCGGAGAAATACCTGCCCGTATATGCCCTTACTATTTTCTTTTTTTCAATAACCACCCTTTTAATCTACTATAATCTAGCTAAAAAGAAGTTATTAGTCATCCATACCTTCTTGATCCTCACCATCACCGAGCTGGTGATACTTTACACTGTTTCCGAAACACTATGGATTTTTCTTTTGATATTCCTTGCATCAAACATTGCAATATCTGCAATAATACTGCTTTTAACCCTTTTTCTAGACAAGAAAACACTCGAAAACAGTCTGGATAGTACTGAGATATAAAATCAATTTTCCGCTCTAGACCCCTTTTCGTTTCTTTATTCTACAGGGCCCAAGGGGTCCAAAACGGCAAAATAGAAGGCAGATGTCCAAAGCCAATACAAAAATTATAGTTACGTAAATTCCATTGACGGACCATTTTTGGGGTAAATACTCAACTGTAACTGTATAGTTCCCCGTCCGGTTGATATAAAAGCCATTCAGCATTCCTTGGACAGCTATACTCTCACTGTCACCTCCGCCTTCAACACGGGCAACCCAATACTCATCATAGGTATGCCTTAGGGACAGAATGAATGGTCCGCCGGATGTGATATCTAACCTGTACTTCAAGGGGGAAATCTCTTCAGTATACAGGATTTCAGCTAAGCTTTCATGGTCAAATATGTCCTCAGGAATTCTCACGTCCGTTTCTGAATGAAGAATCGCCATATCAAAGGCTGATGTGTCCTGATTTAAAGCCAGGAAATTGAATCTCAGGCTATCGAACCAAATGGAAAAATCATCGTCATTATCATCCATTGATGCATTCATACCTAAAGATATCTTGATGCGGGATATGTGATCTGGAATGAATAAACCTCCTGATAACTCCCTCCATTCCAAAGGAGTTCCTTCACTGCCCTGAATTATCACTAGTTCTTCCCAATGGGAACTGGAAATATTGAACCCCGCAATGCGGGCGAATATCCCTCCGCTTTCGGTGGAGCGTGTATCGAGGCTCAAGTAATAATCGCCAGCCTTATCCAATAGAAGGTCCCTGGTAATTATGCTCCATTCTCCATCATTCCCATCCCTATCACCTGTCAGACTCAGAGAATGATCGCCGTGCGTAAAATTACCATGGTCAAGTCTCGCAGACCAAGGTAAAACAGTTTTGCTAGACATTTGAGAGGAGGTGGTTATGTCGAGTTCATTTCCATCATTAAAAGTCCAGGCCTGTCCCTTCGCAATATCCTCAAATGATGATCCAAAGACAAAGGGACCCAATGGCAAGGATTCGATGTCAAGTTCATTTGCTCCTTGGAGGAGTGAAACTGAAGGAATATAATACCACGTGCTGATACCCTTAATGGATGTATCATTCCCCACAGCATGGCTATGATAGTTAAGGGATAAAACAGGGTTCTGATAAGTGCTGAGAACATGCTTCTCCAAGGCGAAGTTATCGAGCCAAGTGGTAGCGTTTCCTGACTGCAAATCCAATACACTGCCGGAATTAACCTTTAGCCTGATATGGGTGACACTTATAGGACATATGAAACTCTTATTGTAGGTAATCCAATCTCCTGACCCGGTCCCGTCTTCACGGGACACAATGCTCTTAATATCTTCCCATTCGCCTGAATAACTATTCAAGCCCTGCAGTTTGATAAATGATTTATTTGTATTGCTGAACTTGGCATCTATATCAACCAGGTAATCGGCACCTCCAGCAACAGGAATATTGTAGCTCTCCATTGAGCTCCACTTATTAGGATCAGTGCAGTCTGTAGTTACCATGAGTGAATAAGCTCCCTGGGTGTGCTTCGACCCATCATTTTCAGCAGTGAATTTTATTGTTTCAACTTCGATGCTGACATTATTTTGGTAAAGGGAAATATTGTCGAGCCAAAACACCGCATCAGGCCCCATTGGATCGAGCTTGCTTCCTGCATTCAATTTCATTCGGATCTCAGAAATGTTCAATGGAACTGTGAACTCCTTGGAAAGCTCCATCCAATCTGAACTGCCAGTACCCTGTGACCTTGTCAGCAGATTACCAATATCCTTCCATTTATTCGCCTCTTCTGAATAGCCCTGGATTTTAATGTGGCTCTTATTGGTGTTGACGAACCTCACATCGCTTCCAATAACATACGTATCATTTTCCATGAGGTCAGGAAGCTGACCCTCCATACTGCTCCATTCCCCCTGGAATGATTCATTGGAGGTGATCATCAAAGAATTTTTTCCATGAGTAGAGTTTTTGGTATCCAGTGAAACCTGAAAACCATTTGCCGGAGCGGTCCAGTTTTCAGGAATAAACATAGACTGATTCCACCCGCTCTCAAATGAACAGTTGTGAACATAATTCTTGGTTGATGCCTCGTTTATGATCGTCTCATTCAAAGGCTGGGACCAGCTGCCGTTATATTCATGTGAATGCACCCAGTCCTCCTCGAAGGGCATGGATGCTTCCAGTTCCCATGATTCTGTGCTGATGGTCTCATTCTTCCAAACATAGGAAGGAAATTCATCACTCTGCAACATCCCATTGCTGCCAATTTCATCCCCCGAAAGCATCTGGAATCTGTCAGATCCCGACTTCAATAAAAGCTGTCCGGAAATCCTACCGTCCTGACTCCGCACCATCAAGGAATAATCCGCTGTTTGAGGGGCATCCAGATGAAGTTTCAGAGGGCTTCCATAATCCAATTTTTCCTCACCGCTCAAGGTATATATCTCGGTTATAGGTTTGTTCTCTAGAAGAGATTGAAGCTCCGCTCTCAGCACTTCCAGTTCCGAGCTTGGAATTACCGCTATCAAATTCACAGCATTATATCCAACCAGGTTATCCAAGTTGATGCTGTGGGTGCCTTTTTCTAAAATTTTACGGGTTAAAAAGCCCCACTGAAAGCTGCTGTCCTCAGAATAGGTTTCAATGGTTTCCTTATAGGTCTCATCAATCCCAATCCTAAACCTTCCGCCCTTCATTCCAGAGTGAGATCTGATGAAAATATCATATTCCGACGATGAAGCAACATTGAAATCAAATTCCAGAGTATTGGGAACTATTAATTCTTCAAGATCGTAGAAGCGGATGTTGTCCAGGTACCAATTGGATTCCTTGTAAGGATCATTGTTTGATTTCAGCTTGATCTGGTAATAAACAGTATTGGATGGAAACTCCATATCATCATAGAATTCCTTGAAATTAAAACTACCTCCCTGTGATAGAAGGAACTCCCTTCCAATTATATTTTTATCAGTATCGAATAACTTCACTACGAATTGAAAATTGAAAACATCCTGGCATTCTAGATCAAAGGCCATTCTATATCTATATGAACCTTCCTTTATGAGCATTATATCTGATACAATTATCTGGTCATCCAGAGGACTTCCTATAGGCAGAGTGCCTGAAAGAGAAAACTTACCGGAAGTTGATCTCTCGGGATTTTCCAGGGTGATATTATCGGTCTGCACTGAAAATAATCCAGTCCCGTCCTCCATGTCCAAGGAATGATAAAGTTGATGTTCTCCCAATTCCATTTCTTCATCAAAATCTCCTGTGTTCCAGGTATGTGCAACAGTGGCCCCGTATCCCCAGTCCCAAGCCTTCAAACCTCCCCAGCGCTGATTTCTGAAGGTCATTATATCCTTCATATCCAAACCCTGCCAGGTCTCGTCCGGAGAATCCGAACCTGCATATTTCCCGGGTTCGAGAAGGTATTTCTCATCTATGAAAGTAAATGGAATATCATCAGCAACTCTTCCTTTCGTGAGAATAATTTCATCCACCAGTTCATCAAATTCTTCGATATCGCAGCCCTTCTGCTCTCCAAATATCAAACCGCTTTTTGAAGGATCAAAATCATCAATGGAGCAAAGATTTGAAAGTGAGGACATATCGCCCATGAAAAAAGAACTGCGGTCCCAAATGGAGAAATGTTCTTTGAAAGAATTTGTAAATGCAAGGTTTTCAAAAATGTGGATAAATCCGAAACTCCTGATCAATTGCATGTCTTCCTGTGATTCAATATTATTGATAATTTTTTCAGGGTCAACATAGGTTCCATTGTCATTATGGAAGATCAGATATCGGATTCCCAAGGGTGCTATTATCTTCCCCAAATTCACGGTTTCATTTGCCATTAGGAGTGAGTGGGGATCGAGATCGGAGATAATTGATTCGAGATAATATATTCCATAGCCGTTGGGCTCCATATTGGCGGTATCGTAGTGATAGGTAGGTTGAGAAGAAGAAAGGGAAGCAATATCTCGAAAGGTCCGGTGGTCCTTGTTCCAGAATACATTCCGGCCGCTGTAAGAAGGTATCCACAGCACCTTGAAATCACCTTCTTTGGAAGAAAGCCATTGATTGGCTTGTTGAAACTCATCAGGCATCTCCACATGGGAATAAGCTCCGTTCATATCACCGGTTGCATAAGGCCAGTTGGGCAATACTGCGGAAGTCAACAGCAATACCACGAAGAGAAGACTTAGGGTTTTCGGTACGACCCTGACCTTTATATTCATTCCCTTTATCTTTTGGAGGATAAGGTATATGCTGAAAGCAGATAGGAAGGAGAGAGCTAGAACAATAAATTGGGATATTTTCGGCGTTCTTAGAGACCAGCCGTATATCCCTGAAAAAGGAGCGTTATTTATCAGCCAATTACCAGTCGAAGGGAAATAATGAACCAACACGGTAAGTAGAACTATCAATGATCCGAAAATAAAGAAGAACTGAACATATCTGTTTCGGGGTTTCATAAAAATGGCCGATATGGCGACCAGAAAAACAAAAATACCCATAATTGTGATTATTCCCTCAAAACCTGCACCGTTCGCAAAGGCAGATTGGGACATATAGATATCCGATTCAACAGCATGGGATGAATATCTGGTAAATATGTCCATGATCGAAGAGCGAGCATAGCTCATTTCCAATGAGGACGCGTCCATTGTACCGGAATAACGGCCTGTACCTCCCATGAAAAAACCCGGGATCAGCCAGTATGCCGAGAAACCTGCAAAGCTGACCAACAGAATAAAAAGAGAGCTGAGATGGGTAATAAAATACTTCTTTGAATCACTTCTCTTGTTACGGTCATTTTCCGCTCTGCTCTTTTTCCGGATAATTATGGCAATAAGCCTTCTGACGACACTATAGAAAATGTATCCGAGAAGCAGAAGCGGCCCGTAAATGGTCCAATGGACGGCCCCACATGATACACTCCATAGAAACCCTGCAAGGATCAGCATCTTGGGATTCCTCTCGTTTATACCCTTCACAAGGGTCAGGAACATCAATGGACCCAGAGCATAAGCTGCCATTATGGCAGGATGAAATGCATGGTATATCCCGTAGGAACTCCACATATAAAGAAGGGCCGGAAGAAGACAAGCTGCCCAGATTTTTAGACCCTTTATTTCATCATCTTCTAAGTTAAAGGTCTTCTTCAGTAAATACCTGATAGAAAAGTACATGGATATTCCTGCAAGTGCCTTTATGAATATCAGAACAAGCATTACCATTCCAGCTGTATCCAGTCCAAAAAGGAAAGATAAAGCAAAAAAAGGGGCGTAGAACAGAAGCTGAGGCAGCCGGGACAGCACAGTAACACTGTCAAATTCGTTCCACATTGGATAAAAATAACCGAAATACCTTCCAAGGGAAGGTGGGCGAACCATATCCCCATTGACTATCATCCCGTCTGTAAAAAGCAGTTTCCGATGAATAAGCAATGACAGCACCAAGAATATTGTTATTGGAAGATAATAGGTTTTCAATATCATCTTGGACCTTTCACTTGTGAGCTTTTCTTTTACTATTCCCAATATGCTTCTTGAACCTGTAGAGCCTGGCGGGTCCCTCGATGAACCATTCATATCGGGGTCCTCACTGTCAGATAAGGGCATTTTCAGATATCCCCCCTTCTGAACATATCACCCACTGTTTTTGTAATGAGGGTCTTTTCTGATAGTGTATCATCTTCATTTATCTCTGTACCGGAGCCCCCTTCTCCTTCAGGGCCATCCCGGACAACAACAGAAGCTCCGCCGTCCTTCAAGATAGCACGTATCACACGTCCATCCAAATCTGAAGGTACAGCATTCCCCAAAAGATGAATGAATGTGGGGGCCAGGTCAAATATTTGAATATCTTTTAGCTCACCCTGCTTTATTTGGGGGCCCGATGACAAAAATATACCTTCTTCCCTGTGCCAGCCCTTGTACACATTCTCAAATGACTGCAGATAGGGGAGGTTTTCAAATGAAGCAAAGGGCTCAAATGCATAGTTCCCAATGCTGTATACTATATCCGGCATATCATCTACCCTAGGACCCTCATACAGTTCACTTTTTTTCCAGACCGTAACTTTCAATTGTTTTCCAGTCGAAGGATCTTTGAGGTTTCTAAGAGACGTGCATATTTCATCAAGACTGACTGCCGGATCGGCGAGACCCTTCTTATTCTTATATATCCCGTTTATGGTGGCATAATAACTGGTTTTCTCCCAATCCACAGATCCCATGTCATAAGACCCGCCTTTGCTCTCCATCCGCCCTATGAGTTTCTGTTTAACACTTCCAGGTATCAGGCGGGACAGCATCTTCATCCCGCTGCTTCCCTGCTTGGCCCTTAGCTTGCCCATGAGCGAACTGCCTTTACCCCCATCCTTGTAGACCAGGAGTCCCTTTTCAGCCAGCCAGGCGTTGGGATAGAATCGGCCTTTGGACCTTCCGAACCCGTGGTCAGAGAACACCATCGTGGTGGAACCCTCAGGGATATTTGCCATCAATCGGTTCAGGATGGAATCCGCCAATTGATAGCCTTTCCGGATCCATTCATTGTTGTCAAGGCCGAATAGATTGTGCTGGAGTCTATCGAGAAGAGTATAGTAAATAATTGCGATGTCCCATTCCCGCTCCTTCAGCAACACCTCTGCAAGATCGGTCCTTCCTTCAGCCGTCTTCCTGCACTCACCCCAGTACTGTTTTTCCATACCTGGTGCATAGGTCAGATCAACATCAATGATATAATTCTTGAATATAGAGGAATAATCATCCTTCAGACTCTTGGGGTGGGTAAAATAATCATCTTCCTTATCGGGAGTAAGGGCGCCGGTGATAAGTGTACCTTTTATAGGTTTTGCCGGATATGTGAGAGGAAGATTTATCAGTAGCTTTTTCATATTTTTTAAATTTCCTAGGTTCCAGAACTCGCCCTTCAACGAACCTGAATGGACAAGCCCTAGGGACATGTCCTTTTTGGGTCTGAAAAACGAGGAAACCCCATGTTTCCCCGGATTCTGACCGGTCATAAAACTGGGTATTGCTGGAAAGGTAATAGGCGGAATTGTACTTTTCAGCATCCCGTAACCGCCCTTCTCTATTAATCCCTTGAATGTAGGGAGGGGGCCGGCGGTTGCCCATTTATTCAAGAGTGAAAACGAAGCTCCGTCAAATCCCACTATCAGCATTTTCCTTTTGTTTGAATAATTATATTTTCCGCCATTCTTTTTCATTGCGGCATTTGGATTTTTGACCGACGAGGAGGCTGAGACAGATGATGAATTAATAATCCGATGGCCGTGACCAGCACGTTTCCGTTTCGTCCTTTTCATTGTGCCTACCTCCATTTATTATCTATGATTCCCAAGAATCCACTCAGCTTGAACTAGGTCTATAGTTTCTTTTTCCAGTCTATTTTCCCAATATGCTCACTTATCAATAGGGATTCCTCGACTTCCAGAGCAGGTTTTTCCGTTGAAGAGGAAAAGAGTTTATGATCCAGAACTTCACCCATTACCTTCCCGTCCATGGAACGAGGTATATCCATACCCAATACCCTCATTATAGTGGGAGATATATCATAAACTTCCAAACCATCAATATCCTTCTTATTCTCAACACCCTGACCTTGGAGGGCAAAAATTCCATATTTGGAATGCTCACCGAATCGGCTCTCCACCTTTTCAGTTATTTCTCCTGAATAATTATATCCGCCTACAAGATTGTATCCCTCTTTACTTACAAGAACAATATCCGGAATCCGGGAAGATTGCCCGTGATATACATCTTCACCTCTGAAAATCTCTTCGATAACCATGCCCCCGGATGCTGCATCTTTAATATCCCGGGCTTTCCGCATAATTATTTGAATCATTTTCTCTCTATCTTTTTTACTTATGCAGCCTTTGGGCTCCCGACCCTTAAGATTGATATTTATCATACCGAATGATCCGTCAAGGAAATAGGATTTACTTCTTTCCCAATCAATATCGAACAAATACTGAACTCTGTCTGAAGAAAATAAGGACCTGATCAAAGGTTCCACCAATGAGGAGCGTTTAAGCCTGCTCACCAGATTCTTCAATCCCATTTTCAGCATCATGACCTGTATGGCCTCTGCACTGGGCAGTACTCCGCTAGTGCCTTTTTTCTTCTTCTTTTTCAGACCCTTCTTCAATGATAAAAAACCCGCTCTCTCCAACCAGTTATTCACATAGATATTTGTATGGATGGGTGCAAAACCATGATCCGAGCAGATCATAAGTATCTGGTCCGGTCTTAGGTTTTCCTGAACCCATTCCATGAAGCAGTCGATCTGCTTGTAGGTTTTCAGAACCATTTCTTCCTGATACCAGTAGTAGTGTTGTACAACATCGGTGGACCTGAAGACCGCTGCGAAGAGATCACATTCTTCCTCTACCAGCAACTTCTTTGCTGCAGCAATTTGGCTGGCAGTGATCTTGATAATATGATCTGCAGGGTCCCTGTCCGAACCCAGCTCTATGAGATCCTCGTTGAAATCCACGTCAAACTCGGGAAATTCCTTCAGAAGGCGCTTTTTGAAATCCTTGGGATGGGTGAAATCCGAATCCCTCGATGGAGTGCCCAGACCTGTTGTCATTATGCCGTTGATCTTATCGGGGGGATAACTGAAGGGGATGTTAAGAAGTACACTGCGTCTGCCGCTCCCCGATATATATTTCCATAGAGGTACTGCCTCCCTGTCATTGGAGCTTATGGGAGTTACAAAATAGGAATCCTTTTTTCTTTTTAGAAAACCAAAAATGTTGTGTTTTCCCGGATTTGTACCTGTAAATATGGACGTCCAAGCCGGCGGGGATAAAGGTGGAATGGTGCTCTGGAGCTTGCCCCAGCTCCCATGAGACATGATTTTCTGGAAAGCTGGAAGTTCACCCTGTTCCACCCATGGTATTATTAGGTCCCAGGTTGCTCCGTCCACACCAATTAGAATTACCTTCTTGCCCATTTCAATACCCGCTTCTCTTTACTGCGCTGTCATCCGATTATTCCTTAAATCCATTTTTTGGGTTTTTAACAGGTGTCTAATTATACATATCATTTTTCAATAATAAAAACCCGTTATTTATGAATAAGCTACTATAGAACATTGATTATTAATTTCTTGGAGTTGAGAAAAGGAATTCTCATAACATTTCTTCTGAAATTAGATCCAAAAACCTTCTAGCTGTCTTATCCCAGCTGAAATTCTCAGACCATTTCAGTGCATTTTCAGCCATTTTTTCCCTTCTGCCATCATTGGACAATAACTCCCTAACTCCTTCAGCAAGATATTTCGGCTCCATATTCTCCACGAGCAATCCGGTTTTATCCTTTTTTATCGAATCTCTCAACCCTGGTACATCATAGCCCACAGTGGGAAGTCCACAGGCATTGGCTTCGATTACTGTAAGACCCCAACCTTCCTTTTCCGACGGTGTAACAAATAACCAGCCACTTTGAAGGAGTTCAACTTTTTCTTTTTCAGATATAAATCCCAAAAAATCCACCATATTCCCAATTCCCAATTCTCCGGCTTTCTTCTTCAGATCCTCCTCCGCATCACCGGTCCCAGCAATAGAGAGGTGGAGTCTCTTAAAATCATTCTTAAGGATGCCCACAACCTTTAAGAGGTGATCTAGCTGTTTGTATGCTTTCAGGCGTCCCAGGTAAACCAGATGGGGAAATTGAGAACGATTATTTTTATCCGGAGAATAATCGCCAGATATACCATTGTGAATGACATGGATATTATCTGATGGAATTCCGGCTGCGATCATCTCATTTTTTGTGCTGTCCGAAACAGTTACGAATTTTGTCCTTCCATAGTAAACTGGAATAGAGCGTTCTGCCAGATAGGCAACGGGTCTCAGAGGGACTGGAAGCTCTCTGAAAAATATATCCTTCACCAGATGATGCAGTATGGCCAATTTGGGCCGGCCTATGTAGAAAGGTGTGAAAAAAGGAACACCGTTAATGTCATCCACAACAATATCGAACCTTTTCTTTCTCAACCGGAATATATAATCAAGGGCAGATCTGAAATAAACTGTATAGGGGCCTCCTTTTCTTATTACCCTGATGCCGTCTACCACCTCCTCTTCCTTGGATCCTTCATAGGCACCGCAGAAAAGCGTTATGTCATGACCCCATTTAGCTAACCTTTTGGTTATCTCATGCAGATGCAGTTCACAGCCACCTGCTTCAGGGTGACTTATATCCCTCCAGTTCATGAAAAGTAATTTCAACAGATTATCCTCCTTTGCCGCTTATCAGACGGTAAATGGATATCTCAAGCCATTTCGGCATTAATTTCCATAGGGGAGTCGTTTTTAATCTAAGACCCAATATGGAAATGAACATTCTTGGAATGACGTTTCTTATATCAACACTGGATCCCGAATGATCCGTCCAATTAATTGGCACTTCTCTTATATCATATCCCTTTTTATGTATCTTGTAAAGCAGATCAACGTCGAAAGCGAAATTATTTATACCTATGTCGTTCTGGATGTCCCTAATAACCTCGGATCTGAACACTTTTGCACCGCACTGCGTATCCCTGTAGGGAAAATGAAATAGTAATCGGACCAAAAAGTTGAATCCTCTACTAGCCAATTTTCTGCTCAAGGGCTGACTTTTCAACTGAACCGAACCCGCCATCCATCTGGACCCAATAGCACCATCGATTTTCTTTGCTGTTTTTATCAATTTATCTAGATCCTGTGGAGTGGTAGCCCCGTCTGCATCAGTAAAGGATATAAAACTGCCCTCCGCTTTCTTGAATCCCTTTAATACTCCTCCACCCTTTCCGAGTTTATGAGGATAATCAAAATGCCGGATATTGGGGGATTTCTTCAAAGTCTCTTTGATAATATCAACGGTATTATCTGTACAACCGTCGGTTATGACTATGATCTCAAAGGGATAACGATTTCCAAAGTACGAACAATAAGCGGTCAATGTATCTCTAATAATCCCTTCCTCATTCCAAGCTGGAATCACGATTGAAACAAGCGGACGAGCTCGGGATCCAGCACCCTTTCTATCTTTACGTTTTCCTTCGATCCTAACGCTCCCTTTGTTTATTTATGGGTAAGCAAGCAGAAAAGTATGTAACTATTATATTGCTTAATTCATCAAGCAAAATACTCCAGGAGATTTAAAACTATTGAAGCCATTAATTCAGTATAAAATAAATTCCGAATTATTAGAATATCTATAATTACTACAACAATTTAAAATTCATATTCAATTTAAAGAAAAAAATATCATTACATAATTACATATAATGTCTATGGGAAGATAGATTTCTGGAGAATTGTTTGGATTTCTCAATAGAATGCGGAGTTGAATTATATTTATCTGCTTTGAAACATTATTGCACAAATAATAGATGGAACTAAGAACATATTTCATCGTATGAGGTGTTGATATGAACCTGGATCTGGATGAAGAAAGAACCGTAAAAAGACGATTAATCTGTCAGATCGGTAAACGGATGTATGAAAGAAGGTTCATAGCATCATACGAAGGAAACCTGTCCATGAGGCTTTCAAACAAAAATATCCTCATAACTCCTTCAGGATTCTGTAAAGGACGGCTCCAAAAGGATATGATAATTGAAACGGATTTGCAGGGGAATATTTTGGTCAATCCGGAAAACCTGGAACCTTCAACAGAGTTTGGTATGCATCTTACAATTTATAGTAAAAGAAAGGATGTTAACAGTATAATCCATGCTCATCCCATACACACTGTTGCTCTATCACTGAAAGATTTTGATTTCAATAAGCCTGTTTTACCGGAGGTTCCTCTGTACTGCGGAAAAATTGGCGTATGCGGATTTGTTCAACCTGGTACGGATGATGTCCCTAAATCCATCGAACCTCTGATAGCTGACCACGATACGATTATACTCAAGAGGCATGGTTCAGTGACACTTGGTGAGGACCTATTGGGAAACATGTACAGACTAGAAGCTTTAGAACATGCGAACGAAATAATCTGGAAAGCTATTAGCATTGGCTGAAATATACACGGTATACCTGCTATTATTTTTGATATGAAATGATCGTCCACTAGAGTTCAATATTTCCCTCACAGATCCCAGTCATCAAAAACCTTGGCGAAATCATCCTTTTCAGAAGTGGAATCATCATCCATATCCGTTTCTGTAAATGAGGACCACGATATCCCGTCATCATCCTTCCCCTGGTCAAAATCAGTTCCCTGATAATCTGAAGGTTCGTCATCAAATTCCATGATTACATCCCCATCATCAAAGAAATCAATATCATCCTGAGTCTCGGTTGAACCAGGTTCGAAGAACTCATTGCTGATATCTTCATTACCGTATTCATCTTGGTAATAATTATTCTCAGTACCTCTCTTTAAGGTGCTGGCTGATGACGAAGGGGGGCCGTATAATTTATCATACTCGGACTTCTTTTCCTCAGGGGTCTTCTTCCTTAGTTCTGATTTCTTAGATCCCTTCTTATCAGGTTTTGTTGATTTGGGTTCACGTTTATTTTTCCTCTTCCGCGCCACCAGGACCGCTATGAGAAGTATTGCTACGAGTATGATTATCACAAAGTAGAGCCACAAACCCCCATTGGCAAAGGTTGGGGAGATGAGCATATTTCCAATACCTTCACTTTCCTTTTTCGCCACATCCACCGACATCATCGCTTCATCCTTACCACCATCATCATCTATTACTTCAAGCCGTACCGTTTGAACGCCTGGATCCTTGAAAACATATGTTAGAGTAGAATTACCCTCATCAACAAGCTCACCGTTAACATACCATCTATAGATAAGGGAAGGTGCGTCGCTTTCAGTATCAGTGGAGTTCTTGGCATCGAAAAGGGCGGATTTTTCTTCAACGATATTTTCAGTGATAAGGGTAAGATTGGCTTCGGGTTTAATATTCTCCACGGAAATGATGAGCTCAGTAGTATCCCATGCACCATTGTCATCAACCACTTTCAGAATGATTTCCTTAGTGCCGCTGGAAGTATAGATATACTCCAGAAATGGAGTATTGGTGGTTTTCTCTGCAGAAAATTGAACCCCATCTTTATGGTTCAGGTCCCAGTGATACATTAAATTCGGCAGGTCATTGGGTGTGTCCGTGGTCCTGCTTGCATTCAGGATGAACGTTGAATCCTCATAGATCTGATTTTGATCCACTGTCAGAAAGGCCATTGGCACTAGATTTGATACATTGATCCTGAATGTAGTAAAATCCGAGGCCCCATCATCATCTTTAACTGTAAGAGTAGCATTGTAGACCCCACTGGTATTTAGAGTAAGGTTGACCTCTTCTCCATACCAGAACATACCATTATCCAGAGACCATTCATATTCCAGCAATTGAAGGTCAGAGGGCGTATCCTCGCTAAGACTGCCGTCAAGAAGTAATATCTCTCCTTCATTTACATCCATATACTCTTCCGTAACAACAGCTTCAGGGTTTCGATTTACAACATTGACATGGACAGCATCAGTAGAAAAATCTCCGTTGTCATCAGTAACACGCAGCATTACCTTTTGATTTCCCGAGGTATGGAACACATGACTTACTTCAGCACCTTCAGCATCGGTATAGTCCAACCCATCGGAGTCATCGAAATCCCAATCAAATACCAATGAGGCCTGATCGGATATTGAATCGGAGGAATTGCGTCCGTCAAAGAAGGCGATCTCGTCCTCATAAAGGGTGAAATCCATTCCCGCGTCGGCTACAGGGACCACATTATCTATCACTACTTCCAATGTATCAGTGGAAATCTCACCATCGTCATCCCTGACAGACAGCACCACATTGTAGGTCTTGGAAGAATTTGAAACATCATCATTTGTAAAGGTATGGTTCACATATGAAAAAGATAACCAGGCCGTACTTAGACCATCCCCGAAATCCCACCTATATTCAAGATTCGCTTTATCCTGGGGCGTATCTTCAGAAGCAGAACCGTCGAAGTAGATAACTTCATCCTCATTCCCAGTAGGGGCAGTCCCAGCATCAGCAACCGGAGCTAGGTTGTTCACCGTCATATCGAATGTAAAGGGGTCTGACTCTGCCGAATCAGTATCGATCACTACAAGTGTGACCGTAAAAACACCATCATCCTGGAAAACATGTTCCGGATTTGCCAGAGGAGAACCACCCCCATCACCAAAGGTCCATTCATAGGACAGAGTATCCCCGTCGGGATCTGATGACAATGAACTGTCGAATACTATGCTCTGCCCTGCGTCTATGGCATCAGGAATGATCGCTCCGGCTGCGGGGACTCTATTGATTACTTTGAATTGACCGTAAATGTCTAGATTTCCCACCCTAGCCCTTACCTGATGCATTCCCTTAGGGGAATCCAAATGCAGTATCACCCCATTCCCATCCGTTGTTCCAATACTTACCTGATCCACCCATACCTCCGATCCGGAGGCTGGCTCAGCAACGAAATTCTGAATGGTTATCTTAACATCATCATTATGTCCATCACCGTCGTCATCGTAAAGCTCCACAACCACATCATAGTGTTCCTTGGGATTGACATATTCCTCAAGAAACTCATCCCACATGGAACCCGCTGCCATATCGATATTGTTCTGATAGGTTGAGGAAGGACCGTCTGTGGGGAAATAGATCACCATCCCATGGGCTTCAGTCACACCTTTATTGCCCTCTGCAATTACCGTATTGGGGAATTCATTCAAGAGGGCCGAGGCATCATTCCTTAGAACTGCTGGAAGCGAGCCTGTTTGCTGCAGGTTCCTGACGAAATCGTAAAGGTCCCGCATATTGGTATAACCATTAAAGGTCTGGGCATTGCTTCTTGCAGTTTGGATAGCGGATTCATGATAATACATATAATTGATTAGGTCCACAGTTACATTCTCGAGAAGGGGCATAAAATGAGAAACAAGCCTGTTGAGATCAATAGCAGCTTGAGTGATTGTTCCGCTATTGTAATAATCCACATAACTGTTGACTATCTCAGTGGCAAAATTCGATGGACTCATATTGGGATTGTTAGATAGTGCTTCCAGAGGGGTTTCATAATCCCACCCAGGACCCGGTTCAGTAGCCTCTGAAGCAATCCCGAAATCCACAAAGGGGGCCATCTGATAATGCGTCTCTATAGCACCCATCAGGCAGGCGTCGAATCCCACAATATCAATATTTTTTCCAGCAGTGGTCTTGGCATTTCCAAGCACCTGATTGAGTTCCCATATCTTCATTCCACCACAGAAACCCTTTGTTACCGGTTCCTCATTATTTCTGAATATGCCATTGCCGTGGTTCCAAAGGGACAGCAGATAATGATCCGCGGGGTAATTCGTTAATCCCCACTGGAGAAATGAATCCAGCGTGCTGGGATTGGACATATCCGGTTCATTAGGGATGCCAGCATCGGAAACAGGGAATTCATCCACATCTCCCTGTGTAACATAATACAGAGCCCCGTCATTGTTCGGTGCACCATCCCAAAGAACGATGATATTGATATCTGAATCCGAACCGACAGCCTTCATTTCAGCAAGATCATCATGTCCGTAAGGGTCCAGATTACTATCAGCATCAAGATATACCATAAAGGTCCATTTCTTTTGATCACGGGAATCGGGAATGCCTGAAGCGTTGAGGTCTGCGGTCAGAACGACTGGGCTGATCAAAAACAATAATACTATGATTGTTAGAACATTTTGTTTTTTTATTATCATTAATATACTCTCCCTTAAGGGAATTAAGAATATGGTCTGATCGATAATAACTTCATTTACAAGGTTCATTGCAGAACCTACCACTTATTGACATCAAATATATATCACTCAATTGATTATGATATTATTGAATATGGACTAAACTAATATACACACGAATATATTATTTATTTTGGGTCATTTTACATTTTAATTATAAAAATATCACAATGTTATATTCACCTTAAATTTACTATGCCAGAATAACCTGGACTGCTATTATTCAAATTGCATTGAAAGATCGAAGCTGCTTTACATCGGATTTAATATAGATTCTAGTGATATCCCATATCTTTATTCCCTTTTTAACGGTGTTTCAGAATGGCATAACTTACTTTTACTCACCTCTCTCACCCTCTTCTAAAGCTATATAAACAATAAGTGCAATACTTGGTTTGCCCGGCAACAAAATGTGAGAAAAGAAGGTCGGGTGATAAAAATTGGAGGTAAACGTATGTTAAATCAAAGAAATAATATCGCACCTCATATTGATGAGATAGAAAAGGTGCTAGGCGGAAAAGTTGACCGAAAGATAATTGAAGAAAAATTATTGGAATATACTGAGAAGTTCTTGATAGACCTTCCCTCGGCAAAAAAAGCGATAGTCAAGAACTACGGCGGAGATACTGATCAATTGGGAATGCCCCGAACACTTATGAGCTTGACGGAGAATGAACCCTCCATCAACCTCAAGGTAAAGATATTGGCCATAAATCCCAAAACCATCTCATTTGATGAAAGTGAACGAATTATTCACTACGGTCTAATGGGTGATCCCACAGGCGTACTGCCCTTTACGCTCTGGGGCGATACTGAACTCCAGAAAGGAGATGCGGTCTTAATCAAGAATGCCTACGTCAAGGATAAGTTCAGAGGACGGTTGCAGATTAATCTTGGCAACCGTGTATCTATTGAAAGGGTACCGGCTGAATCAATAGGTGAAATACCCTCATCCGAAAATTTCGAGTCGGTGAAGGCAGAAATTGGAGACTTGCAAGGAGGCATGGGCAACCTTGTAGTAAAAGGTAAGATACTGGACATTAGAGAGCGTAGTGTTGAGGTTGATGGACAGCCAAGAACCGTTTTCAGCGGTATACTCGGAGATAAAACTGGTTCAGTTCAGTTCAGTGCATGGGATAAATTCGAATACGAGGTTGGGGATATTTTAGAGATCGAAAATGCTTACACCAAGACCTGGAACGACCGGGTTCAATTAGGATTCAACAATTCCACCGAGATCAAAAAGATGGTAGGAGAGGACGCTGATGACATCGCACCTTCCCATTTCAAGGTGGAAGACCTTAAAGATGGAATGGAGTATGTGAATATCAAGGTCAGGATCATCGAGGTAAACAGCAGAGAAGTAAATGTTCAGGGGGGAACCAAGATTATGTTCTCCGGAATTTGCGGTGATGACACCGGAACCTGCAGCTTCACCGCATGGAAGGATTTCGAACTGGAAAAGGATGACGTAGTGGAAATCAAAGGATCCTATGTCAAACAATGGCGAGGACCACAGTTAACCCTTGGTGACAACACCACCGTGACTAAACTAGATCGGAAGGAGCTGCCGGACACTGAAGAGATCTGCAGAGAAAACCTCCGAACCATAGAGGAACTCATTGAGAGCGAGGGGGGAATGAACATAAAGGTTGAGGGTGTCATCCTCGACATCCAGAAGGGTAGCGGACTAATATGGCGCTGTCCAATATGCCGAAGGATACTCCACAAGGACTCCTGCACCATTCATAAGAAGGTCGAAGGTGAACCTGACCTCAGGATAAAGGCCATATTGGATGATGGTACTGGAGCTGTTCAGCTAATTGCCGGCAGGAATATTACTGAAAATATGCTTGAAACGAATTTGGAGCAGGCCATTGAACTAACTAAGGAGAATATGAGAAATCCTGATTTTCTTGCTGATAAGCTCTTTGACCTTTTAGTTGCCAAACCCATAACAGTTAGAGGTAACGTCACCTGCGACGAATACGGAATAATGATGATCGCACGGTCTCTCGATTTCACTGATTTTTCACCTGAAAGGGAAGCCGCAGATTTTTTAGAGGAACTAGGAGTATGATAATATGAGCATTGGAAGAGAGAGGGCACACCGAGTATTTGCAGAGGAGTTCAACCGTTCGAACATAAGGACAAGAGGTGAAGGAGAGTATTCACCCAATTATGTCATCAGTCCCTTAGGCTCCAAAATGAACAGGATATATCTCTGCGGAGTTCTGATAGACGTTGAGAACAGAGGAAGCGATGAGGAGCCATTCTTCAGAGCAAAGGTATCAGATACCACTGGGACCTTCTATCTGACAGCGGGACAGTTCAATCCCAATATGGCAACGACTCTAAGCGATATTGATTTCCCATCCTATGTTGCTGTAATGGGAAAGGTGAGAAGCTTCGAACCTGAAGGGGGGGGACTTCTAGTATCCATAAGTCCTGAAATGATTAAAACTATAGATCAAAAAGCCAGAGATTACTGGTTCGTTAAGACTGCAAAAACTACCGTCAGAAGGATAGAGGCCTACAGGGAAGCACTGAAGATGCATCAGCCCTCAGCGGAAGAACTCAATAATCTCGGGTTCACCAAAGCTGAAAGCGAGGGTGCTATGCTGGCATTGGAATATTATGGTGAGATCGATACCACACCTTTCTTTAAAAACTCGGTATCCGCTCTTTCCACAGTGCTCAAGAAGGATGGAATATCCGATCTGGAAGCTTTTCAGGATATGAAGGAAAAAGATGAATACATGACCTCCTTTGAAACCTATCCAAGTGATAATACACGCGATGGTTCGGACAGCAAAACAGAAGAAGATGGATCCGAGGAGGATGCCGGACCAACAAAGGAGGAACTGGAGAACCTGGTCCTGAAAATTATCAAGGATGTGGACCAGCAGGATCAGGAAAAAGACGGCGCTTCCTGGGATGAAATCGTGACCGAAGGCCTCAATAACGGATTGAACAAAGAGACACTCAGTCAGATAATGGAAGATCTCTACAACAACGGAAGTATCTTCGAGCCTATTGTTGGAAGAATAAAATTGGTCTGATTTTGGATCGACTCAGGAACATTCAGATGATTCATACGATCTCTCTGTAAATTGACATAAGTAGAAACAAATTCATTCTAATTATGAATTGGAGATGTGTACCTTCTCCTTCCTTTTTCTTTTTTCCTTGATTTGCTCCAATAATCCCTCAGGGGATGTTTTTATTATTTTGAAATTGAATTGGAAAAAATATTTCATTGTTCCAGTAGTTACATAAACTGTCTCGGAATTACTTCTCAATTGACGGAGGACATTAATTGAAAGAAAAACCATTGCTGCCTGGTGATTACATAGCATCATGTGAGGAATACTTACCTGGAAAGGGAACCTTTGTTGAATCCGGCAGAATATTTTCCTCTGTGAAAGGGATGAAAATGGTCGATCAGGAGGAAATGCTTGTAGAAGTTATCCCGACGGGTTCTTATTGTGAAGATGTCCAAAAAAACGATACTGTACTTGGTAGGGTATCGAAGTTTTCAAAGAATCATGTTTTTATTGACATATACTACAAGAAAAAAAAACCCCGGCAGAAGTTCAGGCCCATATTCAAAAGCAAAAGGGCAAGAATACATTTATCAATGATATCCCGAAAACATATCAATAACATTGAGAACGAAATGTCTGAAAATGATATAGTAAAAGGGTTGGTAATCCAGGTTGAACCATCCATCATGGTTTCAACGGCCCAGGAAGATATGGGTATCATGAAATCAGTATGCCATTCATGCGGTAACACATTCCAAAGGCGCGGACGTTTACTCGCATGTATAAAATGCAAGTTTGAGATCAGAAAGAAAGTATCCTCGGACTACGGCGAAATGACCGCCCTGATTGAATAATGTCACACCTGCATCGGTTATCAAATAATCCTTAAAATCTTAAATTATAATTGGGCTGATAAGAATATGAGCAGATCTATCATCTTGAAAACAAATTCATTGACCAGATCCTACAAGGTGGGAAGCAAGGATCTGTTTGCACTCAGAGCAGTAGATATTAATGTATCCAAAGGAACATTTCTTGCAGTACAGGGCAAGTCGGGCTCCGGGAAGACAACACTTCTGAATCTCATCGGAGGAATTGACCGGCCCACCGCCGGAGAGGTAATTCTTGACGGTGAGAACATATCCAGAATGAGGGATTCTGCGCTTAGTAAGATCAGATTGAAAAAAATCGGTTTCATATTCCAGCGGTTCTATCTAATACCTACAATGAATGCTTTGGAGAATGTGATACTGCCCATGAAGGAAGGGAAAATCGGCAGAAGGGAAAGAAAAAAAAGAGCAATAGAGCTACTGGATATGATGGAACTAGGCGAGAGAATCCGTCACTTCCCCAACCAATTATCAGGCGGAGAACAGCAGAGGGTCGCTATTGCCCGGGCCCTTGCCAACAGACCCAAGATAATATTGGCGGATGAACCCACAGGGGAGCTTGACTCCATTAGCGGAGACAATATCGGAAAAATTCTGACCCGAATAAATGAAGAAGAAAAGGTCACTATTATAATGGCTACCCATGATGATGTCATAGCTGAGCTCGCTGATAGAAAAATCATATTGAAGGATGGAAAAATCATTTGATCAGATCACATTTCACGGAGATATAATGATGCCTCTAATAAAAGCTGTGGTTACTGATATTGACGCTACGATAACAGATAAACACCGAAGAATTGATACGGGTGCCATTGAGCTTATCCGGGTGATTGATTCAAAGAATTCACCTGTAATTCTGGCCTCGGGAAATGCCTACCCCGTAGTAATGTATTTGGCCAAGTTCATTGGTTTGGATAATCCTATCGTTGCTGAGAACGGAGGGGTGGTGGCTTGGGAAAAAAAGGGAATATTAGATGTTCTCGGGGACAGGGGAAAATTGGATAAATTCATGAAGGACATCTTCTCCAATTACCAAGTGTCAACCCTTCCAAGCGACGCGTGGAGAATGAGCGAGTATGTTCTGAAAAGGAATATGGATTTTGAAATCCTGAACAAAGAAGCCCGGATGAACGGCTTCAAGGCGGAGGATACCAATTTTGCCTATCATATCTCACAAATCCATGTCAATAAGCTCAGAGGAGTCGAAAAGGCCCTGGGAATACTTGATATCCCTTTGGAAAACGTTCTAGCCATCGGTGATTCCCACAACGATGTGGACATGATAAAAAGCTGCGGAATAGGTGCAGCAGTAAATAATGCGGTAAATGAAGCAAAACAGGTTGCGGATTATATTTCCGATGAAAACTGGGGAGGAGGTTTTCAGGACATAATCAAAAGGTATTGGGATCAGATCATCATCTAGTTTTCCAGTCGTTCTTTTCTACAAATCCGCTTCAATAGGGCTCATAATAATTCTATAAATGGAAGACCTGCAGACAAATAGGAAAAGTATTATTAAATGAAAGTGTAATTCACAGGACACTTGATATGGAATTTGACAATCTGAGGATTTTATCATGAGTGAATATTACCCCCATCCAGCATTTAAAGAAAGAATACTTGAATACATTCCGGATTCAGTCTATTTGGTAGGATTCGGCAAATATCTAGAGAAGAACCATTTTCAGACCTTCAAATCCGTAAGACCAACTCTCCTCGATTGGATGCTGGAAAAGAACCTTGATGGATTCACAAGCGTCTGGCAGAAGAACTGTTATCTTATTGTTCTCGATCTTGAATATTATAATCCCAAAGATTACTCCGAACCGTTCAATCAAGAGGAAAGCGTTTTTCAGAGGATGGAGCCTTTCTGTTCAAGTGTGGAAAAGGTCCTAGATCAATATGGCATTGAATATATCAAATTGATGACCGGACAAGGCTACCACTATGCTTCCAAGATCAAAGAGGGGAGCCCTGTGTTCGGTCTGATGGATAAATTCGGTAAAGCAAGTGAAATAACACATTCCAGAAACCCTGACGTACCCTGCTCACATAACAGAGTGCATGATGCATCTGGAAAACTAATGGAATTCCTCTACAGCAAGGTCAACGAGATCTATGAAGGACACTTGCAGCCGAAGGACATCCGGCTAGACAATAGTATGATGGTCCTCGACCTGGATCTATGGGCGGACCCGCTTTTCATGAGGGATGTAAGGCTGGCCTTTTCATCTCATCAGAAACATATCATGAAAAAATACATCGACCGAATGGGATCAGATTGGTGTGCTAATAATGTTCCTACTGGTTATTCAATTCCAGCTGAAGGTCTAAGCCTTGAGGAAAGGATCAAGATACGCAGAAACCGGAAGCTGGTGACTGAATTGGCAAAATCATCCAATGTGACAATTCCTTACGGGGATCCAGGATGGCTTAAAATGTATGAGGAGTATATGGGATCAAAACTGTTTAGAATACATGGAAATTGGGACAAATTGAATATGCGGGATTTCCCGTCCATGGATAAAGGATTGGTTCCTGATTCCATAGATCATATACTGGAAGATTCTACAAAGATAAGATGGTCCGAGATCAAGATAATATGTGATCGGGCTTTCAGGGAAGGAATCGAGCCAATGAGTGTAGCTAGATTCTTTTATGACCTTTTTACCGAGCATTTTCAATGGAAATTACACTGGGTGGAGTACGACCCTGAAATGCGCGCCAAATATTGGGTCAGATTGTTCCACGGCATGTCTGAAACGTTGGATGACTACAGACCGCTATATAATTGATGTCAAATATAGTAAAGGACATTCACCAATATTTCAGAAATTCTAAGCTTTATTGAATACTATCACAAAATCCAGATAATTGGCATTTATTTAAACAGATTTAGAAATCATAAAATAAAACCATTGCTATACCCAGTATGCAGTGATAACCATTAGAACAGTTATCACGGAAAGACATATATAAAAAACTGATGATTATCTAACATATAGATAGCGAAGATAATAAAGGAGATTATAATATGAAGAACATAGCTTTAAGAATGATATTGCTCGGCGTTGTTCTGGCAGCGGGGATATTTATTCTGACCGAGTTTGTATCAGATGACGCGGAAGCTTCACAGCCTATAGCCACAATAAACTTGGACGTTACAGAACAGGAAGCAAAGGTAGGACCTGGTCAGACAGGAATTGTTAGATTTCCCGGAACCGTGTCTGCTGATATGATCGGTCCCGGACAGAATGTCCAGCTTATCGTTGTAAGGCTTCAGGCCGACTGCGGATGGGCTACAACCATTTCACCAACAACACTTTATTTCACAAGTGCTGAGACTGGCAGTCTCAAGACATTCGAAGCTGTTGTCAGAGTTCCCAATTTCACTTCTTTCCAGACCCAGGGGCAATTAACCGTTTCCGGAACTGTACAGACAATTCCTGGTTCCCCTGTTCTCTATAACATACAGCCTACTGACGGTATTATAACCATCCAGCCTTATTATATGGTTACCGTATCCTGCGACGAACCTTATATTGAGATCAATCCGGGAGACCCTCTGGTGTTCAACCTGAAGATCAAGAATGACGGCAACGCCCAGGAGAGAATGAAGATCGAAATCCCCAACCTGGATAAGCTCGCAGAAGAAGATTGGGTAGTATCCACTGGTGCGCGGACCATCATGCTTGAGGAGGGGAAAGAAGATATCGTTAAGATCTCGGTCACCTCACCTCAGGATTGGACATTATATCGGAATCGGGTGTCAAAGGTTGATATAAAGGTAACAGCCGAAACCAGTACTGAAGAAGGTCTATCACCTGAAATTCAGGAATATTCTCTGTTTATCAGGGATAAGGGTATCTATATCCCCGGTTTTGAGCCATTATTTGCCATACTGGCCCTAGTATGTGTAGTAGCTGTTTTCAGAAGAAAAAGAGAATAGATATTCGGACCGTTTAAATGGCTAAATAGTATTTGAGAGAGATTTGGATGAAACAAGCCAAACTCTCTCACATACCCTTTTTTTAAAAAAAATTAAATTCTTCACGGCTGTATTTTTTCAATATGAATTTCTGAACTTTGATTATCTGATCTCTATGAGTTCATATTCATTCGAGCCAACGCCCAATCTTTCAGCGTATTTCAGCTGATGGTCCCAATTAACACCATGTATCTTTCTGAACTTATCGTCTCCCTTTTCCATGGCATTTATTTTCTCGCCGAAATTGGATGAAGTACGGCCCTCGGAGGCGTTCACCATATCAATACTTGCCCGATCCAAGGCAACAGGGTCCAAAGAAGCAAGAAGCCCAATATCTCCTACTACCGGAGGATCATCGCTCTCCATACAGTCGCAATGAGGGCTAATATCGGTGAGGAAGTTCATATATGCCGCCTTCCCCCTGAAATGGGACAATATTCCGTAGGTATACTCTATCATCTTCTCCTGAAAAGTCAGGTTATCCGTTCTCCATCTGACTTCAATCGCTCCAATTCTGCAAGCTACCGTACACTCCCCGCAGCCGATGCAGATATCGTGTCTGACCCTGGCTGAATCCCCATTATCGACAATGGCATCGACCGGACAGGCACTAATGCACTGAAAGCATCGAATGCACATCTTTTCTGATATGGTGGGTTTCACATCGCTGTGCTGCTCCTGTTTACCGCTTCGGGAAGCCAATCCCATGCCTACATTTTTTAAAGCTCCACCAAAACCTGCCAGCATGTGACCTTTAAAATGTGTTACTACTATCATGGAATCCGAATCTACGGCTGCAGATGAAACCTTTATTTTATTGAAATGCTGTCCGTTGATAGATATCTCCCGGTAATCCTTACCAGATAAACCGTCGGATATAAGCACCGGAAAACCCGTACCTGAATATATAAATCCATGATCATAAGCAGTTAAGAGATGATCAACCGCATTTGAGCGGCCGCCCCTGTAGATGGTATTGGCATCAGTAATGAAACATTTAACGTTCTTATCCGAAGCCAATTCAGCAATTCTGGAAACGAATTCGGGTTGAACATAGTTTTTATTTTCCCGCTCACCGAAATGGACCTTCACAGCTGTGAAATCATTCTTTTTCAATACTGATGAGAAATTGGCTTCTCTGAACAATTTTTCAATACCAGATAATACATCATCTCTTGTATGTCCCTGATTCAATGCGTAGAAATATACTTTGCTCATTTCAAATACCCTCCAAATACTTACTGTTTTATTGTTATAGGTTGGAGATTACAATAGTTGAATCATTTGAATATTTTATGATTGAATGTTAATCCATATTGCCACTTAATAAAATTCCTTCTTCAACTCGGGATTGTAATAAAATCATCTAAAAATTTTAACAGATTGAATTATACTTACGAACTGACCCAATTCCTCTTTTGCTGTAATTCATTTCTGCATCTCAATCATTATATATCGTGATTTACTAAATACAGTGTAATATAGATGTCAATTTTTACCAAACCTAGATAATTATATCCGGGGGGAAAAAATGAACAAGAAAACCAAACAGATAATCTGTGTAATCCTGGTAGGCGTCATTATAGCAGGGGGATTACTGGTATATGTCAACAATATTGAAGAAAATGATGGCATCAGCAGAGCTACTATAGCTGATCTCTTATCAAGCAGGTCACAGAAAAAGGGATTTGAGTTCGAAGCGATAGTCCTTCCATATGACGATCCATATAATGTTCTTTCAGCAACACCCCTGGCGGCCTACTATGAAAATACTACTCTCCAGTTAAGACCCATGCTTCTTGCAGGTATTAATCCTTCTACCGCGGAATCAGGCATTTCCAAGGCCGTTTCACGTTTCCTGATGCAGTATTCGCCCGCAAAGGTGCTGGCCATCGGCGGAGTAGGCGACGATGTCATGGAAGAATTGAATATCTTCAAGGTCATTACTCCTTTCATATCCCATTGTCACTGCGACACCTCAGAAGCTTTGGCAATGGCGTACTGGGAATACTCCGACGGTGCAATTATTGTTGAGGATTCACAGGCCGGATACGATATGGCTGTCAATGTGGTCCCCATAGCAAGTTATCTTAATATTCCGGTCTTAATAGCACATGATACGGAGGACGTAAAAGACACCTTGAAGTCATTGAATGTACGCTATACATTGATATGCGGGGGCCTGAAGGGTTATAAAAAGACCATGTTCTTCGACAATATCACCCAGGTACAGGATTTAATAGCCGCAGGTGTTGAGCATGAGGGGCAGAAACTGTCCTTGCTGAAGGATAGAATGAATATCAACGAAGTTAAATATATTGCAATGGCAAATCCCAAAGATATTGATATCCCTGAGGTTCTTGATGAAACAATGGAAGTATTCACAGGCACTGTGGCTTCCCAATCCTCAGGCTCCACATCCAATCCCTCATCCGATGCAAACGCCCCTACACATTATTTTACAATCCCTGAAGATTACACCTGGGCCAAAATCATACTTGATACTAAAGTGAAATATTCCTCCTCGGCAATACCCGGCAGAACACCTCAACAGGACGGACAGAGAAGCTACACCTATTTCGGTGTGGACAGTGATAAGGATGGTGAGATGATCGATGACCCAGATAATGATGACCATCTACAGTTCTTCTCGCCCTCCCTCGGTTATGAGGATCTCGGGACCTCAACTCACGGGTACACGGAAAAACCGGTTTTCAGAAGTACAGGCGAACATGCTGTCCAGCTCCTTGCTACTCTCCATTATCAGATCAATCCGTGGGCGCCTCTGCCTGAATCAACATATACCATCACGGTAAAGGCACAGAAACTCTCACATCCAAATTATCCCCTGATTCCCGGAATATCATCCATGGCGCCGTATCTCGCCGCAGTGCGAGGCGGGTTGGTTCTGGCAAACCCGGATTTCACTCAATTCTCTGAGAAACTGCTGGAGAACCCCAATTGCGGGGATCCGTCTCTGAACCCTCCCCTGCTTGAACAGGTGAATGCAGAAGCATATGAGGTGAAAGGTCATCTCAATGAACTTCTAGGAAAACTAGCGGGCACTCCGGTTAAAAAGATCGATGACTACACATCATTGGCCAATACCTATAAACAAAGTCTGGAGGATCCTCTTCTTATTGGCGTTATAGCTGATACAAACATGATCCCGTGGTATTATTACGAGGCTGAACCGCAGCAGGAGCATTACGGATCCAGGGAGGGATACGGCATCCCATCGGATAATATATATTCTGACATAGATGCCAGTTTGACCGATCATTTCAATGAGATCGACGGCTCCACTGTTTCACTGGAACTAGGTATTGGAAGACTAGCCGGATGGGATGCTCAGGATGTCTCCGTGCTTCTTGCCAAGACCTTCTTCTATTCTGATATTGCCGATAAGAGCGTTGGGCATTCAGGGGAGAAATTCGCCAATACAGCCATGACCACCTTCGGCACCCAGATCCCTGTGGGTTTTTCCGAAACGGTAACAAAGAAACTGGATAAGATTTTCTCCGATGGAGGCTATACAGTGGATTCCACTCATGACGGTCCAGCTTCGGATTCAAAGATATCCTATTCTGTTTATGAACGGTCCAATCTCATCTATTTCTGTGCACACGGTTTCTATTACTGGTTCGTTCCCCCAGGTTACAAGGACACAAGTGTCGGAGGTGGATTCTATCCTGCCAATGTCAACAATATGGAATTCGGTCCATCATCCATATTCGGAGCCTCATGTGTAACCGGGAAGATAGACGGTCTGGACCAAACCAATGCAATATCTCTTTCCTTTCTGCATTCGGGCATGGTCATGTATGTCGGATCATCAAGATTATCCTGGGGAGGTTTTTCACCCCTTTCTACTGAGTCAGGTGAAACCCTGGGGGCCTATATCGGATTGTATATGTACGGATATATGATAGGAGAAGTATACGAGAGAGGACCTGATGCTTTCAAGACGGTAGATCCCGTGAATTCCTATGGGGCCGCTCTGATGAAGGCAAAGAACCTCTATATTCAAGAGATCGGAATGGGGAATGCCGACGCCCACAGCGACACTGTTGAGGAATTCAATATTATCGGCGATCCCGCCTTCCTGCCCCACATACCTTCAAGAAATTGATCCGTCGGCTGGCTGAATTGAATAATCTACCATTGTTACTGCAAAAAATTCACCAGCAATACTTTTGAAATAAAATATATAATCAAAAAAGACAATTAGCCAGCGTATGATGAAGATAAAAGGGAACAATTCAATTATTCCATATGGGCCGACACCATACACATTGGTGACATATACGGGACCCGTAGGTACTCCGAAATACAAGGAAGCGAGTGTCGAGATAGGGAAATGGGAAAGAACTCTCGGATACAAAACCCGCATCTTCCACCCCAACATCGATGTGGATGACAGATTCGACATTCTAGGTATGGAGGTCCACCCTGAATCAGATGTGGAAACATATGGTAAAGTAATGTCAAAGGCCATTGATCCTCTGAATGCAGTTGAACTTCTCGAAGAGATAGAAAAGATAGGGGATCTTGATGTTGTTGGAATCTACGGACTCCAGTTCTTCAAGGACCGCAGAATAATCGATGTCATAGATAAACTGGTGAGAAAAGGTTCCTATGTAGTCACAGTATTTCCGGACAATGACTGTAACGGGGATCCCATTTACCCTGAGGTGCTGTGCAGGTCGGATAGGATTATTAAAAATCCGAGGCCCTGCCATGTATGTGGCAGGCCGTCTTATAACCTCCAACGCTTAATAGACGGACAACCTTCCGAGTTCAACATAGATCCCTTCGAAATCACCCCTGATACTGAATTCAAACCTGTTTGCGATATGCATGTTAGAAGACCCGGAGCTCCCTGGGAAGAGTTCATTGAACCCCTTCAAAAACGCGCCATTGAGGAGAAAATCCAACCAGGGTCCCTTACAGTTCACTCGGGTACTATGAGAACTGGAAAGACTAGACGATCCATAAGAGACCTTGAGAAAATGGCACCCCATGATGACATTATATATTTCAAACCACAAGGGGATACTCGTGATGAGGGAAATTTCGATTCTAGGACAATTGCCGATCGAGCCAATGAGAAATTCCTGTGGATAAAAAGAAAAGCCACTTACTTTGACAACGGCGACCCTTGGGAATTCTATAACAGGGATGATGTTCAGAAATCCAGAGCTTTTATGGTTGATGAATGCCAGATCTTATCAATGGACTTCCCCGCAATCTTTTCAGCCCTGAGACTGGGTGGGAAGGACGGAAGGCCCAAAGATATCGTCTGTGCTGGAATACCCCTGTCCTTCAGGGGAGAAGTGGTAATTATTCCGCCTGAAAAGGCCGGAGGAACCCCTAGAGGATCCATGCCCTTCCTTCTTTCTGACGCAACACATGTTGATATTGGTTTCAGCAAATGTCAATTTGAAAACGACACCTGTATGAACAGAGGTAACAGACAAACGCTCCTATACGAAGGTGAGATAGTAACAGATTTCAAAAAGAACTTCCAGGCCGAGGACCTTGTGGGCGATGATAAGTACAGGATATCATGCATGGTCCATTATCCTGAATTCCAAGGGAAACCAGAGTACCTTGAACGGCCTCTGCTGAAAAGATATTATACTGAACTATAGGGGTAATCCATTCAGGCATCTTCATTTCCATCAGGTCTGCGGTAGCGTATCTCCACCTCACCAATATGTTCCACGCCTTTCAAGGAAGTCAGCATTCCAGTTATTCCGCTCTCCAGCATGGCAGCAGGGAATGGTGAAAGTTCGATACTCTTACCGTTCACAAGAAGGTCCAAAAAAGGTACGGACTCCTTCATGAGCAGCTGCTTACAGTCTTCGATTTCCGCTTCCTCTTTCAAAATAGCGTCAGCCAATTCACTGCAGGATCTGAAACCGCATCTCTGACAATCCATATTTGGAAGCCTGACCAGCAGTCTATGTATTTTAATTTCTTTCAAGATAGATTCCATTGCATTTTCAAACAATTTTTCGCGGTCTACGTCATCTGAACGATTCCCAGTACCGCCCAATACTATCTTTGGAATTTCCCCGCTCATCAAACCCTCGATCAGAACTATATCCGGATTGATAATAGATGATATGTGCTTCAGAACATCTTCGAGGTCCAGCGGTTCGGGCAGAATGTATGAGGTTTCCCCTGCAGTTGAAAACACTATCATGGATGAACCGGCCTCTCTGTGTTTCCAGGTATCTTTCCCAGGTGTATCCATCGAGAACTTTCCTTCAGAATGTTTGATGGATACAACCCTGATCTTTTTTTTAACCAGTTCTCTTATCAATCTCGCAATCATTGTGGTCTTACCTGTGTTGGAATGTCCGGCTATTGCAAAATACGGGGGTAGAAGTTTTTTCATTTTTATCATTCCTCTATTGCTTAGTATGGATAATCCTCGTTTTCGGGGCCGTAATAGGTATAATCATCATGGGGATAATTGTATTCCTGGCCTTCGGCAGGTTCCGGTAACTGAGGGAGATGGACTGGTAATTCAGTTCTGCTGCTTGGCGTTCCATAGAGCCGTTCGTAGGATGTTTCATAGATCGGCTGTCCACCATATTCATTCATATCGGAATACTGGAATCTCTCCGGTGACTCCATCATCGTATCTTGGGGTTTGAAATCATTTTGGGCATCCTGCTCTTCCTCCCCTCCTGATTTCCGCATTATAAGAATTATCAGCACCGCTAGTACCGCTAGTAAAATAATGACAATAATTATTATCAAAAATATAATGGCACCGGATATTCCACTGCTCTCGGTCCCTTGAGAGTTTTTATTTGGATTCAAATCCTCTGAATCATCGTCATTATCCTTTCCAGATCCAAGTTCAGATCCTTCGCCTGAAGTATCTCCGGTATTATCGCCGCTATCATCACCCTTGTCATCATCATCAGTTTGGGAATCGGTTCCGGAAGTTTCGTTCCCCCCACCGCTAGAGGTATTATCATCTGATGAGCTGCTGGTATCGCTGTCTGGATCATCATCATAAATATTTATCTCGATTTCGGCCTCGACAATAATTGAGTCAGAAATATGTCCGTCAGATATGGATAAAGTGACAGTGTAGTTCCCGGATTCCATGAATGTATGGTTGCATTGTTTCTCGGGGTTCCCATTGCTTCCATCCCCAAAATTCCATAGGTAGTCTATTTGATCTCCATCCTGATCGAACACGTCCGGCGGATGAAAGATATAGGTTAATCCCCCGTCATTCAGAGAATCCATTTCTAGATTCCTCTCGAAAATGATGCCCCCCTCAACCACAGGAGGATCGTTGACATTCTCCACTGTGATGGTAATATTCTCATAATCTGAAACTGTTCCGTCTGAAACCCAGAATGATACATAATGTACTCCCACAAGCTCTTCTCTCACCGGATGAAAGCTGAATAAGCCAGTGTAGCTATCGAATTGAAAGAGTTCCCCATAATATTCTTCCTCAATACTGTCCGATATATTAGTATTGAAGGTGAGGCTCTCTTCAAAATCGGGGTCCTCCGCCTCTAGAGTGAAATTGAGGTGATCATATTGCGGTACTTCCATATCATCAAGGGCTTCCAAAACTGGAGGATCGTTTCTCTTGGTGACCGTGACGGAAATTGAGTAATCCTTGGATTTGTCGCCGTCGGACAGAGTAATGCCAAAGCTATCCCTTCCATACCACTGCTGCTGTGAAGAAATGTCCAAAAGATGGCCTTGTCTAAGATCGGTGGTGATCTGGGTGCCCTGGCCAACATCGAAGATAATGTCATCATTAGGGTCATCTACGTCATGAGCATGTTCAAAAAGGTCTATGCCTGTAATGCTTCCCCCCTCGGAGAGCTCAACTGAATCGAAGCCAGTCAGATAAGGTGCATCGTTCACTGGATTCACAGTCACCATTATTTCCTTGGAAACTGATTTAGTACCATCGGTAGCTTCCAATGTTAATGCGGCTTCACCAAACCAATTATTCTGCGGTCTGATGGTAACTCCGCCCCCCTGACCTATGATCACATCCAACTTGGCTGAAGACGATGAGTTGAAGGATAATTCCTTCTCGCTGGTGAATATATCACTGCAGTTCAGGGATGTATAAGTAGTATCTTCAAGCATGGATATGTCAAAATTCTGGGAATTGACCGCTGGACCCGGCTGAAAGTTTGTATGGTTCAATTCAATAATGCTGTGCAGGACTCCTTGGGAATAGGATTCCATTTTAACATGCCAGCCCATCTGGGGATCGAAATAAATTTTCGAATATGAGGTCGGGTCTGAGGAGACAATTATTTCCAGAACGGTAAATGATCCCGCTTCCACGTTCACAGTTGTCCTACCCCTGCAGTCATATTCGGATGTGTAGGTATATGAACCTGAATTTGGATACACATCTCCCGATCCTTTCATAACCGTAACTGTATCGTAATAATAGGTCGTGGATACATTCCATTGTTCATCTGCACCAATAGGATAATCCCAAATATCCTGGGGCGGACTGTAATACATATTGCTGGTGGAATAATATGTTGAGGCATCGGTATAGGTATAGGAGGAAACACTTGACAGGTTCCCCGCGGCATAGTAGTTGGATGACTGCATCTGATAACTGCCGGAAGTATGGGGCGGATTTCCGGTCCAGAATGCACTGCTGGTGCCGGAAACACCAAAAACATTGAAGGTTCCGGCCGGCGTGGTCTCAGTAGTGATGTTCTTTACCTCGTAAGAACTCGTCATTGAATAGGAATTGTAGTAATTGGGATTGTGGTATGTCTGGGTGTAATTGAAATAGTCGCCTAAGAGCCATTGGGGATAATTACCGCTCCTAGATGCTGCGGCCGAGGGAGAAGCCTTTTTGATCATTTCGTTAGGGCGCCAAGCTTGAAAATTTTGATTTTCCAATAGCGGATCGGAGTTTTGGATGGAGGAGGTGCGAATATATGCAGAGGATTGAAAACCCGGGTTGAACGCTGGAATGAAAAGATTAAACATAACTAGCCCAGATATCAGCAGTAAGACCGCAATACGTCTGTTTACGGGAAGGAACAAATTCTTTTTAATACTATAAAAATATTCATCCATACCTTTAATCATGGTCTCCATCACCTTCTTTGATTCTTCTTCATTGAAACTCATATTGAGTAACTTCATATCTGCTATAAGTATGTAATAATTTGACTTTTAATAATATTATATCTCGAAATATCAAAAATTGCAATACACTGCAGAATTGATTACAGTAAATTTAGTTCGATCATACGATAAATACCCGGTTCCACCATAACTCTCAAATACGCGGGAATTTCATTTTTCTCCTTTTTCTCCCCTAAAAAAACAAATAGGCGATCCAACTCCTTGATCTTGGATCTTGTAGAAATGACCTCAACATTTTCGAAACCCGCCATCTCCATTACTTCCGGTGAGAATTGCTGATTTCCTCTTCCGAAAAGAAAACCCTGCCTTCCAATGGGGGTTACCACTATTTTAATTGGGTATTTATCAGCCATACTAAGCATCTGTTTTTCCCAGATATCCTTGGCTAAAAGTTCCCCATCCAATACCGCATCGATGCCCAATAGCGTACCGTCGATACCCAAATGCCTCTTTACTGCAAAAAGAGTGGACCCTGCACCTAGGAGATACAGTGTTCCATCATCATGCTTGATAATATCTGCCATTTCTTCAGCAATACCATGAAGCTCGGCCTCTGCTGATTGGGGCGACGGTGATTTGGAACTTTGCACCATCTCATTGACTATTGATACACCTGCACTGCCGTACATCTTTACATCAAGTATCCCCTTCCGGTATTCAATCTCATCAATGTCCAATATCTCCCTTTGCTGAACTGAGGTTTCGCCACGAATATGTGATACCAAAACCTCCCCGGCCATATCTGGAGAGAGAGCGAAAACAGATGAGTGCATCTTAACACCGGCTGGCACTCCTAGAATAGGTGGAAGATCATACCCGGTTCGGGACGCCCTTTCCAATCCAATCACTACATCCCTTGCGGTTCCATCACCACCGGCGAACAGTATAATATCTGCATAATATCGGCATAAAGAAAACACTGCTTTGACCGTATCTTCAGGCCTGGTATGTTCATACTCTGGATCATAGATAATCCTATAACCCAAAGGGCAATTCTTCTGGGCATCCGATTGAATAAGTTTGCTCCCCATGGGGCTGGAACACATCAAAAACTCAATGTTCGAAAGTAAACCGTCTTCTGATTTAATATTTGCATAAAACCAGGTAATACACTGTTCCATGTATTCCTGCGCTATTGGAACTGCCCCCCGTTTGATTGATTCGGCGTAAACATCTGAACCGTCAGTCCCCTTCAGACCTACTCTCCCCCCCATCCCGGCAATAGGATTGATTATTATTCCTATCTTCAAATGCTTTTCTGTCATTAGCCCACTCTCCAATCACCGAAGGGCCTTGAATCTATCACTGGCGACCCTTATTATCTCATTTTCATCCAACATCAAATCCAGGTATTCTTCAACTCTCTCCATCCTGTGTCCTGATTCCTCCAAACATAAGAGAATATCATCTATGGAAAAATCTCCAATTTCATCGGTCAAAAATCCAACTGCTGCAGATAATATTTTCTTTTTCCCTTTAATATGCTTTATTCTGAAACCAATGTAATCATGAACGCTATCAAAGGACGAAGGGGCAGTGGAAGCTGGAGGAAAAACGCTCACATCTATAACCTCAGACTGAAAGGTACCCTGATCCTTTGCATGCATCGAGTTCAAGCGACCCACTGCCTGAATAGCAGTTTGGATGCAAGTTGTCCTGATATATGCAGTCTTACCGGATACCTTAAAACCGCTTTGACAAAAGGAGCAAGTTGCGGACCTGCTTCTGCCCTGAACCACCTTTGCCTTCATGCACTTAGGACATCGGTAAACTGCAAATTGTTCAGTCATTTTATCAGAAATTATAGTGGATTGATTACCAGCCACGAGTTTGGAGACGATCTTCCTCCGGTATGGAACTAACTTCCTGGCCCTTCATGGCTGCGCCTAGGTTCTTGGAGGCCTCGGCAACTATTTTCGGGTCATCGAAATGGGTTGTAGCCTTTACAATAGCCTTGGCCACCTCCATGGGATTTTCAGATTTGAATATTCCGCTGCCGACGAATATCCCGTCGCATCCCATCTGCATCATAAGAGAAGCATCGGCAGGCGTAGCGATACCTCCTGCTGCGAAGTTTACTACTGGTAATCTGCCAAGCTCCTTGACCTCAAGCAGAACATCTAGGGGGGCGTTAATCTCCTTGGCGAACTCCTTTATTCCATCTTCTTCGAGGGTCTGCAGGTGGGCGATCTCACGTTTCAACATGGTCATGTGCCTTACTGCCTCGGAAACATCACCAGTTCCAGCCTCCCCTTTGGTCCTTATCATTGCAGCCCCCTCACCTATTCTTCTGCATGCCTCGCCCAGATTGCGACAACCGCAAACAAAAGGGATTGGCAGCTTTCTCTTGTCGATATGGCTAAAAGGATCTGCAGGAGTTAGAACCTCGCTCTCATCGATCATATCCACATCCAATGTGGACAGAACCTGAGCCTCGGCTATATGGCCGATCCGACATTTGGCCATGACCGGGATGGTAACCATATTGATGATTTCCTGTACACGGGCCGGATCTGCCATACGTGCGATCCCACCAGTTGCTCTGATGTCCGCAGGAACCCTTTCCAAGGACATTACTGCCACAGCACCTGCTTCCTCTGCAATCCGTGCTTCTCTTGCATTTGTAACATCCATAACTACTCCGCCCTTCTGCATCTTGGCAAAACCTCTCTTTATAAGCTCACTGCCGAATTTTAATTTTTCCAGGTCCAGTTGAAATACCACACATATCACCTCTTGACTAAATTACTTACTGAATGACATTCTGATCTAACCCCCACCAATACCTATGGACTGGCGGGAATAATGTAGAATCAGTTAAATCAGTTAACCAATATTAAACCACCATTTGGATTTATGCAAGTGATTATTCTCTTTCCTATAAATAATATAGGTTTACCAGTTATTGAATTATAATATATATCAATACAGCATCTGAAGTGGATGCGAAAGTTAGAATTTTTAAAAATTGAGAATACATCTTCTGCAACCTGAGTAGAAAAATCATTGTTGATTAAATAGCTACCATAATATTATTAAAGTATGAATAGATAGTGGGTGCTCAGCTTATTTCCTTCATTACCACAAGATTCGCGGGTGATCCCTTGGATGAACTGAAGCCTGAGGAAACTGAAAACATAGAGAAGATCAAGAAGTGGTTCCAAGAAGTGGATGAAAATAGTGAAATGATCATTGATGACAAATGGGAGTTTAAAAATATTCAGGGAAATTCTCATGCTTTTATTGTTTCCAACAATAATCTCCCATTTGAGGTTGGACTTTATATCATGAACGATGTCATTCAGATAACCGTTTTTACTAATATGGCCACCAAAACAATGACCCTTAAAGAGCAGAGGGATATTTTTCGGGATCTCTTGATAAGGAACAACAAGGATCTTTTCGTTAAATACTATCTGGCAGGGGTAAAGAACACCTTGGCACTCCGAACGGAGATAAATCAGGAATCCCTGAGCAAGAGAGAGTTCAATGATGCTCTTCAGGCCCTCATATATGGAACAAAATGGCTCCTTGATAAAATGGGAGGTCTTGAAAATGTCTGCTGCGATGAGACTGATCTTGAAAAAGGGATTAAGGAACTCATAACCAAGTTACTGGAACAGGGCTATGGTAAACACGATATAATCAATCGTATCATCCAGAAAAGGGATATGGAGCCTGAAGATGCTACTGAGAGGGTTTTCGCCATATCCAAGGAAAGGGACGCACAGAAGTGAGATCCAAGCGCCTTCATCCTAATAATAGAAATACTTTTCAGATAATTGATGAAGGGGCAATGGGGCCGATATATATGGTGTTAATATTTGTTACTGGAATGCCCGGATCTGGCAAAGGTGAATGCATCACATTCCTGAAGGATAGGGGATTTACTGTTAAAAGCCTTGGTGATATTGTTAGAAATGAAGTAAAAAGTAGAGGCATCCCCACAAGCGCTGAGAATGTTGGAAAGACTGCAAACGATCTTAGGAAAGAACTCGGACAGGACATATTGGCCATAAGACTTGTAGAAGAGATTAATAAAATATCCAATGATCAAGGGAAAAAGGGCATTGTCGTGGACGGTGTAAGATCATTATCTGAACTGAAATTAATTAAGACTGATTTGAACTTGAATACTCTTACAATTGCGGTTCATACAGCTCCAGACCTAAGATACTCCCGATTGCTATCACGTGGAAGAGATGATGACAAAAGCGGCTTAACGGCCCTCAAGGAACGGGACAGCAGAGAATTGGGTTATGGTTTAGGCGATGTTATAGCTACAGCAGACTATATGATCATAAACAAGGGAAGTTTAGAGGAACTGAAAAACAAAATGCAGAAGGTATTTGAATCTCTGAATCAACATCAATAAAGGGTGAATAATTGGATCCTTCTATCAAGTTGTGGATATTAAATTATAGGGAAGATGATCCCAAAAAATGTTCTGCAATAAAAATGCTTTCCTTGAATTTGGCTCAGCCTATTGAGAACATATACCGCTTTCCCCCTAGGACCATACTTCTAACTCCCTATGCTCAGCGATCCATCTCCCCAAAGGACATTATTTTCGGGAAAAAGAAGGGAATTGGGGCTATAGATTGTTCATGGGAGAGAGCAGAACAGATTTTTTCTAAAAAAATGATCTACAGCAGGTACGAGTGCAGGTCCCTTCCCTTTCTTTTGGCTTCTAATCCCATTAATTGGGGGAAACCTTTTAAATTATCCACTCTGGAAGCCTTTTCCGCTGCTCTCTATATACTTGGTTACAAGGAAAAAGCCCAGGACATTTTGGGGATCACGGCATGGGGCGAAAATTTCATTTCATTGAACCAGGAACCCCTTGAGAGATACTCCAAGGCTGAGGATAGCACCGACATCATCCGCATTCAGGATGACTATGTTTGAAATCTAAGATATGGGGGTAGATGGTCTTACTCCTTCAGGAATTTCTGAAGGAAATGTTAGGATTTCAGGAAATCAGTGCACCCATTACAATTTCCATTTTAAGTTCATTAATCCCCGCTTAATTTTTTAGTAGTTTCTTTTTTCAAAAAACTATTACAATAAGCAATATTAAAAATCTTGAAGAATTGATTCCCTAAATAATTAAATATTTGAATAATCATACTGAACTAAATAGGGAAAAAGGATTTCTAATCCACCAAGCGTTATATGATGAGAATAGAATCGCTGAACTGTGATGAACCCTATGAGTTCTGATAACGCTTGGTAAAACCACATTTCAAATTGGAGTAACTTCGGAACTCCATATATACCAATACTTAGGTGTTATCCATGGAAAATGAGAATTATTATGATGTTTTGGGTATCCAGATGGATTCAACCATGTCGGAATTAAAGAAAGCTTACAAGAATATGGTCATTATGTATCATCCCGATAAGGTTGCTAACCTGGGGCCTCGTCTCCAGAAGGTCGCCACCGAGGAGATGCAGAAAATAAACGCTGCAAAGGAAGTACTTCTTGATTCAGATAGGAGAAAAGAATATGATCTAAAACTTATAAACCAAAAGGAACATCGACCTAAGACTGCTCCCAAGGCAGATACCAATATTGTTGAGATAAGCAAAGCCCTCACGGAAGCTAAGGATCTTATCAACAAGGTCAGATGGGTCAAGGGGGATGCAAGAAAGGCCGAAAACTTCTACCTTCAGGCGCTTTATGCCCACCAGAGACAGGATTTCAGCAGAGCAAAAGAATTCTCTACGTATGCTATAAAGGAAGCAAAATCCATTCTTTACAAATTCACTGTTGATATACTGGTACTCTCAAAGAAAAGGTTGCGGAAACTCAAGGAATATAATGTTGACATAGAAACCGCAATCGATCGTTTTGTCAAGGCAAGGGAGCCTTTTGAACGTGAAGAGTACATCGAAGCTGTAAACACCGCTCTCGAGTCCGTTAAGATGGCAAAGCAAGCCATTATGACAGCAAATGCCGCCAGCGATCTCGGACTGGAGTATAAGATGCCAAAAGTGACAACTAAAGCTATTAGTAGTAAAGACGAAATTGAAGAGGGAATTCCCGAGAATTATGTTGCAGAATGGGATGAAGAAAGCCATGAAAATAGCCTCAAAGCCTACAAGGAAATACTGGCGGAAGTATGGGCAGATGGTGTTATAACCAGTGATGAGATTGAAAAATTGGATTACCTCAAATCAGAACTTGGAATCACATCTGAACAGCATGAAGAGCTTGAAGATGAGGTGAAAAAACAGAGGAGGAGGAACCTCAAGATATATCTGAAAGCATTGGAAAAATGTCTTGAGGACGGAGTGATCGATAATGATGAACAGGAAATGCTTACGATACTCCGGCAAAAATTAAATCTGGAAGGAAGCCTTGAATTTTCTATTTGAACTGTATAACCTCTCTTTTTTATATCTTGGACTTCTGGAGATGTGTAATACGGCACAGCTTATTTCGCACCCATTTGGATTTCTGGCATATGTTTAAATCCAGTTAAAATTATTATATATAAAAATGATGGGCCCTTTTATATACCATTAATAACATATATAAATGTTGGTGTACACGTAATTATATTTGCACTGGTATATATAAATATAGATGGAAAACACATCATATCCAGGGGTGAAAAACTTAAAATGATCAGAATTGACCTATTGAATATGACTCCTGACGGATTCTTAATAGGCCGCTGTGCAGATGGTATTGATAAAGTGCACAGAGTTCGATACATATACAACAATAGAAAGGACAGGGTCGCTAAAATTGTAAAGATATTCGGCTCTGTGAAGTCACCCTACATAAAAGCCGAACCTCTGGTGAAAAAGAATCTATTGATGGGAGCAAAAAGGAACTATTTCTTGAATTGAGCCCCTAATCCAGTGCCAATACAGGAACAATATCTCAAACACCCAAAAAAGGAGGGATTAATAATGAGAAAAGAAAAATTTGAAGTTGAGCAAATAACCGAATGCCCGGAATGCGGAAGTGAACATTTATCCAGGGATTACGAGCGTGGTGAACTGATCTGCGAGGTATGCGGACTCGTTCTGGAAAGCACCTATATAGACCAGGGTCCTGAGTGGAGGGCATTCAACGCTGAGCAGGCAAAAAAGAGAGCTAGAACCGGTGCTCCCATTACCTACTCTAAACATGACAAGGGTTTGTCAACCCAGATCGGTTGGAAAAACAGGGACTCCTATGGGAAAACCATTCCGACCAAAAACAGGGCTCAACTATACCGCCTGAGAAAATGGCAGAGAAGAATCCGAGTATCTGATGCAACCGAGAGAAACCTTGCTTTTGCCCTCAGTGAACTAGATAGGATGGCCGGAAGCATGGATCTGCCTAAAAGCGTCAGAGAAAACGCGGCCATGATCTACAGGAAAGCGGTGGACAAGAACCTCATACGAGGGAGATCCATAGAAGGTGTTGTCGCAGCCTCTCTATATGCCGCCTGCAGAAAGTGCAAAGTACCCCGAACCTTGGATGAAGTGGCTGAGACCTCAAGGGTGGGCCGGAAGGAAATTGGAAGAACCTACCGATTTATGACCAGGGAGATTGGGTTGAAACTGCTGCCGACATCACCACAGGACTATGTATCTAGATTCTGCTCCGAGCTGGAATTGAGCGGAAAGGTCCATGCCCAAGCTATAAATATATTGAAAGAAGCTGAAAAGAAAGAGCTCACGTCGGGAAGAGGTCCCACCGGTGTAGCTGCTGCGGCGATTTATGTCTCGTCCATCAAATGCAACGAGAGAAGAACTCAAAGAGAAGTAGCGGAAGTCGCAGGTGTGACCGAAGTTACCATTAGAAACAGGTACAAGGAACTCACCGAAAAATTGAGTATAGATATTGAGATTTAAATCTATGCTTTTACAAGGGGGCACTCCAAAATTGATTGCTCCCTTTTTTTCTCTTTTTACTATTGGTTTTTCGATCCCATTCACTTGTTAGCCATTATACTAATCACATCATTTTTCTCAAGGATATGGTCCTTACCAAGTGTTCTTTTAGATCGTGCATCTATAGCTCTTATAAAATTATCACCTAGATCGGTATGGACCTTGTAAGCCAGATCCAAAGGAGTTGAACCTTTTTTAAGCAGATGAACATCTGGGAGCACCCTTCCGTCATGATCGATATATTTAGTATGATCTTCAACAGGATATACTGGGATCAACTCCAAAAGATCATAAATGGCAGCTTCCAGGGAACTCTGCACCCCGGTAGAACCATATTCATTTAGATATTTTCTTATGGTCTCCAGACCTTGTTTCTGTTTTGGTGTAAGAGGTGCTGATTCCTTTACTTCGAAATCTCCAGATCCACGATGATAAATAAGAATCCCAGCTTGACGCGCATTGTTGAGTGCTAACTCCACCTCAGCCATGGTGGGGATAACAATATAATCTTCCAGCTCATTGAGACTTTCTAGGTTTTCCTTCGGGGCTACATCACATTTATTAGCTGCGATGATCATTGGTTTGCTGGTCCTGCGAAGTTCTCTGGCAAGTACGAGAAGATCTGCATCGTTCCATTTTTCAGGGTTGCTGGTAAGTTTGACCTTCTGCAAAGCTGATAGAATATCTTCCCGAGTTATTCCCAATCCGGTAAGTATATCATATATAAGCTCCGCCACTTTCTTCTTCTGAAGATTGGCTCTTTTGGAAACGGTCCTCCAATTCTTTGATAATATCCCTTTGAACCAGCAATCTATCTCATTCTCGAGAAAACGAACATCATCTAGAGGATTATGACTTCCGACAGGCACTGGATTGCCTTCCATATCGGTTGAACCTGATGCATCTATTATGTGTATCAAAGCATCAGCTGTCCTAATGTCATCAAGAAATTTATTACCCAACCCTTTGCCTGCATGAGCATCAGGGACCAGTCCGGCCACGTCAATTAATTTAATTGGTATAAATCGAGTAGCGTTTATACACTTGGAATTATTAGGGTCACAATCCGTTCCCAATTCATTATGAGGACAAGGCGATCTTGCATATGCCATACCTATATTTGCATCAATTGTAGTGAAGGGATAATTCGCCATTTCTACTTTGGCCAATGTAGCGGCATTGAAAAAGGTGGATTTACCCACATTAGGTTTTCCGACTATTCCTATCTGCATTTTATCAACTCAAATAAAATGAATCCCATCAATCCATAAATTCATCTGCTCTATTATTTAACATTCATTGGTACACTATTATCCATTTCTATAAATAAATATTCGAATAACAGAGCTGTGCAATTCAACCATAATTAATAAAAAGCATTTATTGGCTGAATGAAAAAACACAATATTTATAATAATATCGTGGTTTAAAGGTGATCTCTAAGGTATTCCCTTACTATCATTTGGGCCAACCGGCTGAAGGCATTCTCAACATTCAATCCTGATTTAGCCGATGTTAAAAAACTAAAGGTTTTGTAATTATTTGAAATTGATTTCAGGGATTGGGGGTCAAAATCATACTTATCAGACATGTCCTTCTTATTTCCAAGGAATACAATAGGTATCTCGCCTGTTACCTCCGTTAAGGAATCTCCCCATATCTTCAAGCTGTCATAGGTCTCCCTTCGTGTCAGATCACAGACTATCAAGGCTCCAGATGCACCTTTATAGAACATGGAATGGAGAGAACGATATCCTGATTGACCCAAGATATCCCAGACCATCATGGTCAATGTTAGCTTCAGGTCGATCTTTTTAATTTCAATCTCAATATCCTTCTTTGAAACTTTAGTGCCCACAGTGGAGATGTATTTATCTGAGAAACTATCGAAAATGTATTTTCTGATAAGGCTTGTCTTCCCTACTGCGGGATTTCCAAGTAGACATACCTTCCTCTTAATGGACCTCTGTTCCATACTTTTTCCTCTTCAAGGTATACGTGATTTTTTCCAATTGATATCTGCTGAAAGGTCCTTTTCAAATTTAATGTTAACCCCTATATAAATATAAAAAGGCCAGTTTGGCGCCTGAATGGGATAACTATATCGATTTTCTAATCAGCTTCGAAAAACGATTTTTGGCCGGGGTTGATTTATCATCTGACGTATCCATTTTGGTTTCCTTTTCAGCCTCTATTGATTGCTTTCTTTTTTTGATATTGTAAGGCACCAACTCCCGGGCAATTAATGAAAAATCCTTTTGGTCAAAAGCTTGAGGGCTCAGAGGAACAATCAGGTTTCTCTGATATCTGGAAACCTTGTCTCTAATTAACTGAACAACCTTAAGGACCGAATAAAAACTGTTCTGGGTGACTAGATATTCGAGCCCATCCAATAACACCACTCCCTTACTGCTCTTCTTAAAGAACTGATCAATTTTATGATGAAGCAAACCCAATTGACCTGGCTGGAGGATAGGAACATCGCCCTGATGCTCTTTTGAAAGCCAAAGAACCGGTGTTTTTTTAAGACCGTATTCATTTTTGAGTGTTGTAGGATACATTCGTGTAATTATGATACCCTCAAATCCGTGGGTAACCTGATCGGTAAATACTTCCAGTGCATCATCGATAGTCGCACTATCTATCATATATGATACTCCCTGTTTGAGCTTGAATTTCTGATTGGATGAACTTATGTCCTCATGTATTGGGAGCAATGGGTCCTCATCAAGCTTGAGGTTAAAAATACATTGGGATTCACCAGTTTGCACACATTTAATTTCCTCTGCTGCATATTTACTGCTGAAAAGTGTACTTACAACACCTTCTAGGAATCCTCTAGTGAAATTACAGCCAGAATCTGGAAGGGACCTCATTGCTTTGGCTTCCAAGGAGTCGGATAGTGCTACATTGAAATTGGTCACATCCCCATCCAGCACTTCTATACTGGAAAGCCCAATATGGATCCAATGTTCGGGCAGTTCTCTTTTTAATTTCTCGATTGAATCGAAGTCATCAGTATCTACAACATTATCCTTTACAGCCTCCTCTCCAGCTCTAAAACCCATCCGATAAAATAACTCTCCAGCCTGATCTTCACCCATAATTATATCCAATTCTTCCTTTAAACCTCTAAGAGATTTATCTGCCATCAAAAAGTAAGCAGTAGAATCATCCAATTCATCCATATAATGACTATCTTCCAAATGCGATTCATTATTCAATTTAATACACCTATTAACTATTATTATTCTACTAGAATTACTGATTACTGATTTTAGAAATTATTTTGATTTATCATTTTAGTCCTTCTTGGGTTTGTCCTTGCCCTTCTTGCCCTTCTTGTCCTTCTTTTCTTTCTTCGGCTTGGCCTTACCCTTCTTGTCCTTCTTATCTTTCTTCGGCTTGGCCTTAGCCTTCTTGTCCTTCTTATCTTTCTTCGGCTTGGCCTTAGCCTTCTTGTCCTTCTT
>CAYSHM010000010.1:0-100600 GCA_964430885.1 uncultured archaeon | reverse complement strand
TATTGTTATAATGAATATTTTGGTTACTGGAGGTTAATTCTCGGGCGGGCTCTTTTATATGATAATTATTTTTTATGCCATATTGATATATTTATTTTACGATAGTTAAATAATTTAATTGATTGTGTATTAATCCCAGGTGATTTGAATGAAATGCCCGAAATGCGGAATAGATATTAGCCCGACTGATCTGATCTGCGCCAACTGCGGCCATGATCTAATGGATGAACCGCCAGTACCACCCCAGATGGAACCACCTTTACCTGAAATGGATCTAGAGCCTCTGAGTGAGGACGGTCTATTACCTCCCTTGCCTCCTGTTCCTGAAGTGGACTCCGGAGTAGTTGAGTATGATGATGATGATGATGATGGAGAAGGCTGGGAGGAACGCGGGGCTTCGGTCGATAGCAATGAGGATGATATCGAATATGATGATCCTGATAATAATCCCGATGATGATGATAATGATGGATTTGGGGATCAATGGCTGGATGACAGTGAGCGGGAAAGCAGCGGCGAGGAAGAAGAAGATCAAGGGATTGAATATGATGACGATGATGGTACTGAACAGGATGAAGAGGACTTTATTGATTATGATGACCCTGATGAAGATCAGGAGGAAGACGAAACTGTTGAGTATGATATGGATGAGATAATGGAAGGGCTTTATTTAGGGAAAACTACCAGTACCAATATAGTCCTGCCCGTTGAAGTGCTCAAAAGACATCTCATTGCCCTTGGTGCTTCCGGATCAGGGAAAACTGTTTTTGGGAAATGTATAATAGAAGAGACCACTCGTCAGGGCGTTCCCACTATCATAGTGGACCCCCAGGGGGATCTGGCTTCCTTGGGCCTTATAGCAGATGAGGAGATCTGTGTTAGTCATAATATTCCTGTTGAAGTGCTCACGGATTTTAGAGAAAAAGCTGAAGTGAGAATTTTCACTCCCGCTTCATCAAAGGGGATACCTCTCAGTCTGAATCCTCTCAAGAAATTACCGGATGGGATTTCTCCCGAAGAGGCGATACGTGTCCTAGACACTATTGCCGGTTCTCTTGTTTCTCTACTTGGTTACAAGTCGGATTCCGATGACGGTAAGGCTGTGGCATCATTTTTATATCACTTACTGGAAACATCATGGATGAAGGATGAACCCCTCGAGAGCTTTCCGGTTTTGGCAGAAGTGGTCAACAATCCGAGGAATATCGGGATCGAGGATTCAGGAACAATTATCAAGAAGAACAACCGATTGAAACTGGCCCAGAAAATTAGGCATTTATCACTTGGAATGGAGAAGCTGTTCTTCAATTTCGGTGTGAGGCTTACAATGGACATCCTGCTGGAACCGGTAGAGCCCGGGAAGGTCCCTGTCAATGTAATATATCTGAATACACTTGCCTCGGAAGAGCATAAACAGTTCTACGTGGCTGTTATTGGGAATGAATTGTACAATTGGATGATATCCAATCCCTCTGACGATGTCCAGGTCATGTTCTACATTGACGAGGTTGGGCCCTATCTCCCTCCTCATCCCTTCAAACCTCCTGCCAAGGATATCCTGAAACTCCTTTTCAAACAGGGAAGAAAATACGGTGTTTCATGCATGATGTGCACCCAGAATCCGGCCGATGTTGATTACAAGGCCATGGCCCAGGCTAATACCTGGGGATTGGGAAGGATGATGACTCCCCAGGACCTGAGCAAGGTGAAAGGCATGCTCAAGGCCATATCGACTGAAGAAGCAGAGGATATTCTCGATAGGCTTCCGGTTCTGAAAGCCGGAGAGTTCATCCTCATATGCCCTGACGTATATGATAAGGCCCAGGAGATGAAAGTGAGATGGCTCGTGACCAAGCACAAGACCTTAGAAGAGGAGTACCTTGAGGGAGCCATGGTCCCGAAGGTCAAGCAATATTTTGAGAAAAAAACAAAGAAAATGGTGAAGTTTTCCAAGAAACCAAGGGTCAAAGAGGAGAAAAGGGAGGTGGATTCCCAAGAACCCCCAGTCAAAGAAAAAACAGATGCAGATATCGATCCGCATATGCCTACTCCCCAAGAAAAGGTTAAATGTCCCAAATGCGCTAAAACATATCCTTCAGGTACTAAATTCTGCACCGCTTGCGGAAGTAAAATTTCCCAACTTCCCAAGAAGAAAACCGGTCAGAAACCTACAATAAACTGCCCCAAGTGCGGTAAGGTATTGAAAAGAGGGGCCAAGTTCTGCATTTCCTGTGGATACAAGATACCTCAAAGAGGGCCTAAAGGTGGAAAAGGCGTAGTAAAGAAACCGCCTGCTAAAAAACAATTATTCTGCCCGAAATGCGGCAACAAGATAATGGCAGGAACAAAATTCTGTCCCAAATGCGGAAATGTAATGAAGAAGAAGTGATCATGCTCCGTTCTTGATGTCATTCGCTTCCTTTTCTTTGGGTTATTTCTTAACCTTTCTGGCAATACTGATCCCCGCTCCTACAAGTATCAACGATGTCAGCGATAGAGCAATAATAGCCCCTCCTTCCTCGGCAACACCAATACCGAAGAACCATGCATCGAATATCAGTAGGAGCATGGCCGACATAGCCAGTGGATACAGTTTCACTCTGAGACCCCACCGAAGAAGGGGTGCAGTTAGAATAAGCATCATTATTGCCACGAAAATAAGGAGCCCTTCCCGGGCGAAAAGACCGATTTTCAGGGGTTTACATAAGGAATGTATTAGGAATTACTAGTATAGAAAATGAAATCAAAATTCAGAAATCAAAAAGGTAAAAAAGAATATACAAAATAGAATAAATCCCCTGGACATATCGAAATATACGGTACAGGGGATGATTTTTATTAACACACGTTCATTGAAAACAAAACCCGTTTGTTTGGATTTACATCAGGCTCATGCTCTTCTGAAGAAGTGCATCAGGTTTCCTAATTGACAGTTTTCCACCGTCATTATGAACATATTCCTTCACTGTGAACTTGACCTTTCCCTTCTTCATTTTGTTCAGTTTGCTGCTAGCTTTAAGAATACCGTGCTGGGATTCGGTCTTGATCTTGATCTGTCCATCGGCAGTGGTCACGTGGAAGGAATACTTCTCCGGTCCCACTTCATCTTCCTTAATTTTTCTTCTCTTTTTCTCAGGTTCTGTTACTGGATACCCCTGCTCTCTGAGAATTCTTGCCATCTCCTGAACAAGGAAATCATCTTTCTTGTGGGCTGCGGCAGCAGCCTTAAATCCTTTTTTTATTTTACCAAAAAAACCCATTCATATCACCTATATCATATCAGTGTGCTGCAGTATCAATACTATTTCAATAGCCGTGAGATACCGCATGCTAAGCAACTGATTAGGTTAAGAGGCATTAATTATAAAAGTAATGCCGTTTTAATCTTGTTTTTTCATATTTCCCAATGTACCTAACTCTCAATAAAGGAAATTCGATAAGCCAAATGAAGATATTGATGATGATGGTCATTTCTTAATAACATGAGCATAATGATTGTTCCCCGATGTGAACAGTCTTATTACTTCAAGTGGGCTGTCAATCAGCAGTTCAGAAAATTCATCCGCCGTGAATAAGTGGTAATATCGGGGATATTTTTTATTACCGCTGGTCCATGGTATTATAACATCCCCTGATTCGAATAAGGAATTGTTTTCCCATAGTTCCAGAAGAGGTATTTTATCCTCCTGCTGCCTCCTCCAAACAGATATCAGAGCCCTGCCGCCTATGTTCAATATCCTGTACAGTTCCCGAAGCGAACGCTGCCGCTGCTCGTATGTCGGCAGGTGATGGAATGATGCTATGAATAGGACTGCATCAAAATAATTGTTCCTGATAGGCAGGTTTAGAAGATTGCCCATCATAAAGTCGCATCGATCTAGGATACCTGCTCCCGCTGCCTTCTTTCGGGCATGTTCAAGGAGCTGGGTGCATGTGTCCATTCCCGTTACACTGCACCCCTTCTTAGCCAGCTGAATTATGTTGCGCCCATTACCGCATCCCAGATCAATAACTTTTTCCTGAGAGCTGATTGTCTTCGAGAACTCTGCAACAGGAGGCCAAGGATAATGTCTAGTTTCATGAAAATGGGCCGCTATAGCTGAATAGGTATTGAAGTTTAGCAGGTTCAATAATGATGCCTTATCTGTGTTCGGGGATAAGTTCCATAGTTCTGGAAAGGGTGTTTGATTTATCAAAATAAAACCCTTCATTTGAAAAATATCAAGGTTATCTGAGCTTCTAGCCGCCGGAATAATACTTCTTGATCTCTTCGATCATATCAGTAGCCTTTAGTTCCTGAGCTTTATCCATTGCGGCTTTGAATGTACTTCTAGCAGTTTCAAATCTTCCGGTATCCATGTATATTGTTCCAAGATTGATATATGCGTAAAGATAGTCCTTAGGGCAGTCTATTGCCTGCTTGTAGATATCTATGGCTTTCAGATTCTCGTTGTGTTTGCGGTAAAGATCACCGAGAGCACACATTGCCTCGGCAAAACCCTCTTGTGCATCTATTGCCAGTTCGAATTCTTTCTTTGCCGCATTGGGTCTTTCGGTCTGGGCCAGAAGATCTCCGTATCTAAGATGAGCTTCGCCAAAACTCGGGCATATCTTTGTAGCTGCGAGATATCTTTTCTCAGCTTCGAACATACTGCCGTTCTCCTGGAGCATCAAACCGTCTTCAAGCAATGTTTTAGCCTTTTTCTTGTGCAAAAATTTCATCTTTCTCTCCTCCCTGGATATGTTAACTAATCAGGCAAGTCCTTTGAGATGTATCATTGACCGGTCAACCATTTATTGATGTATATATATCCCACCGGAAAAGCTATGGACTCTCAATTAATCTTTTCATATCAATATTTCTATTATTATTTATAATTTAGTTTTTTATTGATAACAAAGGTTTTAAGTCCAATTATCATTAGTCTGTCCCGGGTACGTCAATGAAAAGAAAACAACTGGAAATGATACTTCAGGGAATCAGAAAATGGGACGCTCCATCACCAAAACTGGAGCAGTATGAGACACCGGCAACAGCCGCATCAGATGTTCTGTTCAATGCCTTTTTAAAGGGTGATGTACTGGACTGTTCAATTATTGATCTAGGAGCTGGAACCGGAATTCTCTCTCTAGGGGCTGCGCTGCTTGGAGCGGGATCAGTCACGTCGGTTGACATAGATAACGCATCATTGGAAATCTTCCGTTCAAACATACAGGATCTTCTTCCTGATTATGAATTCTCCCTGATAAATTCAGATGTGAAGGGCCTATCGATGGATATTATCTATGATACATGTTTCATGAATCCCCCTTTCGGTTCACAGAACCGAAGAGCTGACCGTCCGTTCCTGGAAAAGGCACTGTCAATTTCGAGGATTATCTATACCTTTCATATGGCTGTAACCCGAGAATTCATTCATCGCTTTGTGGGAAAAAGAGGCGCTCATGTAGAATGGGAAAAGGAATATTCATTTCATCTGCCTCATCGGTTCTTTTTCCATGAAAAGGACCGCAAGGAGATCAGGGTGATCGGTTTCAGGATACTCACCGGTCTTTAATGAAAACAATTGTTCTATCTCTGATAAAGGAACTTTATTTCAATATTGAACCAATGATTCTCTATTATGATAGTTGCAGGTGATAATACATTGTCATAAATTCACTGGTGATAAATAATTATTTATAATATACGTGAAATAACATCCCCCAAAGGAATGAGTGATTATCATTTAGAGATCAAATATCAATTCTTAACAGGTGATTCGAATGGCTTACAAAACAGAGATAGTTGAATATGAAGGAGTCCTGTACTTGAAGATACCCGAGCATATAGCTGAAAGTTATGGATTGGATGCAGAGAGCATTCTAAGCATTAAAGAGAATAACCGGAAATCCTTCCTTGTAAATGTAGAAGCGGCGAAGGAAGGCGGATACCGCTGCATAGTATGTTTCGGGGAGAACGCTACCAATGAATGCCAATTGTGCGGTGAATATGTATGCTCATCATGTTTTTGGTCTATGGCCAAGATATGCAGTAAATGCAAGGGCGAAAAATAGAACTGCGAAGTGTTGTTCAGATGATAACAGTTCAGAGCTCTTCCTTGGAAGGCAGGGTTCTTCATTATCTGCTGGAGAAATATCCGGTAACGGAAGAGGAACTCCATGATATGCTAGGTATCCCTATGAAGAAGATCAGCCTTATTTTGAGGAGGTTGAGAACCAGAGGGATAATAACCCTGGAGGTTTTACCTGATAAGACATATGTTCGGCTTCTAAGGACCGATATCAAGTTTATAGGGGTCAATCCTTCACAGAGGCAGGCTATCAAGGAGAAGGGAAGGGGACACAGGAAAAAATCCAATGATAGCACCACCAGCGACATGATGTACGGCTGAAGACTAGTGCTGTTTTAGACAATGCTTAAAAATATTTTTATTACCATTCTTATTGATCTAGGTCATTAATATGAAAGAAAATCCACAGAAAAAAATACTGCTGCATATCTGCTGTGCACCCTGCGGCACCTATTCTATCGAGAGGATGAGGGAGGATGGATGGGAGGTTACCGGATATTTCTATAATCCCAACATTTATCCTCAAGAGGAATATGAGAAACGGGTTCAGGAGATAAAGGAATACTGCCGCCGTGTTGATATGGATCTGATCATAGGTGATTATGACTCTATTGACTGGGAACTTCATGTGAAGGAATATGCACATCTCGGGGAGGGCAGTGAAAGGTGCCGAAGATGTATAGGATACAGAATATCAAATACCATGGACCTGGCCTTGAAAATGAACCTTTCTCATGTCACAAGCACCCTCACCATCTCTCCCCACAAGAATAGCCGGATGATATTCCAATTGGCCGAATCGTTGGGCGTAGAAAAGAGGGTGGTTTTTCAGGAATACAATTTTAAGAAAAAGAATGGTTTCAGGAAGAGTGTGAAGATATCCAGGGAATGCGGTATGTACCGGCAGGATTATTGCGGGTGCCAGTATTCTCAAAGAGAGAGTTTAGATAGAAAAAAGGTCCAAGCCCAGAAGAAAAATGAAGGGATTTAATTATCCGATCAACATAAAATCTATTGGCTTTTATAAGACTAATACCGCTTTCCTTTTCACTACTGTTTTTATAAGTACTTCAACAAGGAGAATATTTTAGGAGAAGTTATTAATAAAGTATTGATGTTGTGGGTGAGAAAGTATGTCCTGAGACATTATCGATCATGGGATATATTATGAGTGTTGATTTGAATCGCACTATTTAAACCGATGAATAATGATGGATTAGATCCTAAAGGAGGTAATTAAAATGGCGAAATTTGTTTTATTTGAAATGCCCGAGGGGCTGAAGATGAGCGCATACGAGGCTATGGGAATGGCCCAGAAGACTGGAAAGATATGTAAAGGCACCAATGAAGTGACCAAGGCCGTGGAGCGCGGTCACGCGAAGCTGGTTCTTTTGGCAGAGGATGTGTCACCACCGGAGATTTTGATGCATATTCCCTACCTGTGCAAGGAGAAGAACATACCTTTCGGTTATGTTCCCCACAAGAAAGAACTCGGAGCTGTGGTAGGTCTACATGTCCCGACCTCTTCAGCAGCGATCCTGGATGCTGGAAAGGCCCGCGTAGCACTGGAAAAACTGAACGATAATCTGAATCACCTGATTAAGAAATAAATGAAGGATTAATTGATTACTAAGGTGATATGAATGGTAGAAGGTTATCCGGCAGAAGTTGTAGAAGTAATTGCACGAACAGGCATGAGAGGGGAGGCCACGCAGGTGAAGGTGCGTGTTCTGGAAGGGCAGGATAAGGGCAGGATCATCACTCGGAATACTAAGGGACCCATTATGAAGGGTGATCTTTTGATTCTGAGAGACACCTCCCGTGAAGCCAAGAAATTGAACAGCAGGTAAAATATAGGTGGGTGTTGAAAATGGTTAAGAGCAGACGTTGTTCGTTTTGTGGTAATAAAATTGAACCAGGAACCGGTAAGATGTATGTGAAGGTGACAGGTTCTATCAAATATTTCTGCAAGAACAAATGCAAGAAGAACATGATAGATCTGAAAAGGTTGCCCCGGGAGACCCGCTGGACAAAACAGTACCGCAAACTTCATAATAAACAGTGATATATTATTGCTAAAGGGTTGATGGTTCATGGAAAGAACATTCCTTATGCTGAAACCAGATGCGGTTCAGAGAAATATTATTGGCCGTGCTATTGATAGAATAGAATCAACCGGATTGAAACTTGTGGCGATGAAGTTCATCAAGATGGATATGGAATTGGCAGAGAAACATTACGGTATCCATAAAGGAAAACCTTTCTATGAGGAACTTGTGAATTTCATTACCTCAGGACCAGTGGTTCCCATGGTTTGGGAAGGCAAGAATGCGGTGGAGTACGGGAGAAAACTCATGGGTAAAACAGATCCTCAGGATAGTGCCCCTGGCAGTATCAGAGGGGATTTTGGTATAGATATCGGCCGAAACATAATCCATGGAAGCGACAGCCCAGAAAATGCAGTGAAGGAGATCAGTATATTTTTCTCTGAATCCGAGCTGGTGGAATGGGATTCCAACCGGAATAAATGGCTGTATCCCTGATTCCAATTTTTTTCCATTCTTACCTTTCGAATGATTTGATTTTCTTTTTTTAATGATTTGCAGTTCAATCTCTAGAATGGTTTAATATCTTGGAAATACTTATTATATCTATGATTTCCAGCAGGATAATTAAATGGATACCTGTTCTTCTGCTGATAACGGGTTTATTACTGCTGGTCTATTCAGGGATTTTCGGTGAGACCGAATTATTTTTCATTTTGATAATCCCCGTGATTTCAGTCAAGGGTTTTATCGGTGTGATTGGTACCATTTTATTGATAATTGGTTTCATTTCCATATTTTTGGTTCGGTTACATTTCAGCGGAAATGGTCTATTGGATCATACCTATCATACTAAGACCGAAAAAAAAGATCGAGCAATCAATAAAAATAGCGATTTTACTCTAATTAGGAATAGTGAAGAAGGGGTTTACAGAGACAGAAAAGATCGAGCAATTTTTTCGGGAGGGGGTGTCATTTTCATAGGCCCGATTCCAATAATTTTCGGATCTGATAGTAGAATGGGATTCTGGATGGTATTATTGACAGTGGTCATTACTCTGATAATTATCGGGATTTTCCTATACCTGATAATTTCACTTTAAAGTTCGATTATTCTTATAAAATTATACATATCAATGAATGAAATTTCTTTAGAGCATGGAAATGTTTGGGATTGAAAACATATATAAAAAAGAATTTGGATAAGATCAGGTATATTCAACGGATTTGATCAGCTTATCAAGGTCTGTGAAACAACATTCACTGAGCCCATATCTTCCAAATTGTTCAGGAAATTCTCTACGTCTTCTCCGCCGCCTTTTTTATCATCAAGAATCAGACCCAGCATTATACATTTCAATCCGAATGCAACGGGTTTGATGTCGATGTTATTTATTATGGCCATATCAGGAAGGCCGTTCTTTATTGTCTCTACAACCTTATCCAGGTCTGTATCTATATCTTCCGGCATTAATTTGTATATTATACCAACTTCACCCATAATTTCACCTCTATCTTCAGTATCTTAAAAGCCGTAAAAACCAGGTAATCCAAATTCATCAAGGCTGTACTTATGGCCCCTGAAAACCGCATTCTTGACAGACATACGGAATGGTCTGGTTCTTGCATACTTTGCATCTACCCATTGAGACCTCACCGCAGTTGGGGCAGGGGAAGGATGCGAATATTGTTCCTTCCAGCCTTATACCGCAGGAGGTGCAGGTCAATGCTCTCTCTAGTTTCACTTTTTCTTCAGACATTGAGGCTGGTCAATGTGGCCAGTATAAATAAAAATTGTGGTCTGTTTGTATTTAAAAATTAGTTGGCTTGAAACCGGATAAATAATACAAGAAAATGGATCTAAAGTTGATAGAGATCAGTGCCGTGATGAGAAAAAAGTACAAAAAAAAAGGAAGGCATTTCTGCCTTCCAAAGATATTATATTCAATACCCTAAACCACTAAATTATAGGTTCCAGGTTGGTGTGCTCTGGGCCTTGTAGTTGAACTTACCCTTCCACTGCTGTTGGCCATCCAGAAGGATGTATACCCAGTAGTCATCACCATCAACGATGGGAACACCGAATGCCTGTGTCGGAATATCAAATCCGATTCTCTCGGTATCGGTCATTCTCATGTTGGACTCCTCATAATTTCCGGGGTCGCTTCCTGTGTGAGTATCGGTGAGAGGTACTTCATCATCGTACCTGTAGGACATGTTCCTGTCTCCACCGCCGGGTACATGCTCATCTGTGTAGTATCTCCAGTCCTTGAAGTCAAGGAGTCTGGGAGAATCTGTTCCGTGAGCTACCTTATACTCATATTTTGCGGGATCGATGTCCACACCTGTCTCGGCTACGAGATAGAAGAAGCAACCTACTCCATTTCCGTAGTCCGCGCCGTCGTAGACCTTAAAGGCCATGGGTTTGACGGCATCGTCCTGATTACCTGCCAAGTCTGTGACCCACAGGTACAAAACACCAGCGAGTACCACTGTAATGGCTACCATGAGAATGATAGCTATAACGGGCGATACCGCTTCGTCGTTTTTGTTAAATCTTTTTCTCATATCTTCAGTCCTCCTGCACGCAAAAACGTGCTAGTTGATTTTATGCCTCCAGAATTATATAAAGGTTTCTAGATGTTTTGTTTTTATTGTTTTCAGGCATTTGGATGCTTTGTAATTGATGTCCAAAATGGATATTTGGCCAAAATATTTATTATTGGCTATACCATTGTTGAAATTCGTATGGGCTTTAGCAGAATGATATATGTTGCTGTTATTACACTCCTTTGTAATCCATTATTACCAATGATGACCTTGAAGGTACCGGGATCTTATTCGGATATTGCAGCCCAAGAGGTTGATCCATCCGAAGATAATGTTCTCTTCAGCGGGATCGACGGCTACTTTCAGGAATATCATACCTATGATACCATGGTCATGGAGCTGAATAAACTGCAGAATATGTATCCTGACCTGGTTAAGATATATGATCTTACGGAGAAAAGCGACCTGCGGCATACTTATGAGGGACGATCTGTTCTAGGAGTGAAGGTTAGTTCAGGGGTAAGGAACGAACAGGATTATTTTGATGATCCCGATAAAGAAAATGTGCTGCTATTCGGTGCGCACCATGCCAGGGAATGGATGAGCTACGAGGTCTGCATCTATACGATTTATTATTTAGCTATGAACTATGGCCTTGAGAATATGGACAACGATGGGGACGGGCTGATCAACGAAGATCTAATGAATGGTCTTGATGAGGACGGAGACGGTCTGACGGATGAGGATCCATCGGAGGGACGTATCAGCTATCTTTTGGATAATAGGGAGATCTGGATAATCCCAATGCTGAATCCAGACGGGGTCATGTACGATCATACAATATCCGAACCCGGCAGCGGAGGTGGCTGGAGAAAGAATGTTCGGGATAATAATCAGAATAATCAGTTCGACCCCAGCTGGGACGGAGTGGATCTCAACCGTAATTATCCGTATCTGTGGTGGTACAACAGGGAAACCCTTGTCAGAATGGACGGAGTAGTAATGACCCAGGATTCAGCAAATCCCAGGTCGGATATGTACAGAGGTCCCAGCGATACCCATAATCAGGACGGTGATTTCGGACCTGGAGGGATCATACCAAGGATCAATGAGGATCCAGTAGACTCCGAGGACAACGACGGGGATGGAAAGGTGGACGAGGACCGGGACGGAGGTTTCACCGAACCGGAAACACAGGCATTGGGACGGTTGGTAAAAACCTATGATGATCAAGGGGATACGGGCAACATACCATTTGCAGCCTCCATTTCCTATCACAGTGTGGCAAGTCTGATATTATGGCCCTGGGGATGGACCAGGAATGAAGCCCCCCACTCATTGTTATTCCAAGAGGTTGGGGGAAAGATGGGAGATATCATGGACTACGAAGCGGAACAGGCTTCTTATCTATACCCCACTTCCGGAGACAGTGAAGATTGGCTGTATGCCTGCGGGAATGTGATCGCCTTTACCATAGAACTCGAGGGCCAAGACGGTGGATTTCATCCTGCTACAAAGCATATTGCACCTATCTGCAAAAAGGCCTTGAAGGCTAACCTTTATCTTAGTGACCAGGCCGAAAAGATCGAGGTGGCCAGAAATTACTACCAGCCTATTGAGAATTCCATCGCAGATATTAATGTGGTGGAAAGACCAGCGGTAATAAGGGCCAATGAGGGATTCAGAATAACGGCTGAAGTAGAGGATATCGAAAAAATGATTCCAGAGACCTTGACTTTCCATTACAGCAGTGACGGTGAGGCCTACCGTACAGCCCCAATGCTCTTGGACAATTCATCAGGCAACTATTATTACAGCATTGAATTTCTTGAACCCCAAACTGATATATATTACTATATTACAGCCAAGGATATCAGCGGTATCACCCTATCAGCTCCGGATTACGGCAGTTATGATCCCTATATCACCCATGTAAGTCCCGAAATTGGTCTTACTTCCATGGAAAATGTAATGATGTTTATCATGATGGGCTTGATCCTGATCCTTGTATGGGGTGGATTCGTAGGGCTTCTCAATAAAGCCATGAAAGCCGAGAAACTCAAGTCATCATCCGAATAGGACCTATAGATATGAAAATTCATTTCAAATCACATTAAAATCATTGATCCAGGAGTAAAATATATGACCGCAGCAAAGGGTAAGGAAGAATTCACTTCAAGGTGGGGTCTGGTGCTTGCAGCCCTGGGTGCTGCGGTCGGCACAGGCAATATATGGCGTTTTCCCAAAGAGGTTGCCTCCAACGGCGGGTCAGCTTTCATTATTGTTTATATTTTGTTCCTTTTCACCTGGTCCATACCTCTGCTTCTGGCAGAATTTGCCATAGGTAAGAAAACGAGAAAGGGTACCATCGGTGCTTTCAGGAAGATACTAGGCCCCAAATATCTATGGATGGGGATATGGATGATGCTGGTGTCCGCAGCCATAAATTTCTATTACGGAGTGGTGATGGGCTGGACTATAAGATATTTTTCCATATCGGCAGTAGGCGGTATCACCAGTGAAGTGGATACCTTTGCATTATGGGATAATTTTATCTCAACATGGTATCTGGTGGTGTTCTTTCAGGTTATTTCCCTTTTGATGGGTTTCATTATTGTAAGATTCGGCGTTGCCAAGGGTATAGAAAAGGCCAGCAAGATAATGATACCCACATTGATAGTACTTCTAGTTGGGGCAATGATATGGTCCTTGACATTCAAGGGCTCTATCAGGGGTTTAAGATATATGTTCTGGGCAGATTGGAGTGCACTGACTAGAGGTGAAACCTGGATCAGAGCTTTGGCCCAAAGTGCCTGGTCATGTTCAGCAGGCATGGGTATGGGAATAACATATGCGGTCTATATGAAGAAAAAAGAGGATATTGCCCTGAACAGCTTCCTAACAGGTTTTGGGGATACATCGGTAGCTCTTGTGGCAGGAATAGCTGTAATATGTACGGTGTTTGCTTCAGCTGGTACTTACGAACAGGCTACACAGTACATAGATGCTGGGGGCACTGCTCTCACATTTATATATCTGACCAAACTCTTTACCAGCATGCCACTCGGATGGCTTATTGCTCCCTTGTTCTTTCTGGCCATGTCCTTTGCAGCCTTGACCTCGCTGATTTCAGGGTTGGAAATATCCACACGTAATCTTATGGATTTCGGATGGAGTCGAAAGAAATCCATAGGAGTCGTCTCCCTTGTAACATTTATTCTAGGTATACCGTCAGCTGTTATCATCCTGAGGATCAACGGGGCCTCGGTTACCGCTTTTTTGGACAATCAGGACCTTGTTTGGGGCATCGGTCTCGTGGTTAGCGGGGCTTTTGTGGCATTCTCCGTATGGAAATATGGAATATCCCGGTTCAGGAAGGACTTCATCAGCAGCAAATGGAACGATATTAAGATCGGGAAATGGTGGGAGATAGTGGTTAAGTATGTGTTCCCCATTCAGCTTTTGTCCTTATTTGGTTTCTATATATATCAAACTTGGTCAGAGAGCAGTCATGAATGGTGGCATAAAGGATCCATTGCTGTGCTCTTGATTATTCTGGAATGGAGCCTTTTCTTGATAATATCCATATTGCTCAACCGGAGATTGAACAAGAAATTCGACGAAATGGAGAAGTCTGAATAAGGCTGATAATTATATGCCATTGGTGATAATTTGGATAAGGTAGAGCAGGATTTGGAAGTTATTGGATCCCGCGATGGTTCAAAGGGGATTATCGGTTCAGGCGAAAATGTAATACTAGCCCCTTCAGGTTCCGATGATACCAAACCAATTTCTGTAACTCTCAGCGGTGAGAGGAGAGCAGTTAAGGGCCTGGGAGTATTCTCACCTAAAAGAATAATCGGCAAACAATTCGGGGATCTCATAAGAGTTGGCCCCCACAAATATGTGATCCGGAAGAAAACCCTGCCTCTGATACTTGCGAGCTACAAGCGATGCGCCCAGGTTATATCATTGAAGGATTCGGTCCACATGGTAGGTGAACTGGGTATTGGAGAGGGGAGCAAGGTGCTGGAGGTAGGTGTGGGATCGGGATTTATGACTTCAGTACTGCTTTGGTTCACCGGTGATGGAAAGGTCACCTCTATTGAGAAACGCAGGGATTTCGGAGATATTGCTTCAAAGAATATTGCAAGCGTCGAATTGGATAACTCATGGGATATGGTGATCGGAGACGCTAAGGAATTGCTTGCTGATAAAAAATGGCTGAAAGATAGGAGAATTGATGAACACCATCATTGTATTGTTGATATGCCCGATCCATGGAACATAGTCACTCTTCTCAAGAACGCCCTGAAAACAGATTCGGGTATAGCTTTCTATATTCCAACATACAATCAACTTGAAAGGACAATAGCCGAGCTTAAGAACAATGATTTCTGTAATATAAGGTGTAGAGAACTGCTCCTAAGGGATATCAATACTGGCCGAGATCGGATAAGGCCTGCCACCCAAATGCTTGGTCATACCGCTTTTCTTCTTTTTTCATATGTTTGAAATTGACAGGGTATTCTATTGGCCAAGACCCATTTACTTTAATGAAGAGTTATTCAGTTAGGAGAAACCAATTGAGAAAATGGTATTCTGGACAATTTGTAAAAATATAAGGATGTTAAAAATATTTATATTAAAGAAGCTTATTATCAGCGGAATAGTCATGTACAATATCCATTACTGCAGTATATTATTATATTAAAAAACTTTCAAAGATGTGATGATTGAACTTAATCTCATGAAGATCACGTTGACAATATGTATATGAATTGATGGTCCATAGAATGTTATTTGACCGAATCTTCGAATTACTCAAAGCACTATTTATTTAATTGATAACAGTCATATTATTAAGGAAAGATCAAGTAAAAACAGAGGGAAATCATGAAAGGAAACAGAAGTATGTCAAGATACCGATTGATAATAGGTATCCTATCTTTTTTCACATTGTTTGTAATGATAACGCCTTCATTGGCAACTATCCCTGATGACGATCCGGATATGGATCCTCACGCTGATTACGTGGGCCATGTGGATCTTGCTTACGTGGATCAGGAGCATTTCAGAAGAGCAGGTATAAACATTGAGAATCCCTATCAGAGTCCTAAGATAGTAACCGGTGTAAAACTGACATTCAATGTTTCCGATGAACAGTACAGGGCCAAGATTGTTGCTCAAAGAGGTCTGTTGGGAGAGGATCAAGCTGCAATGACCGAACACCAAATAGCGAATTTCAATGGTGGTACTGACAAGACCCAGCAGTTTCTCTTTGGCGAGGATGATTATCTTATTGTTGATACTGATTACAACATCCAATTCAAACCCATGACCCGTTTCCCCCTGCAGCTGAGAGCAGTGGAAGGGAAGGAGGACGAATCAAATTCCTATTTCTGGGATGGCGATTCACAGGACTGGGCTCAGGAAGTACCTGAAGGCGACGATGTCGGTGAACTGCCTGGTGATTCCATCCTGGGTACCGATTGGGCCATGAGCGCACAGGTGGAACCGGTTGTCCCCTTGTCGCAGGATATCTCATCTCAGAGCAGTTTTGTACCTCCGGATGCAATTGATGCATTCTATGCTGACCTTACAATGGATCGAACATACGTTTTTTTCCTGGAGTTCAGTGAAAGCGTAGATTTCGAGTTGTCTATTTACCAGTACCGAGATCAACTCAACAATCCCGGACTTATCAATTCCGATACCAGGATCACCACTTCCCAGGGTGAAAAGGGTCTTGAGACGGCTACTTTCGAGCCTCAGTATACCGGAAGGTATTATATTGTTGTAAGACCCCGAATCGGTAGCGGCCCCTATTCTATAAGGTTTGTCGAGAACGAGGAGCCTGTTGCAGTGGCCCCTGACGTAGTGGCTGCAAATTTAGAACTGGGTGGCAGTGTTAAGGTGCCATTCAGGTCCATGGAATCCTACGATCCCGATGATGACGAGAATGGCGATGAGGTAATAACCGGGAGCGAAGAGGATAACCTGATGTATTACTGGGATATCGATTCCACCGTTGACAAGAATAAGGACGGGGATTTCACCAATGACAAGGACATTTCCGGAAACGGAGGTAAATATACATTCAAGCATGGCGGAGAATATACAGGTACCTTGACAGTCGAGGATCAGTTTGGGGCTGTATCAACAGAACCGTTCCCGATATATATCAATTACATCCCCGTTGTGAAGGCAAGTTTCGCCTATGATGATGATAAGGAGATCGGCTTTACGGATGAGGATATAACCTTCAGCGCAGAGGGCACCTATGATCCTGATGATGACACAAACGGCAACGGAAAGATAGATGCGGGGGAGACCGACCATTTGACTTACGGTTGGGATTTCTATGATGATCAGGATAGGAACATGGATGGAAATGCTACCAATGATACCGATATCAACAACAAGAACTGGAAGATCAATTATGATGAGGCGGGAGAATACACTATAACCCTTACAGTAAGGGATAATCCCGAGAGCGGTTACGGCTCCTATAACTATACTCAGCTGAAGGTTCCGATACTCGAAGGATTTGACCCCACACCTTACATCATCGGATTGGAGGATGAGGAGGATGGAATACTTGAAGATGATAGCAAGGATGGATACAATAATCAGGATGGAGTGGATGTAGGGCAGATGAGGACCGTGGGAATCAAGCAACCAATCTATTCGGTTCAGCCAGTACCCGATATGAACATCCAGCGCATCTACTGCACCGTAGATAAGGACAACATGTTCAGGATGGGGCTTGTCACTATAGACCCCGTTGATCTTGACGATACATATTTCTCTTTTTATCTCCTGGAGCAGCCTTTCAGCGAACCGAAAATAACTGAAAGTAATTTTGATAAGGCGGTATTCAGTGATTATTTCCTGAATATCACCTATAATCAAGGTAAGTTGACGTATAAATGTACTTTTGATGAGGATGTCGAGTTCAGCTTATCATTGAACTATACCACCGTTGAGGACGGAGACGGTCTTGAGATACATTTCCCGGCATACGAGTTGAAGCCCCTTGAGGAAATGATCGATGTGGAGGATGATGAGTTCGCTGATTTCTTCGTGGTATCCAGAAGAAAGGTCACTGCCACAGAAGATGCCCAGCTGGTAACTTATCTTTCAAGGGATGCTGCCGGAGATAAACCTTCAAAGTATCCCAAAGATTGGTATAATATTGTTGACGATGATGATGATGACGATAACGGAGGGGGTGAAAAAGAGGATAAAGGAATGAGCACTGTGACTTTGATCCTTATTGTTTTCGGAATCGCAATTTTATTTATCATCATAATTGTTATTATCTTTGCCCTGAAACGCAGAAAGAACAAGGGAGAGGGCTATAAGGAATACACTATAGCTAAACCCGGTGGTTCACCATCAGGATTTACAGTGGGCGGTGGAAGCGGAGGGGCAGGTGGCGATTCACAACCCGGTGGTCAACCGCAGCAGCCCCAACAACCACAACAGGCTCCGGCCTACGGCCAAGAGGGCTGGATTCCAGCAGGCTCTCCGGCAGGGGGGGGTCAGCAACAGCAGCCAGCATATCAGCAGCCAGGTTATCAGCAGCCAGCTCAAAACCCGCAGCCCTATGGTCAGCAGCAGGCTCAGACACAGCAGCAGAGGGACTATCAGAACTTATATGGATAATTATGAATACGCTTTCATAGAATTTATCTAATAATAATTATGATCCATTTCAAAATTAACAATATGGAATTTGTCTATACTTCATCCTAATATTGATGTATTTCAAATAGATTTTTCTTATTCAAAAGATCAACCGGAGATCGAAATGTAGCTCAATCTCCTATAAATTATTTCTAAAAAAAAGGAAGTGTTTACAGCGCAATAAAAAGATGGTATAATTCAATAATATATTTCAATTAATTAAAATTAAAAGGCCCGAAAGATTTTCAGGCCTTTATCAGATCAATACCTCTCGTTCAGTCACCCAGTTCGTCTATCTTCTTCAAAATGGGTTGCATGAACGTATTAAGTGTAGATGCGATTAATTCCAGGGGTTCCTTTGAGAGATTTGTTCCATCTCCATAACAGTAGTTTGAGAGTATCTCAAAGTCCTCCTTGGCCTCGGGGAAGTCCTTATAGAACTCCTCTTCGAGCTCTGCAGGAGAATTGAACTTCTGATCAAGGACCCTGTAATAAAGCTGCATGCTAATTTGGCAGTAAAAGGCCATTGATTTGAGATAGGCTTCCAGTTTCTCAGGATGCCCCAAAGATTCTAAAAGTTGGCTTCTAAGAAGGAGCAGATATCTTCTAACTGCTAGTTCAGCCTGGGCCCTAGCATGTTCATAATCCATTTCAGGAAGAACGCGGAGAATGTCATTTCCTCTCACTATCTTGTAGTTCATTGTTACCTCAACGAGTTCATCGGGTACACTATCGGACATTCCTTCCAGGTCCGTAAGTTCAACTACCATAGGAATATCGATCCCCTCAGATTTCCATCTCTGGAATACGTTGGTCAGGGATTGAACCGTGTCCGAATCGAAATTGTTCACTGCTATGAACACAGGTATCTTAGATTTTCCTTCCTTATAATTACCCACAACTGGAGGACCATAAACCGCTGTGCAGATATGGTTCTTTCCCAGTGCTTCCTCTACATCATCAGCAAAGGCCGTTGCTTTTCGAATAGGATCCATATTATCAAACACCTTTATTATTGGTTATTTCGGAAATTTAAACCAGATTTTTCTATTTAATAACATTAATGGTTATAATACTTACTATCTTTGTATCGCAATTATTATTATTATATGATCCAAGGATAATGGATTATTTGGTCATTGGCGGGTTGAACTATTGCCTTTCAATAGAGATAATGGTTCTGGGCTCTTTTAAGCAGTTTCTTCGCCTCTGCCATTTTTTCCTTTTCGCCTAGATTATCCCACAATCCTATTGCTTCCTCCAGGCATTCCACGGCTTGGGAGAAAAGCAGCCAGTAGATATAGATTGTGCCTTTGAAATGAAGTACCTGTGCCTTAACTTCTCTTGATTCAATCTTTTCATCAATAATCTCCAGAACCTCGCGAAACTCCTCAAAATGCTCTTTCTCCATAATGGATCCGCCTTTCTCTTTCACCATTTCAAAGGCCCTTTCATATTCTTCAGCCTGGATGAAATGATAGGTCGCCTCCAGCCATGCTTCCGAGTCGTTTAGATCCTTGTAATAGTTGGCAGCAATTAAATGATTGAATGATTTTTCCTCTTCAGGGGTTCTTTCCAAGATATGGTCCCTTATCAGATCATGCATTTCAAAACAACCTTCGTCCTCCAAGAGTATATTCTTATATGTCAGGGATTGGAGTGTACCCTCGATTGGTCCGTCGTCAGTTCTAATAGCCGTTGATTTGAAGGGCCTTCTGAACACTGATACTCTTCTAAGAAGCTGGTTGCTTTCATCCTTTAATCCTGAGAGTACTTCGTCCTCCAGATACCTAGTAATATTCATCTTTCCGCCTTTCAAGGGGTCCTTTTCATCTCCCAGAGATAATAGTTCCAAAAGCAGAGGGTGCCCTTCGGTCATGGCATGAATGGTTTTCAGGTCCGGCAGCTCAGCCTCCAGGTTTTCTTTCAGCATCTTCTCCGAACTGGACGGTGAAAGACCTTCCAAGCGCATTTCGAATACCGATTTATCAACAACCACGGATTTCTGATCGTATAACAGGGGTTTCTCCCTCGAAATAATCATGAACCTGACATTACCCAGGTAATCCTTTTTTCTGAACGCTTCCTTCACAAAGGAGCTGATCCTTGTTGAGCATTTATGAAAATCGTCCAATACTACAAGGGTTTCCAGATTTCTGAAATCGTTCAGTACGATTTCCAAGGCAGTACTGATATCAAGGGCAACGGTGGAATCAAGATAATCATCTAGACCTGGGTATCCTATTGCTGAAAGAAAACTGGAAAATTTCTTACCCATTTTCCTTAGTGTATCGAATTCTTTGAATCTGTGGTAGAATATATAGGTGGAATCTTTGAGTTTTTTCATGGCTTCAATGACCAGAGATGTTTTCCCTATACCAGCAATCCCGGTTATCACAAATAACCGGATTCTTCCATCCTTCCACTGCTGTTTAATTGTAATAAGTTCCTTCTTGCGTCCGTAGAAATGCTTGTTCCATGGTATATTATCTGGGTAAATGAGATATTTCCTCGAAAGGTCTCTCGCTTTGGTTAGACTGCTGGTATCGACAATGCCTACCAAGGTAAGACTGTTCCATAGGTCCAGTGTGGTATAATCATCAGGCAGCTCCCGGGATATATCCTGGAGATTTCGTTCAATATATTTATTTTCGGTCTTCACCAGAATAGTACGTTTCAGCAGTTTTTCTCTGGTTATTTCACCCCTCTCCAAACCTTGAGTGGTCAAATAGTAGACCTTACGTTTTCTTCGAGCTCCCGGAACATGTCTCCTTTTTTCTGTAATCATCCCTTTTTTGACTAGTTTCTTAAGGGATCTGGGAATGTGTGTTCTATTAATTCCAATGGCCTTTGCGATACCCTCCTGTGCAATAGACATGGGAGCATTGAACTGATCGATGTGACCTGGTTGATGCTCTAGAAGATGAATCAGAATTTTATCTCCGGTTTTTAGGTTTATCATTGGTTCTGGAGTCATTTTATCGACCATAATATCAAGCATATTTGTCACAAACTGATTTAAACCTTCACGGTAATAAGTCCTTTTTAATAATTCAGGTATCTTTTAATTTTATGGTAGTACACAGAAAATTAATTTAAAAAGAAATATATAGTATAAATGAAGTAGTGAACGAAGCTACTATTGATTTTTCTCAAAGATATTTTCAATTTTGGGATTACAACCACGGAGGAGTGAAGTATGTCAAAGGTAAATTATGATGAGAGAACCATTAAGGTTGATGACAGATGGTATAGTCAGATCGCACTAAGTGATAAGATCAATGAAATGCTCGATATGAAAGATTTCAGAATTGCAAAATTTGGAAAAGCTTTAGAAGTTCTGGATAAGGAGATGGAAGGAGCTGAAGAAGTACATGTTGTACTGCCCGAACAGACCGTTATCCGATTGAACAAACTAGTATCTAAATCCTCAAGAAGTGTTGGAGACTATATCCGAGAAGCCCTGAAAATTTACCTCAGGACCAGAGCTTTGTAAGAAATAATATTAATGATTAAAAAATCTGACAATGGAGCAAATCCTACTTCTTACTTCTTCTTTCTGCTCCATTGTCATCAATTCTACTAACTGTAGTTATTTTTCCTTCTTTTCTTCGCCGTCAAAGGATTCGATCTTCAATGAAGATCCAAATTGTGGAAGTGCTTCCCCTCCAAGTTTAAACTCCCCAGCCCCAACCATTTGATCCGAGGGAACCTCCCCCTGTTCTTTCATCTCCTTCCGGATCTGTTCCAGATATTCCTTTTCCCATCCCTCGGTGTCAACATCTTTGAATTTCTCGTAATCCACATCCTTTCGCTTCCACCGGTCAAGATCCTTGGAAAGTGCGTCCTGCTCTGCGAGGAATTTCGCTTGTTCCTCCTCCTCTTTCTTCCGCCTCTCCTCTTCCTCCTTTGCTTTCTGTGCCTCCAACTCCTCCTGTTTCTTCTTATTCCTCTTAACTACTAAAACGATTATAATGATTATAATAAGACCCACAGCGATGATTCCGATTATGACATAAAGGATCCAACCAGGCAATCCACCTTCCTCATCCTTTGTATCCTGACCGTTGTTGTTGTTTCCGGTGTTCTTGTTCTTCACTACAATAGTAAATGATACCGTCTTGTTCTTTACACCGTTATTCAGCAATATCCTAAAGTCATATGATGCAAGTGTTGCATTATCATTGATATTGACCGTTATAACTATATTTGCCTGGTCACCGGATGAGATCTGTACATAGTCGGCAAAGGAAACTGTTGCGGGCAAATCACCTAATTGGACTAAACTTATGTCCATGTCCCTGTTTCCATCGTTAATCAGAGTGAGGTTGAAACTTCTCTCTTCACCCTGGATGATACTGAGCTTTACTTCTTCCTGTTCAGTGTTCAGTATGTATTTGGGGATGTCTCCGACCTCGAAATACCAACTGCCGCTTATACATATACCCTCAATGTTACCTCCAGTAGCAGGATAATAGGGGATAACAGTCCAATAATACCTTGTTTCAGGCATCAGATCGGTTAATAGATATTCGTTATCAACAGTATTCGCCTTACCGGTCAGATTTCCGTAACCATTACCAACTAGAACCCTGAAGTTCAAAGTCCCTGCTCTTGGATCAAGAACGGTTTCCCATGTCAGTAGGATTTCTTCTTCCATTATGTTGGAGGCATTTACCGGTGTAAGCAATCGTACTTTTGGTAGGTCTGCAAGTGAGTCAACTGTAAAATTCCTTATTCCTGTTTCGCATATTCCCTCGTCCTCGTCATCATTTGGGATCACCTTCCAGTAATAGGTGGAAAGGTCATCAAGCCCAGTAGCCGTAAAGGTTTTTGTATCAAGTCCGGTCTTGAATATGGGCGGGTCCGGGTTTTTTCCCAAATAAAGATCAAATGTGATGTTCCCTTCATCATCATCCACATCTGAAACGTCCCATTCAAGGGTCACATTCCTTATCATGGACAGCTGCCCGGCACTAGGTGATGTTAGTGTCGCCCTTGGGACATCATTTTCTGGGTCGATAGCGAAGGAAATCTCCTTTCTGCCGCCTGCATCCTGGGAGGCATTCTCTATCACAGTAACATTTAACTTGAATTCACCGAATACATCCGAATCGATGGCTTCTAGGTAAATATTGGTGTCCTCATTTAGACTGATATTGAACATGTCATCATTGAAATCAAGGTCGAAGATCAGCTCGTCATCCTCAGCGTCAGTAACATAATCAATCAATTTATAGGACGTAGTATGATTGTGGTCCTCCTTAAATGAAATTGAAGGCGGTGCAGAGGTCCAGATGGGCAGATCATTCACAGGTTCGATCTGCACTGTAAATTCGTTGGAATAAGTGGTAAGCTGTTTTGAGTTCTCAGCAACGATCTTGAAAACCGCCTCACCAGTATAGTTTATCTCATCGCTCTGGAATGATAAGGTGAAGTTGGTAAAAGTGGCAATTATATGATCGCCGGAGACCCTCTCAATGGAATAGTTAAGGTCCATGGAATCATCTAGAAGATCATCGAAATGATGAGTTACATTAATCAGATCTTTTCCAACTTTGTCCTCCTTGAATGTGATTATATCGTCGATAGGTGTTGATAGAGAGGGAGGCACCTGTGCCTGATCTAGAACCTCATTGTATACATTTGCGATCTGTCCTTCGGTATATGCCGAGTTCCATACGTGTATCTCATCCAAGGTTCCTCTGAAATGATTGTCCAGACTGTGTGCGTCCCTTCCAATATTGATGTTCTTGGGGCTCTCGATTCCGTCAAATCCACCCTTGCTGTCGCTTGCCTTCAGATCGCCGTCAACATATAACCTGATCTGTCCTCCGTTCCCTCTTTCCAGTACGGCTGCCATATAATGCCACATGTCATTATTGTACTTCTTGTTTGTAATTGCGGTCAATGTTGAACCTGAAAGGCTTTTGTACCTTGCTGCCAGATAACCATATTCAAATATTAAAGAGAAATAGCTGGTTGCATCCCTGTTGCTGATGATGACCCCATCCTCATTATCGCTCTTAACCCAGGCGGAAATGGTGAATTCCTCATTGGATTCAAAATCAAAGGAAGGATCCTGGGAAACCTCAACATAATCATCCACCCCATCAAATATAAGTCCACCGTCAATGATTGAATCCGCCCATAGTGGAGGAGTATCTCCGTCCCCGTTATCCGCATCATCGTCGGAGATGGATCCGTCATTGCTGTTCGGTGAATAATCGCTCAGGGTCTCACCAGATCCATCATCAAAGGTCCATCCGCCTCTCAATGCTACTTCTGCGAATTTATCCTTGATCTCGGTGGAGGTAAGACAGCGGCTGTATATTTTCACCTCGTCCAGTGTCCCGTTGAAATTCCAATCATCATCAGTCCTTCCACCCATTATCAGGTCCGCAGCGGATGTTCCTATCTGGGCAGGTATCTGACCAGTAGCAGTACCATCTGCCAGAATGCCATTAATATATATATGAAGATCATCTCCGAAGGTTGCTGCTACCTGATACCATTTATCTTTGACAGTATTTAGGTTGGTCATTCTGCTGGCAATGGGACTGGATTCGACTGCGAAGAGGAATCCTTTGTCCCTGTCCCACCTAAGAAGATATCCCGGATCTGCATCGGTATGTTTAGCTATCAATGTCGGCCTTAGGTATTCCAATCTGCAGTTTACCCACGCAATTATTGTGATCTCCTGCGTTATGTCAAGGGAAGGATGATTCCCGCAGTTGAGAATATCATCCTGCCCATCCATTGCCAATCCGTTCCCAATGATGCCCTGCTCCCAGGCAAGGTTCGGATCTGTGTTTCCCTCAACACCCAGATCTAGTGTTCCGTCACTGCTGCCAACGGAGTCAGCGGCGTTTGTTCCAGAATTCTCATCGAAATTCCAGTAACTGACAAGGTCCGGTTCATCCCTTGTGCCTGAATGATCCCTAGCGTTATCTGCTTCTACATGCCCAACATTCGCGTCACTCAATGATATCAGTTGGACTAAACCCAACCCGCTCAAAACCATCAAACATACTATTAATATGCTTAGAAAGGTCGAGGGTCTTCTATAATTATCGCGCTTTAACATTATTATCGCCTTTACAAAATCCTAGCTTAATAAATGGTATAAAATTCAGTTTTTTTCATGGTTCAAAGTGCTCAACTTAATCTGAATCAAGTTACATAAATATTTTGGGTATTGTTTAAGTTTAATTCCATCCAGAAACGGTTTCGATAATTGATAAATTCAATTGAGTATTCCAATTACCGTTAGATATACATTATTCAGAGCAACTCTGTTCCTGAAGGTAATCCTTTACCTGCTGTAATGCTTCCTCGAATTCATTTTGCTTTGGTTCCCGGGGAAAGTTATACATGGGTCCCCCCGGCATTTCATTGTAGAATGGACGATTGCATCCGGAACAACCTGATGTCCTGAACACCTCAGCTGTTAATAGATTCAACGTTTCTTCAATATTATTGCTAGATTTATACTGAGTCTCCTGTTTTCCATAGTGGGAATTTATGGCATAGATCGATCCTCTGTGGTTAAATAATAATTCCTGGCAGGAAATATATCTATTTTTCATAAGGTATAGTAAGGACTGAATGGTTCTGTATCTTTTAAGGGATGGCTGGAAATGATCCGCCATATCTGTTCCCCGCATTGGCGTGAATGAGAAGAGGGCTATTCTGATGCCGGTTTCAAGCATTTTTTTCAAGAACCATGCAATATCGGAATCAGACTCACCCAGGCCTACAATAAGATGGGTCGCAACATGTCCGGTTCCGAATATTTCCAATGCATCTTTGAGGGATTCAAAAACAAATGAGAAACCGTTATTTTTCCTGTCCTTCATTACCCTAACATTCATACCCTTAACGGTTTTAAAAAGGTTTGCAGTCGCGGCATCAAGGGAAAAGCATATGTCCGATAATCCTTTTTTTCTTAGTTCCGTCATTTCATCTTTGGTCAAAGGATTGATTGATGCAGATATTGGTCCGTAAAATTTAATTTCCTCTCTTATGAAATCCAATAATTCATTGAGGTCTGACAAGAGATGGTGATACTGAGTACATTGTATGCATATCCTTTGGAAATCTAAAACGGATTCCTTTGCTCTCAACAGTTCTCCAAGACTGATTTCGGGCCATGTTATTCGGGATAGTTTATCATTTTGGGAATGAGCGGATTTGGTGCAGAAAGCGCAATTGTTCATACAGTTCTTACCCAGCATAAGATATCCTGTGGTAGGTTCACTGTGAGATTCTATCTTTTTCAATCCAAGAACCGAATGGGTTCCAATGCTTGCTGAAAGGGAGATTTCTCGTGTAATCAAAAATTCACACCATCCATTTCTCAGGAAATCCCTTTACCAATCATCCTCTCTTCTTCTTCTGTCGTGCTGACCGCTCCTTCTTTGGGGTTTCTTTCGATGTCTGCCTCGTTCATATTCATCGAATTCCCTTTCATGTCTTGGTTGTCTTTCGGGGGCACCTCTTCTTGTACTCTTCTTGTAATGGTCATCCCTATATTCTTCATCAAATTCTCTCGTATTTCCCCTGTATCTCCTCCCTCTGCGTTTTTTCCTTCCTCCATAAGAATCATCATCATCAAAACTTGCTCTTCTACGGCGTACATTATGATTATCCTTCATCTCATATGTTCTGCCCTCGCGTTCATGATCCTCATCCGGGTTGTAATAGCTGATGGGTTTAGGCTTTCTTGAACCATCCCTTTTGCTGTCTCTTCTGATAGGGGTTCTAGAATGCTCTCGGTCATCAAATGAGAACCGATCTTCGCTTCTTTCATCCTTTCTGCTCATTTTGGACCTTTTTTTATTATCCTTGGAAAAGGGAGAGTTTGAGCGGGTGGATGCCATTTTTTTCGCCCTTTTATTGTTCAACGACCATCTCTCTCTTGCCTCCTCGTAACCCGGATCCTTGGCCATATTCACCCTATCAACGATGACCAGTACCAAGACCAGGATTAGTATTAAACCGATAACCAGGATAACTATGAAAAAAACTGGGGCTCCCTCATCTTTCTTCTCTTCAACAGTTTTCCTAGGAACAAATGATCGAATGTTTGGACTGGTCATGTTCAAACTCCTGCCTTCCTCGTCAGCAAGATATTTGGATATGTTCAATTTATAATTAACATCTTTCTCAACCGGAATGAGTATGTCAATTCGGATAATACTTTCATCAGTACCTTTTTCAGCGAAAATTGGTACGTTTTCACCATTATTCCCCTGGAGATAAATTGAACCTGGATGTATACTTGAATCGTTTACATTCCTGTTGAATTGGAGTTCGATGACCACAAGGTCCCCTATATAGGGATTGTGAGGTATGAAAGTGGTTTCTAGAAGTCTGAAATTTCCTTCAGGTTCTTTTATTTCCGGTGAGTATCCGGTTGTTGTAAATATGTATTCATATGCCTGTGAATAGTCCAATCCATTTCCACCTAGGTCGGTTATGTCTGAACCGATTAAAATTGTATACATGGTGTTTTCTTTGAGTGAACCTGGTGGTTTCAGGGCTATAACAGTATCATTATCTTCCAATGACCAGTTACATGGGATAGGGGTCTCATCCATAGTCTTGAAAAATGATATTTCACCAGGTACCGACACTTTGTCTATTGTTTCTGAAAAAATGAACCGAAAGGTGGAATTTTCGGCAATGTTCTCCTTTGTTGAGGGTGTAGAATATATGATCTTTGGTGGAATCGTATCTTCCAGAACAGTTATGTTCACAGAATCTGTACCTGAATTCCCAGAAGCATCCGTTACCTCTAGAACCACTTCGAACCTTCCGGGATTCGGAAAACTTATCTCAACGGAAATCCCTTCCAGGGTGGTTCCGTTAAGAGATTCGATTGTCCAGTTGAAGGTTCCGTTGATGAAAAGATCGGGAATATTATCGCTAGAACCACCGGCATCCAGTTCCATGGTCCTTCCCTGGTATAAGGGCGGATAACTTCCCGCATCAGCTATAGGTGCTATGGTATCGTTGGATGTGATATTCCTGCAGTTTCCACTATGTTCTCCAGTGAATGTCTCTATATTGAAGTTAGGATTTCTAAATAATACTGAGGAATGACTTTTTATTACTCCGTTTCCTCTAAGGTTGAATGTATTGAAAAGAATTAATATTACCAGGATGCATAAGAGGATTTTTAAAAAGCCCATATCATTTTGGGACCGGGGGTTTGTGATGTCAATTTCTTGATTTTTCATGTGAATCAGCCATTTATATTTGATTGCGATCATTTACTGATCATCTATTTTCTAATATAATATAATATAATATAATATAATATAATATAATATAATATAATATAATATATGCAATACATACAATACATACTTGTCCAAATAGTGTCCGATTATTATATATAAAACCGTTCATTCTTCTGTCAAAGGAGCAGTTTATTTTACATTATTTTTTGTGCTTCCAAAGAACCACATTGACATTTGTTTCTTAACTTAAAATGATTACAAATTATTAAATGTATTGAGATATATATCCCGACTTTGTAAAAAGGAAATGCAGTTTTCATTCAATTTATAATGGTGCTGAAGGTAAAAATGCTGAAGAAGGTATAGGATATTTCATCTGGAAAAGGTGAATTTTCATGGCTGCCTTACCGTAGATTGAGTGATTATCGGAGATATTTAGAATCGGTGATGGAAGATGGATGCTGACGTAACGGAACTTAATAATATTCTAGTCAAGGACATTATGAGAAACCCAGGGTTGATGGTGGACTCAAACGAAACATTGGCCAAAGCTCTTTCCAAGATGAAGGGCAAAGTGAAACATGAAATTCCTGTAATTGAAGATGGGGAAACAGTTGGAATAATTGGATATGGAATATTGGCTAAACGGAGACATATACCCCTATCTGTGACTGTTGACAGCGTCATGTACCCACCGCCCAGAATAGGCGGTGAGGACAATTTGACAACTGTATCTGAAGTTCTACTTACCAATGATTACATATCAGTTCCGGTAACCGAACGCAATAAACTTATAGGTACAGTTACCAGAAGGGACATAATCCGCAAGCTCCTTGAGCTCGGGTTATATACCAAGATTCCTGTAGAAGACATTATGAATCAGCCGGTTATATCCGTAAAAGACACTGACACGGTTCAAAAGGCCTTGAGGGAGATGGACAATCTGAAGGAACGATCCCTTCCAGTGGTTGATGATGACGGATTGTTAAGAGGAATATTCGCTTTGGAAAAGATAGATGTTTCCCTTAGGGGAATCAGGACAAGGGCCTCACAGGGAGAGAGAAGCGGAGAGAAGACCCATCCCAGTATAGATGTAAGAAGTCTTATGATAACACCTCCGCATTATGTTGAAAAGGAATCAAAACTGGAAGAGGTAATGAAATCCATAGTGGATAATAAGATTTCCACAGTCCTAGTCGTGGAGGAAGGCAGACCCATTGGTATCGTGACCAGTTTGGATATAATTGAGATGGTTAGTTCCGAAAAAGAAAGGGACGAACTTCTGGTTCAGATATCAGGTCTGGACGATGAGGATATGTATGAATATGATACCATATATACCATTATCGGCAAAGTGCTGCCCAAGATCAGCTATCACGTAGATCCCCGGCTGTTGAATATCCATATCAAACATCATCATCATAGTGAATCACTTACAAAGTTTACCGTGAATCTAAGGTTGGGGACCCACAGAAAGACGTTCATTACCAAAAAGAATGATTGGGACCTGATATCTGCCATAATGGAAGGCATGGAATCCCTGGAAAAACAGGTTGAAACCTACAAAGGAAAGAAGATGTCCCTGAGAAGACATTGAATGTATGATCCATGGGAATAAAAGAGTTAAAAATTGTTAAGAATATTGTCAAAAACTGTCGAAAATTTGTCTAAACAAATTTTATGGCAAAAGGTGTGAAAGATGGTATTGAGCAAATTCAGAAAGAATGCTGGAAATATGCTGCTGCCCATTACCAGAAGGTTTTCTCACATTCATCCCAATACATTTACCTGGCTTTCGTTGATCTTTGCAATAATAAGCGGAGTGACCATATATTTTCTTTATGCCTGGCCCTATTTCTTTTTCTTCGCCCTGACTGCGGGTGTCCTCAGTTCTCTATGCGATCTTTTGGATGGTGATATAGCCCGGCTCACGGGGAAGTCTTCTCGCGTTGGGGATTTTCTAGATCATTCCATTGACCGATATTCTGATCTTCTCATGGTTTTTGGTATAATATTCAGTCCGCTATGTTCCATCCATTGGGGAGTGTTAGCGGTTTCGGGGATGCTCATGGTATCCTATATGGGAACACAAGCTCAGGCACTCAATGTGAAAAGGATTTACGGTGGGCTGCTGGGGAGGGCTGACCGACTGGTTGTGTTGGGGATCTTCAGCATAATCCAGTTTGTGATCCTAGTTACAAACCCGGATTGGACCCTTTCCCATTCCTTCACAATTGCCAGCAAAGAGATATTCCTTGTAAAGGACGGTCAATTACTAGGGATGTATCCATTTACCATAGCAATGGTCTATTTTGCTGTCGCCGGCCACTATACTGCTCTTTATAGAGCGGTCAAAACCTACAAGGTGCTGGGAGAAGAAGAGAGAGCCGAGAAGAAGAAGAAGAATAGAACCAATTCAAAGAAGGCAAACAGGAAGAAATAATGAACCGGATAATATGTTAATTCCGGTTCAAATTATTCTTTTTTTTCTGATTTTCCAACCCATTCATCCAAATTCAATGAAGTCTCGAGGGCAAATTTTCATTTCTTGAGGTTTTCGGGATTCAAGGCATCCAGTTCAGGCAGCACGAATCGTCCGTCCTTTCTGATTAGTACACCGTCAAAATAGATCTCCCCTCCTCCCTTTTCCGGTGTCTGAATACAAACCATGTCCCAGTGCACCTCGGATTTATTGCCGTTGAAAGCATCATCATATGAATTTCCCGGAGTGAAATGGAAGGATCCCATGATCTTCTCATCGAATAGGATGTCTTTCATAGCCTTTGTTATATAGGGATTGACACCCAAGGCGAACTCGCCGACATATCTAGCTCCCGGATCGCTGTCAAGTATCTCATTTACCTTTTCAGAGTTGCTTCCCGTGGCTTCAATTATCTTACCCTTTTCAAAAACCAGCTTAATATCTCTGAAAACAGTCCCATGGTATAATGTTGGCGTATTGTACTGAATCACACCTTCAACCGAATCCATCACCGGGGCAGTGAAAACCTCACCGTCTGGTATATTCAGTTTACCGTCGCATTTTATGACCGGAATATCCTTAATGGAGAATCGAAGATCTGTTCCCGGTCCCACTATCTTTACCTTGTCTGTCCTTTCCATAAGCTCTTTCAGCGGGTCCATTGCCTTGGACATCTTGGAATAGTCAAGAGTACATACATCGAAATAGAATTTTTCGAAAGCATCAGTACTCATATCTGCCTGCTGGGCCATGGAACTTGTGGGCCATCTTAGAACCACCCATTTGGTATTCTTAACTCTTTCATCTATATGAACAGGGGTCCACCAGTGTTTTTGATATAATTTCATTTTCTCTGTTGGGACATCACTGAGTTCTGCAATATTGTGATTTCCTCTCAACCCAATATACGCATCAACCATTTTCATTCGGTGCCTTTCATAATCTCCTATGAGCTCCATGCCTTCTTTGGTGGCATTGTGATAGAGACTTCTGATGACTTTCTGGTTCTTCAAGCTTACAAGTGGGATGCCACCGGCTTCAGAGGAATGTTTGATCAGTTCGGTCACCATCTCCGTTGGGATATCGAAGGCTTCGATTAGGATTTTCTCTCCTTCCTTAAGGTCGCAGGAATAGTTTATCAGCATATCTGCCAGTTTGGATATTCTTGGATCTAGCATTTTTTCACCTTTTGTTTTCAGAGTTTTTTTAATCAATTATTAAATATCAATAATAATGAACGCGATTTTTAAATTTTAATATTGGCCGGCCAATAATACCATGATATTTGATATTACTATTTTCTACTATTAGGTATTCTAGATTCTATCGTTTATCACTTTCCATACATTTTCCGGGGAGGCGGGTGTCATCCTGATTGGCTTACCTATTGCATGGCCCACGGCGTTGAGGACTGCTCCCGGTGTGGGGATCAGAGAGGGTTCACCTATACCCTTGGCACCATAGGGACCGAAATCATCCCTTTCCTCTATTATCAGCGGTATCAGTTCCGGAGCATCAAGGGCAGTTGGAATAAGATAATCCGTAAAGGATGGATTCAGGATTTTACCATTATCCTGAACCAGGCCTTCCATGATGGCATACCCCATTCCCTGGACCGCTCCGCCTTCTATCTGTCCTTCTACTGACATGGGATTGAGGGCCCGTCCTACATCATTGGCAGCTGTAATTTTCTTTACATCCACCACTCCAGTATCCATGTCAACCTCCACTTCAGCTATATGACATGCAAATGAATAGGTGTAGTAATCCCTATAGCTCCCATCTTCCAGAAGAGTCGGGGGCCGGGAGTAACCTAGACCAATCAATTTAAGAGTATTGAAATAGCATTCCTGGACCAGATCCTTGAATCTCAATTTTTTACCACTGGCTCTATCTACGATATGGGGTTCTCCGTCGATCACAGCGGGGTAAATATGTTTCTTTACATCCATCTCTTCATTCTCACCGTCTTCAAATTCCTCTTCCCCGTAATCATAGTCATATCCGAATTTTTCCATTGCGAGCTTTCTCACCTGTCTCACTGCCTTGTACGCCGCTCTCCTGGTAGCCTCCCCGATCACAGGCGTTACCCTGGATGCCACCGAGGGCCCGCTGTTCTGAACAATGGAAGTGTCAGCATCCAATATGTTGACATAATGAAGGGGAACTCCGACTTCCTGTGCGGCGATCTGCGAAAGGACTGTTTTCGCTCCTTGACCCATCTCCACGCCCCCTGTGGTAATAATTACACTTCCGTCCTCAGCTATCTGGCATGTAGCAGTGGCCATGTCAGGAGCGGAATCTCCCAGTGCCACACCGTACATTATAGTGGACATTCCGATACCTTTTCTTATGTTCTCACCAGGTTTTATTTCCGATTGGTCCTTTTTATTCATTTTTTCATTGAAACGGTTAAAATCATGGCGTTTGAGTTTCCATTCGCTCTTTTTTGAAGCTGAAAGGATACAGTTCTCAAGGCCGTCTCCACAGTTGTCCAGCAGCTGTCCTTTCGGGGTAAGATCATTTTTTCTGAGCATGTTCTTGGTCCTTAAGGTCAAGGGGTCCATATCAAGTGCATTCGCCAGCTCATCCATCTGTTCTTCCACAGCCATGGCGACCTGGGGTGTTCCGAAACCCCTGAAAGCTCCTGTAAGGATGTTGTTGGTATAGACAAAACGGGATATTACTCGGGAATTGGGTATGACATAGGGGCCACAGGCATGTACGACTGCTCTTTTCTGAACATATTTACCCACGGAACAGTAGGCGCCCTGATCGGATATGATATCCACATCTGCTGCGACTAGGGTTCCGTCCTTCTTGGCACCAATTTTGTGTCTTATTACCATTGGGTGCCGTTTTGTATGGATGCTGATGGATTCTTCTCTTGTTCTGATATTGATAACGGGTCTTCCTGTCAGGTAGGATGCCAAAGCTGCCCTGGTAGCAACTTCCGAAGGGACGTCTTCCTTTCCGCCGAATGCACCTCCGACCCCAACTTGAATCACCCTCACATTGGACCTTTTCAATCCCAAAGCATTGGCCACAGCATCCCTGACGTAAAATGGACACTGAAGAGAACCGTAAATTGTGATTTTTTCTCCGTGGCTCAAAGCAATACAGCCTTCAGTTTCTATAAATGCATGCTCCTGATAACCAGGTCTGTAAACATTCTCTATAATGACATCGGCTTCCTCGAAGGCTTTCTGAAAATCTCCTCTCTGATATTCCATTAGCGACATTAGGTTTCCCTTGTTGCCGTACTTACCGTCGGGATGTACTAAAGGAGAGTCCTTCTTCAATGCTTCGACCGGATCGAATACACCCGGGAGGGGTTTGTAGTTAACCTTTATCATATTCGCAGCTTGATCCGCCAGTTCTTTTGTCTCGGCTACTGCTATCGCCACTACATCTCCGTAATGTCTCACCCTGTCATCTGCCATAACTGGTTGGTCGAGGTTGATAACCCCCACGTTATTGATCCCGGTTATGTCATCTGCTGTAAAGATACCAACGACTCCCTTTATTGCTCTGGCCTCTGTAGTATCTATCTCAATGATTTCAGCATGAGCATGTTCGCTCTGTTTCAGGGAGCAGTAAAGGGGATCATATATGCCAAGGTCTTTGGTATAGATGCCTCTCCCTAGAACCTTTTCCCAGCCGTCTACTCTTAAATGGGATTTACCTATGACCTGGTTCTCCCTCATATCTTCAGAATCCATATCACTCCCCTCCACCGTACAATTCCCTGCCTGCCAGTTTGACGGCTTTCATTATCTTCCCATAGCCAGTACAACGACAGAGATTGCCTGATATTGCTTCCTTTATCTCCTCCTCAGTGGGGTTCTGATTATTATCTAAAAGCACCTTTACTGAGAGTATCATTCCCGGTGTGCAGAACCCGCACTGGACTGCCCCTGCTTTGAGAAAGGCTTCCTGAATGGGATGAGGTTTATCCTTGGTACCGAGCCCTTCCAGCGTTGTAATGTTCTTACCTATAGCCTGACCGACTGTCATTAGACAGGAGCATAATGTCCTACCGTCCATTATGATAGTACATGCTCCGCATTCTCCCTGACCGCACCCCTCCTTTGCAGATAATTGCTTCATATCCTCCCGAAGGTGGTCAATAAGTCTCTTCTTAGGGGGAACAAAGGTTTCAATGTCCTTTCCGTTCAACCGATAGAATATCCTGATTTTTTTTTCTTCCATACATTCATCCATGTTCAATTTCTCCCTCTATCGATATTTTCCATCATATTGTCAAAGGCCCTTTGAAGCGCCCTTTCAGCCGTTATCTTTGTCATTTCCTTACGGTATTCTTTAGTTGCCCTAACATCTGTAATCGGCCTGGACATATCCCTGGCCGCCTCACCTATACGGGGGAGCAATTCGGGAAAAGCATCAATGGATTTTCCAATTAATATGTCTTCAGCATCGTCCAATAACAGAGGCGTTACGGCTACGGCACCCAGAGATACTCCTGCTTTGGTGAAAACACCCTGTTCACAGACCAGAATTGCACCTGAATTGACCACGGATAGAACTACGGCCTTTCTTTTCTTCAGCTTGTAGAATCCGGAGCCCTGCGATCCTTCTGATATTGGAATTAAGAACTTGGTAATGAGTTCATCAGCACTCATAACTGTCCTCCCGACACCCTTGAAGAAGCTCCCTATATGAGTACCGAGCTTACCACTGGGTGATTCTGTGATTACTATTGTGCTAAGAGCTGTCAGCATTGTTGCAACATCGCCTGCTGGGGATGCGTTTGACACATTTCCCCCTATGGTTGCAATGTTCCTTATCTGTGGTGAGCCGACCTGGCCCGCAGCGTGGGCCAAACCCCTGCATTGATCCAATACGAGCAGGTTTCTTTTTATATCTGAGAAGCAGGTTCCGCTCCCGATTGAGAGATAGGAAGTCTTGATAAGATCCAAAGTTCCTCCCTCCCTCAAAATAATATCATCTTGGCCGGATCCTGCGGGAATATGATCTATCCCTGCCAACCGGGCGATTCCGGATATAGAGATGATATTTTCCGGCAGTAATGCACCATCCCGTATCTTCACATTCAGGTCGGTACCTCCTGCCAAATATTGAAAATCCGCTCCTTCTCTCTTCAGCTTTTTAATGATACCAATGGTTTCCTCAATGGTCCTTGGAGCATACCATTCGGGGTTGTAATTGAAATGCATTTTTGATCCCTTCATTCAATTATAATTGACCTATCAATTTTTTTTAAAGTAATTTTTGCTCCTTATTCATTATGCTATCACAGATGATCGAGAGGAGATTTACTCCAAACTCCTTTCCGAATTGCCAGTTGTGTAAATATTGCAAATAATCAGATGTCCTTTCCGCCTCTAGAAAGCCATTTGTACAGTATTTTAGAATCAAGCTTGATCCAGCTGAGATATCTTATCGATTTACCCCTTGGTATTGATTCTCGTCCGAGGATTCTTTTCTCGATTTCTTCCACATCGAATGTATCACCTTCAAACTCTGTGTATGCCCTTCCGATTTTCCGGGGTTTATGACCGTCGGAACCCCCAATACAGCTTGTACCCATTTTGACAGCCATTTTCAAAGCTCTTTTGTTCACATATTCCAAGCTTGAGGCATTGAGTGACTCCACAACTTTGAACGGTAGCTTTCTGATCTTTTTCCTTTTTATTCCGGAAGGGGTCCTGCCTGGATGTGCAGCTGCCGCAAAGCCCCCTGCATCTTCGATCAGTTCAATGGTTTCAGCAGGGGTAAGACCCGGGATAATCTGTTCTTGAATATTGTAAGCTAGAACATGCCCTTCTGTGGTGGATACCTCCTCACCTACAATCAATACGAAGTCCTCAAATTTCTTTGTCATTTTCTTTGCCTTGAGTGCTCCTTTTATAGTGTTGTGATCGGTAATGGCCAGACCTGAAAGATCCTTTTTCCTGGCCATCTTGATGAACTCGGACAGTTCACCCTTTCCGTCTATGGAATATTTGGTATGAACATGCATATCGATCTTCATTTAACCACACTTCCAAGGTATCGAATCACCTAGATCAGATCATTCTGGTTTTTTGCATTACTTATTCTTTCCTAAAGCCAACATTCAATAGTATCAATGGAATTTCCATTTAGTTCATCAGTATACATATGAACCCGTTCTAATATCTCTCTTTGGACCCACCAGGGTTACGTTCACTCCCGGATCGTCTGCAGCCAGAAGCATTGCTTCGGACTTGATCCCCCGTATTTCCGCAGGTTCCAGATTGACTATGACCACAATCTTTTCACCTTTCAATTCTTCAGGTTTGTAATATTTCTTCAAGCCTGCGACCATCTGAATTTCCTTTCCTAGCCCCGCGTCTACTTTCAATAGATAAAGGTTTTCAGCATTGGGATGAGGCTCTACACTACGTATCTCTGCCACCCTGATATCAAGGGCCTGGAAATCTTTGAATGGGATCCTCTTCTTGATGGGCCTGGCTTCCTTCTTTTCTTCCTCAGCACCACCGAATTTGCTCTCTGTTTCAATGATCTTCTTGAGTTCCAATTTCCTGAAAAGAGGACTTGGTTTTCTCAATTTATATCCGATATTGATTTTTAATGGATCGAAATCCCATGGGCTTTCTTCCACTTTCCCCTCATTTCCCAGCATCTCATGGAGCTTCTGAGCTGTGCCGGGCATATAGGGAACCATCAATCTGGTCAACCCGTTCACCACACACATGAGATTGTGAAGGATATCTCTGCATTTGTCAGGTTCATCCTTGTATAGACGCCATGGTTCCTTCTGTCCAAGGTATTCGTTTCCCTTCTGGGCGAGTTTCATGAAGGATTTTATTGAATTCTGGAATTTACATCGGTTGATAAAATCACCCATTTCATCCCTGGTCCTGGGTATTGCTTCAAGCAGTTCTTTGTCCAAGCCATCAACAGTATAATTCTCGCTGTGGTTTGGGATCTCACCGAAATACTTCTGTGAAAGAACCAGTACCCTGTGTATCATATTACCAAGGGTTGCAATAAGATCTTCATTGTTTACACGGACGAAGTTCTTCCAGGTAAAATCAGTATCCTTGTGCTCGGGCATATTAATGGTGAGATAGTACCGTATGAGGTCTGGGGGAAATCTCTCAAGGTAGCTTGGAACCCAGACCGCATGTTTTCTAGATTTGGAGAACTGTTCGCTATTAAGGGTAAGATATTGATTTGATGGAACATCATAGGGGAGATTATACTGAGGATCGAATCCAGCCAGCATTGCCGGGAAGATCAGGGTATGGAAAGGAATATTATCTTTGGCCAAGAAGTAATAGATCCGTGCATCATCATTCAGCCAGAAATCCTTCCACATATCGGGTTTACCCAATTTCTTGCTTAATTTCTTGGTGCATGATAGATATCCGATCACCGCTTCGAACCAGACGTATATACATTTCTTATCATATCCATCCAGGGGGATTGGAACACCCCAACTCAGATCCCTTGTGATAGCTCTATCCTGAAGTCCTTCATTCAGCCATCCCTTGGTCAGACCCAGAACTGAAGGTCTCCAGTAATCTTTTCCCTCAAGCATGTTCCATAATGGTCCCTCAAGATGGGAAAGACGCAGGTAAAACTGTTCGGTCTCCCTGTTCTCGGGATGTGTGGTGCAGAGACTGCATTTGGAATCTACCAGTTCATCAGCATCCAGTGTTTTTCCGCAGTGATCGCACTGATCGCCCCTTGCCTTTTCAAATCCGCATTCAGGGCATGTCCCCTCAATATATCTGTCGGGAAGGAACCTTTCACATTTTGGACAAAAGGGTGCCATTAGCTTTTTTTTGAATATGTAGTTCTTCTCGTAAAGGGTTGTGAAAATCTCATGTACCACCTTAAAATGATGAGGATCGTGGGTCTTGGCAAAGAGATCGTAAGATATTCCCATTTGGACAAGGGAATCATAGTTCTTCTCGTGGTACCGGTCAGCAACTTCTTCGGGAGTTGTGCTTTCCTTTTCTGCTGTTACGGTGATCGGAGTTCCATGCTGGTCAGAACCTGAAACCATGTAAACGTTGTTCCCTGCCATACGCTGGTACCTTACAAATATATCTGCAGGAAGAAAACAGCCTGCAAAATGACCCAAGTGAAGCGGCCCGTTTGCATAAGGCCATGCAGTACAAACTAATATATTTTCCATTCAATTCACCTCCATCTTACTGCTTTTAGTTATGACGGCCTCCCTAAATGGATATGTTCTAGTGCATCTATGGCAACAGATAATTAGAAAATTGCCATCCTAGTAAAGACCTTTGAACCTGATTTTTAATGGAAAACCCATATATTGCTTTTTGCTTTAAAATGAACTGTAAAAAGACCGCTGGATGATAGAAATGTAAAATATTCAGATCATGATTTTCCAGACTTGGAAGTGTTTATTCGTTATTTAGCAATTTACTCTGTTACGAAAGTAGGACATTATCTCTTTGGATCTTTAGAAGAACAAGAACCTTTTATTCTCTTCACAGATCGTCCTAGCTTCCCTGGCACTTACATTGTTAGGATCAATTCTCAGAACCTCATCAAAACATTTCATGGCCTTTCTTTCTTTTCCCTGGCTGTGAAGGGCGGCTCCCATATTGAACCAGCTCTCTTCGTGATTCGGGTTAAGTTCAGTGGCTCTGCTGTAGCATTTTATGGATTCCTTGTGCTTTCCGTCCTTATCGTAAATGTTGCCCTTCTTATAGCTTAGGTCAGCGCTCTCTCCGATTATGCTCTCCAATTTACTATATACTTCCAGTGCTTTTTTCGATTTTCCCGCATCGGTAAGAGTGAGTCCCAGATTCATCAATATCGATTTATTGTCAGGAAGTATCTTCAGTGCATGAGAATAACTTTGAGCCGCCTGGAGATAATTACGCATCCTGTTCAGAACATTACCCCGGTTGAACCAACCATCGGCATCATTGGGATTCAATTTGAGATACATATCGTAACATATGACCGCATCCTTGAAACGTCCCTCTTTCTCAAACTTCCTTGCCAGCATGAACCACCCTTTCTGGACGTCAGGCTGGATCTTTACATAGTTCTCGTAGCACTCGATAGCTTCCTGTACCTTTCCCAGAGACGAGATGGCAATACCCTTGGTAAGCCATTCTTCCGGAGTGATCGGTTCATGGGTCTGATCGTAACAACCCAATCCCGCCAATGCGTCACGGTAATCATTTCTGGAAAAATATCCCATACAATTTCCATCAAAATCTATGACAACAATAGCTTCAGGATATTTATCGGCGATGAAGGGTATGACCTTTTCGACAGTCTCCTCACCGGATATCTCCATAAAATCCTCATTCATAAGCTCATGAGCCCGGGTTCTCCTAGGATCAAATCCCTTTGCAGCCAGTTCCAGAAATCCTTTTCTGGATAAGAACCCAATTACCCTGTCATCCCCTCTGGTTACCAGGGCAGAACCGTGATCACCAAGGTCAAGCATTTTGCGTGCAACCCTTGTCATGGGCATATCTGCATCGACCATTACGAATTCATCTGTGATCTCCATATGTTTGATCTTTGTATGTTTATCTATCCAACTGACACTCATAGAATCACTTCCGGTAAATTGTGGAACAACAATGATTGAAATATATTTTCTGTAGTAAGTGTTGCTGTTTAAACAATAAGCCTGCACTGAATAATTTACTGATTAAGCGTATCAATTTTGATATATTACTAGGATTGACCCGTCTCCAACAGATATTCCTATACCTTTTCCACCTTGTCCTGACCGTTTTCTCTCAGAATTACTTCCCAGTATCCTTCGTGACTGTGTGGCCACCATTTGAACTGTCCCCAAATATTAATAGTGTTTCCAACAGCCAGTCCTGTCGGTTGATCAGCATCATTGGGTATGAATAGGATAAGGGTACCATTATAGCTTGCATCCGTAATGTTGATCTTCAGACCAGATGACCTCTCTTCAAGAGTTGTTATCTCGGCATTCAGGACCTTAACGTCACTCTCATTGTAGGTATCAGTATCTCCCAGCAATTCATTCAAGGTTACCTCTGAATAAGTTATAGCCGCCGCTTCCTCGACAATTATTACCTCATCGCTGTCAGAATAGCTTGAAACTGTTACCTGCCAATCCTCATCCTCGTCCTTAACATCATTTTTATTCTGATCGTAATAACCCATTTTTCCCTTAACAGTAACAATAGCATCAGGAACAATTTTGGCAATATCATTTTCATCGATCTTATTGAACGCCACTATCTCTAGGGTCTCAGCTCTTGTATCATCGGTTACTCCGAAGAGAGTGAAAGCCGCGGAATTCCCGTCATCTATCCAAGCTACCTTTACATCCGTCAATTGAACATTATCACCTTCAAAGCTTTCCGGGTCCCCTAGTATTTCTGAAACGGTATGCACTTCATAGGTTACGGTTGTTCCCCCACCACCATCTGTGACAGATACAACACCGTCGTCGTAAGCGGTTTCGTTTCTTAATTTAAGTTCAGGTGCATCGTTATATTCAATAAATTGGCCCTTTATTGTGATGGTGTCTCCTTCCTTGAACTGTTTCAGATAAAGACCATCATTATAAACTGCCAGCTTTTCAGTAGTCTTATCATTGGTCAATTTGAAATGATAATAGGAGTCCTTATTCACCACAGTGACATCCTTCAATTCGACTGAAAGGCCATAATAGGAATCGGGGTCACTCAGGAGGGCTTCAAGTCCTATGCTTGTGTACGCTACCGTCACGGAATCAGTTATTGTAACTTTATCATCAGTTTTTGAGCGGATTTTGATCTCCCAGTATTTATTCTCGAACTGTTCGAATATTCCCTGGACAGTAATAACGTCACCTACCTTTATTCCAAGGTCCTCATCATATCCGTAGAGTTTTACCGTGGAAGAGGTTGAATCATCAGTTATATAGCAGTAAAATGTCTGGGGAACGCTTGTAACTTCAGCATCCACTACCTTGACGTTCTTTCCGCTGTAGGAATACGGTGTGGAATTCAGATCATCTACCGCAACAGTGGTATATGTTGTACTTCCTCCGTTACCGTTGTCATCATCATCTCCAGTATCGTCATCTTCTCCGTTAATTGTATCTTCCTTTTTCTTCTTATCGTCGCAACCTGTGGTTATCACTGCCAAAGCGAGGAGGATAACCAATAGAGCATAGATCTTTTTCATTTGTTCACCCCTTTGTTCATTGTATTTATTTCAGGATATTCGGTATTATATATTTGGCCAATATTGCCATGACCGTCGATTCCTCTGAAAGGACCGATCTAGTTATGGTCCAATCATTGATAAATTAATATAAAAATGTAATGCGTTCTTTTCAGAAACCCATTCTAGTAGTGAAATTGAACTGCCTCGAATGATTGCCGATTCTAGCGCCTGAAAATTACTGATGAGCAGTTATGATAGATGGCTCATTATAGAGGGATTGCCCCTATTTTTACCCCGGTTTTTATTCGCTCCTACGATGCCAAATCCTTATGAGCATCGGCATGACGAACACACCTCCTAGGAATGAAAAAATGATCCCGCATAGCATAACAATGCCGAATTCTCTCATGATGGGCATGGGCATCAGTGCGAAAGCCAAGAAGGCAAAAAGGGTTGTGGCAGCAGAGAACATCAGTTCTTTTCCAGTTGATTTCACCGAAATGGAATAACATTCGATTATTCCGAATCCTTTTCTTCTCTCCTCGGCCCATCGTGTGACAAGATGTATTGGATAGTCTATTCCCAGTCCTACAGTGAACGAACCAACGAAAGCAGTCATCATGTTTAGTGGTATGCCCATGATGGCCATTGTTCCCAGGGTCCAGCCTATAACGAGGATTGGGAGTACAGCAGTGAGCAAACCTAAAAGGGGTGATCTATGTATAATACCGAATACTAAGGTCAGAAGGAGGGCTGCAAATACCATGACCAGCAGTGTCGAGTTCAGTAGGGAATCGTTGAAATCATCAAGACCCTTGTTCCATATGATGGGTTCGCCGGTGATCTCATAACTGCCGCCGGCTTCAATAACAGGTTTCAGGTCCTGCACCAGTTCTTCCCTCGCTTTCAAACCATGCTCCCCGATATTGGTTTCCGATGCAACTCTGAGCAGAATTCCGTCATATCCATGTTCACCCTTATGGATAAGCTGTTCAATGGTTGAACCGTAATAGGAGGTCAAATTATCTATCATCAGGATAAGCTTTTCACCCGATGCTTCCCTATCGACTTTACCATCTAGATCACTATCGACATATGAATATGACGGATCTCTTCCTTCTAAAAAAGGAAAAAATGAACCAAGCCATTCAATGTTGGCTTTACCTTCGATGGTATTTACATATTCGTCATTGCTTGCATTTTCAACTGCCAGGAATATTGCTTGCCATAGTTCCGGATCCTCTAAATCCCCGTTTATCCTGACCATTATGTATTCGGTACCTAATGAATATTCGTTGTTTATCTGGTGAAATGCCTTTGTTATTTCCATTGTTTCAAGCAATTCACCCGTAGGATCGTAGGTAGCTTTCATATCTGCAGCAAGAAGATAACCCGGTACTGCCACCAGAAATAATATGATTATCAAGGGCCAGGGATATCTAACCGTAATGGAAAGAGGTTTGAGGATTCTGCCAGGTTTTGAACTTACCTTTTCAGGTTCTATAACTCCCTTCACCTCCCCTGTCTTTTTCATCCTTCGTCGGTCTAATACAATTCGAATGGATGGAACATAGGTCATATTGAGAATGCATGCGAATATTATTCCCAAAGCAGCCAATATCCCGAATTCACTGATGGAGGGCATATTGGAGGTTACATTTGAAAGGAATCCGAAAGCAGTTGTGATCGTAGCTAGAATGAATGCAACACCGACAACCTTCATCATGGAGATCACAGCATAATGAGAAGGGTCCTTTTTTTCCTTTTCAGTTCCCAATCTCTCACGATATCCCATAATAGAATGAAAACTGAAATCGATAGCTAGACCGATCATGAGAACGGGTACCATAATATTCATGAAATTGTAATCAAAACCTAAAATACCTACAATTGCAAAGGTCCAAATTAATACCAGTAACAGCGCGGTGTATGCGATGAGAACATCAGATAATCTCCTATAATTTATCCATGACAGGATGAAAACACCAACTAGGGCAAGCATCATCAAGGGTTCCGCTGCAGCCTGAGCTTCCATGTAGGAAGCATTTAGCAGACCGAAAGCATAAACATAGATGGTTATTCCATCCCCTCTCTGCCCATTGATCAGATCGTCTCTCATATGGAGCTCCAACTCTTCCAATTCCTCATCGCTTATTGCTCCATCCAATGTTACCAACATGAGCATGGATGTAACAGGTGCTGAGTAATCAGCATCTGCCGGGAGGAACTGGTAAACATACCCTTTCATGAAATCCGGGATATTGGGATCTGATAGATAACTATTGAGAACGGTTATAAGTTCCTCTTTTGTTGTGAAGTTGGCTGCCCATGAGAGTGATTGCAATATGGTAGGCTCTGGATCACCTGTTTTGTATGTGAACCGGTATCCTCCGAGAATAATGGGGAGGGAAATAAAACTTTGGGATTTCTCCAATTCATTGGAGCCTAGAACGGATTCTTTCGTAGTATTATCTCTGTACAATTTTGTCATTACCTCGGAACATCTGCTAAATATATCTGGAGTTATTACGTCATCCGATTTTACAAGAATTATGAACGGTTCTACATCACCGAAATCCCTATATATTTCGTTCATTACATCAACTTCATGATAATTCGGGAAAAGAGCATTGATATTGGTTCTCATCTCCGATCTTTCTGATGCCAATGACCATCCCATTCCAGAAATGAGAAGGACGGTCACGACAATTATTGCGATTATTATCATAGCGGGTCTTTTTGATACGAATCCACCTAGTCGTTCAAGAAATTTCATAGATGTCCCTCTGTGATATGGTATACCTAGGAAATATTGACCCAGGTTCTGATAAGTTCATTTCTTATTCTCTGCTGGTCCATCTTTAAAGGTGATTCGTTTAGCATGGAATAGTATAGCGCAAGACCGTCTAAATTTGAAAGAAAACAAACCGATTTCATTTTTGGGTCCTTAACACCCATGGATTCATAAATCTGTTCAATTTCCTTTACATACCCATCAAGAAATTCAAGCCATATGGAATTATCCTCTTTATTAGTCAGCGCTTCCTCGAAAACCTCCCAGAAAAATTTAGTGAATCCCTTTGAACCATCAAACATTTCAAGCATTGAATCTATGAAATGAATGAGAATATCATCTGGCTTCAATTTACCCCGTTCGATATTAGATATTCGCGTTGAAATATGATTCTCTGCCCACCAGAACAGACAATCCCTTGCTAAATGGTATTTGCTTTCAAAATGATGGAATATTCCCCCTTTAGATACCCCCGATTCCTTGACTATTGCACTGATAGGAGTTCGATTATATCCTCTTTCACTGAAAATATTAAAAGCGGCTTCCAGTACCTTTTTCTTTGTCTCACCGAATTGACCCATAACCGTCACCCAATCCAAAGACCGACTGGTCGGTTCGTTAATTATAAGCAGTGTTATTTTAAGCTTTTCATTGATTTGATATTCAAAATATAATCCCAGTAGTCTATGTGTCACACGCCGCGGGTATCCGGTGACCAGATTATCTTGTGGATCTGTAAACCGAAACGAATATCCATCTCCTGGGGCCATTCAGTTTGAATGAATTTTTCCGCCAATTCTTCCAGATTTTTATTGTCAACGGGTTGGATAAAAATATTACCCGTGAACACTTTTCCTCGGTTAATCAGGAAATCCCTAACGTAAATAAGGTCTGATAGGTCTTTTACAATGAATTTCAACTGGTCGCCATCACTCATTACTTCAAGATTGTTATACTCAAAGGAATCTACTTCACCCGATGAAGGGGTTTTGACATCAACGGAAAATAATATTTCTTTTTTCCCTGATGAACCATCTCTCACTGAAATTTTTTCCAATAATCCCTTGATTGGCAGACTGCCGTTGGTTTCAATACACACTTTGTATCCATTCTCCAGGAGTGAGCGGATCAATTCCGCGAGATCCTTCTGGAGTAATGGTTCACCTCCAGTTATGCAGACATTATTTGCACTGAATTTCTGAATTTCGGAGATTATAAGGCCAAGAGATTTCTCCTCTCCCTCTTCCCTGGCATATTCCGTATCGCACCAATCACAATTGAGATTGCATCCTGAAAAACGAATGAATACCGTGGGAATTCCCTGGAGAATTCCCTCACCCTGAATGGATAAGAATATCTCGTTAACCTTGTACATAGATCTCCCTTCCTGTAAGAGGTATTGTGTTATATGTGATTTTTCAAAATGCACTTGACCCTATGAATCCTATCCTTTCAGATCAGGTTCAATTTAAAGCACATGGCTTCGGTTAGCGATCGACTGGAAACAATGACTAGTATGTTTAATCTTTTCAAGTAAACGGGCTACATTCTCAGAGCATCCTTGCAGGCAACAAGGGCTTCCTTTGCAGGCCGATAACCCGGTTTTATTTTCAATGCCATGAGAAAGGCTTTCTTTGCCTTCTTGAACTTGTTAATCTCATAATATGTGATACCTTTATTATAGTGATACTGTACATTTCTGGGGTCGAATTTAATCGCCCGGTCGTAGGATTTGATGGCTTTTCTGGCCTTTCCAACCTTAACATAGACATTGCCAAGATTGTACCAGGCCTTTGCGTCTTTAGGGTCAAGTTTCAGCAATCTGTTATAGGTATCCATCGCTTTCATCATCTCATTGATTTCGTTGTAGGCGGCTCCAAGATTGGATATTGCTTCTTTTTTATCAGGTTCTATCCTTAGAGCATTCTGGAAGGCTCTGACAGCAGCGTTGGGTTTCTGTCCTCCTAAGAGCGCCAATCCTTTATTATAATGGATGTCAGCCCGATCGGGTTTGATCTGTAGGGCTTTGTTATAGAATTCAACAGCTATATCGTTCTCCCCTATTTTTCGATTGGAATTGCCCAACCCGAAAAGAGCTTCAACATTATCAAGATTGACATCTAGAGCCTTCTGGAAACATACCATAGCCCTCTGTGGATAGTTCTGGACAAGGAATTTTCCCGCTCGCTCGACCCACTCACTGTCTGAAACCAGAGATCCGTCCTCTCGGTGTTCCATCATTCCAAAGGCCTCGACATCATATTCGTTCTCACGGACCCTGGCCTTTTTCTTGATCATTCTATCTGCCACAGGGTCTGCAAAATCGATGTTTGTGGTCATACCCAATTTGGCCTCAACTTCAACAACCGCTTCCTTTGCTTCGCTGAAATCGGGATCGTTCTTCAAGGCTTCCTTATAACAGGCCAATGCATCCTGATATCTATTTACGATCTCTAGTATCTCGCCCTTGTTGAACCAGGCTTCGGGATTGGATTTTTCGATATCTGTTACACGATCGAAACTGGACATTGCTTTCTGGTACTGGCCCATCTCGAAGAATATCTGTCCGTTTAGAAGCAAAGAATCGATGTCATCGGGGTCAATCCTGAGGGCTTTCTCCACTGTATCTAGAGCATTTTGGAAATCTTTGTTCTGGAGATGGTTTAGTCCAGTCTCGATAAGATCAAAAATGTCTTCATTTTCCTCATCAGTATAGTCCCAATCAAGCTTTGATTCTTTAATGGGGAAAGTTTTCTTAGGTTCTGAATAGAAATTATTGTCCCTGGTATAATCTGCGTCCCTTTTCTTTTTGAACTCCGCTAACTTCTTTTTATCATATGCAAGATCATCGTCGGGATCGATCTTCAGTACTTTATCATATATCCTGATTGCATCGTCATATCTTTCCTTCTTAAGAAAAACATTTCCCAGAAGGTACAAGGCATCCCTGTCCATCGGGTCACTTTTCAGAACCCTTTTAAGAGCATTGAAGGATTTGGTCAATTCGTTCAGTTCCAGATGTATCTCACCTAGTGCCCTCCAGGATTCGATATCATGAATATCATAATCTATTGCAGTAAGCGCGCTCTCTCTTGCATCATCATATCTAGAAAGCTCGATAAAGCACATACTTCTATAATACCAAACCCTCTGAAGGTCCGGGTCGATATCAAGCAATGAATCGAATTTCATCAGGGCCTTTTTATACAGACCCTGGTCCATGAGTGCCACTCCATCCTCGATCTCTCTGATAAGTGCACTGCGTTTCATTGCTTCACCGCAATTATAAATTGGGAAAGAAAATAATTTTTGACCATGAATCGGTTCTGTTTCCTGATTTCTCTTTTAATTATTAAAACTTCATCTTGTAATATGCTCATGGGAAAATATTTGTATACACCTCTAGGCACAGTTGATTTGACCAGAATGACAATAGTTTGTAAGGATTATTTCCTTTGGCGTTTATGGTGGCAAAACCTTAAATTATTGGTGCAGGTATTTAACTGTGATATTATGATAAAGGCAGGTGTTGCAGGTGTTGGTAGAATGGGTGGATTTCACGCCCGTAACTACAAGGATCTTGGTTGTCTGAAAGCGGTTTTTGATCTGCATGAAGAGACTGCTAGAAGCATGGCTGAAAAATACGGCTGCAGCTATTATTCGGATTTTGAGGAATTTATTATAAACAGTGGAGTTGAGGCTATATCAATAGCTACTCCTACCACGACCCATTTTGAAATATCCAAAAGGGCAATGGAGCAGGGAATTCACATTCTGATTGAGAAACCCATATGCGATGAAATATCCAAAGGACAAGAGCTTGTGGACACCGCCAAGGAACATGATGTGATCCTTGCAGTTGGCCATATAGAGCGCTTTAACACTATGGTTGAGAGTGTGAAGTCTGCTGTTGATAAGCGCAAGATAGGCAATATAATATCCTATGAGGCTGTAAGGGTGGGGCCTTATCCCAAACGGATCTCGGATGTAGGGGTGATCATGGACACCTCGATACATGATGTGGATCTAGCAAGGTATATCATTAATAAAAAAGTAAAAAGAGTATCTTCAATGGCCAATAGGAACAAGCATCCGACACATGAGGATCTCGCACATATATTATTATCATTCCATGACGAGGCAATCGCAAATATTCATGTTAGCTGGAACCGTCCACACCCAAGAAGGAGCCTGTATATAACAGGTGATGCCGGTTATCTGGAAGCTGACCTCCTGAAAGGTAAGCTGTCCGTTTTCACTTTCAATCCCGAAACCGCCGAATACGAAATGGAAACCCATACCCCTCATAGAGAAGAGCCGCTCAAAAAGGAGATATTGGATTTCTTTAATGCTATAGAGAAAGCGGAATCACCCCTTGTCACAGGTGAAGAAGCATTGAAAGCCCTTGAGATAGTCAAGGCGTGTATAAGATCTGCACAAGATGGAACTACGGTGACCCTCTGAGCTTATTTATTTATATGGAACTATAATTGATATTGAATGTTATGTGGAATTATTGGTTTCTTTTCTGTTGCCGAAGAAGGGCTGTAAGCTACGGAAATTTTTCTATATATTAATTCGATTCAATTTCTTATCATGAGGTTGTTTTCAATTCATTACCTGAAATTATTATTTTTGTTCACATGAGTTTTCAATGGAAAATTTCTTTTCTTTTCGATTTTATTAAACCTTAAATATGTTGATTATAGGAATTGCCAAATAATCAATCCAAATAAAAGAATACAAAACTTTTTATTATGAACGGAATACTGAATGTATAAGCATATTGTCGCTCGATAAATATGATGGTTGGGAATAATCTCAAGATATTATTCCAAATTCCTATACAGAAGTAAAATAACACACAGCAAAGAAACAGAATAGCTCAACATCAATTTTCGGTGAATACATATGAAATTCAAAGAATATATAATCACTCTCAGTTCATTAATTATTATTGCGATTTTGGGTTTTATACCCCTGAGTTCCCTTATTACCAACTATTTGGGTGAAGAACCTTCGGTCGATGAAGGTCTGGAAAATGATGCCTTTGATTATTCTTCCTTCAAGGAGTTCCTTGAGATTTCTACTAGGAACGGAAGTGTAAATAATTCAGCGCATTATGGCTCCTGGACAGTTTATTGGGATGAGGAATGCCACCTTAATATGACCCAGAACAGGGATGTTTTCAATCATATCTATCCTTACTGGTACACCCTTGACAGCTTTGCCAAGGTGGTACAGACCGTTGATGAACCGGGTTTTATATGGAACAGGCTGAACACTTACAGGGAACTGAACTATACCGTGATCCCTATCATATATTGTGGTAATAATGCCACCTATACCCTTTTCTTCAATGATCTTGATCTTCGGGCCAAACATATCGAACGGATATGTAAAATAGTAAACAACACCGGTTATGACGGAATAGAGATCAACTACGAGTCTGTGAGATACTCTGATAGATACAGGTATGTATCATTTATTGAGAACCTCAGTGTAGAGATGAAGAAGATCAACAAGACAATATCGGTTTCTCTGTATCCGAGATGGACTGACGACCGAACAGGTTTTCAATGTGACGCTTATATATACGAGCCAATTGGGGTTGTGGCCGATCAAGTGAAGATTATGGCCTACAATGAGCATTGGTCCACCCATCATTCTGCAGGAGCTGTGGCCTCATACGATTGGGTCCACAGCATAATGGAATATGCAGTTACCAAGATCCCCCGGGAAAAGGTAATCCTTGGAATACCTACTTTCGGATATGACTGGCCGGTAGATGAGGTTGGGAATACTCTCTCCGGTGCCCAGATCTATAACTATGAACAGGCAGAGAACGTCCGGGAAGTTTACGGTGTTAAAAGACAATGGAATGCAACTGGGCGTTATCCTTTCTATACCTATAATGCTGATTACGGATCCAACCGATACAGAGAAACCCATTATTCAGATAATCAGAGTTTTCTTTATAAATTATATCTCGTGAAGAAGTTCAACTTATACGGTCTCTGTTTCTGGTACATGGGACATCATGACGGAAAGATAAATACCCATCTGAGGAAATATATTGCGAGCAACGCTACCAACCTTCCTCCATCCGTCAATATTGGCAAAAGTGTTTTTGCCGAACCTGGGAAACCCATCAGGTTCAATGATGCAATTGCCTATGATGTAGATGGTACTATTAAGAATATTCGTTGGGATTTCGGTGATGGTAACGAATCCAACAAGCTTTATGCAGAACATGCATATGAGAAACAGGGAATATATCAGGTGACCCTTACTGCTGAGGACAATGACGGATGTATCGATAGGCATCATACTCAAGTAAAGGTTGTACCCTGCCCTGTGATAGATTCTATGGACGAAGTAAATGAGGACAGCCCGATACAGTTCGATGCCAGTGAAACTTATGACCGTGACGGGATCATAACCTATACCTGGGATTTCGGAGATGGAAATGTGGATTATCACGCTGGATCCGCTGTCACTCACATCTATGAAGACCCGGGAAACTATACTGTCCGCTTGACAATAATCAACAAAACAGGTTTTACCACCTATACCACAAAGAGGGTTTGGGTTCACGATCTGACTCCCCCTAGAGCAGATATTCCTTCTGAGAATCATATTCGTAAGGGATATATCTTAACCCTGGATGCTTCTGGATCTACAGATAACGGGTTGATTTCAAGATATGAATGGAATTTCGGTGATGGGACATTTGAGATTACCACAGTCTCGTGGGTGAACCACATATATAATAAGATGGGGACCTACTTTGTAGATCTCGCAGTATATGATTCAGAGGGAAATTATAATGTGGATACTGGTGCTGTTTTCGTGAAGGACGGGACCCCTCCGGTGGTTATTGTGGATTATCCGGAAAAAGTACAGCTTGGGGGGTATGCTTTCCTCAATGCTACAGCTTCCTATGATAATGAAAATATAACCTTCTACAACTGGTCCTTGGGAGATGGTAGTATCATTTTCGGTAGCAACCGTTCAATCCTGAACTACAGGTATGATCAACCAGGAACTTACTACATTACCCTGCAGATACTGGATGCAATGGAAAACTGGAACACCACCACTTTTCATTTGGAGGTGACTGATGTAATATTACCTATTGCCGTTATGAATCTTTCCATATTGGACGATAAAAATCTTACCAATTATCATGAATATAGAATATCCTATTCAGACGGCAATCGTACCCAGATTTGTTATTCTTTGGGTGAGTTGGTCTCCTTTGAGGATGATTTCAACATTACACGACTAAGGAATTTTACATATCGCACACCGAGCGAGGAGGACAACCGTTCTTTGCTGCCCTACTTCATTTCACGTGTGAACAATTCTCTTTTTTTCAATTTTACCAACTGTACCGATAATTACGGCTTGTCAAATCTGGAATGCGAGATGGGAGACGGTGTTATTATCAAGAACAGTTCATTTTATTATATCTATCAGTATCCCGGAATTTATTTTGCAGTACTGAGGATCAGAGATCTTGCTGGAAATGAGGAATCCATTCAGGTGCCTATATTGATATTTGAACCCTCTGAAAACAAGACAGTAGTGAATGAAACTGAGGATGAAGATCTGGACGGTCTTGACGATCGGAAGACCTATTCTTCAAGAAGCATTCTAAGCAAGAACAAGTCAAAATTATTGTGGATAGTCTTTGTTCTGCTCGTTATCGGGATAGTAATATATGATCTGTCGATCAGCGTTAAAGGGATGCGTGTGGAGGAAGACATGGATGTGGGATCTAGCAGTCCTTCTGTAAATAAAACCGTAAAATCCAAGAACGGTTCTCCTTCTGATAAATCGAAAGCCAAAGGTAAGGATGATGAGGACGGTTCACAAGAATTGTAATACAATTGAAACAAAGAAAATCATAAAGGTGTTTAATTGAAGGTACCTGGGAAAATCAAACAGAAAACTGCCTGCTTCTTTGCATTATTCATACTTATCCTGGGGATGATGCTCTCAATTTTCTATAACGATATCATCAATGAATATTCGGTTTGTGAAGAAGAAATTTCGATATCGGAAAAAGAAACAGTCATAGAAGATAATATCATTCATACCGATAAAGGTAGTATTTACATATCCAGGGATGATAACGACATTGAATACCGAGGCATGTGGTGCGATGGATACAAGATAGTCAACCACAGTGAGGTTTTGGCCTTGGTAGAATTTGCGGATTCTCACAATATAAACGTATTAAGCCCTCTCATTAATGGAGATAGTGACGGTGTTTTCTATTATTCATATATATATCCAAAACATATTGATGTAGCCTGGAATTTCAATCCTTTGGAAGATCTCTGCATAGAAGCTCATAAACGTGGGATCGAGGTGCATCCATGGGTCCATATGTGCTACAATGTTTTAGCCAGAATTCAGCATCAGGATTGGCCCCAGGTATCGAGCGGAGGATCGCCCAGTACAGTTTGGATAACGCCGTCAAGACCGGATGTCAGGGAACATCTGGTAAATATGGTTATGGAAATCGCCTCCTATCCTGTTGATGGAATTAAGATGGATACTATAAGGTACGGAAGCGGAAGCTATTCATACGATCCCTATTCAAATCAGGCCTTTGCAGATTCAGGTTACACTGATAGAGCTCAATGGCAGAGGGATCAAGTGAGTGAACTTGTTAAAATGGTCAGGGCAGCGCTCAACGAATATAAACCCTATCTTTGGCTTGGTGCGGATGTTTGGCAGAGTTATTCCAGCTGGTATCACGGTGTTTATCAGGATAACCGGTTTTGGACAGAGGAGGGATGGGTGGATTATTTACAGATAATGGGATATACCACCAGTAGGAGTTCATTCGAGTCTTCCCTTAGAGATTACGTTCAGAATAAGCATGGAAATCTCCTAAATGCTGGACCATATGTTTATGTTCCTGGAAATTCAGCCCACGGAAGTGTAGAGACCGAGGAAGAAGGGATCAATCTTCTTTTGGATCAGATAGAAATAGCACGGAATAATAATGCTGACGGCATCAGTATGTTTAGCTACAAATATCTGGAGGAACATCCGAGCTATGGATGGCATCTCAAGGATGGCCCCTATTCTCAAAAGGTTTGGACGCCCCTCAAGGAACAAACAGTTCCAGTCAATAAGAGTGGATGGGAATTCAACGACCCTTCCCTCAGAGAAGGGTGGGAGTTGTTTCCCAGAAGATATGATTATCCTCTGAATGGAGAATGGAAGGTTACAAATGCGGTATCCGGAACCGAACTGGTCTCCCCTCTGTTGAACTTGGACCCTGTGAATCACTCATCGATTGAATTTAGGGTGAAAAATTCGGGAAGTCGGCCTTTAAAACTTGAATTTTCATGGTCCAACGAGAAAAATATCTATTATCCCAAGGATGATGAAGATCCGATCTATTTTACGATTCCGCCTGATGGTGAATACCACACCATGGGGTCCAGACTCGATAACCGTTCATCATGGGTGATTTTCGATGAGAATCTGGATAGAAATCTCAGGATATCACGAACATTTTTAAAGGTGGTTGATGCAAATGAGACGAACCCTCAAATTCACCTTGATTATCTTAGGTTTCTAAATGTTCCCCGATGCCAAAAAGAGTGGCTCCTATTGGGTCCTTTCCAAAACGTTGATTACCAGGTTGCCGTCGGAAATCTTCATATTCCTCATGATAGTTCGACTGAGGGTAACTGGTCGTTTGGCGGTCCGATAGATATAATGCCGGAAGAAGGTCAGATCACAAGCGGAAAAGAATGGAAAAAGTACTCTACCACAACTGATTATGTTAGTTTTATTGATAAGGGTTGGAATGATGATTTCAATACAATGTACGTCTTTTCTCATATTCTCTCCGGTCAAGAGGGTGATTATCAAATAAGGCTAGGTGGGGATGATGCCCATATGATGTGGTTCAATGGGGAGATGGTATCTCATGATAATGGGTCGGTCCTAAAAGCTCAGGTAGATAATTACATTGTTTCCATCAATGTTAGAGAAGGGTTGAACCAGTTGGTGCTTAAGTTGAGTCAGAATACCAGCGCTTTCGGTTTTTATCTTCGAATGACCGATTACATGAACAATTCGGTTAGTGATGAACTTAAGTTCTATCCTGTACTTCCGGACATTCCTGCTCCTGTTCCAGATGATCAATCCGACGGTTGGCTTAACCTTACAGCACTTTCATTTACTATGGACCATATAGAGACCTCCGACCCGGACCCGCATTTCGATGTGACAAGTTACTGGTGGAAAATAGATTCTGATTCACCTGTTGAAGTATATGTGAATGACCAGATCATCAATGATGAAATTTTATCAATTGAGGTGAACCAGGTGGATAGCGGAGAGCATACTTTCTACATTCTAGCTCAGGACGCATTGGGACGGAACAGCACATGGGGAGAACATATCTTCAAGGTGGATAATGACATTCCCGCTTACTCAAAACCAGTGTCTGATAAGGACCTCATTGGCATATCCGATCTTCAGAATTCCGAACAGCCTGTTACCTGGTTCTGGTCCTTGATAAAAGACTGTCCTTCCAGAATAACACGTACTGAGATCTTTATCGGCGACACTACTGGATCATCCAATATCTATACTGATTCACTGGAAGGAGTTGTGGAAGAATATACATTCGATGGAATCTCAACCTCTCACAAGAGCATTTATTTCACTGTGGTTCCAGTGAGCTATACCAATATTTCAGGAGATCCCCAGACCAGCAATCCTGTTGTGATAGATAGATTGAGACCCGAGAGAGTAGGTTCACTTGAAATCACTCCAAATGTGTCTCAAAATGGAAGGAGCATGGAATCATATTCAATATCCTGGGACCCAGTTGAGGATCCTGGTGCCTTTGGGGATCTAGATCGGTATGTGCTGGAATATACAAGTCAAAACCTTGTAGAATGGAAAATCCTGGCCGAGGTAGAAGTTTCCAAAACCAGCTATCAATTCGATAAGATACAGCGCAGCGAACGCTATCGATTCCGTATCTATGCAGTTGATACCGCGGGAAATTACGGCCCGGTTTCAGAGGATTATACCATCCCGAACCTTGAGCCTACTGCAATTATCCAATACTCTGCAAATCAGCAGAACGGAACATATTCGGGATATCCGCTGCTGTTCACGGCAAATATCTCCTATGATCCTGATGGGATTGTTCATGAACATTTTTGGTCCTTCGGAGATGGAACCTTTTCCTATGAAGGATCGGTATTTCATACTTACCGAGAGGAAGGATTATACGAGATAATGCTTACAGTCTATGATGATTTCGGTGCCTACAATATCACAAAAAATTTCATAAATATTACAATATCACCCGAAAGGGAGGTTTTGAACGCAACAGATGTTGATGATGACGGTACAGAATTGAATAATTCAGATGCTACAGACGGTAATAATACAGATGTTGAGAAGGAAAAAGAAGAACCGATTACCGAATCGCCAGTACTTTACATACTTATTGCATGTATAGCTGTGTTTCTGCTGTTGTTCTCAGTTTCATTGCTTTTTAAACGCTCACAATTCGGGAAATCCCCTAAGGAAATTGGTAATGATGATGTTGAATATGATCGAATTGATGATTAGCAGACCCGGTTAGTATCAATTTACTGGAAGAGATATCGTTAGAACTGCTCGAACAGTCGATATGGAAAGAATCCAGCCCTATGCAAAGTAAACCAAGTGATAGAATGAAAAGGGATAAGAAGATCAGGAAAACTGGACTTCGTTTGTTCATTATGTACATTGCAATATTATTCCTATTTACGCCTATCCCGTTGGACAAAACGTATAACCCAATATCGGAGGAAACTGGGATATCACAGGAGAATCGATTGTTGGTCGTTCCTTCGGATTCTGAACTCGAAAGTAGATTGGAGGTTGGTGAGAGCGGTGAGCTTGTAGAGTACAGGGGAATGTGGACCATTGGCTACAGTATAATCAATATCAGTAATATCCTTGAGCTCCTGAACTTCTGCGAGGATTATAATTTCAATGTTGTCAGTCCAATTATAAATGGAGAGGGCAGAGGAGTGTATTATCAATCGGAATTCTACCCCCTACATGTCGATATAGCCCCTGGTTTTGATCCACTGATGAACCTGTGTATAGAGGCGCACAAGCGGGGTATAGAGGTTCATGTTTGGATACATCCCCATACGAATCGCTGGGCCTTTATAGAACACCCTGAATTCAGGGTGGTTGATCAGAACGGCGTTCCCTCAGGCCGGGGGTTCAATACTAATAGACCTGATTGTAGAGAATATCTTGTAGATATGTATATGGAGATGTGTACTTATCCCATAGACGGATTGAGAATGGATCATCTTTACATTCCTGATTCATATGACGATTATACGATGCAGGCCTGGGCTCAATCCGGATATGCTAGTAAACAGGTTTGGGAGCGTGACCAGTTTACGGAGATGCTCAGAATGTTCAGTGAAGCGGTTCATGAATATAAACCCGATTTCTGGTACTCAATTGATGGGGGAGGTTCCCAGTGGGCGAGGGAAGGCATAATAGATTACTTGACACCCATGATTTATACCCCTAACAGGAACAGCTTCAGAAATAGTGTGAGAAGTTATGTAAGGGCTCAGTATTGTGATCAGATCATAGCTGGTCCATATGTATATACAGCGGGCAATACTGCTCACGGTCAAGTAGAGACCGATGAAGAGGGAATTGCTCTAATAGTGGATCTGATAGATATTGCCCAAACCGAAGGTGCCGATGGGGTCTGTCTTTTCCGATATGAGTTCCTGAGGGACAATCCCGAATATGCATGGGCTTTGAATTCTGTATTTCCCAACAGAACATGGGCCCCTGTTAAGAAATTGACAGTGCCAGTGTACAGAACAGAATGGGAATTCAACCAGACAACCTACAGGGAATGCTGGAATATTTTTCCAAGACGATACGATCATCCCATGAACGATCAGTGGGAGATTCACAATGCATATGAAGGCACCACATTGGTCTCACCTCTTTTGGATATGGATCCTCACTCAGCTCCGACACTGGAGTTAAGGGCAAAGAATGACGGCAATAACCCTTTAATATTATCTTTCACCTGGAAAAATGATGTTGGCTGGGAATACCCCAAACAGAATGAGAATAAGGTTGAGTTCCAGCTTCCACCTGATGGACAATTTCACACTTACGGCCATCGTTTGGATGAAGTAGCTGGCTGGGGTATCAAGGGAAATGGTGATCCAAATACCGCAAGGATCACCCGATTCAACATATCAGTAATCGATAATGCCGATCCATCAGCTACACTTACTCTTGATTACTTCAAGTTTCAATCCGATCCGGATTGCCAAAAGGATTGGTTAAAGCTGGGACCCTTTCAGAACACGGATTATTTTTCAGCCATGGAAATGGATCGTGCTTCTATAGTTGGCCGGCCATTCAGTGAATTTGATCTTCCTCCAGATAATAATAACACCTATTTCACCTGCATCCCTCCTGAGCCCGGACAGATAGAATCCGGTTTGGAATGGGCAGAATTCACAACAACCAGAGATTACATAGATCTCTATGATCTGGGTTTAGGTAATGAAGCGGAATCCACATATTTCTATACCAATGTCATATCTGAAATGGATATGGAATATCATCTGAAAGTGGGTGCGGATGATGGTGTGGTCTTATGGGTCAATGGTGAGGAAGTAATCCGGGACGACAAGGTGGTACAGCAGGCCGAGGTTGATAACCTGACCATTCCGATTTCCCTTTCAGAAGGGATAAATTCATTAATGCTGAAACTGGTTCAGAAAACAGGAGAATACGGTTTCTATTTTCGGTTGACGGATGAGAACAATGGCAGTGTTGATGATTTGCTCAGTTACTATACTGTTCTACCTCCTCTGCCTGAACCGGAGCCAGACGACCTTGTAGATGAATGGATCACCCGTGACAATAATTCAATGAGGTTCCATTTCGTCATCTCTGAAGATCCAGACCCTTTTTTCAGTGTTGGGAAATATTGGTGGAAGATAGATAATGAAAACCCAAAGCTATTGGCAGTCCACGAATCGAATATATTGAAAGGATATATGGAACATGAACTGACCAATATTTCCAACGGATACCATACATATTCTGTCAGAGCTCAGGATGGTATCGGCAGAAACTCCAGCTGGGGCAATCATACATATAAAGTTGATCGAACCTTGCCGAAATTTTCCATTCCTGTTCCTGATAGGGAACTCATAGGAGTAACTGAACTATCCCAGTCCCAGCAAAAAGTCACCTGGAATTGGGATATTGTCACACCCTGTTGTTCTGGGATATCACATGTTCAGATTTGGTTAGGAAGTTCACCCGGAAATTCCAATATCCATAAGATCAATATAAGCGGAGAATCACTTTCCTTTACCTATGATATTCTTACAGATTATTACAATAGTATCTATTTATCTCTCATTCCTACCAGCAATGCAGGCCTGGAGGGATTGAAGACATCTTCTCAGGTACCTGTGATTATCGATAACTCTAAACCGGATAAGGTATCGGGATTGAGATATCTACCAGATATTGCTCCTGACGGCCATAGTTTAATTAGTTACATCATTTCATGGGACGAACTGTATTCATCTGGCACCAAGGAACAGTTGGACCGCTTTGTTGTTGAATACCGATCCCAGAACATCATGAATTGGAAGCAGCTGGGTACAACTGAAGGAGATAAGACGACTTTTTCTTTTGGTAATCCCTCTAGAAGTGAAAGGTACAGGTTCAGGGTGTTTGCTGTTGACGTGAGCGGAAATCAAGGACCCGCTTCCGAGGATATTCTGGTTGAGAACCTGGCTCCTACCTCTGTAATATCTTCTCCTATGATAGATATAAATGAAACATTCGTGGGTATGCCTGTATTATTCTATGCGGGGAATTCTTACGATCCTGACGGGTATGTGTACGATTATTATTGGAATTATGGCGATGGCACTTTTTCTTACGACGAGAAGACCTTTCATACATTCAGGAAGGCGGGTATTTTTACGGTTTCGCTCTCAGTTTTTGATGAGTTCGGAGCCTATAATGTAACTACCTATCTTATAAATATCACCAGCCCACCCCAGCAATTGGCAAATGAAACAAATAGCAATGCAAATAACTCTGCACAATCCGGTGATGATTCCGATGTCGGAGATTTGCCAGAAACAGATTCCGGACCGGACAACTCTGAAAATGAAACCGCAGATTCAGGTGGTTTGATCACCAGTTTTCTCTCAAAATATTTCCCTTTTCTTCTTCTTGGTATAGTATGCTTGTTTTTCCTTCTTCTCAATTTCGCGTTGTATCTGAGGAGGAAGAGTTCAAGTGAAAAGGAGATGGAAACAAGGTCTCAGAACATAGACCTCTCGGAAATGGATGTTAGGAGTACTGAGAAATTACTGATAAATGAATTCGAGATATGATCCGAAATAATAAGTGGTTAGCTATAAAAATAGAATGAATCAACCGAAAAAATACCAAATAAAAGGATTAATATGAAGGGCCCAAGTACGAATATTGGTGGCAATGATCGATCAAAGTATCGATTTTGGAGCCGATTGTTATTGATGTTAGTCCTGTTCCTATTTCTAAATCCTTTTCAGTTCTCTGATTTTACATCCGACAGTAATGATCATGAAGTTGATACATCGGAAATTAGGTCATTTGGAGCCAGCAACACGGAAGGAATTGGAAATGCTCATCTCAAATGTACAGCCCGGAAAGAACATATCATCGATTCAACCCGTGAAGGAAAGGAGGATGCAGAGACCGAATACAGAAGTCTGTGGACCGTTGGCTACCGAATTGTAAATCACACCGATATTATAGATTTGGTTGACTTTGCAGTCACGCATAATTTCAATGCCGTAAGCCCTATAATCAATGGTGAATGGGCAGGTGTGTATTACAATTCTGAATTTTATCCGAAGCATGTGGATGTAAAGCCTGATTTTAATCCGTTAATGACATTATGCATCGAAGCGCATAAGAAGGGAATTGAGATACATCCATGGATAAGTGTAATGCCCAATTATTTTGCTTGCAGGGACCACCCTGAATGGAGGCAGGTGTCAAGTTCCGGTGCTCCGGTCAACTGGATCAACCCTGCTATACCCGAAGCAAGAGAGTTTGTTGTGGATATTCTCATGGAAATTGCGTCTTATCCAATAGACGGTATGAAACTTGATCATATACGGTATCGGTCCGGCTCATATTCATATGATTCATATTCCAATCAGGCTTTCGCTGAGTCAGGCTACAGCTCCAGAAGAGATTGGCAGGCTGATGAACTGACAAAAATGGTAAGGATGTTCCGCGAACGGGTAAATGACTATAAGCCCTATCTTTGGATCGGTGCCGATGTTGCCAGCGGTTATTCATGGGGATATTCTAGCTGGTATCAGGATGCCAGAAGATGGACCGAGGAGAATCTGGTGGACTATCTTACGCCGATGACCTACACAACCAGTAGATCGAGTTTCAGGAGCTGTGCAGACAATCATGTGGATCACTGCAATGGTAAGAACATTTACGTTGGAACCTATGTTTATACACCAGAAAATTCTGCTCATGGGTCTGTAAACACAGAAGAGCAGGGAATCGATTTGTTGAAGGACCAGATCACCATTGCTAGACAGGAGGGGGCCAAGGGGGTTTGCCTTTTCAAATACTGGTACTTTAAAAACTATCCCAATTATGGCTGGGCTATAAGAGACAGCGTTTTCTCGGAGAAATTGCTTTCACCTCTCAAGGTCATGGATGTACCGGTTATGAAAAATTGCTGGAATTTCGACAGACCTACATTGAAGGATGGGTGGGAGATTTTTCCCCGTAGAAATGATTATCCTATGGATGGCCGGTGGGATATCCATGATCTTACTGCTGGGACCTATCTTAGATCTCCTCTAGTTCAATTGGACCCTTCAGTAAATACTTCAATAGAAGCTAGGCTGAAGAACTCAGGAGCACAGCCGGTAACGATATTATTCGAATGGACTAACAAAGCAGGCATCACATATCCTGGAAATGATCAGGAAAAGGTCCGCTTCATAGTACCGCCGGATAACGAATTTCATAAAATTGGTATTAGACTTGAAGAACATCCTGGATGGATCAGGATTGCCAATAATACTGAAGAGTGTTTAAATATAACTGGTTTAAAACTCATCCTTGAGGATTCTCCGGACCCATCCACTGTATTATCAATTGATTATTTTAAATTTCTTGAAGTTCCCAGAACACAAAAGGAATGGCTTTTCCTAGGTCCTTTTTCAAATCTTGATTACCCGCATGCTTTGGAGAATCAATATATTGAATTGGATACAGGTAATTTGTATGATTCGGGGTCTGGGGATTTCTGGGATGAGTCACCATCACCCGGGGATGTGGAGAATGGTTTGGAATGGTATCAGTATACTAGTCCCTGTGATTATATCGACCTTGCTGAGGAAGATCTGAACTTGAAATATAACAGCATCTACGCATTTTCAAACATACTTACCAGGGAAAAGGGCGAGTATGAACTTAGGATAGGTGCGGATGACGGGATAGAAGTTTGGCTGAACGGTGAACTTATCCTATTGGAGGAAAGAAAAACAAATTGTGCTTGGGCAGATGAGTTCGTCGTTCCAGTCACATTTAAACAGGGAATTAACCGCATCCTCCTCAAGGTGGTCCAATCTGAAGATGAATATGGATTTTATGCACGGCTGACCCTGCCAGGGAACCAGTCTTTGGATCCTTATCAGGAAGATGCGGTCCAGTTCTACCCATGTCTACCTGAAATTCCAACCCCATTGCCGGAAGACCTATTAGAGGGCTGGAGCAACCAAACCTGCCCTGTTTTCAGGATAGAATTGATAGATATCTATAACAATGATCCCCTGTTCAATATTGGAAGATACTGGTGGAACGTAGACGAAGGTTCCGCTGAATGCTATAAGGTTTCTTCTGTAGACATTGACAGAGGTTTTCTGGAGATACAGGTTCCAAGAGTTGAAAACGGATCTCATATATTCGGTATCTGTGCACAAGATAACCTGGGCAGGAATAGTTCATTGGGCACGCATACCTTCCACCATGATTCATATCGAATAAGATGCTCATCTCCCGTTCCGGACCGCAAATTGATATCTGTTACCATTTTAGCGACAGGTCCCCAATCCATCAAGTGGGATTGGGATATGATCGGAAACTCTCCATCCGGTTTGAATTGGACCCGGATCCTGATAGGAAATGCACCCTACAAAGAAAATATTCTCAATTATACTCTTGAAGGAAATATTACAACTTTCACCTTCCAAGGTATTACCGAAAAATACACCGAGATTTATTTGACAATTATTCCATATGGAAATACAGGTATCAAAGGATATTATTCCGTAGCTGAAATTCCCGTACTTATTGACCGCATCCGTCCTTATAAGGTAAACAGTCTCGTAGCAGAGGTAAGATTATCCGAGGATAATCGGGAATTAATGGGGTATTTTATAAAATGGAATTCTACCGAAGATGCCGGTGGCGGAGTAGTGGACATATATATTCTTCAATATACCTCCCAGAATATGCAGGGGTGGGAAGTGCTAACCGTTACTGCGGGAGATAAATGTCAATATGATTTTAATAACATAAAAAGGAGCGAACGTTTTAGATTCAGGGTTTTTGCAGTGGATTCAGGAGGGAATGAAGGTATAAAATCAGATGAATTCATGGTGGAGAATTTGGCACCTAGCGCAAAAATATGGTTGGATAAATGTTCAATTGAAGAATGCTATGAAGGCCAACCTGTGAAATTCAGTAGCAAGGAATCTTTTGATCCTGATGGAGTTATTACTGGATATTTTTGGACCTTTGGTGATGGTACCTTTTCCTATACCAGAGATTGTTTTCATACTTACCGTTGCCCTGGGGTTTTCAATATAACCTTGAGCGTTTATGACGATTTCGGAAAATATGATAGAACCTGGTCTCGGATTATAATAACTGAGAAGAAGGGATTCCTTATCAATAATAGTTTTGAAACAAAGGATGAGGATGAAAAAATTATCGATAAAAAAGACATCAACTCTTCCTCAGCGGTCACTTCGGGGGGTGATGGTCAGGGGAATGAAGATAATCTGATATTCGGTTTTGCACCTGGTGATTTTTATCTTTATACTTTAATAATAACGATCCTATTGATAACGTGTCTGTTGGCTATTAGTTTGTTTTTTATAAAAAATAAAAGCAGAGCTTCTTATCAAAGGGTGGCTGATGACCCTATTGGGTGGACAAACAATATGAGCCTTGTACTCAATGAGATATATGAATTGGAAACCCTCCTTTTGAGCAGTGTTAATGGATCAGAGAAACGGAATGAAGGAGGGGAAAAATAATGGCCAGCATCAGAATTACCGCATTTATAATAAGTTTGATCATAATACTTCCTATGTTTCTGATCCCCAATTCTTTTGGGTACTATATAAGGGATCCCAGTGAGGATATGTCCGAGGAGGAGGCAGATGAGCAGATACTGGGATTGTTCAATAAAAGAACCTTCTCTCTACTAATGCTGGTTCTCATCGATGGTTTTTATTATCTTTTCCTTGTAGCTAGCATGTTTCCAGTTATATTCTTCCTAATATGGTCGAGTTTGACCAAACGATATGAGAGAAAGGTGGGGCAATCCGGTGGAGTTGATAATGGGAAATACATAACCGATCCGGAAGGTTTGTCCAAAACACGGAAAAAAAGAAACATCTTCAAACTTACCCGTAACTATACGGATAAATCACCTATAGGTGTTGACAGAGAAGCTGCTTTTCCACTCCATGTGAGACAGAAGCCGATTCCACAGGATTACAATCCGGATGTATCATTGATAGTACCGTGTTTTAATGAGGAGCAGAATGTAGCCCAGACAATTGAGAATGCCTATCTTCAGGATTACCCTGGTAATATGGTTATTATTATCGTTGATGACGGCTCTCAAGACAACACCTATGCTATAAGCAAGATCCTCGCAGGTAAAAGCGACACCCGTGAAGTAAAGGTGATTAAAAAACCCAACGGTGGCAAAGCCAGTGCCATTAATTTCGGGCTGAAGGAGGCTACTGGTGAGATAATTGTCAGCACCGACGGAGATTCACATTTCGATGAGAACTGCGTCACCAACATTGTCAACGAGTTCAAGAAACATCCTCACGCGGGTATTGTCGGAGGATTTGTTCTAATAAGGAATACTGACAAGGGTTATCTGGTTAAATTACAGCAAATGGAATATATACTTACCCAGCATCTGATCAGAATACCTCAGAGTGATATGGGGAACGTACTGATAGAACCCGGTCCTGTATTCGGAATGAGATCTGAACTGGCCAAGAGATATTCATGTCAGGATAGGACATGCTGCGAAGATGTAGATCTAACACAGACAGTTCTGGGCAGCGGTTATCAAACACGAACTGCCCTTACTGCTGTTTCAAGAACCGAGGCCCCGACAAAATGGAAAGCTTGGTATAACCAGAGGAAAAGATGGATCTATGGGCAGTATCAATCATGGAGGGAGAACAAGGATTTTCTAAAAAAGAATCCATGGGGGATCTATATGTATTTCACCTGGGTGGCTAATTTTGTTTACCTGCTTTTTCTCTTGGGTATAATGACCCTTATCATAATTCTTTTACCTGCATTGTACGTCAATCAATATCTATTTGTTTTTATTTCAGTGAGAACCATCATGATATTCACGGTATATTTTATTGTCAGGATACTTATTTTAAGTCAATACAAGGAAGGGAGAAGAACATATCGTTATCTGCCTATCAAGATCTTATATGATATGGGCTACAGTATGTTAGCAGCCTTCCTTTATTTCAAATATATAACTGGTTTAGGGATCAAAATTCACTGGGGAAGAAGGACTGTGAAATTGAAATAATGATTACAAATGAATACTTCATTTGATTTGGAATAGTGGTTAGAGTGAGAGTATGCAATTAAATTCGAATTCCATAAGAATATTGGAAATGTATACTCACGAAAATATACAATAGGTTGTTGGATGCATGAGCGGGAAGAAAAATAAAGATTCCACTCAGAATAAGCAAAGAAAAAAGGGAAAATGCACCTCCAAAAGAGGACGCAGATGCTTTGCTTGCGGAAATGAGGGAATTACGAGTCGGGAAATATTGTGCAGGGATTGCAGAATTCCATTGGTGGATGATTATCTTATCAATCTGAACTTTGTATATGCTTTTACGATCATTGCGCTGTTTGCGAGTATGTTTTTAATTTTCTCGGACACAATGGCATCTCTGAAAGATATTCTCCGTATCGAAGGAGAACCAGATCCAGTTCTGAAATGGATGTCCCTCGGAATTCTGTTCATTTTCCTCTGCGTTTCAATTTTCAAATTCATCAAGATCCGTCATATTGCTCTTCATCCCAACTGCACTAAGTTCGTTTCCTATTATTTATTTATTATATTGGGCCCTTTGGGTTTGGTTTACACCATTCACTCTGCGTGGATATTGTCCGGCAAGGTGATAATAGGAGCGGTCATACTATCGATATCTTTGCTATTGGCATATTTCAATAGGAGGTATATTCGCAGAATATATTGGCCTATCATTGCACTGCATATTATAGGTTCCTCACTCATGCTGACAGTTCTAGTAAGGCTTTCTTTGGATATGGGAGATCTGGGTATTGCCTGGTTCGTTCAGCTCTCAGGTGTAGCAATCATAGGATTTCCAATTTTCTTTGCAGCTTCCATACTCCAATCCCAGAAGATGGACCTGATATCGAAGACCTTCGGTTTTTTCAACCTGTGGATACTCGGTCTAATGATAAATTTCATTTACTTCATATTCTATTTCCTTGCTGGGGAGGAAGCTAGTGTGTCAGGGGAGATAACAATACTGATAATTGGTACTGCTACCCTGATGATGATCGCGGGATTATTGCTGTATTCAATAAAAAGAGCCCAGGATATGAAACTTCAGAAGAATATAGATCGAATGAAGAAACATATCGTCAACAGCTACAGCTATCTTGAGGATGATGAGATCTATTACAGCTTAAAGGCCATTGATCTTGCTCTTGATCATAATCCATTGACGGATATTGACGATCCCCGCAGAGTTGGATTTATGGAGCATATGAAGAGAAGTTTTTCTTCTAGTACTAATGCCGATCCTTCGGGTCTGAGCAGGAAACAAGGAAAAGCTATTCTGCAAAAGTACACTGACATATTGGATCTGAAGACCACTTCTCAGAAGTCAGGTGATAAAAATAAGGGAGTAAAGGAAGAGGATGAAAAGGAAGCTGAGGAGGAAGAAAAAGTAGATGAGAGCATCAAGGGCGCTGAGTTTATCTGGCTGAAGAAAGCTGAAATAGCCATCAAGAATAATGAGGTGGAAAAAGCGATTTCTTATTATCAAAGTGCGGTAAAGACAAATGTAGGGTACAGTGGCTCCTGGCTTGAGATGGGTAACCTGTTTGCAGCGATGAAAGGTCTGAATTCCAAAGCGAAAAGATGTCACAATTTTGTTTTGAAACTGAAATCCCGTTCCATAAAAGATTGGATCAAGAAGAAACTGCCTCTGAGATATGTCACATGGCTGGTTATCAGTTATTACTTCTACGAGCTCTCCCTGGAGCATAAGAGGAGGCTTCAGAATATGATAGCAAAAGATTACAATCTTGATGAGGCCGAGAAGCTTTACGGAACCAGGGCGTATAGCGCTGATGAAAAGAAGGCACAAGTAGCCCCGTCTTCCATACGCTCATCCCGCAGAGTGCATTACGATGAGATAGTGGATTTCACAGTCGCAAACGATAATATCAAGGCTGTAAGGACCAGAAGAAGAAGGAAAAAGGGAAGGGGCCGTTACCGAGGGGCCGGCAAGGGCAAACCCATAAGCTACCGAGAGGCCTGGGATGACTATCAGAGCGGAATGGATTGGGAGGATGAGGATGTTGATGGGGATTTCTCCAAGAAGAAAGGGGTGGAGTGGTCCTGAGAAGTGGGAATTACATTTTTAAAATTGAGAATCTGCTCGTTGAAAATCAATTTATTGGTTAGACATTAAATAAACAATTGTTAAAAATCAATAAGGCTGGTCGTAATATGAAAGGAAACAATCGTGTCATTGTAATTATGGCTTTAATAGCAGTATTGTTGATCATTGTACCGAATCTTCGATCCATGGATGCAAGTGTTAGATCAAATCAGACGCATGTGATTCTAGATCAAGAACAGGTATTAACTGAATCCCTGACTAGGGATCTTGAGGTCACAGGGGAGATATGTACCTGGTACGGCAGCAAGGCAGCAGCGGTCTCCCTCACATTCGATGATGGTTTAGCCAATCACAGTTATTACGCAGCTCCGCTCTTGAAAAACAGAGGGCTTGCAGGGACATTCAATATCTATCTTGATGTGGTTGGATGCGACTACGGGATGCCTTGGAATGAGATAAACCAGATGGCTCAGGATGGGAACGAGATCAGTTGTCATACACTTACCCACCCTGATCTAGCAACCCTTTCACCGGAAGAATTGTATAACGAAACGGTCAATGCCAAGCAATATATCATCCAGAACCTCACAACCAGGGATTGCCCCACTATCGCTTATCCTTACGGCTCTTATAATTCTAACGTACTGAACTTGGTGAGACAGCATTTTATCGGAGGAAGGGCAGATGATCATAATCTGACTGGCCCCCCTGTACCCCTCCCCAGCTCTCCAGAGGATATGTACAAACTAATCCCCTGCAACTTCGGTGAAGTGGAGTCATTATCTCATATCAACGGACTTGTCAATGACGCAGTGGGAATGAACGGATGGCTGATAGAGATGATACATGCCATAGAGGGAGGAGGTTACGATCCCAATCCTCTATCCAAATTCATTCCTCATCTGGATTATTTGGCCAATCACCGATCAACTCTATGGGTAACTCCAATGGTGAACGGTATTAAATATATAAAAACCCGTGATAATACCCAGGTGAACATCACTGAACTCAGGGACAATGCCTTTACTCTTTCTTTGAACTCAACAATGGATGAACAAGTTTATGATCATCCTTTAACTGTCAATGTTTCAGTTCCCTCAGATTGGACACATGTCAGAATTTTGGGCAATGGTGAAAATTATGTTCTTGATACATCAATAAATGTAAGCAACCGATATTTTAATCTGGATATGATATTGACTGACAGCTATGAGGTTGAGAAGGAAACCTACACCCCTTCCATCCACTTCGTTGAATCCCAACCGGGTTCAGGTGTTTGCTATTGGCCCCTTGAGGGGGACAGCGATACCAATTTCACTTTCTATATGGAATATTCTTCACCCTTCAATAGAATGCCCGACGGTCCTCCAAGGTTCATTCTGGATCTGAATGGAGACGGGGATACCCAGGACTCCTTCGATGGGATGTTTGAAGGGACCTTCCAGATGGAGAAGACCCTGATAGATTTTAATTATACGGATGGCTGCCAATATCAATTTGTCACTGCCTTCCCGCCCGGGACTACTCCCTGGTTCAGCTTCTTGGCAAGGGATATAGAGGGTTATAATGCCTTGGATCCTGACGGCATCACTGGTTTCATGCCGGGTCCAATAATCAATAATGTTCCGGAATCACCTTCGGCTCTGAGATTGGAATCCAACCATTCCTTGACACCAGTGTTTCATTGGAACGCTAGTGCTGATCAGGACCTAGATGATGTCACATATAATTTCGTGCTGAGCAATCCTGAATCCCATTGGAAATGGGAAGCAGTTACAGATGATCTTTATCTGGAATTCAATGATACCCTTGAGTTTGATGAAAGCTACAATGTATCAGTTCAGGCCGAAGATGATAGAGGTGCGGTATCGGATATGGTTAGTTTAAATTTCATCCTTAGAAATGGTGCACCAGATGCAATTCAGGGATTCGAATTCAACAACTCCAATTCTCTAAGGCCTAGCTTCAGCTTCAACTGCTCCCTGGACGCTGACGGTGATGAGGTTAGATATCTTTTTGATCTGGAATTAGTTGAAGGCAATATCAGCTACCTTATCATGTCAGGGATAGAGATAATGGACATGCAGCACGAATTTGATGCGGATCTAGATGAAAACGGTCATTACCGGTTGACAATTTGGTCCCAGGATGAGTATGGTGCGGTCAGTCTACCTTCTGCGTATGAATTCAATATCGACCTGTATCCAGTACTTGTTAGGGGATTATCGGCAAGTGATAAGATTGATGATGAGGGTTCCTTGGAGATCAGCTGGTTCCCTGCATTGGAGAATGATGTTGATCATTACAGGTTATACCGCTCCAGTGAATACATACTCACACTGAATGGGCTGACACCAGTAGCTGAGATGGACCATCCGAACAATGGGGTATACAACATCCAATATGTGGATGATACAGTTGAGGACGGGAAGGTCTATTTCTACGCAGTTGTGGCTGTTGATAATGATGGAAAAGCGAATATGGATTATTTCCATGTGGTCAACGGGACCTCCATTGACGACAAGGCCCCGGCAAAGATAATCAATCTGAGTGCATCTCTTCATACTACTAAGGCCAATACAACGGTAATTGAATGGGAATATGAAGCTGATGACGATATTATGGGATTTAATATATACCGCCTTAGATATGAAGCTTCATACCTGGATGGTGCTGAACCGGTAAGGACTGTGACATTTGATGAAAACACCACAAAGTGGACCGATATTGATCTGATTCCGGGAAATACCTATTATTATGCAGTTTCCACTTTTGACAAATATGGCAACGAGGATCTGAAGCATTTGATCTGGGCCAATCTGACAATACCCAACAAATCCACCGACCCTGTTGGTGATGACGATACAACAGGTGATGATGACAGCACAGGGGATGACGATACAACAGGTGATGATGAGGGCCGCAGCTCCAAAGATACCAATAAAGGAGTGGACAAGAGCATAGTTTATCTGCTGGTAATACTGATTGTAATTCTTTTCTTGATAATTATTCTAATGTGGCTCAGGGTTAGAAGTAAGGATGATGAAGAAGGTGCTTCCGAGGAACAGTTTGATAAGGATGAGGATAGGGAGAAGGCTATCCATGATTTTGAGGAAGAAAGGGATCATGATTTTGGCTTGGGTATTGAAGAAGGCAGCATAGACGACAAAGACATCGCAGAGGAAAAAAAAATTGATGATGCGGATGAAGCTGATGAGATACATGAAGAAACATCTTTTAACCAGGGGACTGAGGATGAATGGTGGAATGATGAAGGAGATGATGATACTGAGGAGGATACCCGTGAACACCTGGATGATAAGGATGATAATTTCCCTGAAGACTGGGCAACCCCGGATGTGAGAAGAGGCAATTCCCGCTCAAAAAGAAGAAGACAAAGGCTGAAGGAAAAGGCAAGGAAGAGGAAAAGTTCATCCAAGAACCAAAAGGAACGTCCCCGAAGAAAAGGTAATAAAGAGACAAAGCGCATCCGAAATACCAAAGAAAAGAGGTCCCGCAGCAGGAGCAGAAACAGATATGAAGGGGATAAGGGCTTCGATTCCTTCGAGGATGATGAGGATCTTGATTGGCTTTAGGGGAATTCCGCCCAAGGCTTTGATGAAGTTGATTTAACTATCATTATTTCCATATGAAATTGCTTATTGGGCTGTTGAGAATAACCATAATGCACCATGAAAACCGCTATTTAATGAGCTATAGGCAGGTTTTATATTATTTTTTATTAACTCATTCCCAATACCACCGTAAAGGTAAAATGCAATCCTGATGTTCACTGAAATCATGAGCAAGGAAAAGGTTTTCATACATGATACCAGCGAGGTCTCGGAGGGTGCGGATATAGGGGAAGGAACCAAAATATGGCATTACTGTCAGATAAGAGAAGGTGTCAAGATAGGGACGAATTGCAATTTTGGTAAAGGGGTGTATGTGGATTTTGGTGTGATAATCGGTAATAATGTGAAGGTACAGAACAGGGTGAACATTTATCATGGAGTTGTTATTGAGGATGATGTGTTCCTGGGACCTTCAATGACCTTTACCAATGATCCCTATCCAAGGGCCAGCATCTGGAATGATTCCAGGGTTAAGAACACGCTGGTAAGGGAAGGCGCTTCACTGGGTGCGAACTGTACGATATTATGCGGCAATACCATAGGAAAATATGCCCTCGTCGGCGCCGGATCAGTGGTGACCAAGGACGTTCCCGACCATGCATTGGTTGCAGGCAATCCTGCACGTATCATTGGTTTTGTTTGCCAATGCGGAATGAAAGCATCACCAAAAGATAAAATAACTCCAAGATCTATGATATGCGATGAATGCGGCAAGGACTTTGAGGTGGGAATCAGAGAATTTAAATCAATATATTAGAATCAATAATTTTAAAAATAGAATTCTGATCTTCAATTATGAAAGTTGTTTATTGTGAGGTAAAAAAATGATCAGTAATGTGTCCATAAAATTAAGCGATGAAGCTGTGGAAAGGGTAGTGAAGGTTCTCGAATCTGGTTATCTGGTACAGGGGCCGAATGTTAAGGAATTCGAAGAACGTTTTGCAGATTTCTGCGGAACTGACCATGCTGTGGCGGTTTCAAACGGTACCACTGGACTCCATATCGGGTTATTGGCACTCGGCGTGGGTCCCGGAGATGAGGTTATCAGTACCCCCTTTTCATTTGTAGCTTCAGGTACCTCAATACTTTTCACCGGTGCTAGGCCGGTTTTTGTTGATGTTGATCCCAAGACCTTCAATATCGATCCTGAAGCCATAGAGAAGGCAATTACACCGAAGACCAAAGCTATAATGCCAGTTCACCTTTACGGACAATGTGCCGGTATGACCCAGATAAACAGAATTGCCAAGGAGCACGGCATAGCTGTTCTTGAAGATTCCTGCCAATCCCATGGAGCGATGCATAATGGAAAAAAGGCGGGCAGTATAGGAGATGCCGGAGTATTCAGCTTTTATCCTACAAAGAACATGACAACAGGGGAAGGCGGGATTGTCACAACCAACTCACAGGAAGTTATGGAAAGACTTAGATTATTGAGGAACCATGGTCAGGATTCTAGATATTCACACCTTCTGCTGGGCTTCAATTTCAGGATGACCGATATCGGAGGGGCAATTGGGCTTGCCGAATTAAAACTATTAGAAGGGAGGACCGAAAGAAGAAGAAGAAATGCAGAATACCTTATAAAAGAACTAAGGGGCTTGGTTGAGACACCTTATACCGCACCTGAGAACCTGCATGTATACCACCAGTTCACAATAAAATCTGATAACCGACAGGAAATAATCGATTCACTCCAGGCCAATGAGATTGGTTACGGGATATATTATCCCAAACCTATTCCTTCTTTCAAACCATTCGAAAATGCCAGGGTAATGGAAATACCAAATACAGAAAAATTGATCCTGCAGGCCTTGTCATTACCGGTTCATCAGGATCTTTCACAGGATGATCTTGAGAAGATAGTGAGAGCGGTAAAAACTGTCTTTAGCTAGTGAAATTAGGGTATTATCATCTGCTTTTACAGCACCCCATTTATTCAAACCTAGCACATTTTATATGGTAAAATATATAATAAAACAGATCAAACCATTGCTGTTGCAAAATAGGCATAAAGGAATGATTCCTGAAACTTCAAGGATCACTTAGTTTATTTCAAATTTCTTTCAAATTAGAAAGTCTGAATTCTAAAAATACAATTATATTTTAAGTAAATTTTTTCATCAGCAATGCATAAATAAAAATTTAACGTTGAACCCCTCGGGTGTTAATTCTATGATAATGAGGAGAATTGGACAATGGATAACTGATCATCCTGTAATTGTTCTAGTGGTCATCTTGCTGATAACTTTAGGGGCCATATTAGAGATGACATTGAATCCCATGGAGGAGAAGTTCGATAATGAGGATTTCATGCCCGACCTTGAGGTGACCGAAGCCTGGACCGATTATCAGGAGGTTTTCACACCGAATTATTCCTTTGTGGTTCTGGTTAAGGATGGGGACGGTGATTTGTTCACAAAACAGGATTTTTTGGATATCATCGATCTTTCCGACAATCTCACCGAGGATGACACTTTCATTGAATGGCAGGCTGATTCAATGGGTATGGCCAATCCAGATTCTCCCCCTCAATCACTCTTTACCCTGTCCAATGTGGTTGGTCAGGTTGAAGGTATTAAACAGGCCGGCTCTCTCTATTCAAGTATGATGGAACCAGTTTTCGATCTAGGTTCACCATCAGATAATCTCTCCATTGATCTTTCAAATACAAATATTTCTGAGAATGTCAGGATCAACAATATTGTGAATACCTTTCAGCCTTTCATAGATGATGTGCTGGTATATATGGATAATAATGGGAGCGAAGGCGGATCGGGAAACAGCAGCGGTAATCATAGCGGTACGGGAAATAAAGGAAACAGTTCTGAAAACCCGCTAAGGAATTTTGTAAGTTCCATGGACAGCGATTCAGTATTGAAGGACAAGATAACAGAGGTTCTTTCCTATGATATTACCGATCCTGCGATTTTCAATGCTACATTCATTTCCGGGAGTTTCATGTATGCCTCCATGTCCGTAATAGATGATCTGAACAATGCTTCGGCTTCCATAGGGGACATATTGAAAAAGGATTTCAACAATGTCAATTCTTCCCTTGGAATGAATGCTTCTACAAGACAAATGCTCTTAGGGCTGCGGAATGATATCAATACGACCATAGATGGTCTCGAGGATTACAAGCAGATGTCTGCCATGTCAGCAAATCCGTCGGTTGTGGGCTATGTGATGCAGGCTTATAACATGGCCTCCTTCTCCCTGATCCACTATGTAACCGAAGATTTTGTTCTAGAGGATTCCACACCCTCCGCAAAGGGCTGTCTGATCATGATGAGCATGAATCACACTCTAAATTTTCTCACTTCTGATGATCCCGATAAACTGTATGAAATTGAGATGAACCTGACTGAGCTGATTGAGGATGCGGATGATAATTCCGATCTGGCGATTCATTCCCTGGGTGGTGAGATACTCAACAGAAGGATTAATGAGGCATCAATGGATTCAATGATGATTCTCCTCCCTCTTGCTTTTCTCCTTATAGTTCTGATTCTATTCGCAGTGTATCGGAGCTTCTGGGATATAATTATAAACATTATAGGCCTTGTTCTGGCAGTAATTTGGATGTACGGTTTTGGTTCTTTAATGGGATTCAATTCCAATCCCATGCTTACAGCGGTACCTGTTCTTATAGTCGGATTAGGTATAGATTACGGGATACATTTGACAATGAGGTATAGGGAAGAGATAAAGAAAGGTGAGAGGGTAAAACCAGCCATAACAACCATGATAGCTTCAGTGGGAGTTGCACTTGTGCTCGCGACCTTTACCACCGTGCTTGCCTTTCTATCAAACATTGTTTCTCCTGTAGGTATTCTTGCCCAGTTCGGAGCAATGGCCGCTTTCGGAATATTTTCTTCCTTTGTGATAATGCTAACCTTCCTTTCAGCAATCAAGAGGATCATCGACCTTCCCAAGGCAAAAAAGGGAAAAAACCTCTGGGCCAAATACAAGGAGGGAGTGGTGGTTTCCGATAATAGGGCTTCCGGAATCATAAGACGATTCGCAGACCGGATCACTTCTGTATCTGTTGTCATGGGGAAGAAGCCTATTCTAGTACTTGTAATAATAGTCTTGATCACCGGTGGTATGGGTTATGCCGCTAGGAAGAACGAAGTAACATTCGATGTGAATGACTTTCTTCCCGATGGCCTGCAGGAATCAAAGGATATAAACTATCTTATGAATCAATTCGCCCTTTTCTCTGAAGGTTTTTCAGGTCAGGGAGATCTTGGAATAATCATTGTCGAGGGTGATATCACAGATCCAGATGTTCTTGAGGGAATGATGGATATAGTTGATCAAGCTGGCGATAGCGATTCAGGATTGATTAAAAAGGAAAAGGAAGGTTCAAATCGCCCCAAGGTATCATTTGTTCTCTATTCCATAAAGGATATGGCAATAAACGAAGGTTCAATAGACCCCGATTCAGATTTCTATAACAGATACCAGGAAGTGTTCGATGTTGATACTGCTCTTCCGAAAGACACTGCCTCCAATAGCGATATCAAAGATGTATTTGACATGTTCCTTGATAAGTACGGTCCTTTAGCTCGAACAGTACTATTCAGAGAGGGGAAAGAGTATACGAAGGCTTCAATGTCCTTCACTGTTATTACAAAGGAGCATAGTGAGAAATGGGATCTCTACGATGAATTGAAGGATATATCCAAACCCCTGAAGGATCTGGATGAGGATGAGACAAAGAGCGTGAAGGTCACTGGAACCTCCATATTGACGGCGGTAATAGTTGACTCAATAAGTGCCTCCCAGCAAAATTCACTTATTATTACAATATTGGTTTCTCTAGTGGTTCTTACTATTGTATTTTTCATTGAAAAGAGAAGTCTGGTTCTAGGAGCTGTAGCTACTGTGCCGGTTGTATTCTGCATGCTGTGGATATTGGGAACAATGCAGCTGTTGGGAATTCCTCTAAATGTACTGACAATAACAGTTGCAGCATTAACCGTAGGTTTAGGTATCACATACGGTATCCATATGACCCATCGATTCATTGAGGATATTGATAACAATGATGATGTGTTGAAAGCTTTGGCAGTTACCGCAAAGAATACGGGTTTTGCGCTGATGGGTGCAGCATTCACAACAATTGGAGGATTCGGTCTTCTTATGTTTGCCCTTCTCCCGCCCTTGAAACAATTTGGGCAGATAACGGCATTGGCCATATTGTTCTCGTTCCTCTCATCAGTAACTGTTCTTCCGGCTTTCTTGGTGTTATGGGTCAGAGGTCGGAACTGGTGGCAGAATAGAAAGACGGGGAATAATACAACCGATAAAATCCCGAATGAATAAATGGAATATACTGAAGAATTTCCTGGTGTAGATGCTGATCGGGGATTGGAATAAATCTATTATCTTCCACATCAGGATCGAAGGCATCAATCTCTGATCCTGCTGTACATGCTGGAATCAATAATTTGCCCATTTTTATAAACGCTTTTTCTCTGTACACCTTCAAGGGTATACCCATTTTTCTCAAGCACCCTCATTGACCCCGGATTCCACTGGTATACACTTGTGAATATCCGATGTAATCCAAGTTCACTCAGTCCGTAATCAGTAATCAGGCTAACGGCCTTTGTCATTATGCCTTTTCCCCAGTATTTTTCTCCAAGCCAGTAACCTATCTCGGCCGAATACCTATAAATATCGGTTCCAGGATCCAACCCAATCCCTCCAGCAGCTTCACCCTCTATCACTATGGCCCAATTAAGGTCCAACAGTGCTTCGGCAGTTGCAATCTCTATCCAATTTATGGCATCATCAATAGTATAGGGGTGGGGGAATCTATCCTTGAGGTTCTTAGCCACTTCAAGATTATTTGCATATTTTACTATTGAATCATCATCCCCTTTTTTCCAGGGTCTGATAACAAATGAATCCATATTCCATTCCATCATATTGTCCTCCCATTTCTCAATGAGGGATGAACTTATTAAATTTAATTCGTGCGGATGTAATGTATTGACATTCACAATGATCTTATTTTGCCCGATGTCAATTTGGCGAATTTCTTCTTACTGCCGGTAGGCCCCCTTGTAACAAGAATATCACCCGATCTCAGGATCGAGTTCTCATCCGGTCCGACTATCCAACGGCTTTCCTGCTGAATCGCCAGAATCCATATGCCCATTTCCTGAGCAATACCTGTTTTACCTATGGGCATATCAACTATAATCGATTTGAAATGAACTTTATTGAGAAATATTCCGGTATCCGATTCCTTTATGCTCTTCTTAAGGACAGGATGAGGTTCAATATCTCTGAGAACAACATCTGCGATCTCTTTGGCACAATCCGCGATTGCTTCTATGCCAGTTGCCAGCCTTATCAGAATCTTAGCCATCTCCGGTTCATTGCCCTTTTTCATGTCGAGAGCCAATTCGATCATTTTTGAATACAGTTTATCCGTGTAATCCTCCAGTGAATGAACCTTTTCCGCAAGGGAGCGGTTATTGAAAAGCAGAGCTGAATATGCCAGGTCCACCATTAGTTCGCTGGTGTCCTTCATTTTAATAAGGGTTTGGAATGTCTCGCTCATGAAGAAACCTCCCTTCTGTAGCTGTCCCATTCTGCACCCTTCTCTGCATACAATCTCAGTTCATCTATGCCGTCTTTGACACCTCTGACAAAAAGAATGTCATCCTCGAGAAGACGCACGTCACCGTCTATATCATATCTCCATACAAACCTTCTTTTAATAGCTATGATGCGGGTTCCGGTTATCTCCTCGACCTTTAATTTTCCTATCTTCTTGCTTACCATGCATGAATCAGAAGTTATTCGAATTCTCTGGATGGATTCATCCGCGTCCTTAAGCACCATTGGAAGAAGCAATCTGTATTTACTCTTGCTTCCCACAATTGATGCGATATCGCTGGCAGCATCGGATATTCCCTCCGCCGCGGAAGCTACCTGCAGTATTCCTGACAATTGCTCGGCATCCTCGGTGGATCTGGCAGCCAACATGCAGTTCATCCTGATAAGATACAGGTATTCATCCATTTTCTCCTCTAGCGTGTCAACTTCCTCTTTCATTTCCAAACTGTCAAAGACCAGTGCCGAATATGCCAGATCTACAATATGTTCAGATACATCCTTCATCTGAGTGAGTAGCTCGCTAACACTTGCTGGACGATATTTTATCTTCTTCAATTCGCTCCGTTTTTTCCTACGATTGCGTTTCATTTTGGTTTCCCCCTCGTTTTTGAGCAGGACTAAATGGTTTTTTGGCAGGTAATGCCATAGTCTGGTATTCCAAATTATTTTAATTCATCGCTCAATTCCTGCGACTTCATACTATCTTATTATCATATAGAGTGTGAATATCGAAATGATCCCGATGAAATCTCCTATGGTAGTAACGATGGGGATCACCACATTATCCGGATCAATTCCCTTTTTATATGAAATGAACACGCTGAACACGCATACGGTGGTCAGCACTGTGAGCAGTAATAATCCTGAACCCAGAAAGATAACCGCCAATTTCCAGATTGGCAGTTCTGATGAGAACTCGAACATGGGGGTGATAATGAATATGATCATTCCCATAAGAAGGAATATGGATATTCCCAGTAAGAATATCAGCAGAATATTTTTTCTCAGCTCCTTGTTCTTATAGGATGCTTCAATAGTTCCCATATGCAGAGCCGAGGTAAGTCTCGCGGCCAGAATAGATCCGAGGTTTCCTCCTATACCGTTCAGGACAGGTATGAGCATGAGAATCCCAGAGCTGAGAAGGAGCGTTTCATTATTAAGAAACTGACCTGCAATGATCTCCAGTATCACTAGAACTATAAGCAGGGGAAGGCTCTGTCTGATGATATTCCTTGCCTTATAAAAGGTATCGCTCATATGACCACTCCCATGAATTCAGCCAATCTTATTATACCCGCAGTGACAAGGAAAATGTTCAGAAGGGCGATGAAATCACCCAGGGTTGCCAGGATAGGTCCGGTAATATTATCTGGATCCAGCCCCTTTCTGAAAGCAATATATACAATAAGGGTTGTGAAAGCTATCAAAAGTAAACTGGTTACTAAAGTAGCAAAAAATGAGACCGCAATAATGACATAGAAATTGGGTTCTTCAACGAGTCCGGCAATATGCAGAATATATGAACTAATTGAAGCAAATAACCCGATTATAAGGGACATGAGAACCGCTAGTATAAATGATCCTTTAACATTCTCATAGAGTTCCTTATTGAAAAGATCCTCTTTTGATATCATACCCATGTGAGAGGCGCTTCCAAGCCGGGACCCGAGAGTGGTAAAGATGTTTCCTTTCATTGCTATAATCGCGGGAATAAGAACAATTAAACCTGGTACCCTGGTAAGGAAGTCACTCATGATCTCCAGAACACTGCCGGCGAACAAACCCCCCATACCGCAGAAGAATAGTACAACCATGATTTGTTTGTATAAACTTCCTATCTTCATGCGGAATCACCTCATCTTCGTTCGTCAATTGGAGATACGCCCCTTGGTATTCATTTCATTTTACTAGGCTGAAACCAGCCCCTTGATCAATGCTTCAAAAATCATTTAAGTATATATTTGTTAATTTTATATTGGATATGCCCAAGATAATTACTAGGGTCCAATATTGCCTTGAGTTCCTCATCAGTAAATAATTCCTTCAAATAACTGTCATTCAATATCAATTCCCGCAGTCCCAGGTTTTCATTTTCATTCTTCTGATCATGGGTGATCAATCTGATCCTTTCATGGGCTTCCTGCCGGGATATACCCTTGTCCACCATGGCTATTATGACCGATTCAGACATACATCTGTGTCCATCTCTTTCTATCTTCTCCATCATTTTTTCAGGATAGAGTTCCAGCTTTCCAATCACTCTGCTGGTTTTATGGATCATATCATCCAGGAGGATATAAGCCTGGGGGATGATGAACCTTTCAGCTGATGAATTGGTGAGATCCCTCTCATGCCATAGGACGGCATTTTCCATAGCCGGTATGACCAATCCTCTTACTATCCGAGCAAGTCCGCAGATGTTCTCACAGGTTATGGGGTTCCTTTTCTGGGCCATTGTTGATGAGCCTACCTGTTTACCCGCATCAAAGCTTTCGCTCACCTCGTTGATATCATTCCGTTGGAGGTTTCTGATTTCAGTGGCTATCTTCTCCAGTGACGTGGCAACATTTGCTATGAAGAAGATAAGTTCCGCATATCTGTCCCTTTGTACTATCTGGGAGGATATCTCTTCCTTTCCTATACCCAATTCCTTCATGAGTCGGTCTTCGAGTTTACAGGAATCTTCACCGAAACCAGCTCCAGTACCAACAGCACCGGACATTTTCCCTACCTCGACTCTTTTCCTCATTTCTTTCAGCCGTTCAAGATGCCTTCTAATCTCCATGACCCACACTGCGGATTTGAAACCAAAAGTGGTGGGAATGGCATACTGCCCGTGAGTTCGGCCTATACAAATCATTTCTCTGCTTCTTACTGTGAGGTCCCTGAGAACACTGGCCAGATGGTCAAGGGCTTCTTCGATTATATCATTTGCATCTTTGAATTGAATTGCTGTTGACGTGTCTAGGATATCTGAGGATGTTGCCCCTAGGTGTATATACTTATTGGCTGGTTCCCCTACTGCCTCTGAAAGAGCCTTTACTAGGGACATTAGGTCATGTTTTGTCTCTTTCTCCAATTCTGCAATCCTTTCTAGGGTCACTTTTCCAGACAGGGCCGAATCATATATTTTCAGTCCATACCCCTTAGGAACCGCGCCCATGTACTCTTGAAATTTTGCAAGTGTACCCTCACATCTTAAAAGGTACCGCATACGGGACTCTTGCTGAAAAATCTCTTTCATCACAGGTCTTCCGTATCGATTCTCAAGAGGGGAAACGGACATCTCAATATCTCCTGACTTTTTATTATTTCAATCATTAAATTATTTGTATTCAATCCTTATTGGGGTTGGTAAAGTAACCGCATTATGATATGTTTACTGATATATTTACACTTTGTTGAGAGTTGAAATAAAAGCCTATTTCCTGACTTTACAATCCCTGGCATCTGTTCCCGTATAGGGCCGGGAATATAATGAGATAAAAGGATATTTATACGCCCGAAACATATTCTGGACCATGCATAATACCAGGAGAATATACCTGTCATCGACCTTAATTATATTATTAACATGTATTTTCATTATATCTGCAGATACGGCCTTCTCAGAAAAAAGTATCGAAGAAATGAATCAGGATGATGTGAACCGGACACGCCGACATTCCCTTGAAATAATATGCATTGATGTATCCAAGGGAGACAGCACATTGATCATATCTCCTTCGGATAATACCATGCTGATTGATACTGGTATGACTGGCTTTGAAACACTTCAGGTACTGGAGGACCAAGGAATCGAAACATTGGATTATCTCCTATCCACTCATTTTGACGCAGATCACATCGGTGGAATTGATCGAGTGGTTGCCGGATCGGACGGTATTTATGATACTGATGATGATATTGAAATCCTGAATGTTCTGGATCGGGGCGATGATAATATTGGGTCTACAGGATATATTTCTGATTATCTTGAAGCTGTGAATCATACAGGTACGGAGCGGCGAACCCCCACACCTGGTGAAATATTGGATATTGGGGGCGGAGTTAAGGCAACGGTTGTGTGTGAGAACGGTAATATTATCGGAGGTTCAAGTGCGGATTGGGGACTATATGAAAATGACAGAAGTGTTGGAGTTCATATTGTTTTCGGTGAATTCGATATGCTGATATGCGGAGATCTGACCGCTTCACTGGAGTCAATGGTGGCTAGTGATCTAAATAGAAGAGGGGTCGAAATGGATGTTATTCACCTTGATCACCATGGAAGCAGTTCTTCCACACCCTATTCAATGGTAGAGGAACTGAGACCCGAGAATGCAGTTGTTTCCGTAGGATCCAGCAACTCATACGGCCATCCGCGCGACGAGGTCATATATAATCTTCGATCATTGAAAGGGCCGTGCGGACAGAATTGGTTCGATAACGTTTACGTAACGGAGCTGGGTTCCCAGAATGTTTCGGAAGATGAGTTAGAAGTAGTGCATGGAGATATAATGATCAGCACTGATGGAGATAGATACAGCATTGATGGAGATGATTATCCATCGGACACCACTGATTCCGACAATGATGGGATATTTGATGTATGGGAGATCCGGACTGATCTGGACCCCGAAGATGGTTCGGATGGTAAATTGGATCGGGATAAGGACGGTCTTACAGAAATGGAGGAATTCCTTGCTTGGACCTGTCCTTCAAATAACGATACCGATGATGACGGATTGCCGGACGGATGGGAGACTAAGTATGGCCTAGACCCCCTTAAAAGAGATCATTTCAATGACGAAGATAATGACGGTTTGGATAATGGTGAAGAATATAATAGAAATATGAATCCCGTTTCCAGTGACTCTGATAATGATACCTTACCTGACAAGTGGGAGGTACTTTGGGGTACCGATCCAATCATGGATGATGCCAGTGAAGATGATGATAGTGACGGAGCCTCCAATATAGCAGAATATCAAGCCGGGACCGACCCCGAGATTCCAGATACGGATGGGGATGGTATTCCAGACGGTTGGGAGCTGGAACATTCTCTGGACCCTATATCGCCCTATGATGCCCAAGCAGATCCAGATGGTGATAATATAACCAATATTAAGGAATTTGAATCGGGGAGCAACCCCCAGGTTCACAAGGATAATGATACGGGTCAGGGAGATGATGATAGTGGAGAAGCTGACGGGGGGAAATTTGATATTAGTGATAATAGTGTTATTGTTTTCATGATTATGGGCGCTTTTATTATGCTTATGATACTGGTCACGATCTTCCTGTTAATGAGAAGAAGGAAACGAAAAAAGTCAATGGTAAATGATAGCAGTATCAAAGGTAATAATAATGATCAAAATGATGATGCTATAGATAAGGTGAACTGATCATGCTTGTTAAGAGAATTGTAGTTGGATTGCTTCAGACAAATTGTTTTGTTATTAAGGATGAGAAAACTGGAAAGGGTGCCGTAATTGATCCAGGGGGTGATGCCGATCGGGTCATCAAGACAGTTGAAAAACTTGATATTGAACTCGAACACATCATTGCTACCCATGGTCATTTTGACCATATCGGAGGGGTTAAAGGCGTCAAGGACCGATTTCCTGAAGCTTCCTTTATCATGCATGAGGATGATATGTTCCTTCTCAATACCTCTTCTGCTACTGCAAGGATGTGGGGTATCAGAATACAGGACTGCCCTCAGCCTGATAAGTTCATAACCCCAGGGGATGATATTCCGGTGGGTGATATTTCTCTGGAGGTCCGCCACACACCGGGTCATTCTCCCGGCAGTGTCAGTCTCATATACGAACAGGAAGCCTTTGTGGGGGATACCCTGTTCCAAGGTTCAGTAGGAAGGACTGATTTCCCCCAGGGATCTTCAAAAGACTTAAAAAAATCTATTAGTGAACAGCTCTACACACTCACTGATGATACCGTTGTATATACTGGTCATGGACCTGATACTACAATTTTATCCGAGAAGAAGTTCAACATGTTCGTAAGGGGATAAATGGATGTCTAATGATTGATTCCGATTTTAATTGTATGATCCTACAGTTTTATATCATCTCGGCGGTAATCTTAATTGATTTTTCTATATTTTGAATTTATTTCCGCCTAGCAGATATCAATAATCAAAAATCATGCATCTCCAAGGACCCAAAAAATAATATATAGATGTAAATTCCTCAAGTACTCTATTTCATATTACTGAGTAATATATTGGTCCGTATTTCAATAAGGAGATGTAAAAATGAAAGGCAAAAAAGCTAGGAAAATTTTACTTGTATTATTTACGATTGCCATATCTGCAGTTATATTGACTGCTAGTATTCCCATGGTCTCTCTGAATAAATTTATTAAAAGTGAGATCAAGAAGCACAGTACCGAAAAATTAATCCCAGAACCCACGACCCCTGAATTGAGGTCGGTTGGATCGCAAGTTAGATTACTTGAGATCATGTTCGATCCGGTTAGTGATGACGGCGGTAATGAGTGGTTATCTATTGTAAACAATGGAACCGATGATGCAGACATCTCCGGCTGGACAATTTCGAATGGAGACGGAGAGGCTGATGTGCTGCTTCCTGATTGGATAATTCCTCCAAACGGGGTACTTAATATCCACTTGGGTAAAGGTGTCGATAAGGAATTTGAAGAAGGGCTTAAAGCACATTTCTATACCAATATTGACCTTGAGATTTTTAATAATTCCGCCGATGCTTTGGTTCTCTATAACGGAATGAGCTCTAAGGATAATATTAAGGATGCGCTGGTTTGGGGAGATGGAGTATCAACGGGGGCGACAGAAAAGCTTGCTGTGATTTGGGCTGATCAATTGGGTCTATGGACAATGGGTGAAGCAGTAAACTCATTGGGTCTGGTCGAGGGAACAGCTTTGGGTAGGAAGACCATAGATCCTGACAAGACTGGGCCGGAATATTGGGATTTCGGGGAGGTTGTTTTGAACGAGATAGTGTTCAAAGGTATTCCGAATGATGACGGTAATGACATAAACAACGAATCAATAGAACTGAGAAATAGCGGTCCTGGAACTGTGGATATGCATAACTGGACGATCAAGATTGAGCCTTCAGGTGTTTATCATTTGCCTGATATCACTATGGTGTCCCACAGCACTTTTGTCCTGTATCTTGTGGATTATATGAATATTGATAGCCATAAGAACGATCTTGAGTCCGATGATGGAAAATTGGATTATTATTTTCCGGTAATGGATAGCGCTTTACCAGACAATTCCGGGGCTGCTGGCCTTTACTATGAATGGGATATTGTTGATTATGTGTCTTGGGGAATCGAATCCTCAGGGGACATGACCGATGATGCTCTTGGAGATTCCATTTGGAACTCTGGTGAAGCTGTTGACGGCCCTTTCGCAGCTGGAGATTCCGTCGGTCGCGATCAGTTCTCTACAGATACTGATTCACCTTCAGATTGGGGTATTAATGGAGGGCCGTTCTCAAACGGTCCGACTATAGGCTCCACTAATGATTATCAGATCATGATTTGGGATGCAAATTTAAGTGCACCTGCAGGCTTGGAATGGATTTCCCTTACAAATTACGGTAATGAACTTGATCTTGAGGGTTGGCAGATCTACAACAGAAAGGGTGAGGTTGTGGTCGAGTTTCCAGCTTTGGTTCTGCCTGGTTTCAAAACTTTGAACATTCATCTTGGAGTAGGAATTACAGACCTGAACTATTCCGACAATGAGGGTGATTATTATCTCGTGGAGTCCGGCGGAGAGGCACCTTCGGAGAAATTATTCAACACGAGTTTGGATATAATATTACTCTCTACAGGTGAACTAGATGGCGATACCCTGGTTGTATATGAGATCTGGTTCGATGGAGGATTTCAGAACCGTGGAGAAGAAGCCTGGTATGAAACAGCTTGGAACTGGCTTAAGGCAGGAGCGGATTGGCTGGTTGATAAGGTCAGGGATGCAGTTGAATCAATCAAGGATGGAGTATTAAGAGCTGAACAGTGGCTGGTAGACCGTATTGTAGAGATTCGGGACTGGATCTATGATGCTCTTAGGGAAAAAGTGCTTACCTGGGAATTGGAATTAGGTGACTATCTAACCCTTAGCTTAAAACTGAAACCCTTGGGCTGGATATTCACGGCCACTGCTTCCGCTGATGTGGACATACCGATACCTGCATTCCCGATAGTGCAGATACATCTTGCCGCATCAGGTAAGATAGTACTCGAGAAGGACTGCGGAGGTCTGACCACTACGGGTGAGATCACTTTATTGATAGGGGTAAAGGTTGGAGAAAGTATTAAGAAGATTTTTTATCTGGAGATCGGAGCTGGAATAAGGTTCACGGTGACTGTTGGGGATATTCGAGTGGAAGATTATTGTAATCCCAACACACATATGGGTCATATCAAAACCGGTTTGAAATTATCCATAGATCTAGAAATATGGGCCAAAATGAAACTTGTCACTCCGGAGTTTGAGTTTGTTGATTGGACAAGGAATTGGAACATAGCTGAATTTGAATGGACCGATGAAAAGGATTACGAGTGCTGCAGGGCTCCTAGAATTGATGAACGGCCACCTGATAGAGATTACTGGACCCCTTCAGAGAATCCAGGCATGGATTATTGTCCTGATACAGGAATGACCTCGGGCGGTTTTGATTATTATGTTACAAACGGAGACAATGTCCCGCATACAATGACCATAGAAGGCCGTGGAGACCGACCGGGATATTATACCGAAGCTTACCCCTATGATTATCCTGATAATATGCCGCCTTTGCATACGATCGCTGGTGGAGCCTGGTACGGCGGTCCGCCAATTTGGGGGACACCTTCTACCTTTGATCCTGTAATAGAGGTTCCTCCGGAATATCCCGGTGGTGAGGTGTTTGCCGCACCAAAAAATTCGGTTTCATTGAATTTCACTATTGAAAACCTTGCTGAGAAAATCGAGGGAATGAACGTCACCATATATGCGAATACAACAGATAATGCTTCATTGGCAACCAATTGGACGAAATTCATACCCCTAGAATCAATTGGTATAGATATTGTCTCGGAAAATAACTGGCAATGCAAAATGTCAAATGAAGCCGGCAGCTTGATGAGCCGATTTTTCACCGGAAAATATCAGATAGAGAATGTCAGACCGGGTAGGCCTCGGACCTTCAATATTCATGTTGATGTGCCAAAGGGAGTGGAGATGGGTCATGTGGAGAATATAACAGTATCTGTTAAATCTGCCCTTCCTAATGCCACTGCACCCCCTGTAAATATTACCTTCAAAATAAGGATAGGTCCGGAAGAGATAACTACGATCTGGGAGGACGATCTGGAAAACGATACTGCAGTGCAGGATTGGAATGGAACAGGGGATTGGGAGTGGGGTTCCAGAACCTATTTCCCGCCTGAAGGTCCAGAAAATGACAATCCCGGGCCTCATATTTGGGCCACCAATCTATCTGGCAATGATACGAAAGGCCCCATTTCAATTTTGGAAACACCTGTGATCGATCTAACTGGTTATGATTTTATTAACCTTCGGTTCTGGCATTGGCTGTATGCCGACGATGATTCCACGCAGGCACTTTATGTGAAAACCAAGGGAAAGTTAGTGGCTTTGGATTTCTGGGGTTTTCAGGATGACAGAAAGTCTTCCAATGAATGGGTCAATGTGACCTATGATCTGACACCCTTCATATCCGATGAAATTCAAATTGTTTTCTATTATGCCGCAGCCAATAATGTATGGTATGATCCATATCCTGGATGGCATCTTGATAACATCTCCATAGTTGCTAAAGGGCCTGAGGGTGAAGTGCTGATCAAAGAGGTTACTCCTTTAGGCAGTTCACCTGAAAAGGGCCATACAGGAGAGCCAGGAGAGGTACAGTACGAAGTTACAGTCAAGAACCAGGGCAACATAACCTACTATGATCTTCCGGTAGGTGTGGAGCTAGTAAGGACCGGGTTGGATACTATTTTCCATGATAATTTCAGCTCTGATAAGGGTTGGATTCTTCAGGGTGATTGGGCAATGGACAATGATTTTGATTTTGGTGAAAGCGGAAGCTCTTTGAACACCGATGGGTCCCGGAATGCAGGCGTGAACAGGGAAATATCGTCAGCTATCTCTCCAATAATCGACCTATCCACGGTAAGGTTGCCTTACCTAACTTTCTGGGAGAACTCATGGTTCCGAAATAGTGCTCAGAGCTGCGCACTCCATTTCAGCAGGGACGGTGGAGCAACATGGAATCCGTACTCGGTTTGGTCTGAAATTGATGACGCCAAGGGCCATTGGGAAAGGGTTGAGATCCCTCTGGATAAATTTATTTCAACACAGTTCAGGATGAAATTCGAGTATGAAGTACTGGATGTGCAGTCCTCACCTCTGATGATCATCGATGAGATATTAATAGCCGGCAGTATATGGGAACACCAGAAATACATATTGGAAACCATTGATGTTCTTGTACCTGGAGAAGAAGAGAATGTAACTTTGACCTTTGATCTAAACCTGGAAGGGAATTTTGAATTGATATTCTTCGTTAACTGCACTCAGGATAGAAATAGAACCAATAATTATGTTAAATATCCTGTGAGGATCGATCTCATGGAGGTTCCAGAATTCATTTCATTGGTAAATGACCAAGAAATTACCGGAATTAAGACCATTGAAGTTAAATCCTATGACAGCAAGGCCGTCTCGGCTTCATTTTTTTATAAATCAGCCTTACAGACAAGATTCGAGATATGGGAGTTTATCGGCTCCTCCTCATCACCTACCTTGGATATGATATGGGGTGTTGAATGGAACACATTGGGCATAGCCAACGGTAACTATACTCTTATGGCTGAGGTTGAGACAATTTACGGATCCGTGGTGAGTGATGAGATGAATGTAATACTGTTCAATCCCAGAGGAGTACTGGATGCCGATTTCGACTATATGCCTGCTCAGGGTGAGAACAATTCAATAGCTTTCGAAGATATTACCAATACAACAATGGGTGAAGCTGTTATACCTGTGATCGCCTGGCATTGGGATTTCGGAGATGGAGCTGATACTGCGGTCCCGAATCCGATCCATGCATATCCCTCAAGCGGAGATTATACGGTCACCTTGACCATAACAGGAGCCAATTTGGAGTCTTCATCCAAAACGAGGATCGTGGTTGTGACCGGAGAGAGCGCTAAAGAAGTTCACATTGAACCGGATTTCATATACAACCCAACAAAACCCGAGGTAAACCGATCTATTGAATTCATCCAAAAGAGCACTTTGGTGAATATAACCGAGTCAGATCTTATTTTCAATTGGGATTTTGGAGACAATTCAACTGGAACAGGTAATGCCACCAATCATACATATTTCGATCCGGGTAATTATACAGTTAATCTGGAGGTGAGTTTAACTGCTGATACTGATTCGGATGTGTGGAATATCTCAAAAGTTATCCGCATATATGCAGAAGGAGCGGTCCCTGCAAATCTTATACCATATGCTGCATTTTCCTACTTGCCCCTTCAACCCAAGGTAGGAGATGAGATCAAATTCACGGATCAAAGTACAGATGAAGGTTATATCACCAATTGGACATGGAAGTTCGGTGACGGAACGTCATCCCATGTGAAGGATCCTACACATGTTTACACTACTGCAGGAAACTTCATTGTCAACTTGACTGTAAAGGATGATGAGGGTGCAAGTGCAAGTATGTCTGTCACCCTTGTTGTATCTACTGGGACAACTCCAACGGATGAATTGGTGAAAAAGGTTGAAATAACACCAGATAAGACCGAAGAAATTGTTCTTGAGGATGAAAATGGAAATGTTGTACTAAGAGTTAAGGTGAAAGGGAACGGGACACTTACTCTGAAGAAACTAGATATGAATGAAATAAATAATGTTGCAGGGGCCATTCCTGACGACAAGAGGTCGCTTGGACTACTTATCGAGATAACACTTGGTGAGATAGATTGGATTTACATCGAGGTACCCTTCGATGATAGTATGGTACCAAGCGATATGGATGTTGATGATCTGAAACTATACTTCTGGGATGCGTCTACTACCCAATGGACGCCTTGTGTTAATACCGGCGTGGATATGAATAAGAAGATAGTATGGGCTAATATTACGCACTTAACCATATTCTCACCATTGGCAAGTTTGACAACTGATACGGAAGATAGCGGGACCGATGATTCGTCTTCTGGTACGTGGACATTGATAATTCTAATTATTGTGGTCCTTGCAATCATAATTCTTGTTGTCTTCTTCTTTGTAATGAGGAAACGTACGGAAGAATCGGAGGAAGATGAAGAGTCAGATGGAGATATTGCTGAATCGGAGGAAGACCTGAAGGATGATACTGGGGAATCGAGCGATGCTGCTGAAGAAGATATTTCTTCGGATGAACTTGATGAGGATATGGAAAAGGATGAGGAAAACGAAGAAGAAGAGGAAACAGCGGAAGAGGGGGTCATTTTGGAATCACCACCCACAGTTATCGAAGATGATACTGAAGGTTTGGGAAGGGCGGGAGTAGTTGATCTGCAGTTACCATCCGATTCGGAAATGGGAGTAGTAGAGGAAGAAGAGCAGAGTTCACCTGCCGAATCCATGGTTGATGAGGCCGAACAAGAAGATATCGGAGTAAAGGAGGAGGAGGAGGAAAATTGGGATTCTGAAGATGAGTGGACTGACGAAGATGAAGAAGACCTACAGAATAAAGACTTTGACGGAGAAGAAGATTGGGATTAGAAGTTAAAAATGGACCCAGCGGGATTTGAACCCGCGGCCTTCTGCTTGCAAAGCAGACGATCTTCCAGTCTGATCTATGGGCCCATTAATGAGCAAACGGATGTGAGTGAATCAATGGGCACATCAACGACATCTTCAATTTTGCGCTATGGACCCATATGAATAGTAATCAAACATCGCCATCATTGGAAAGAGGCATATAAGTATGTTTTCTTGATAGTTTATTAGAGATTATAATATTGATTCTTTGAAGTTAATGATCACAGGTTTGTAGAAAGCTCAATAAAAACATCACGGATCATCTTATCGATATTATCTTTGTCCTTTTCATGCTTTCGGTGGATCTTAAATCCGGTTGGCGATAGGTGTGTTCGTCCCATACAAATGCCCTTTTGTTGAAATGTTTCCAATATGCGTTCTAGTTGCGGAGGTGAGACTTTCATATTCATTGATATATCGTGAGAACAGTAAAAAAACGGAAGTTTATCATATTCACTGAGAAGTATAGTCAATATTTTACTGGCCTCCTTGAATCCGTCTGTTTTGGAATAATTCTCAGTTTTTTGCTGCTTATTGATGAATTTTTTAATTGAAATGCCTAATTTTTCATCCACCAATGGCTCTAAATATATTGGCCCTCCCAGTTCTTGATCTTTTTCCTTCAATCCCATTAATTCAAATCTAGGTGTTATATTCCAGAATGAAGTATTATTTCTTTGAATTACATAACCCAATCTATCAAGGAGTGAATCTGCCTTCTTTGCTCCTCTTTCAAGTCTGAAATATAACCTATAATAATGATCTTGAGCATAACATAATACAGGATAGGCAGCTAAATCCCTGACTGCCGCTTTTCTGATAACTGAAGATGCCAGGATGCGGATTCCCAGCTCATGGGAGAAATAGGTCTTCAGGGGTTTACTATCATAGCGCCTGATACAGGGCTTAGGATATGTTCCATAAAGTGCCCCTGTGTCAGTAGCAGTCACCGCCAATATACCGTTCATTTTCAGTCCGTATAGAGCAAAATCTATGAAAGGTGCCGGAGATCCAAAAGGATCAATGTCGACAACATCGAACCGCTCATTCAGAAGGATTTTCCGTACATCTTCCCGGGTGACTTGGGCATTAATTGGAGAGTTCAGTTCGATATTTCTATTTAGAATTGGTATAGTTTTTGGGTCCACATCATTCAGATGAAGTTTGAACCCGCGGACTTCCTTTGCAACTCTAAGTCCCCGAACTCCGGTTGCAGCCATCCCGTCAAGGAGAACAGGGTCATTTGTGTGGAAATGATCGCTCTCTTTGAGGACATTCATTAAAATAACAAGGATATCCCGGTTGGTTTTCATAGCCTGGTTATAGAAGGCGGTATTTGTTTTTTTTGCAGGTCCCTTTGGATTTATTTGAGGAGATGAAAAGAATTCTATATTTCCCTCTTTGTGAAGAATCAGACCGTCAGAATCGATACCGCTTCACCTCTGAGCAGCTCTCAAGATCTTTATCATCTTATATGGTAGAAGATTTTTATTGATGCTGGTCACATCAAGAATTCGTATGTCGTGTCTTCTTCTGATATCCTGCAGTATGGGGTCCCTGCTCCTTTTATGAAGGGTTATAATAATTCTTTTATCGCTATCCATGGTTTCCTTTACCACATTAATAAAATCTTCAGAAGAAATCGATTTTTTTTCTACCTCGTCGATGACCACTACGTCTGATTCCTGACAGGCTTGTTTGATGGCCTTGACACCGATTTCATTAAGGACATCAACATTCACGCCCATTTCATCTACAATGTTCTCACTTTGAATATCTTTGTGGGCGTAAACACCGCATTCTCCGGTCTTCCAGTTCTCACATTTCTTACCCACCACCTGTCCATCCTCTTCTACCAGTCTTGTTACCATTCCGCCGACTGAAATGTTCTCCTTTTCCAAAAGTTCAGCTACTTTCAATATAACGTCGGTTTTTCCGACACCGCTCATACCTGTAATTCCAATCTTAGTGGTAGGGATCATGAGAACACCTGATAATAATAATATATGTATAGATAATTGAATTTATGATAACAAAGCAAAGCACAACCTACCTATTTATTCTCTAGGTCAATATTGGAAAAAAGAAATTTTATTACTAAATAATTATCAAGTCAAAGGGGTAAATCTGTTTGCTAATCTTGAAAAATTTACCTATAGGCCCGGTGATTTTTTGGATAATAGGGGGAAAATTTATTAAATAATAACTATTTAGAGTAGTCGAAGTATTTATCAAACCAACATATGGTGACCCAAATGGTATTTGGAAAAAAGAAAAATAAGAATACGGATGGTAAGCGGCCAGTAATGCCAACCCGTACCAAGGTTGTTGAGAAAAGGGAGCATTTCCTTCAGGTTCAAAGGACCATAAGTTCCTATTCAGGATACAATGGATCCCGAAAAAAGGAAGATGATCTAGCTATCAGAAGGCGAGTGCTTGAGGAGATCGACAAGGTTAGAGAAGTGTGCAATGACATACTTGAAGATGCCTATGAGGACGGAGATATGAAAACCCAGAAGGAGATCAAAAAGGTCATTGATCAAATGGACATTTTCTCTGATGAGGTTGACTTGGCAGAAAGTGGTCATAAATACTCATTTTTCTCCGCTCAAAAGTCAGTGAGCGGGGGAATGATCAAAAAATTAACAAAATTTGATGCGTCGATCATAGATCTGATGAATCAATTGGTCAAGGGTGCGGCAAGAGTTCAGACCAAATATCTGGGCAAGGATAGTGCACTTGAGGCCCAGAAAGAGATTCGAAAGATGAAGCAGTATTCCACAACTGCTAGGAACGAATTCAGTAACAGAATTGAATATATCAAGAAGCTTTAATGGAGGAGTATTCATATGAGTGAAGCATACAAAAAATGGCATTGGAAAAAGATCAAGGGAGCCGATGTACACCCTGAAAAGATCGTTGCTAGGATTATTTCCAAAGGTGATGAAAAGGAGCGCAAGTTCATCTTTAAGAAGGACATGCTGAAGGATTTTACGATTGAACCTAATGAATGTGCTGTGATCATTACAGATGGCAAGGTCGAGGATGTTATAACCCAGACCCGCATCAAGAAATTATTTGGAATTCTTGACAGGAAGAAATATAAACTTTTATTCATGGATATATCCCCTATTGAGCTGCATTTCCCCGTCGTGGCCTCTACAAAGGACCACATGCCCATCAAAGGTAAGTGTACACTACGATTCACACTTTCTTCGGAAAATGCAACAAAGGTATTGACCCTTATGCGTGCAAAATCAGTTCTATCTAAGAACATGCTGCAGAAGAAGATCTACGATGAGATAGTATCAATGGTCTTCAAGAACCGCATTGCCAAATACTCAAAGGAGGAATTCCACGGCAATGTAGATATTATCAAGGATATGGAAACCGCAGCAATGGTGGAGATGAGAAAAACCTTTGCAATGTGGGGAATGTCCATTGTAAGAATGTTCACAAACTGGAACAAGACAATGCATGATCATGTAGAGGAACACAGGGCTAAAGCGGGTCTTAAGACTGATAAACACGAGATCGACCATGAAGCCTGGGTTGCGAAGCAGCAGAGGAAGCATGACAAGGTGGAGAAGACCAGACAGGACAAATGGGACCTTAGAAGGGGTGAAGTTGCAGGGAAGGAATCCTTAAAGACTACTCATTTGGATTCTGCCATTGAGCGCGACAAATTGAAACACGAGCATAAGATGGACAAGTCCAAGGAAAAGTTCAATGAGGAGCTTAGGCGAAAGCAGGAGCAGTTGGCTCTCAAAGCCCAGAAGGAAGCTCTTGAAGCTGAACAGGATGCAAAGGAGCTACAGCAGGCAATGATGGCAAAGCAGCAGATGTCTCAGATGAAGATGAGCCAGAAGCAGCAGGACTTTGATCAGCAGAATCAGCAGATGGCTATGCAGACCAACGCAATGCAGCAGATCATGAGCCAGGCAGTTTCCTCAGGTGCTGCGGACTCGGGGGCACTTCAGGAAATGATGCGGCAAATGACCATGCAGAAGGCACTTGACAGGGAAGGTGATAAGGTTCAGAGTTTATCCGAGTCTGAAGCCCAACGCCACAATCTAGACACATATAAAGCAGCCGAGGACCGAGAGAGACAGCATCAGATAAACATGAACAAGGAAGCTGCGAATCTCATGCAGGCTTCCAAGCAGAACGGACCCCAGACCCTCGTTCAGAGCGGCGGCAGTGGCAACGTTCAGACACGAATGAACATCGATGCTACACCCCCGCAACCTCAGCAACAGACCTGCCCCAATTGCGGAAAGGAAGTAAGGGCTGACTTTGCAATGTGTCCATTCTGCGGGACTGGATTGAAATAGGTAAATATATTTCTCGATTTGAATAATGGGATTTTGATATTGATGAAATCCCAGACGAAGGGGGGAACAACTACCTACTCCCCCCTGCTTTATTATTAGGGTTGTTTTTTATTATTCATTTTTTTTTTATGGATTGCACTAATGGATATTCTATTATTATAATAGGAATAAAAACGGTAAAAACATATATCATTCTTCACAATTACCAGGTGTTTGATGGATGTAATCCAGTTAATAAATGTATCATAAAATTGTAATGATATCAATCATCCAGCAATATTTATTGATTTTAATGGAGGTATGAAATGAATACAGAAGAATTTCTCGAATTGATGAATAGTTTCAGGATATATGATCTTACACAGCCTTTAAGTGTACATACTCCGCCTTGGCCTAGTTATATGCCCCTGCAAATTCAGTATTTTAAGAGAATTGCCGGTGCTCACATGGGACAGGGAGCTAACGGACAGATAATCAAAACCAGTAATCACGTGGGAACTCATATGGATGGAGAGATCCACTTCTTCGGCAGCGGACGAACTATTGGAAAGGTCCCCTTGGAAGAATGGATCGGTCCAGGAGTTATCGTTGATATATCGGACGAGGTTGGAGATTATGATCTTTATTCGCCTGAGATGCTTATGGATAAGGTGGATATCAAAGAAGGCGATATTCTAATTATCAATACGGGATATAACAGATATGCATGGGACCAGCCTGGATCCGATGAAGTTAGATATTTTGTCAAACACCCGGGTCCAGGTCCCGAGTTCCACCAGTGGGCTTTGGATATGAAGTTGAAGTGGATAGGTGTTGACTGCGGCAGTGCTGACCATCCCATGAACACGATTATCCGGGATTGGCATCCGAAATCATTCTTAGAGGCTGAAAAGAACTTGATCCGAAAATACGGAAAGAAATGGGATGAGATGTTTCCGCCAGAGGTTTTTTATCAGGTTATGCATCTGAAGCTATTCCCCAAAGGCCTAGTACATGCTGAAAACCTCGGAGGGGATATTAATGAAGTGGGAAATAGACGTTTATGGATAGGATGTTTTCCCCTCAAGGGTATTGAACTGGAATCATCCATGTGTAGGATAGTTGCCATTGATGGCCCAGTAGACTGATGATATTGATTTGAAGTAAATAAAAATCCATCTATATATTCAGTAAATAATTTGTTGAAACGATATATGATACATTAGGTGTGAAAAGGTGTCCATCCTTATTGATTATAAATATTATAGGCCGGAAGAACTGCAGAATTGTTTGGATCTGCTTGATAGGTATGAGAAAAAAGCCGTGGTTCTGGCGGGCGGGACCGATCTTGTATCGGGGTTAAAAGATGAAAAATATGATGTCTCAGCTGTTGTCGATATAAAGGGAATAAAGGAGTTGGGTGCCATAGTCAACAAGGAGGATCGCTTGTTCATAGGAGCGGGGGTTACCTTTGACGATTTGTTGAGGAATACAGTAGTCAGAAATAATTATCCCCTCATTTACGAAAGCAGCATCCTGATGGGATCCATGGGTATAAGGAATAGAGCCACTCTCGTGGGTAATATATGCGCAGCAGTTCCGTCCCTGGACAGCGGGGCCGCGGTCATTCTCTATGATTCATCGGTTCAGCTAAAAAGTATAAAGGCAGAACGTTCAGTTCCAATAGAGAAATGGTTCTTGGCTCCTCAAAAGACTGCAATCGAGCCCGGAGAGATCGTTACGGGTATTACTTTGAGGTCCCCGGGTGATCACGGCAGCTGCTATCTTAAAAAAGGAAGGTATAGAGGGCAGGATCTGGCTCAGGTTGGTGTGGGAATATTGGCGCTAAAGGAGAATGAGTACAGGGTTGCGTTTTCTGCGGTCGGACCGGTACCATTAAGAGCACGCTCCCTGGAGAAACATTTTTCCGGAAAAATAATTGATAATTCCGTGTTTGACGACATGCTGTACAAGGTTGAGGAGGTCATCTCACCTATAACCGATATACGCTCTTCAAAGGAATACCGGTATCATATGGCTAAGATAATGTTCAAAAGAGCATTGTTTGCAGCTCGGGCTCGATTGAATGGAAATGGTCCAAATTATGGGGAGGTGTCTGTATGACATCTGAGTTTTACAGGATAAAAATAATCCTCAACGGAGAGGACCGGGAACTAGCGGTGGAACCCCATGAAACCCTTTTGGAGGTTCTTCGCAAGAGACTTGGAGTAAAAAGTCCCAAATGCGGCTGCAATCAAGGCGAATGCGGAAGCTGTACTGTTATTCTGGAAGGGAAAAGCGTCAGAAGCTGTTTGATCCTGGCTGTTGAGGTTGATGGACTGGAGGTCACAACCATCGAAGGGATCGCCAGGGATAGGATAAATTATATCCAGAAAGCACTTCTTGAAAAAAACGCATTCCAATGCGGATTCTGTGCTCCTGGGATCATCATGTCCATAATGGACCTTTTCAGCAGAAACCCTGAACCAGATATGGATGAGATCAAATTGGCACTCTCAGGAAATCTCTGCAGGTGTACAGGTTATGCTCCTATCCTAGAGGCAGTACATGAAACAGGGAAGGACAACTGCCGATGCGGTGATAAAGGAGGCGGTGGAGAATGAACAAGTATTCCTATATCGGCAAACCCACAATGCGGATAGACGGACTGGAGAAGATAAGCGGGTCTGCCAGTTATATTGAGGACCTGGATTTTGGACCTGGATTACTGTATGCTGCGGTTGTCGAAAGTCCCCATGCCCATGCGGATATTCTGGATATTGATATATCGGAAGCTGAAAAAGTTCCTGGAGTCGTAAAGGTTGTAACCGGAGATGAATTTCCCTACAAGTTCGGCCTATATATGGCGGATCGATACATATTTGCTCAGGATAGGGTCCGATTTGTGGGTGAACAGGTAGCAGCAGTCATTGCTAGAACTGAACGTATCGCAAAAAGGGCTTCCAAATTGGTCAAGGTCAAATATCGGCCTATAAAACCTCTTTTTGATCCGGTCAAAGCTTTTGAGGATGGTAATAATCTTCTGCATCCAGGTTTAGGAGAATATGAATGCGTCCCCTGGTTCTTTCCCAGGTGCGACACCAATGTTGCTCATTACAGAAAAACCCTGAAAGGCGATCCAGAGAAGGGATTCCGTGATGCGGACCTGATTTATGAGGACACTTACAGAGTGCCCAGGTATTCTCACAGCGCCATTGAGATCCACGGTGCAGTGGGTCTGTATGATATGGCAGGCCGTCTAACCGTATGGGCATCGTCACAGTCGCCTTATACCCAGAGAAACATTTTTGCCAACGCTTTGTCTCCTCTTGGCATTACTCATAAGGATGTGAGGGTAATAGCACCTTTTGTAGGAGGCGGTTTCGGAGGGAAGGCGGGCGTAACTATGGAGATACTTGCGGCGGCTTTGGCTACTAGTGTAAAAGGTTCCCCGGTGAAAATACTATGGTCCCGGGAGCAGGAATTTTACAATACATACCAAAGACAGGCGATTGTAGCGAATATCAAAATGGGTGTTAAAAAGGATGGGACCATCATCTCCCTTGAACATAAGTTATATTGGGATTGCGGTGCCTATGTAGAGTATGGGGCAAATGTTGTGAATGCGGTAGGTCTATCTGCTACTGGGCCATACAGAGTTCCCAATGTAAAAATTGATTCTATCGGAATTTATACCAATCTTCCTCCCTGTGGCCCTTATAGAGGTTTTGGGTATTCCGAGTTCCATTTCGGTCTGGAATCCCATATAGATCAGGTAGCCCACAGACTTGGAATAAAACCCCTTGAATTCAGAAAAAGGAATGCTATAAAGGAAGGGGATATTCTTGCCTATGGAGTACCCATGAATCCCAGCGGTTTATCGGAGGCTATAGATAAGGTTGAGTACGAACTGAATGATCTCAGGGAAATGGAAGACAGCGGTAACAAGGATGAGGTGAGCAGAGTATCATACGGCAGAGGATATGCCTGTTTCTGGAAAGCGCCTGCAATGCCCCCTAATGCATCATCGGCAGCATTTCTGAAATTCAATGAGGATGCAAGTTTGAACATACTGGTATCAGGAATGGAATTGGGACAGGGTTATCTGACAGTGATGGCGCAGATTGCTTCAGAGATTTTATCTATTCCGCCTGAGAAAATCAGGGTTGAAACCCCAGACACGGATAGAAATCCCTATGAGTGGCAGACTGTGGCCTCACATGTCACCTGGTCCTGCGGAAATGCTGTGAAGAAGGCAGCCGAGGATGCTAGGGATCAGATATTTCGGATAATATCCGAAGCAAAGATTATGGATTTGGATGATCTGTATTTGGATGATCAATGTGTTAAAAGCAGAACCGATGCCGAATTCAAGTTATCTTTAAGGAATTTTGTAATTGATGGACTGATGATGGATGACGGAACGTTCAGAGGAGGTCCGATTATTGGTCGGGGCAAGTTCATGCCCGAATTTACTTCGGCTATCGGGGATCCTGAGACAAGTCAGGGCGGCCATCCCAATGTTCACTACACAGTGGGGGCTGCCGGAGTTTTACTGAGGGTGGATAATGAAACCGGCAGAATAGACATATTAAAAGCCGTGGAGGCAATTGATGCCGGGAAAGCAATCAACCCCGATCTGGCTAAAGGTCAGATAACAGGTGGTCTTCTTCAGGGTATTGCAACGGCACTGTATGAGGACATGAGATTTGATGAAAAGGGCAATTTATTGACCAATGATTTCAGGGATTATAAGATTCCGACATCAATGGATATCCCAGAAAAAGTAGTCCCAATACTGGTGGAGGTACCTCAACCAGATGGACCATTTGGAGCAAGAGGTATCGGAGAGCATCCAATGATACCTGCCGCCCCAATGATCGCAAATGCCGTTGAGAATGCAACTGGTATTAGGATCAGATCTATGCCCATCACCTCCGAGAAGATAGCTTTGGCACAACTGCATAGGGAAAATGACGCCTAATAACAGTATTTTTCTGTTCTTGTTGAAAAATTCACATAAAAAACTGGCTCCTCGTAAGAATTTGTGCAAGTTCTTGATTATTTTTCAATCGATATAACT
>CAYSHM010000009.1:0-102702 GCA_964430885.1 uncultured archaeon | reverse complement strand
CTTCAAATAGAGCTAATTTCGAGGTATATATATTAGATATTTAGAGGAATAACTGAACTAAAAGAAAATGAGAAATGAACATGTTTAAATCCTTTTAACTAACCCTTTTCCCGCCTTGCCGTCCACCTTTACTGTCAGGGGTGCATCCAATCGTATTTGTCTAACATAATCACCCTGCCAGACCGGATCTATTTCATTCAGCCAATCCCAGTCGATCATATCCTCATCAGGCTTTTCGGATATTGTCAAATATGGGATTCCCAAGGCTGTAAGGTTGTGGAAGAAGTGGGATCCTTGAGAAGGATTTACACTGATATCCGGCATAGGTGTCTCAACAATTACACCTACATTGCAGATATTATCCCATTTCACTGGTATACCCAGCCATCTATCCGAAGTGCCCCATCTGCCAGGACCTATAAGCAAATATTTGGATGAAGCCAGCTCCCGGTTTACTTTATCCACCTCATGTGCTATCTCCACAGTTGCTCTGCGGTCCATTGCATCTGGGGAAATTACCACAATATCCCGAATATCATCGAATAAACCGTTTCCAAAAGCTTTGTTCGACAATAAAAACAATCCTTCGGTATCCTGCTCCAGATCTATTTCCACATCCTTGTACTCTCTGGTGGATATGATAGGCCTTATCTGTAATATATTGAATTCTAGTTTGCCTTCCTTGTCTTTTGCAACAGCGAATTCGAGCTCAACCGGCCCACCTAGCCCTTTCACTCCGATATCTACTATTTTCTTGATTATATCTGGAAGTGGATACTGATCGTATTTTAGAATTCCAGCAAAGGTAATCAAAAGATTCCCTTTATGATGCGGCCCATCCCTGATTATATCATCAGATGGAACATAAATGCTTGAGATCATATCTAGAACGCCGTCCTTGAGGGCCTCTGAGATGTTTTGAACATCAAGTGTGACCTCCTCTCCAGATTCCAGGTCGAAGTCCTTATTATCTAGATTTAAACAATAAAAATCCTTTTGAGAGTTCTGCAGTATTTCATTGACAGTTGAAAAACCTGGGAGAAGCTTGGGTTTTTCCGGAGAAAAATTTAGTACCTTGCCTCCATCAACCACCATTTTTCCCAATCCAACAGCGAGACTGCATATTCCTTCGTCTCTTTTCAAGGGGTGTAAAGGATAGTAATTCTTTGATACTGCAACACCAGAGAAATGTGGATAGAATCGATGGCCGAACCTTTCACCCACCAATTTCTGAATTACCACCGCCATCTTCTCTTCCTCCACCTTCTGATAAGTGCTTTTTATGTAATTCTTTGCACTTCTGAAATATGCGGAAGCAAAAACAAGTTTGATGGATGTTTCAAGGTGCACCATTCGTTTATGAAAACTATTATGATTGTTAGGCAGCAAATAGGTGGAATATATGCCGGCAAAAGGCTGATGGAGCGAATCTTCAAGCAAACTTGATGACCTCACCGCCAAGGGTACATCTACATGCTCCAGATATCGATTTAATGAATTTACTAGTTCTTCTCTAAGTTTGCCTGATACAAATTTCCCCATCACTTCCTCGTCTTCAATATCATCATCTATCAAAAAATGGAGGGCATTGTCCTTAATGAAGTTATCAAACTCGGATGTGGTTATTACCAGGGTATCTGGTATTGTAATATTGAAATCAGGATGCGATTTGTTTATTCTGCTCATTCTGAGCATGGCTGATAGAAAGCCAATACCCCTGCCCTTGCCGCCAAGGGAGCCGCTGCCGTATCGAGTGAAGCTCTTCTCAAATTCAAAATTCTGCTGGGTGAAATCAGTTATTACGCCCAGCTGCTTTTTTCTTCGATTCTTACTAATTACATTAATCAGGTATTCCCTCACTTTATTGACAGACCTGAAATCGGAGAATCTCTTGTTCTTGATCTTATTGCCCAATTTAAATTCACATCTGGCAAATAACCATCTTGAGAACTCATATCTTTTTTCATGAAACCTTATGGATTCGCTAGGAACATTATTGATCAGGCCAACAAATTCCCTGACATCAGATGCCCTGGCTATTTCCCTGCCGTCTCTCGTTCTAAATATGAAATCTCCAAACCCCAGTTCATAATTGAAAAAATCTGAAACTCCCCTTAGCAGATTTTCGGAATTTTTATCTAGAAAGGTAAATCCCAATTCTTCAGCTCTTTTTGAATTGGCCTTCTCTGATGAATGAAGTAGTACAGGTAAACTATCATCAAGCTCTTTCAGGAATATGAAACCCGCATCTTTTACTTCCCCCCCTCCCATTGGAAAGCTGATATCGGTTATCAACCCCAGCATATACTTGGAATATTTACCATAAATCCATTTGGCTTCCTCATAGGTTTCCGCAAGAAGTATTTTGGGCCTTGCTCTTCTTAAAAGCATCTTATCGTGTTCATTCAAACCCTTGGTAGCTACCTCCTGGGTCTGTCTCATAACTTCCTTGTAGATTATAGAAAGAAAAGATGAATAGTATCTTGCGGAATCCTCAATAATTAGTATAATTCTCACAGAAGCTTTTTCAGTATCTTCAACAACATTTTTCAGATCTTCAAAATATTTTATTATGGCCAGAAACAAAGCCGAATCTCCGGACCAGAGGAAAACCTTGTCAAAGACCCTTCTGTCACCCGGTACGTGATAGTTCAAAAGGGTAGCCATGTCGGTTGCGAGAAGGACTATAGGAACTTCCGGCCTTATACCCTTAGCCCTTCTGCCGAAAACATTGGGATCCATATCAAATATCTGGCTCATGGTGATTACAAGATCATAATTTGTTTTTTTGATCTCTTCAAGAGCGATCTTTCCGGAAGGGACGCTGTAGACCCGGGGAGGAAAAGAAAGACCCAGTTCCTTATATTCACCAAAAATTTGCTCAGACAGCCTGCCGTCTTCCTCCAAAGTGAATGCATCATAAGGACTTGATACCAGTAGAATATTCTGGATCTTGAATCTCATCAGATCATGATACCCATGAAAGAACTCCTCATAATCCCTATAAGAGAAATCCCATGAAAATGTGTCACTGCCGTTATCATTGGATACCATGAGACTCAATATGTTTCTAGGTTTATGAAATTTTAGATGTGATTTTTTAATTCAAGTTTATAATCCAGTGTTTATTATTACTAAAAATCCTCAAGGTCACTCAGAAGCTCATCGAATTCGTCAAAATCATCTTCTAGGTCATCATCTTCCTCATCCCCATCCTCTGACTCCACACTTGTTTCGGACGGAGATTCCGACTCTTCAACGGATTCAGTATCTGAACTCTCTTCTTCAATAGCTGCGGCATCAATAGTTTCTTCATCTCTATCTTGGTCAGACCCCGTTATTCCCACACCTTCAGGCTCATCCTCACCTTCATCATCAGAGGCATCCTCAGCAGCGATCTCATCAACCTCATCTTCTATTCCATCCGATTCTTCATCTCCGATCTCGCCTTCTAATTCAGCATTCTCATCTTCAACCTCAGCCACTTTCTCATCAATGGATTCGTCCTCTTCATCACCCTCGGAACTTTCGTCCTCGTCCTCCACATCGTCCTCATCTTCAGCTTCCTGGGCGGATTCCAATTCTTTTTTCCTCTTCTTGAGGATCTTTTCCAATACATCGAGCTCCTCATCCTCGAACTCCTCTCCGCAGCTCAGACATACCTTATCCTCCTCAGCTACTATGGCATCGCACGTGGGACAGCGAAGCTCCTCCATCTCTACAGCATCGGAATCCTCAATCTTCTCACCGCATGCCCAGCAGACCGCTTCGTCCTTGAGCATGGATTCGCCGCAGTGCGGGCAGGGTACCCCAAATGAATAATCCTTCTTCTTTCCGCTTCGGAGCATGAAGAATGCAAATATCAGGAAGAGAAGAACCAAAAGACCAACCCATAACAATTTGGTTTTGTTTGACTGGAACCACGATTCGTCATCATCCACTTTTGTATCGTCATCCTTTATTGTATGGATATAAAGCTTAAACGAAGAATCTAGACGAGTTCCGTTCTTATCGGTCAATCCTGAATCAAGAGCAATGATGTAGGTGGTGGAGGGTTCAAGGTCTTCAAGAAGATCGATAACCAGCCGTCGGCCTTCATCCTCCACTGACAGATCAAAATCTACAACTGGGCTTATTGAAATATACTGAAGGGCCAGATTCTTGTCGATGGATGTGCTGAACTTGAACCATATAACTATCTTGTCCTTGTCAATATCAAGTGTAGAGCCGTTCAAAGGTGTGTTATCCACCATTTTGAATTCATGATGCACAATAAGCTCCGGTTTGGTTTCAAAATTGATATAGTATGGACTGGCCATGGGAATCTTGTTGGGATGGGATAGTATTCCGAATATGATTATTGTATAATCAGTATCCCATTTCAAATTCACTAAGGGGAACAATAAAAGAAAACCATCCTCAAACACAAGTGTCCCATTTATTCTAGTACTGTTGTTCTCCTTCAGTATCATGTTGTCATCATTGATATCGGATTCCGATATTTCACCCAAGAAGGTAACGAAGAAAGGCGTACCCAGAGGAACATCCTTTGAGCCGTCAAGGGGAGAAGTTCTATCTACAACTGGAGCATTTTCAACAACTTCTTCCTTACCGGTATAGAAATGGATCACCTTTTTGGTCATTGAATTGTTGAATATATCTATAACACCTTTTATTGTCAGGGTATATCTGGTCAATGGTTCAAAAGTAGAATTGGGAATGATCGTAACAGAATTGTTCACTCCGTTCAATATGGCATTGAATCCTATTTCAGGTGCGATTGTGACCTTGAAGCTGTCTGAGAGGGTCACAGGTTCGTTGAATGTGAAAACCACTGTGGTGAATAAGGGTACATCACGTGCATTATCCGAAGGCCAAGAGGATTCAATCAATGGAGGATCGCTTTCATGGGTGGTGAAGTTGAAACGGAATGTGGATAACAGCGAGTTCCCGCCCTCGTCCTTTGCATTGGGTGATACGGACACCTCATATCGTGTATTGCCTTCAAGGGCCTTCTGCGGATGAAAATGGAACAAAGTTCCATTCAACCCTGCTTCGAAATCAAACTCTCCTTTTGGTGTAATGTTCACAGACATGTAAACTGACCAGATCCACATTGGTTCCGAGAAATTAATGGATATGGATGACCATATGGATATGTTATTCCCTGTCGGACCCCAATCAGTAATAGTGGGAGCAGTAGTATCAGGGGCTTCCACGGTGGTGAAATTGAATGTCATCAATTGACCCATAGCATTACCGGATGTATCCGAAATGGTTCCCGCAAGGGTGACCTCGTATGTGGTCCCGTAATCCAGGTTGGAATCTGGTTTGAAAGTAACTATCTTGTTGTTTTGTTCGAAGAATAGGGTTCCGTCGACGTCTGGATAAATGGAGAAACCGTTCATAAATGACTCATCATCTATGCTTTCATTGAAACGGATGACAATGTCCGGTCTTCGGGATACATTATTTCCAGTAGGCTCCCAACTCAATATAACAGGCGCCTGCCAGTCAGCGACTGTGGTGAAATTGAAGGTGAAATTTTCCAACAAACGATTTCCGCTGATATCTGTTGCATTGGATGCAAGCTCTATGTTGAAAAATGTATTGTGGGTCATTGTCTGGTAGGGAGATGCTCTGAATAAGGTCCCATTCTCGGTAAGGGTCAATGTATGGTGGGCAGTTGGATAGATAGTGAAAAATGACTTCACGGAAAGCTCATCCATGGTTTCGGAGAATCTTATGAATATATCCTCATTACGGGGTACATCCAGGCCTGTCGGTCCGAAATCCACCACATAAGGTGCTTCAATATCCGCCATTAGAAGATTTATGACGGTTGTGTTCTCGGAAGGATTGCCTGCATCGTCAAGAGACCTCATTTTAACCTGGTAGTTAACATCCTCCTCTGCGGACTGGTAATGGGTATAATTATCTGGACTAGAGACAATTGCAGCAGAAAGCCATCCTGTTCCATTATTTACGAAAACCTCATGATCGGCCAGATCAGGGGTCAGGGAAGGTTCCCAAGAAATATTAAAAGCGGTATTATTTAGCTGTGAAAGCTCAAATGAAAGGGGTTTTTCAGGTGAAAACACATCTAGGACAGACTGATATGATATAATAGTGAAAGGCAACATGGTATCCAAATGTACAGGGTCCAATGATACGTTCAATTCCCCTGCATCACTGTAGAAAATGGATATGTAGACGGTATTATTTTCCCATCCGCTTTGATAACTGGTATTAGTCAGAACATTGATCCAGCTAGTCCGTCCTTCGTTATCAGTTTGAGGATCGTCACCCTGATAGTGAGAAGTTGCATAAATGGTGACTGTATCGTTCTCAATAATAAGATCTGCCCCCTCCATTACCTCTCCAGTATCTCTATAGCATTCTACTAAGAACGATTTATAGTCTAGAAGTTTGGATTGAGCATTTTGGAACTGAACAGAAGGACCTGATTGACCGGACCCGTATACATCAGATATGGAAACATTACTGTTGTTCAACAAAATATCCGATACCTGAGAAGCCCAGAATGATGTATTCATGATCGAAACTAGCTCTGGTGTGTTGGAACCGTGATAGGTGATAGGAAGAGAACAGCTGTTAAAAATGCTCGAATTGATCACACCTGATCCATTATTTACTATACCTTGTATGGAAGATACATTGGCGTAGGAAAGATTCAGTACTCCGGCTTCACCGATGGATATTCTAGAAAAAGAGCTGTTGGGGACGGTATTATTGGAAGTGATGTTGACATAGGCAGAATAATTACCTTCAATGGAGAGTTCTCCAAGAACCTCAAATGTATAGTTCCCCTGGAATATTATCTCCACACCTGGTTCAACCGATAATCCTTCACCTGCTTCTACAGTCATATTCGTATCAACAAGGTAGGGCGATCCCCCCAAACCCCAGGTACCGTTTATATTTCCCCGGGTAGATCTACAGTTCTTTTTAACTCCTGGCTCCAGTAAAATGTCTGATCTGGTCTTCTTCATGGAGAAATCCGAAAAGAGGGGGAAACAAGCGGATAATAATAGAATCAATATCACTGCACTTACCATGATCTGGTTTCTAACTCTCATACCAACACCTTCATATCTATCAATAGAACGGGGATCAATGAACAACCATTAATTAACGGCTGTTCCCAGACATTCTATCTGCAATCCCTATGGTAATCTAATAAATAATACATATCAGTTATAAATTATTAACTATTCATGCCACAGTTCAGCTCATTTTAAATGAATATATATTGAAAATAGATTTGATTGAAATGATTTACCTGAAAGCAGCCCAATAGAACAATTATAATTAATTACCTTCAATATAATATCATGAACATGATCGAAATTGACGGGAGTTACGGTGAAGGTGGGGGACAGCTGTTCAGATGCGCCCTTGCATTTTCCGCAATTACCGGTAAACCATTTCGGATATTCAATATAAGAGCTAACCGAAGGACACCTGGTTTGAGAAGACAGCATCTGGGCTGTCTTGATCTTGCTGCCCGAATGACCCGGGCTACCGTGTCGGAGGCACAGGTGGGTTCCGACAGCTGCACATTTAACCCTGGCCCTATCAAATCAGGAAGCTACAGTATTGATATCGGAGCAGGCAGCTTAACTCTTCTGAGTTCAGTCTTTCTACCAATATCACTGTTCTCCAATGGGAGATGCACATTAAAAGCTAGAGGCGGAACTGATGTGGCCTTTTCTCCAACTTGGCATTATTTCACCAAGGCGTTCAAACCCATGGTTAACAAGTATTTCAATGAAATAGATACTCATCTGGAAAGGAGAGGATACTATCCCAAAGGTCAGGGTGCGGTCAGAATTACCACAGAACCAATTGAAAACCCGCCATCCCCAATTCTGCTTCAAGAGAAAGGCGAACACCTGAAGACCACATTCTACTGTGCGTCTGATAATCTGCCAGAACATATAGGTCAGAGGATATTCAATTCATTCCAAGAAGCGATGAGAAGACGCGGGTTTACTGGTGATATTGATATAGAAACGAATATCAACAGAGCATCAAATCCGAAATGGAACACAGGGGTCAGTGCTGCTGCCGTATCTCAATACGGAAAAGGTAAAATTGCCGTTTCAGGATGCGGAAAAAGAGGGGTGCCGTCTGAGAGGATCGGAAAAAATCTTGCCAAAGAGATGAGAAGGGAATTGGAACAGCCCTGCGTTGATTCCCACCTGGCCGATCAGCTGCTCCCGTATATCGCACTGTTCGGAGGAAGGATTTCTGTGAAGGATCCCACTGAGCATTTTCTTACAGAAATGTTTGTGATGGAGAGATTTATTGGAGAGGAAGCGGCAGTTACCAGTGCAGACGAAAACCAGACCTATGAATTTGATAGATACATTATTGATTGATTTAAACTATCATCTACATTTCTATCTTGAACTCCTGGTCATCCCAATCCTCATCAGCACCATCATCGGTTTCCCACTCCGACTCAGAATTTTCATCTACTTCAAGATCATTGGTATCCTCATCAGGGTCCGTATCCCAATCATCCACTGATTCTTCAGTGTCATCATCCCATGATTCAGTATCCGATAGGTCATCCCCCGCATCATCTTCATCTTCTAACCATTCATCCGCCGCCTCTTCCTCCTCTACCGCACTATCGGTATCCACCGCTGATTCTTGATCTTCGATTTCAGACTTAATCTCTGCTTCAGTGTCATCCTCATCATCTTCCCATCCACCTAGATCATCTTCAAAATCCTCGGCCTCATCTTCAGCTTCTGCATCGTCCTCTGTTCCTTCATCAGAGGTTTCATCTTTATTTTCATCTTTCTCTGATTCGTCAGTACCTGCTTCACTGTCAACATCGTCCTCACCCTCATATTCGTCCCCATCCTCATCCTTTTCCTCCTCTTGTCCCTCCAGATCCTCTTCGGTTTCGATGTCATCAGATTCCTTCTTGGACCTGCCTATGAAAAGAAACACCGCCACTGCAGCTATTAATAACAAGGCGCCTATCAACAGACGCATCCACAGGAAACCTCCGCCGTCATCCTTCTTATCTTTCCAAATATAGGCATCTTCGCTGGGATCATATGGTGCAGTAGCCTTTTCACCGTCCTTTTCATAGGTTATCTCAACTCCGGTCATATCTGTTCCCAGTGGAATATCGAAATGTGCCTTACCGTCCACATCGGTAGTATTGGAATATTTCACATCATTCAGTTCGAAGGACACTTTCACCCCTGAAAGAGGTTTAGGTGTCTCAGCATCACTCTTCACAACGATCACAAAGGGTTCGGTGAGAGATTTCAATTCTAACTGAATGTTCAAAGTTACATTGCGGTCGATAATCTCCACGGTCCTCTCCTGTGTTTCGTAACCTTCCTGAGAGGCCTTCACTCTATAAGTTCCAGGTACAAGGTCTTTGACAACTGCGCTTCCGTTCACATTTGTCAGCTTATCATCATTAAGCCAGACCGAGGACTCTTTTGGCTCCACAGTTATGGTTAGCTGATATTTCGGCGGAATTACGGTAAGTGTCAGGTTGTCACGGTGGCTGTTGCCAGCAAGGTCTTTCACTGTCAAGGTGATATTGTATACACCCCATTGATCGAACATGAATGACGGCATGGCCCCATACAGGGTTATATTCGACCCATCATACGCAAATGACCACGTGTAATTGACCACACCTCTGTCGTCGCTGCTTCCTGAACCGTTGAAAGCAGCGGACTCGCCAGCTTTCAGCTCCATATCCGGGCCGGCATCGGCTATGGGAGATATTAGGTCCGGAGGAAGCTCAATGTCAATGATCTCCGCGGGCAGGATCACCATATTGTCCCAGGTATCCTCCGCACCTATGGTGAACTGGAGACTGCCGACCTCGCTCTGAGCCGGCAGTACAACTCTGAAAGTGTCGTTTTCAATATTTTCCAGGGTCTCATTGCTCCAGGAGCCGTTGACAGCAGTATAGTTTATGAAAACATGATCAACATCGGTTACATCTGTGCAGTTCAATGTAATGGTGATGGGAGACCCAGTATATGCCAGGATTGGATAATCAACGGACGTTACCTCAGGGGGAACAATGTCTGATACATTCACCCATAATGTGTCCTCGGCAGTATTATCCGCAGGGTCGGTTACTTCTAGTGTTATCAGATAGGACCCTGCAATGTGGAACACGAACTCGGGGGTACCCCCGGTCAGTAGGACCATGCCTCCGCCGTAATCGAATGACCAGGTATAATTGGCAACAAGTATGTTATCGCTGCTTCCCGTGCCATTGAAATATGCGGTATCACCCATGACCAGAGCTATATCGGCTCCGGCATCAGCCAGGGGCAGTGTGTTGTCCATTATGGAGACATTGACCTCATTGGAGATATTCCAGTTACCTGCTGCATCCCGGGCCCTGATAATATAGTGCATGTTCCCAATGATATTGGGTATGGGAATTGTAATGGAATATGAAACCCTGGTCTGTAACATACTTTCGTTAATATGGACCTCATCATTAAACCAGTACTCCACCCATAGCTGCACGTTGCCTCCTTTATCGGATGATTCAGCTCCAATGGTGAAGTTCTCACCAGCAACAGGGGATCCGACGGTCACATCAGCCAATGAAGGTGGTAGGGTCTCAAAAACCAGAGGATGCATGTCTCCCGGACCGTAGGGGACCTGGGTATCCCCGATCCAATCACCGTCCAGGTCCTCACCAGTATAATCAGACCAGTAATTTCCACCCAGATGATTTCCACCTAAAATATTCTCCCCTGGACGTATCGATGAATTCCATTGAATATCACCGCACTGGGTAATATTGTGGTTGTATTGATTATCGAAGTAGTTGTTCTGAATGCTCCCTGCCGCTACATCTTCCATGAATATTCCCCAGACCGACCCTTCAACACGGCAGTTCTCCATATTAACCTCCCCCATTTGATAGAAATGTGCACCTTTCCCGATGGTTCTGTAGTAAAGAGAATAGACCTCTTCGGAACTGAGTGATCTATTGAACACCTGAACATGATCCAGGGTGCCATTAAGGTATTCCGTATGATTTGAAGCGCTTCTCACTCCCAAGACAACATCGTGATCAACACTCTGGGGTGTTATGGTGTGGATGTGGGTGCTGACATGTTCATCCTCGCTGTATTCCAAAGTAGTTGATCCAGTATAAACGAATGCAAAATGGTTCCATACTCCGGCATCAACCTGTTCTGTCCCGGTTATCTTCTGTGTGGCAGTACCATTTCCAATCTCCAATTCATAATGGTTGCCAGGGTTTATCTGCAAACAATATGAAAGGTCCGAAGGATCTTCCCCTCCCTGCTTTGAGATCAATGTCTGATATCCGGCTATGACATTGGGTTTCACCCATCCTGATATCGTGAAAGGCCCTGTGAGATCCATACTGCTGTGATTCCCGCAGTTAACATGATCATCGTTCCCAGGGAATCCTCCTCCGTTTCCTAATTTTCCATAGGTGACGTCCGCACCGTTGACCGAGGTTCCGTGATTGTTCAATAGAGAGGAATCCATCACCTCATCGGCTGTTCCGTTCCAGCTCTCCTCATCCATTTTCCAGAAACCCACCATGCCATCATCAAGTTCTCGATCATACTGCAGAACATCAGCACCTATGAAAGCATTGTTAATTATTCTGCTCTCACCCCATAGGTCATAACCGGACAAACCATATTCAAGGAAATTCTCCACACGGTTGTTCTCAACATAGATATTTCCTCCGTTCTCCATGTAGATACCGCGGACTACACCATCAATGATATTATTGGTCATATTCAATTCATCATTAACGAATATCTCAAAACCCATATCTGATACATTTTCCAAGATATTGTTATGAACCTCCATAGTATCCTCTGAATTGATGGAAAAAGCACCATTGGACATATTCCTTACCACATTATCCCTGACCTCCACATTAGCTGAATCAATTACCAAAACCGCCCTGGACATGTCGAGGAATTGGTTGCCGATGATGAAGGCGTTGGTCTCCTCTATCAGTATTAGACCGTATGCCATACCGCTTCCCATGAAAGTATTGCGGAAAACAGTGTTGTTATCAGAATATGGCAAAGACATACCGCCCTGTATCATTGGTTCAACCTTACGGGTATTCCAGGTATCCCGATATTGCTGGTACTGAATGGAGTCAGGATAATTTTCCTCAGAAGAATATGGATAATTGCTCATTGAATGGAAGGGAAGAGGCTCCACACGAGAAACTCGTTCACCGAAAAAATGTTTCAAAAAGGGCTGTTTGAAATAGGCATCGGTAACCAGCCAGAAATCACGTTCAAGTCCAATTGATGGCTGCTCGGGGAATTTCAGATTTACTGCATCGCCGTCCTTCATTATCACATACATATCATCAGTTTCAGTCACAAGGGGCAGAACATCACCGTATCGTGTGAAATCCCCGGCGAAACGCTCAAAGGTGGGATGGACAGGGCCCTTGAAATAGTGTTCAGCAGAGGCGGGGTCCAACCTGGTAACCGTTACATCCTCGTCCAAGGACGTGTCAACTGCGATCCAGTCAACGTGTATCTTGATGTTGCCCGTATGAAGCCTAAGCCGGAAATCGTCGATCTTGAACCAGTCAGTGATGTCCATGACCCAAGTTCGAGGCATCGCTTCGGGTTTGCCAAGATGTTCTTCTGTTGATACAAGCTCCCACTGCCCTTCAGTATTGATGACCTCAGCATAAACATTGGATTTCAGTTTGCCTATTGGCGACCAATCCGTATAACCAGCATAGATAAGCTTGATCTGCTCTGCATCTGATAGATCGCCAAGATCTACTGTTATGAAATTATCGTTCAGAAGCTGGGCATCGGTATAGATCCCGTCCCGGTCTGAAATGACATCCAGTATGTCCATTCCGTTCCAGTCGGTTGCTGACACAGGTTTTATTGGATCGCTGACAGTATGAATGACAGGTTCGAAAAGATAGGGTTCAAATGAACAGAGTGCGGCCTCCGGATTGTAGATCTCCACATCCTCGCTGTGATCAATGACCCACAGCTCGGCATCATCGAAATAGGTTATCTCATCCTGTTCCTCAACAAGTTCCAGCTCGTAGTAGCCGTCTCGAGGAACCAGCATGGATGAATCTATTGCAGTATAATCAAGAGAAGTAGGTTGCCTGAGTTCCCTTCCCTGACCTCCGGATACTGTCATATCAAAGCTGTATCCCACGCCGCCCATTCCGTTCACATCGCCGTAAAGCTCATATTCCTGACCATTCCATGTGTAAAGGAAAGGGCAGGAGCCGAAATTTGACACCTCTGTATTGAGAACGGTATTATAACTCATATTGTTGTGGTCAGAATGATCGAGGAAGAAACCGAATACATCATCTGAAAAGGTGTTGTTATGGATGGTATTCTTATCGGAATGGTCCATTCTCAAACAGAAGCTCTGATTGTGAAGAACACTGTTCATGAGGGATATGTAATGCGAGTCCTTTAGTTGAATTCCGTAATTCGGATGGTCATTACCGTTGCGGTATAGTTCAGCATCATCCACAGATATTTTTCGGCATTGATCAAGGAGTATCCCCCATCCCTCAAGGTCTCCGTTACGGTAACATTTCACCGACCTAATGGTTCCGTTACTCGCATTGAATAGAAATATCCCGACTCCAGGAGTCCAGGTATCGTCAGAACCGTCACCGTGATGGAATTCGCAGTCCCTAACAAGGAAATATTTTGTTGTATTCCCGATGAAAATACAAAATCCTTCTCCTGAACCGTTAATATCCATGTCCTCGATAATATAGGGGTCAGCTTCAGTACCGCTCCCATCTGTAACACCGTTTTCCAATGTGAAATCCTCATCCCCGTTAATACGGATCACACCGTGGGGTGCTCTGACACCGGGTTCCAATTTTATTGGGTCTGAAACTCTTGAAATCTTTAGATCCAAGTTGTTATTCCAATCACATGCAGGCACTATACTAAAAAACAATAGGCCAACCATCAATAGGCTCAATACTTTGGCATTCATGATCATCACCATATAGAGAAAAATTTCATAGCAAACAAATTGCCAAATCCAATATATCAAAGTAGTATTTAAATTATTTACCTAGATGTAAGGTTTATATGTTGAAGTGAATTATCATTAAATTTATCATATTCAAGATTCAATCCCAAAGATCCTCTTCAATATCGTCATTTTTTTTATTGAATTTAATTAGTACCAAAACCAAAGCAACGAGAACAAGTATTATTATTAATGCAAATATGACCGTTAATAACTTCATAAAAGATGAATCGCCTGGTTTTTTTGTTGATCCGCTTTCACTGTTATTCGGGTCTCCAGAACCGGAAGCAGCGCTATCATCTTCATTTTCATCTACTATTCCGGATTCGCCAGTCCCATTTTCTTCAACTTGAGTCTCATTACCCTGATCAGTATGGTTATTGATTTCAGTATGGTTCTCCTCAGGCATTAATAGTTGAAAGCTCATCGTATCGGAATAATCGCTCCACCATCCCGCTCTATCCAAAGCCTTGACCCTTATTATATATTGACCCTTCAGAGGCGGCAGGGAGATTGAACTGCTGTTCATTGTAGTATTGGCTATCCAATTCCAATCGCCTTCTGTTGAATTTTCGGTAAGTGTTATAATCTCAATGCTATAGGAATAAATATCGGTCAGGGCGTCCTCTGAGGAACACCAAGAAAGCTGTACATCAAAAAGACTTCCATTCTCGGTAATATTTTCCACTATTGGGATCCCGGGAGCTGTTGGCGGACTCTTATCCACTGTAACATTTTTGCTTATTCCCCAATCAGAAACAGTCCCCGACCTGCTCTGAGCCCTTACCCTGAGGCTGTAAATTCCCTGAGTAAGCAGGTTTGCCGAATAGGTATTGCCTTTTAAGGTTTTACGAACCAAACCGCCATTGGCTTCCAAGATAATGTCGTAATGCTGAATACCCGATATTCCATGGGAAACACGCTCCCATTGCCATTTGATCGAACCGTTTGAACTGATCACATTATCCGGCATTATACCCGGGGTTTCTGGGACTGCCGTGTCAATACCAAAGGAAATATCGGATTTTAAAGAGCGACGGCCGATTTCGTCTATGGAATTGATGGAAAGAGTATAATGGTCGTTCGGCAGAAGAGGCAGCCTGACCTCGGAATCCTCGGTAAAGCCATCCATGGTTAAATTCAGGGATTCAAGTTCCCACTCATAGCCCGATATGTTCACAAGGGCATTGGAAACCGGTTCCCATGCAAATGAAGGTGAACTTTCATTCCACCAGTAATCAAGTTCGTCCATGATCTCAGGGGGCTCCAAGGGTCCTAGGTCTAGTATGTAATCCAGATCTTCCAAAGGCAAGCCAAATAGATCAGTAAATCGAGCATAGAAACCCCACTCCCCGCTACCCTGGGATATCTTCATCATGAGGCGATTGATACCTTTGCTTAGGTTACAGCGGACCTGATCCTGATCCGGAGAGGCGCCCCTCAGAACATCATTGGAATACAACTCCTCTCCGTTCAACCATACCTTGATACCATCATCGCTTCCCAATTTTAGAAGCGCTGGCTGTGGTGAATTAGAGTGGATAAATATGTGTGAATACAAAGCACAATTTTCTGCATCGGCAAAGGAAATTTTCAGGTCTATATAATCTTCGGAACTATCGTAAAGGGTCCAGAGAGCGCCTCCTGCTTCCATACCTGGCCCGGGTATTACGGAATCAGTATCGTTCAAAAACTCATATGCTAAAGCATTGGAAGCCGAATCCGATTGATACCGCTGCGATAAAAGCCAGGACTTGATGCACTCAGGGCGAAAAATGATATGAATAAAATCAATAGCGATTTCAGCATCGCCAAAGGATACTGGGTCAAATCTCAGCCTTTTAATAGGGCCTTCCCAGAGTTCATTTGAAGAAAGCCTGGTTCTGTACGTATGCCAGTAGCTTCCATTAACAAGGGGGAAGGAAATATGTAGGTCTTCATGAAAATCATCATCTACATCCCTCTGGAAGTACAATTTGGCTGTTTTGTCATGATTGAAATTCCTCATCCGGACTTCCAGGAAATTGCATGTCTCCGATGAAATGTTCATTTCCGGTGAAATTAACATGGGATCATATCCGACATCTCCTCTCCAAATGCCATCCAAGGGGTAACTCACATCCATATTTCGGGTCTCCCAACCGCTTCTTAACCAATCATTATTGAACTCCCATGTAGGCTCCCCTACCGGATGAAAATCCGGTATGGACGTGGTATTTACCTCTGCATTAAAAGGTCCTGAAGTAAGAGCGGTTTGGAAAGATGGATTGTCCCGTAAATAGGCCATGGAAAAGAAAACCTGTCCTTTACAGCCCTCATTTCTTGTGATCTCCACCTGGTTCACCATGCCTGCACTGTCGCCTCCTGGTGTGAACTTGTAGACACCGATGCCACCGTAAATATCTGTGCCCAGAGAGCCTGAAATATAATCCCGGATGGAATCTGTGAACAGCTGGGTATCGGTGTAGTATGTCATGGGTGCTAGGTAGTCCACGAAGCCCTCCTGGGCCCAGTAAAGAGAGTCCTGAAAGTACTGATCGAATCCGTTCCCGTTAATCCCCCACACTGCTGCCCCTAGGCGGATATGGGGCTTTATTTCCTTGGTAAGCCAGAAGGCCCTCTCAACAAAGGCTGTCACGTGCCCTCGGCGGAAATCGTTCCAATCACTGCCCTCGGACCAAGTAGTATTGTACATTGTTTCGAAAGATGTCTTGCAGTCATCCCCGTAACCAAATTTTGTACCTTCATATCTCACATAATCGAAATGAAGGCCGTCTATGTCATAATTGGCAACAATTTCCTCTGTCAGGTTAAGAAGGTATCCCTTCACATCTTCTTGTGCAGGTTCAATGAAAATATAATCCTGGGAATCCTGAAAACCATTGCTGTCGATGCTTATCCATTCCGGGTGCTCCTTCATTACATGGTCTGCCGGGTATGAATCCATATTTGCCGCGGACCCTGAAGCGAAAACGTTCATCCAGGCGTGGAGCTCAATACCTTCCTCATGGCATTTCGTTATAGCGTAGAATAAAGGATCAAAACCATCTGGCACTGAAGGATACATCGGGTCGTAACTGGAATTGTAAAGTGAGTAGCCTTCACCTCTGACCTGCAGAAGGAGAGCGTTGCAGTTGGAGGCCTTGGTTGCAGCAACGGCCTGATCTACCTCTGCCTGAGTGTTCACGTCCCAGCGGGGTGCCCAAAGACCTCTGAACTCGGGGTTAGACCGGTCAGATACATCCAAGGATGCAAAACCCAAATGCGAATAAAAACTGAATGATACCAGAAGTAGAATGATTACCGAAAAGTATGCCATAGCTTTGAAGGAAAATCTTGAAAACAGCATAGTAAATGAAATAGAATTTATATTCCGGTCAATAGGTATATCCTCCATAGCTATCCTTAATATTGATGAAATTAAATAGTTTTTATGATTTATTGATAAATCCAAAATAAAGGTGATTCAATATCCACATCAATATTCACTTTCAAAATTACATCTGAACATTTGATCAGAGGCGGACAATAATGAAAATTGCTGTGATCATACATTCCCACACTTTCAACACACTTGCGGTGGCGGAGAGACTGGAAAAAGCCCTTCAGGATAAAGGACAGCACCCGTACGTAGATAACCTGGAGCTAAAGGGTGATTACAAGCCAGGGGCGAAAAAGATAAAGTTCGGATCCCTCCCAAAGATCGAGGATTACAATATGATTGTATTCGGGGCTCCGGTGGAAGCATTCTCATTATCCCCTGTCATGAAAAAATATCTGAAAGAAAAGGTTCCCTCATTGAAGGGAAAGTGGACATTTCTCTTTGTGACCAAGGCGCTTCCAGGAAATTGGACCGGGGGAAATAATGCAATCAGGCAGATGAAAGGATTGGTGAAGAAAAAGGGCGGTGATGTTGCGGATACAGGGATCGTCAGATGGAGAGAGAAAACAAGGGAAATGGATATTCAAGAATTAGTTTCAAATTTAATAAAATTACTATGAACTACCATAACAATAATTTTGGTAATGAATAAAAATTTAAGCGGCCCGCTTTCGACCGCTTTTTAAATCTAACTTTTTTATTTATATTGATATTCTTCACACAAGTTTTGTCCCGCACATGTTGCAGAATTTGCCCGAGGCCTTAGAACCGCATTCAGAACAGAAATTAACCTCTTCCCCTGCTGGATCATCATCAGGTTTTTTCTGCATATCATCATCAGATCCCTCAGATTCGCTCAAGGGTTCATCACCCATAATAGAATCATCCCCATCATCATCCCAACCTCCCTCTTCATCGGGTTCCGCACCCCAATCATCTTCATCTTGATCATCATCCCAACCGTCATCTTCACCAACTACGTGTTCAGGGAGTTTTTCTTTTTCCTTGACATCCTTGGGATCCTCGTCCTTGGCTTTATGGGAATCAGGTTTCACATCTTGCAGATCATCTTTTTCTGTTTTCGGGATTTGTGTGTCTGATTCTTTGATCGTTACGGTTTCTAACGGCTCATCCTTCCCTTCCTTGGACTTATCGGTCCCGCCTTTATCTTCATCCTTCTTCGGTGTTTCATCTTCAGGCTGTTTCCCCTCCTCAACCTCCGAATCCAATTTATCCTCCTCTTCAACTTCCTTATCATCATCATCATCGGAGGTATTCTTCCCTTTCTTGATGACCAGAATTACCGCAATGGCTATAATTGCCAACACAACAACGATGATAATGATTATTAACAGCAGGTTATTCGATGAAGCTTCCTTGGGTTTTGACAGGGGATCGACAGGATCAGTGCCCTTGTCCACCTCTTTACCGTCATTGTAGCCGTCACCGTCGGTATCGTCCACCTCTGGGTTTGTTCCAAGCTGGAATTCGTAAGTATTGTTCAAACCGTCTGAATCCGCATCCTCAATAGCGTCTGAGCTGTCATAAGCACTGAGATTGTGGGAGACTTCCCAAGCGTCCGGAAGTCCGTCCCCATCACTATCCAGATGATAATTAGGATCATCGGGGAAGGCATCCTTGAAATCTAGGTAGGTGTCGTTATCGGAATCATTGTCAACAATGATAAACATCTTCTCGCCCAAAGAGGAGGTATTTACATGAACAGTATTATTTCCGTCAAAGGCGGAGAACGAGAGCTCGTAGGTGCCGACATTGTTCAGATTCATTCCGCCAGTAAAGACCGCCTCTGTTGAAAACGACGCATTGCTTATATTTCCGCCATGATAGGATAGAATAAGCTCATGATCACCGCTGGGGGAACTTAAATGGGCCTTTACATTTTCAGGGGTGGCATTGATCAATGAAACATACCCCACTGAGAACTGGAACCATGAACCGGGAAGCCCGCTCTCGGGATTGAACCTAGGCGATAAGAGTGATGGAAGTGTGAGATTCTTATATCCCACGTTGTTCGTTTCATCCAGTTCACGTATCCTGTTCCACGGATCAAGATGCACATAGAGATCACCGTTTGTGAAGTTCTCATTCTCCCAGTCAATTCTTATGAAAAGTGTCACAGAGCCGCCTGCCTCGATCACCGGTATGCCTCTAGTGGTAATCTGATAGGGATTCTTAGTCTGATAAGGATTGACATACATGTACTCCCTGGGATCCCAGTTAAATACTGCCAGATCCGATGTTAGAATATCTATAGGACCGTTGTTGTGAACTGTAACTATTATACCCGTTCCATTGAAGGATATGGATGCTTCGTCGATAAGAAGGTCCGGGGCCGGAAGTATCGTCACGGCTCTACTGGCATGGTTGTTACCGGAATCGCTCTCAATAATGGAATAATCCCTGTTTACAATCACATATATCTGGTGATTGCCAGGTGTTGCATTCCACATGGTCGATACAGTGTATTGACCACCGGAGTATATTCTCTGTATAATGAAATCTTCACCAATTCTATGCGTTTCATTCACCTCATCCAGGTAGAAAGAGACTGTTACATTCTCGGCATTACCGAAACCGAGGTTATGCACCAACGCTCTAACCTCCACCTCCCCTTGGCTTCTATCGGGTATCTCTATACTGCTGGTGTTGATACTGAGATCAGGTACGACTGTGGGATATACATCAAGACGATTATTCTCATCACTCCTCTCAGGATAGACATTTGAATAATAATCCCTTGCACTGGCCACTATCCGGACCCTCTCGGTAGCATTCAGTGAGCCCGCATCGAAATACATCTCCAGCTGAATGCTCTCCCCGGGTAGAAGCACCACATCCTCCCTTGTGGAATTGAGAAGATTAGCGGGGATCGCTATCCCCCTGAATATATCAATATAAAGTGCACTTATTGAGCAGAGACCCCTGTTATGGACGGTCATGTTCACCTTGTATTTTCCTCTGTATGGGACCAGCGAAATATAATCCTCATCCAGAACCAGTTCCAGTGTGCGTATGAAAGCCTTATTATTGCTTTCATTTATCTCTGTAATGGCACCTGCCCAGTCAACCTTGGCATAGATATCAAGAGGTGCTCCCACGTCCGGAACTATCCAATGTGTGGATACGGTTTTCAACTCTCCCGGTATAATGCTCCCAATAGTTGAGGTTCCTATCTCCTCTGAACCCCACTGGTCGGGATCACCCTTGTAGAACCTAACTTCCAGGTTCTCCGCTTTTGCCAGACCTGTATTGTTCACAGGTATGGACAATGTGATATTATCCCCTGCATGGGCATTTGGATCGCTCAAGGTCAAGTCACCCTCAATGGTCAGTTCCGGCAGAATTTGCATATCTCGGGCAAACACATCGAATGTGGAGCCCTGACTTCTGTTGGATTTCAGCCAGAGGTTCATAACCCTTCCATTGGTGGGATCGATGGACGTCACAAGCTGATCGTCAGGGTATTCGTCATCGCTTATATTTAGGGAAGGCGTCCAGGTATAGTTCTCATCAAGCTGGACCCAGGATACTACATTCCAGTTATCTGCCAATACCGAGGCTGAAAGCAAATAATAACCTTGGTCGGTCACTTCTACATTGGGCGATACGATACCAAGTTCGGTGGTGAATGGTGAAGCTTCAGACCAGTTGCCTTCAGCTGATCGGATAACGGTAAACAGAATAGTATGATTGGCATCTTCAGCCTGAATATATTCTTCCTCTGTGAATACAAGCATAAGCTCTCCGGATGGATTTACCGCAAAATCATATGAAGGATTGACAACACCGGTGTGAATATCGCTGACTGCGCTCCAGTTACCGGTTGTTGTATTGTAGATGCTTGCGACTAGGGTGAATTGATTTTGGGGAGTATAATTCCCATCAGCATCGTTCATCCAGACGACCATGGCGTTGCCGTCAGGGAGAAAAGCAACCTTGGGCATCCAATCCATCCCTACATTACCTCCTTCAACAACCATTTGCGGCATGCTCCAGGATCCAGTCTGATAGATGGAATAGAACAGCTCTGCATCATGGGTTGTACCCGGATCATTATCCTGATCCGCTTCCCATACTGCAATGGTCATACTATTTCCCGATGCCACATCGGGATGGCCCTCTATCTGGCTGTTATTGGTAATATTGGAAGGGACACTCCATCCGCCGTTATATGTTGAATAGAATACCTCCGTCGAGTTGAAGGAAGCAAATGGGTCACCTTCCACCGCTTCCAATGTCTCGTGGGTCCAGATACAGATCTGACCTGATCCTGGCAGGGAAGATATGGAAGGAGATGAATCCACATTATTATCCATAGCTATAGGTGTTGGTTGGGACCAACCGTAATATGAATTCCATGACGAGGAGAATATGTTCAGTGAACCTGGAAGTGGACCTGTTCCGTTATCGTGAACCCAAACTGCCACTGCTCCATTGTCATCCGCAACAACATCGGGTGATGTATCAAGAAGCAGGTCCTTTGTGAGATGATCTCCTCCGAGACCGCCTCGTGTCCACCGGTTCTCTATGAGATAATCCTCGACCCTGTATGGCGTCCAATTGGGATTGGAGCCATGCTTTCCGTCATCAATTGTCAGCGAACTATCATCTGACCTTCTGAGGTTCTGCTTCCAGGGCCCGCCGAAGGGGTTGAAGGTCTCTTCATATGATCTTACCTGTACCTTCAATTGAAGTTTCTCTTCCAGCTCTATTCCCACTTCCCAGGACGGTATCTTCAGTGAGCCCGTCACGCTTCCGGAAAGAGTAAGCTCCGCCAGTACCTTGCCTATAAGATACCACTCAGCAGATATGGTCCCTTTGGCTTCCAGTTCCAGACCTGGTTTCAGCTCTGTTTCGGTAAGGCTGAAACCTGAATCAAGGGTGAAGATGATCTCGGCCTTAGGGGAGCCGGAAACCTCCAGTTTAATTCCTCCGAGTTTTGATAACGGAATGGTCCACCATCCTATCTCCACGTCCGGCAGGGCCAATTCCGAGGGAAGTCCTAAAAGTTTATTCAGAGGTATAGTGATCTTTGCGCTTCCGGTAACCTTCATCCCATGGAATGTTGGAGGCATTCCTGCGGAAAACGACCCTTCCACCTTCAATTTACCCTCGCCGGCAAATCCCATTATCGTCATCTTCAGCTCACCCTCACCGGTTACATCTATCTGCCCGGACAGATATAGGTCTGCGCCTACTGTGATCTTAGTACTGAACTTGTAATCACCGCCTATATAGGGAATAGCCTTGGGCACGCTGAATCCCACATCTTCCGCTTCGAGGATAGTCCAAGATACCGAATATTTCAATGACTTGGACTCGAACTTGGCCTCTATCTTGTCCCCTAGACCGGGAATGGTAATGGGTTTAGCGTTCAGAACAAGCTTCTCAAGCCACCAGGGAAGTTTCCAAACCTTGATCTCAAAGGTATATGGTTCTGATTGCTCGCCGCTTTTAGCTATGGCGATTACCTTACAGACAGTATCCTCCTCAAGCTCCCCCACATTATACTCGGTCCATTTCCAGCCATCGGCCTTTGTCACATCAGTGTGTTTGAGCTTGTCCTTGAGATAGAATTTCACACCTATAACTTCCTCGTTCGGGGATTCGACTATTGCGGTGAAATCATTTTTAACTTCGATGCTGTGTACAAAAAAGCCCTTGTATTTCATATCCACCCTTTTTACTACTGGCTTGGTCTCCAGATCCCGCTCACCCTTATTATTGGTCTCATCCACCTCCTTCACCTTATCTTCAGGGTCTGCTACGAAGGATATCTTGACATTGAGATCCTTCGGGACCCAGTTCAAGTCCCATTTGAAGTTCCCGGGTTTCATTGTTATGGTTTTACTATCAATGTCAATACTGGCTCCAGTGGTCAGATTGATCTCATATGCTTTACAGATGAATGTGGCTTCAGTTTCCGTGTCATCACTTTCAAAATTGATCATCACACTGACATCCACATCCTTAACTTTTCCGTCTGCATCCTTATTGATGCTGACAAATTCTATCCCCTCATCTTCTACAATGATATCGGAACCCACCGAAACTTCTTTTTTCTCCTGGTCCTGTATGCCTTTGTGATGAAGTATGGCAACAATAGTGTATATTCCCACTTCATCATCGGATGGGATGTAAAGGGACTGCTGAACGGTATGAGAACCTCCCTTGGGAAGATTGAAATTGGCACTGGCACCGTCAACATTCACACCCGCTGGATTGTGAAGGTTCATTTCAAGCCGAACACCGTCAGCATCTATATCCGATGATACAATCACTGTCAGTTGGATATTCTGTCCCAGCTGGTAGGCCTTCTTATCGGTCTCCATTGAATCGATCCGCATCTCCTCTTCCTCCTCTCCGCCATTGATTATCAATTCACCCCAGTCGCACTTTACCCACCAGCACCCCGTACCTGTGGAATCAGTATCGATAAGTATGGTATTATTTTTCTGAACATAGGCGGTGTCAACATTGAACGTAGATGTAGACCATTGATCATTGGCCCCGGTAAGAGCTCCCAATCGGTTGCCGTTGATATAGACCATGTCCACCTCGGGACCTCCTGCACAGCTTTGAGCATCGGTCTCGTCCACATCATATATAGAAAGTGTAAGAACTGCGGATTCAACTTCTTCGGGATCAATACCCATGGGAATTATAAACGAAATATCAGCATCAGTATAGACATCAAGGTTGCCACCGGAATCCACAAAGTATGAATTACCTCTGGTTGATTCCGGCCGATAATGTTCCATGGCATCAATCTCTTCATCAATGCCAGGATACCACATGTCGCCTCCTGGAGTACCGTCGATGCTCAATATACCCATGGCATTGAAGACATCGGTCAGAACTTCATACATCTGCTTCTGATGAGCGTAGGTAGCATTCTCCAGGTTATGGTCAATAGCCTCGGCTACCTCCTGAGCCATCCGCTGGTCTTCATGGGCAGTCGGTCCCTCGAATAGCCAGCTCTCAGACTCTTCGTCATAATTCTCGGATATAAAATCCAGTACTTCTATGGGATCACCACAGTCCCAAACCGGTGAGTGAGGGAGTTCGCCTGCAATCATTCCATTGGTTTTCTCATCATTCAAATTGCCGTCATGACCTGATTCTGGAGGCACATCATCCTCATCGTATACGGGCCCCTGATCATCTGCAATTTTGCTTTCCTGTCCGTTGTTGGATTTGGAAATCTGACTTGTAATGGAATTTGTGGGAACTAACATCATCAATGCCATCAGTGAAATAAACACCATGGGAAATAGGAACGTGACCAATTTCCTGAAAACTCCAGCTCTTCTTTTATTAGAAATACTTCTTTCTTTAAACATCCTATTACCTTCCTTTGAATATATTATATAATTATTTGATCCATACTTATTTGATCCATAAATTATCAACAAATTTTGATTAATATCATATCTATTATTTTCTTCTAAGAACTGATATAAAAAAACCTATGCAAAAAAAGTCCTACATTTCTATTTATATTACCGTAAATATCGAACAAGCTCAATAAAGGATGCCTTTTAATTCATTCGGAATCGGACCTTACATCAATCTTCTTATCTCCTTCACCATCAGTGCCCGTATCGCTATGATTCTTCTGTATGTCGATGGCCTGGGAAATATCAATATCGCCTTCAGCCACTCTTCTAGCGAGCTCCTTTGATATTGTGATCCTTGAATCGCTCTTTATTCGGCTCATGCGCTGTAGGTCCCTTATCTCACCATCTGTAGGATGGATGCTCAGCGGATGAGTTACTGGTTTACCTGGTAGAAAGGAAATGTCCAGAGCAGCATTCATATCAGGATTATGTTTATACCTGGTTGTGCTGGTCTCATCCACTATCTCCAGGTCGAAATCGAACTCATCCTTCAATTCCCATAGATCATTTACAATCCTGTTCCGGTAAGTTATCGCCTGGTGACCGATCTTAACCTTTTTATTCTGTGCTTGGTAGGTGGAAAAAATGTCCCGCATAACCTCCCCGACCTCTGAGGGTGAGAAGCATTTGTACTGATTGATAAGTTCACCGTCGCTTAGAACAGCAATACCCGGAGCCTGACCCGGATCGATCCCCACCACAAGGAACTGAGCCTCCTCCCTGCCCTTAAGGATCTGAAGGGCTCTATCCGCACCCCTGGAAACATCCTTCCCATCCTTTATTATCACCTTGTGGGAAAATTTGATATTCTTACCTTCATCATTTGTGGTGATCACAACACCTACATTGAGAGGAACCGCCTCCTTTACTGAAAGAGATATAAAAGCTACTTTCCTTTGTTTCAGCTCCTTGACCAGTTTATAGAAAATCAGAAGGTCCTCGGTCATGCAGGCTATAATTTTCATTACAACTACCTTCGGGGTTAGAAAGAATTGATTACATATTCAAACAGCCAGGGTACTGGAAAATTTTCTAGGACCACTCAATGGATCCGTCCTCTCCCAGCTCATCCTCGAACCATTTATCACCTTTTCCGACAAATACGTCTGTCTTAACAACCATCCGAAAAATGCTTCTATCGATTGTCTTCCGGCCCTTCACCCTGACCTTTACATTGTTCTGACCGAGTTCCTTGAATTTTACAAAGAAGTTCATAGCAGTCTTGTCATTGCCATGGAAGTCACGGATATTTCGCATTCCCTTAACTTCATCAACACCGCCTATCTCAAAGCGCAAGTGGTTCAGATGAAGATGACTCAGATTCACTATATTCATTTTTGTCTTCGCCCAATCTCCCTCAACAATCTCCTTCTGGATCACTTCCATATCTATCTCAAGATCAACATCCTCATCATTTATCATGCTGAAGAACTGCTCCATCTGGCCAAGATTCCTGGTGACCTCGACATATTCCTTATTCGAATAACATTCCTCCGCTTTTTGTAAGTGTGCAAGGATAGAGTTAGGAATATTGATAACTGATTCCATCTGTTTGATCTTTTCCGCCATGTCATCGATATCCTGACGCCCATGCTGTTCCTCGCTCTCCTTCTTGTTGAAACGGGAGCGAGCCCTGCTGAGTGCTGAATGAGCAGGACCAAGGTATTCCTGGATCTTCCTGAATTCATCTATATTTGATGCATCAGAAAGCATTTCGAGGATCTTGGACAGGATGCTTTCAGGGTCATCTGTATCGACACCCCGGGCCTTCTCGGTCTCTATCTCATCCTTCAATATTCTAAGACCATTGTCAACTGCTCTCTTGAGGTGTTCAATTCCCTGCCTTTCCCTCATCTGGACCTCATATTCCAAAGATTTTAGCTCATTATCCGCCTGCTGAAGATATCCTTCAGCCATCTGATACTCTGAAACCTGCAATGCGGCATCGGCCTCGTTCAATGCGGATTCAGCCTGAAACACCTGGACTCCGAGATTCTTAGCATGGAAAAGTCTTCCTGAAATGGATTCAACCTTCTTACGCAACCGGTGGTATCTTTCCATTTCTTCCTCCAATAGAGGACGGGCCTTCCGAGCCATTTCGATGGCAGTACCGAAATCGCCCTGAGACATGGAATATTCAGCCTGGGATAGGACCTCAAGGGTAGCATTCAGGGGGACACCAGAATGTCGGTTTATCTCATAATAGACCTCTTGGATCATCTCATTCACGTAATCCCCTTCCCTGTTGTCTAGGATCGCGGACAATGCTTCTATCTTATCATAGGCCAGCTTCAACTCATTGCGCTTTATATGCTCATCAAGCTCCTTGATCAAAATGGGGATATCAGGGGTCACAATACCGAAATGACTACATTCGTCAAATCTCTGCTGGATGTGTTCCCGATAACCATTTAGCTGTTCATATTTCTGATAAATCTGTTCGGTGAGGTTCCAGGCCCTGCTGGCAAACAGTATAGCAGCCTGATGCTCCCTGTTGTTCATCTTGGTCCTGGCCTGGGAGAGGAGTTTAAGGGCATTGCCCATATCCAAACCCATATCCGAATACTTGTTGACATTTGCAAGGGTCTCCGAGACCATGGTGAGAAATCTCTGGACACGATTCTCCATGTCCTTGCTTTCCCTCTGGGCCGACTGAAGTATAGAATTTGCTTCCTTATAATCATCCAGGCCTTTGGACCTCTGAAAGATCTCTTTTGCATCTGAAATGAGAACCTCGGCTCTTTCCACAGGCATTCCTTCGGCCTTCAAGGTCGAAATCTCAACTTCAACCTTCTGGAGTTCCTTTTCAAGATAATCATGGTAGGCAACGGTTTTATTCAGAATTTCCGTCACATCCTTTATCCTGTTTTGAAATCTATCATCATTGCTCATTTCCACACCACGTTACCAAAGAATCTACAACTTCCGTTTGATATTACCAGAAACCTGTAATCTTCAATCAAATCTTGAATTCCTGCTTTATTGTATCCAGAATCTCCTCCACCTCAACCATGGCCACTCCCTTTTCTTTACTTTTGTGGGCTTTGGACAATATGGTTTTCACTATCTTCCTTTTTCTTCTTTTCCTGATCAGGGCCGATACCAGGAAGAATATTATTATTATCACTATTGCAATGATCAGAGCCGCCCAGAAAATCATCATATTATTGTTAGCACTCACATCCATATCAATCTCAAGCTCATTACCGTTCCCAACCTCAATGCTTGTATTCAGATCATCCATTACTTCGATACGGATGTCATGGGAACCCCTTTCAGCAGTCCATTCGGCGGAGAAGCTCTTCTCATCCCCGATGAAAACATGCCGATAAAGATCCTGATCCACCAGTTCATCATCAATGAACACCTTTACGCTCAAATTCTCTATCAAGACCATGCCGTTGTTCCGAATGGTTACTGTTATGGTAACCGTATCGTCTACAACTACACCGCTGCCAGGCTCAACATCGATACTCACTATCTCCAAAGACGGAATGGATTTGGATATCCACAATACAGAACTTATCTCTTGAGACCATTTATTGTCACCATCCTTTACCTTGAAGGTTATGGTATGTTTTCCCAAGGTCAAGTTGTCCACTTCAGATAGGTCCAAACTTCCTTGGCTTCCCAGCTCACCGTCAAGGGAAGAGGTCCACATATATTCCTTGATACTGCCTTCTACATCCTCACCTCTGCCCAAGAGGGTTTTTACATCGATGCCCAGATCAATACTGCTCGGCATATGCTCGAAATAGGCAACAGGTAAGTCATTGATCCCAGTAATATTAAAGACCAGTATTAGGTAAACCTTCTCCTCATGGGAATCCTCTATAGAAACATTCACTTCAACCTTCCCGAACCAATTTGCCGCGGGTTTGACATACAATTTTCCCATATCGACATATATATCACTGAAGACGTTGGGTCGATTCATTAGATTGAATTCTAAATCGGTATCATCGGAATCATAAACATGAGGAAACAGCCCGATTTCAGCATCACCATCCTCTAGAAAGGACACTTCCACAGACCCGTTCAGAAGCAGCGGTGCATCGTTTATCTCCTCCACTATAAACGTAATTACTATGGATGTACCGTTATACCCGTCATTGACCTGGAATTCCACATCCTCGGACCCTGACCAGTTGTTCACCCCGTTCACCATGAATGCGTAAAGGTTCTGTTCTATGACCAGATTGATCGGATCGGAATAGTTGAAAAACAGTAGATCCCCTTCCAGATCAAAAAAGAGATCATCAAAGTACACCGGATAGGGGTCATCATCTTCCTGGAGGGTTATCGTTGTCGGAACCCCATCCTTCACTTCCGGCGGGTCGTTGACATCCAGCCAGGTGAAATAAAATATCTCTTCGTCCACCTGGTTCTCTTCATCCCTGAGACCCATCTTCACAACTGCCGTCCCGGAGAAATCATCGAAAGGAGTAAAAACGAAAATTCCAGGGTCATCACCTGGCGTTATGGATTCTATGGCGTGATCCTCATAATCCTGAACATACCATGTCAAGAGATAATCCCCCTTTGATTCCAGATCGTAGCCGAAAGGCCTGAAATCAACAGTGATATCCTCACCCTCCAAAGCCGTGAAATTACTGCTGCCGTTTATTATCGGTATATTGTTCACTACCCTGAAGGCATAGGAGGCCCAAGGTGAAACATATCCCCCCGAATTGCTGTATTGGACCCGAAGATCGTAAATGGTATTGGCCAAGATATCCAGGGATGGAGTGTAGAAGGCCTGCCAGTAACCGTCCGCTCTGGTATCGTTCACATATTCCACCGTAAGATTCACCCAGCCGTCAGGATCCGATCCTTCCTTCATCTGAAGCACAACATCAAGTGCGCTTTCCCCGAACACCACATCAGTGAGGTTCATTGTGAACTTCGTCTCCTTACCCCGGGGAACCTGGTTGGTGTGGGTAAAATTGTCCAGGGCCGGATAGATCACCTCTATGGTATCGTTCACGGCGATCCCCCTGTTTCCAGCAGCGTCCTCGGCCCATACATAGACCGTATGAACGCCTTCTGCACAATCCAATTCAATGCTCTTGTTCTCGGACCAAATGCCGGTATCCGTATGACTTGCGTTGAAGTAGGACACCCAATAACCGCGTATACCTGAGGAAAAAGCAGGATCCTCAAAACCGTCCCACTCCACCTCAATGGTCTGATCGGAATTATATTGAGCACCATCCTGAACGGAAACCCAAGCGTTTGAGGCCACAGGGTCTTCAAAATCTAGGGAAATGGTATCCGATACTGACGGACCTATATTACCTCCGTAATCCTGGGCCCATGCATACACCGAGTGCTCGCCTTCGCTTACGAGATCGATAGTGACAGTATCCTGACCGCCCCATAGTCTGTTCGCTGGTATGACCACGGGATTTCCGGCCGCACCCCATTTCTTCCACTTCAGAGCCACGCTGGCACCGCCATTGTTCTCATAATAATGTACCTCTATCCGATGGAAGCCCTTTTCCAGATTTACGCTGACAGTATCCTCTGCGTATGGTCTGTTGTACCACCTGGAAATAAACAGTTCATTGTCGATGTACAGTCTGCACCCGTCATCAGACCCGATGGTGAAATTATAGGTGGTAGTCTCATCAGCATAAACCGACCCGTTCCAAATAATTGAAAAAGTACTGCCCCCTGCTCCGTGGCCCGGACCGCCGTTATTGCCCCAATTATGGTTTACGGTCCCTTCGTACTGTACATGGACCAGAGTATTAAAATTTATACCGTTATAGATATATTCTCTGAGCCCGCCTGATGAATGGATACCGTTGGAAGTCCCCTGATTATTGGTGGTACCGTAATAATATCCTGCTATATCTTCTTCCGCCTCATAGTCATCGGTAAACCCTGTCCATGTTACCTCAGTAATACTATTGTTCCAGTAATCATCACCCCCCTGGAGTGCCAATGTTCCCGGCTGAGGCGCTTCGATATCAACAAGGATGGAATCCTGGACTGCTGTGTTACCAATATTTCCCACATTATCAACGGACCATATATACAATCTGTTAACCCCGGGATTCATTTGAATAACATCCCAAGATGAAGTGGTATAGGTTCCCTGAGTTGTCCCGCTCCTGTCTATGGTATTGTAATAATAACCCTTCACGCCTGAAGTAACGGTCCCGGGATCGTAGAGACCGTAAAAATTGAAATAGACCCAGGGGTCATTTGTGAAATGAGTCCGGTTCTCAAAATGAAGATTTGCCCAGGTGCGCAGAGCAGGCCGGACGGCATCCACTGCGGTATTGAAAACCTGATTGCCGGGCATATCGCCATCTCTTCCGCCCGGTATCTCACCTATCTCTATTGTATATGTTACTGATGCCGTTGAAAAGCCTGGCGAGGTGACCTGAACCTGGTAGTTACCCCCGGAAGAAACGTTATCCCACCACTGGGAACCTGTTGAATTTATTACCCTGACATAGAAATGATCGTCTGCCGGATAACGGTTTGCATACCCCTGGTAAGTAACACTCTGGCCTCCAAATGTGATGACCTCATTCCCCCGCACCCAAGCCCCGCTGGTTATTGTTCCCTGGTGCTGGGCAACAGCAGTCAGTCCTCCCGTAAGTACCAGATCGTTCTCAACCTTGTATACATTGAAATATGTTTGATTGGTATATACCGCCCCGGTATCGTTATCCTGAACCGATACGAGAATGTCGCCCATGGCCTCGTAGGGATAATCCCAATCGAACTCGAGCTGGAACTCCACCCTTGTGGTATTGGCATCCAGATCGGACCAATCGTTGTTATCTGAGGTTATGGACACATAGCCATTGGGATCGGTCCCTGCAACCTCCTTGAAATTCTGTGCACCATATCGATACCATGAATAGGTAATATCCAGGTCCATGGGTTCTAGAGATATGTTTATGAATGCAATGTCAGAAGCACCTTCATCATCTTCTACCTCAACCCTGAAGGTATAGGATCTATATCTAGCTAAACAAACACTCCCCAACTCACCATCCATGAGGGTGAGACTGTTTATGGTAGAAGATGTACCGCTCAACGGACCGTCCAAAGGACTGTATGCAGCTATTAGCCCCTGAACGCTGGTTAGTGCCAAGAGCGTTACAAATAGGAGCACCTTTAAAGAGAATACCTTTCGCGGTATAGTATCACTTCCCTAGGTAATTGATTCCTGTTGGTATTATTCTATTAGTTATTGAACAATGGTCTTCGGATTGACATCATTCTATATTATTGGATTCACAATAGTATCTACTTCGTATTTCAATTGATGTACAGCAGGATTAACGACCTAATATGTTGCGTATAGTATAAAATAGGTATTGTATAAAATATATCTCTGTTTCATAACATCGAAATCAAAATCAAGGCTGTTGGTTCACAAGCAAATAGAAACAAATTCGGTTACTATTCTAGCAAATAAATCATTCAATAACTGTCAAGTATCTTACAGATAGAATTATAATATATCCTGCAGATTACAAGTTCTAATGATGGGTTATTCTTAGAGAGGCGAATAGAAACTCCAAAGGTGAATTCTTCAGACCATCTAGATAAATGAGGGTGCATTATAAGTGAAAGGTAATAAAATTGAAAGAAGGAAGCAGGGGCCAGGGAGGAATAAAGGGAAATACAAAAAGTTTAAAAAAAATACCCGAAGCGGTGAAAAGAGGCGAGACGAAAAGAGCGATGATTTTAAAAAACCGGATCGGAAGGATGAACGCCCTTTTCAGCTCTATCATAGAGGATTACTTTCCCTTCTAATATGGTGGATCGCCCCCATGCCAATATTACTTATCCCCGGCGGAATACTTCTGCTGTTCACTGCAGTACCCTTCATTGCTGCGAGAAGGAGCAGCAGATGGGTTGAGAGAAGATATGCCATTGAGATTGCTGTAATTGCCGCCATCTTCATCAGCTTATTGGAGATCTATTTCATTTATCTCATTGCTCAAGAATACGCTAGAGGTACAATACTAGAAGAGATGAGCGGCAGTTCCTGGGACACCACGATTCTCGTACTTATATTCATACTGAACCTCTTATTCTGCGTTCTAGGAGCAGCCACTGGCAGTTATAAATATTACAACAATATAGAGAAAAAAGAATCTAAGAAAAAGGATCCTATGAAAAATAGGTCTGCAGAAGATGAAAGCAGGTTTTCATTTAATTGATAAAAGGCATCATCGAGAATAGTCCATTTGTCCTTTTGAATATATATCTAATGAACAGAAGTGATCATCATGGAACCATATGCTACAAAGGATAACATTGATGATAAATGCATTACCTGGCTGGAAAAGATAAGCACTTTCAACCAACATGTAATGAATATAGATCCTGGTAAAACTGCCCTCTTGGTAATAGACATGCAAAAATTCTTCCTCGATCCGGATTCTCCATCCTTCACATGCGGAGGCCTCGCGGTCCTACCGAAAATAAAAGAGCTCATAGAATCATTCAGGGCTAAAGGCGCTCCTGTGATATTCACACGCCATGTACATCATCCGTCCCATAATGATGCGGGAATAATGGGATGGTGGTGGGAAGGGATGTGTCTTGAAGGAAGCCCCGAGAGCGAGATACATGATGATCTAGCGCCTCTCCCCTTGGAAAAGGTTATCTTCAAACACCGATATTCGGCCTTCTATAATACCGATATGGAAACTGTGCTGAGATGTTTGAACATTAAGGACCTGGTCATTACAGGGCTCATGACGAATATGTGCTGTGATTCCACTGCCAGAGACGCATATTTCAGGGATTATAGGGTCTTCTTTCCAGCCGATGGGAATGGTTCAATTATAGAGGAAATGCATCTTGCCACTCTCCTGAATCTGGCATTCGGTTTTGCTTATGTGACCACCTGCAGGGAAATAATTGATCAGATAGTATGAATATTGAACTGAATCCCTCAAAAACTATGACTCTCCAGCAGTTTACCTGCTTTTCCTTTTTGTTGTAATATGAAGATATGATGCTAATATTTATTATATATTTAAATCGAATTTGGAACTACAAAATGGATGACACCTTCATTAATGGAATTTTAGAATTAGCGGGGATGGATGGAAATGTCCGATGAAAGAGAATCATTGAGCAATGCTGAGAAACAGGTGATAATTGCACTGTCTGAAATGGGCAAGAGCAGTCCGGAGGATATCAGGAAAAACGCAGGATTCCAGAGGATTGTAAGCGTCATGAATGCTGCATCCTGGCTTCAGATGAAGGGACTGGTGGTGATGGAGGAGATAATCACAGAATTGGTCACCCTTGCCAAGAAACAACTGGGAGAAAAAGATCTTCCGGAAAGAACCGCATTGAAATTCATGAAGAAAATGAAGGGGGTAATCCCCATGGACCAATTCAATTCATCCGCACCCATCCCTCAGAACATGCGCGGCATTACCATTGGATGGATGAGAAGAAAGGGATGGGTGGAGATAAGCAAAGATGGAAACGACACACTCCTTAAGCTCACCGAGAAGGGGAGGAAGGCCCTTAAAAAGAAAGGGGATGACGAGAACCTCCTATCAAAACTTGCCAAAGAGGGCGAGGTGGGGAAGAGCAGTATAGACCCCCGAACCTTGGACCTTCTTAATAGAAGAAAGGATTTCATTGTGATAAAGGAGAAGGTGGAGCGGAGGATATCGTTGACGGATAAAGGAAAGGAGATCGCCGATCTCGGTTTGAAGATCAGGGAACAGGTAGGACAGCTTACCCCGGAAATGCTTCAGGATGGAAGATGGGGGCAGGTTGAACTCAGACCCTATGATATTAACAGTTTCGCACCAGCTGTTCACGGCGGAAAGATGAATCCCCTCAGAAGGCTCATGGAAACAATCAGAGATGTTTTCCTCACCATGGGATTCACCGAAATATCTGGAGATTACGTGGAATCCACTTTCTGGAATATGGATGCTCTTTTCATACCCCAGGATCATCCCGCAAGAGACATGCAGGACACCTTCTATCTTAAGGAACCTTCTACAATGAACCTTCCGGCCGATGACATAGTCAACAAGGTCAGGGACATACACCAGACCGGGGGCGGGACGGATTCTAGAGGTTGGGGCGGAGAATGGGCACTGGAGGAATCAAAGAAGGCCCTTTTGAGAACCCACACCACCATCAACACCATCCGATATCTTTCAAAAAATAATGTACCTCCAATAAAGGTATTCTCCATCGAACCGGTCTTCAGACGTGAGACAATAGATAAGACACACCTGCCTGTTTTCCATCAGGTAGAGGGGATCATCGTTGAGAAAGAAGCATCATTTAAAATGCTCAAAGGGATCCTGGCTGAGTTCTACAAACGGTTGGGGTTCACAGAGATAAGGTTCAGACCCGCATACTATCCCTACACCGAACCGAGCATGGACGTGGAATGTAAGTTCAAGGGAGAATGGCTTGAGCTTGGGGGAAGCGGAATTTTCAGGCCGGAGGTACTCGAACCCTTCCATGTAGAAGATCCTGTATTGGCATGGGGTTTAGGTCTTGAGAGATTGGCACTTCTGCTCCTCAGTCTAGATGATATTAGACAGCTCTACATTAGCGACCTGGATTGGCTAAAGAAGATGCCTGTGAACCTGTAATTATCATGGGAACCAATCGCTGATCCGTTCTTCAAAGGCCAGAAGCATGATCTCCTCATTTTCCTCAAAAGACCAATCCTTATAAAATCTCTTACCGTCATGTTCAAAGGAAATTGAGACATTGATTATGTGATCCAAGCCCTGATCGCCTACCAAATTCCTGCCGAAATCCCTGCTTGAATCCGAAGACAATCCTGGATATGTTCTGTTCATCTCGCCCATAGTCCGGCCATTCTCATCGTCCATGTTTACACGGACCCAGATATCATCAACATCCGTATTGCCCTCATTGGATATGATCACTGTAAGATTGATATTCGCCAGCTGGGATTCCCTGTAGACCACCTTCACTTCCAGGTCTAAACGCGGTATCACGTATTTGTAACCGATAAATCCCAGTAAGATGATCAGCACTATTATGCCCAATACGGCCAAGGTTCGCTTCCGGCCCTTCATCTCTGGTGGTTCACCCATTCTATTTATCCCCCATCAGCTCTGAATATAGGTCCAGCAGTTCATATTTCATCTCTCCCCAGGCATATTTTTTATTATATTCGGCCATCCCGCTCTCACCCATCTTCTTTCGGGTAGCGGGGGATGACACCAGTTTTTTAACTGCCTTTCTGAGACCCTTTATATCACCGTCCTTCACCGCAAAGCCAGCACCGGCTTCCTTTATTATCCTAGCAGGATTACTGTCATCTGTAACCAGCACCGGAGTTCCAAGCATCATTCCTATGAAAAGTCGGGTCTGGGCACCCCATCGGTACTTCTTGACGGAGTTGTCGAAAAGGACGTAGATTATATCCGCCACACTGGACCAGGCCAGTACATCATCGAAGGATATAGGGCCGATATAATCGGTGTTCTCCGATCCCTGGAACATGGGTATCAATCTATCCGCGTCGGCACCGGCACCAGCCACAATGTGATGAACACCATCAAGACCTTTAATAGCCTTGATCATCTGGTCGAAACGGCGCTTGTATTGAAGACTTCCAGCGAAAAAAATCAATGTGGACCGCTTCTTCTTTTCAGGCAGACTTGTTTTCAGGGCACGGCCTCTTTTCCTCACTTCCCTGATATCCACCTCATGGGGACTATTTACAAGGAATAGCTTCCTCTGAATATCGGGTTCCATTAATTCCTTGTATTGAAATGTGTTAACCATAATTACGGCATCCGACTTTTGGGCACACCAGCCTTCAACTGACTTCAGCAAACGCGAAGCAAAAGACGGAACCGAAGCCTCCACCATGGATCCGTAAATATCAAAAATATCATAGATCAAACTGCTTCCCGTTATCTTGGAATAAAGCAAAGCAGGCACAAAACAATCCATATCACAGGCATGCACCGCTTTGGGTCTGTTCCTTATGAGAAAAATAAAACTGAGAAACCACCACAAGGGCAGAAGAAGAAATGTAACTGGCGAATCATAGGGCGATTTCATATGAAGATAATGACATTTGAACTTTTCATGTCCCTCAATATCGGGTTTTCGCGCTTCCCGGTCCCAGGCAAATACATTAACGCTGTAACCGTCTTCGGATAGAGTATTGGCAACTCTCAGAAGCCGCGCCTCCAGCACTGTCCTAGCCCATACAATGGTCACCTTTTTGCGTTCCCTTTTATTCGTTTTCATTGTATCTCCAGAAATCCTTCGATTGGCAAAGAGCTGTTGAATGAATGGTGATTCTTCATCCTTTTTAATGAAAAGATGCTGGTAACGGGTGGACCCGACAGTATATTATTGACCACAATTTTTTCCTCATCGGGTTCGGATCCCAAAACGCTTTTTAACCTGCTGTTGAAGAGCATGACGGTTCGTTCTCTCAGATCGTTCATATCATCAAAATAACAGATACAGCAGCATTCGCATTTGTCATATATCAAAGATGAAGGAGTGAGTTTTTTTATCAGTGTATAAATAAAACCGTTAAGAGCATCAGGTCGAATATCACTTCTCAATTTCATCCTTATGAAACTGAACAAGCCCGTACCCAGTTTTTCCATATTGGGAACATTAAAATTCCTGATCATCCTTCTTTTTCTGAAATTGTACTTGGCCCTTGAAATTGCCTGCCGGGTCACATTGATCTTCTCGCTTATCTTGTTATCAGGAATATCAGGATATCTGACAAGACCGAAAAGTACCTTTTTTTCAAGTTTCCTCATTTTCAACGGCTTCAGATCGCATAACCAGTATAGATCAGGACGGGGCATCTTCTTCTTCATTCCAAGGATTCTCCCAAGTGCTCTCTGATGTTCCAGATGATAAAAGCCCAGGATATCCGGGATATGGTATTGAACAGAGGAAATGGTTGCATATCTCTTGTATCGATCCTGAAGCTGCTGCCGGATATCCCCAGTCCATTTCTTGGCCTCATGGAAATCTCTGAAAACCGTCATTATTAGAAAATTATTGTCTTCCGTGGTGAGATAGATAGTCCTCTTATCTTCATCTATCTCAACACCATTCACAACATCAAATAATTCGTCATGAGACAGTAAATGGCCGGATCCCACAGTGAACTGAAGTATCCTGAAACCTACTTTACCAAAGGACAGTACCGCTTCTTCCCTGTAATAATCCTTGGTCTTCAGCCGGTTTTTAATCGAAGTGAGGGTTGAAACCTTATAATCGAGCTTCTCGGCCAATTGCCGGTCATTAAGATAGGGGTAAACTGTCAACCCGTAGAGAACATTCCTTTCATTTTCGGAAAGCAGTTCAGGAAGAATCATGTTCATTAGATAGAATAAAGTATTATTTAAAAGTATATAGGAAGTCATGACAATGGGATAATTCACTGGCACCCTGCATGGATTCAGATTTGGCGGCATGTAGATATTAGGGTTTGTACTATTTGTTGCAAAAGGTTTTTTATGTTGAGTATGTGGGTGGATTTATGATATAGTACCGTAAGTTATATTTACCCCTTTTTTCATACAAATCTAATACCTTATTTATTACTATCTATGATTCAATAATTCTCATATTCCTAGTGGGTGATGACATGGGAAATAAAAAATTTTCGAAAGATGGACTGGCCAAAACCTTGGCCATTGCAATGATCATTGACGGTATTCTGATAGCTGTTCTCGGTATTGTATTCGGTGTGATTCACATGGGTTCTCCAGATGATCTTGCTGTTGCATCGCCTTCGGTAAGTTCGGTTTCATCCAGACCGGTTCAGCTTGACGAGGGGAAATACCAGATATGGTATGTTAACAAATACGGTGAATACGATATAATTGAGAGCAACGAACCCGGAACCGTTACCATTACCACTTCCACGAATGAGGAGATAGGCATAATGGAATCGGATTATTGGTACGAGACGGAATATGAAGAATGGGTGAAATACGGTTCCTTTCATGCACCCAGCAAGGGATCATATAACGTCAGGGCTACCCAAAATGCTCAGATCTACATCACTACTCCTTACACCCGTGATTCATGGGCCATGCCGGCAATGATAGGCGGATGCGTCATTGGATTCACCTTACTTATGGTCGGTTTCATGATAATATCAAAGCAAAAACAGAAACAGGCTGCATTGAAAGCGGGACTAGGCACCACAGGAGCATTCGCTCCAGCTTCTCCAACTTCAGCCGCTCCGCCCTCTGGAGCTAATCCCGATTACAGTAACCAGACTTTATCCACCCATGACTCTGAGCAAAAATAATCATATCCTGTAGTGCTAATTCAATAACCATAGTATGGATTTTAGCATTCACACTGACCCGGTGGAAAAAATGAGAACTATCATTAGTCCTGACACTAAAAGGTCCAACCGCATCCCGCCCGGTCAGCATCTAGCTGATAATTGGCCAGTCCTTCACCACGGCAGGATACCCCGGCTTGATACGAAATGGACATTCAGGATATTCGGACTTGTGGATAGGGAGGTTGTACTGACCAAAAAGGATTTTTTCCAGCTGCCAAGGACCAGAGTGTTTTCCGATATACACTGTGTAACAACATGGTCTTTACTGGATAATTACTGGGAAGGGGTCAGTTCCCTGACCATAAAGGATCTTGTAAAGATATCCACCAAAGCAAAATATGCAATGATCCATGCTCATGAGAATTTCACTACCAATATACCATTGGTTGATCTTTTTCAAGAAGATGTCCTGTTGGCGTTTTCACATAACGGAAAGGCGCTTAATGCACCCCATGGAGCTCCAGTAAGGCTTGTAGTTCCTAGATTGTATTTCTGGAAGAGCGCCAAATGGGTGACAGGGATCGAATTCATGGAGAAAGATCGAGCAGGATTCTGGGAGAGGAATGGTTATCATATGCACGGAGACCCCTGGAAAGAGGAAAGATATTGGTAGACAAATAGTTTATTGGCCATTATTTCCAGTTCTATATGCTGTATTCAGGAAAGAAAATAATATATATACAGGACAATAGTTCCCTTTGATGACACTGGAACATTACCTTTATTGATTCAAAAATTTTGACAATCTATGGAAAAAGGGTGTGAATGATGAACAAGGATTTGACCGTCAAGCGAGGCATATTACTTCTAATATTGATAATAATCGGCAGTTTAGGGCGCTTTTTACTGGTTGATTACAATCTTCAGCCATTCCCCAATTTCGAACTGATAATGGTGGTAACATTCATTGGAGCTATGCTCCTTATTCCCTCCATTTCCTGGTTCATTCCCCTTATCTGCATGGTAATCAGCGACCTTCTTATAGGAAACCCGATTTTTATCGGGAGCGATATGAACCGGATAGTGCTCTTCACCTATTCCGGTTTTGCCATAATGGCCTTGATTAACATACTCAATCGGAAAAATATCGATGGATGGATTAAGAAACTTGGAGTCAAAGAATTTGCAATTGTGGGAGGCATAGGCGTTGGACTTTCCCTGATCTACGATGTCTGGACCAATATCGGATGGTGGTACCTTCTTTATCCTCATACATTGGGATATCTCAGAGCAGTGTTCGCTGCGGGACTTCCATTCATGATATATCATGCAGTTTCCGGCGCCCTCACCTTCATATTGATCGGTCTGCCAGCGGTATATCTGTACAAGAACAAGGTCGGGTTTGTCGAGCTGAAAAGATTTGCGATCCCACGGAAGGCCTTAGTCGTGGCAGTAACCCTAGTAATATGCATTGTATCTTTCACAGGCACTACTGCCAGGGTTCCAGAGAGGAGCGAAATGTGGCCAGAGAACCCTGACTCATCATCCGTTAAGATCACCCTCAAAGGTGATGATTGGGAGATAACCGATTTCTATATTGTCAACATGGAGAAAAATAATGCATTTGTCGTACTGAAGGATGTCTGCCGCCGGAACAACCTGAAATTTAACTATACTTATTATGAATCATTCGATTCATCCCTTGTGGACTCAATAGGACCTGACATCAATGGCGATGGAGGTAAGTACTGGCAATTCTGGGTGAACGAGGAACTCCCAATGGTAGGAGCGGACAAATTCATCCTCAAGAACGGTGACAGTATACTATGGGATTATGAGATACTTACTTTCTAGAGGAATTACCATTGGCGAATTATGATTGATTATTCAATATTGAACGGCAATTAAAACCTCAAAAGCGGGATTTTGAAGGAAAAACCACCAAATTTTTAATTTTTTAAATTCACCAGTGAATTCAACAGGCATTTGAAAACAAAAGCAAAATAAAAATACTTGTCCTTGTTTCTACATTATTTCATATCTGAATTATTCTTGAAAAAAACAGGGAAGAATTAGCATGATTCATGTGAACTATCTTAGATCTAAATGGGGAATAAGCACTCTATTCTGGGCAATAATTGCCGGTGGGTTAGCTGTTATGTTCGCCTATACAGCATTCGGAGTTTTTGTGACTGGGAACCACGGTACCTTGATGGACAAACTAAGGCCTACTGGCTGGATGTTCATGATCGGAATTATCGAGACCTTGATAATTCTTGGAACCATCATCGGACTATTCTTTCTGGTCCAGAGAATATCAAAGCGGAGTAGTAGGGAGGCCACCAAAGGATGGGTAATAATCCTGACAATGGCAAGTCTTATCTTCTTCTGCGGTCCCATGATAATCGGAGCTGAAAAGGGAATTGACGAGATAAAGACCGGGCTTATTCACAATGCCGCGCTCCTTGGCAATGCTGAAGGATTTTTCCAGATGATCTTTCTTTTGGGAGGACTTCTGACCTTCCTGGGACTTACCAACCGCGGTTCAGGGGCCGGATTCTTCCACACTCTCTTTTCAGGTACACTCACCTGGACCCTTGCAGTCGCGTCATATGTGTTCATGAATGATGCGGGGATTTCCTTTGCATGGGTGGGTCCTTTGGTGATAGTGGTCATTATGGCAATATTCTATTTCATCAGACCTATCACATCTAGGAGAAAATCTATTGCAGTTGATTTCAAAAGGCTCAAGGAGCTGAGAAACAAGGTCAAAAAGGAATTCAAAAATGCAGACCTGAAACTCATTGATGATAAATTTACTGAAGCGAAAAAGGCCAAAAGGGGAGGGAGCTTCACAGGTATGGGTTATGATAGGGCAATGAACAGGATGGAAGAGGCATTCCAAACCATATATGATGCTTTGAAATCATATTTTTCCAAGGTGGATTCCAGCACAAAGGAGATCGTAGAGGTATTCGGCACAATAAAATCACTCAAGAATGAAAATGCAAAGGTAACTGAACTTGAGGCATCCATCAATAAACTTGAGAAAATACTGGACAGTGGCGATCTCGGCAAAGCCAAGGACAAAGCCGTTAACCTTAAGAGAGATGCTACAGAGTTGAGGGACAGGTTCACAACAGCCAAGGAATTCCTTGACAAGACCAGCGATATAATAGACAAGATGAACAAACTTGGGGCCAAAGATAAGAATTCAGTGGCCAATTACGACAGCGCTAAAGATTATTTTTCAAAGGGCGTTTACGATCAAGCGAGGGAAAAAGCTAGAAGCGCCTATAACGATGGAAATGAAACTGTGGAAAACTTCGAATCCGCTAAGAAGATCATGGAAGAGCTTGAGAACAGAATTGGGTCCAAGGCCAGCTACAAGCTTATCACCGATGATCTGGAGGAGAGGATTGAAAAAGCCAAGAAACTCCTGAAGGGGGTGAGCAGTTGAACAAGAATTACAAGAAAGCCTTGGACATTCTCAAGGCCGTGGAACATGATTTCAATACCCGGGAGGAGAGATTCGAGAAAGCCTTTGATTCCTACAACAAGGCTGCTTCTTATTTAAGCCAGTATTCCTCATTTGGATTGAACTTCGATGAATCTAACGAGTTGATACGCCAGGCTGATAGTATCTTTGAGAAGATGAACTATGATGAGGCAAAGAGACTATCGGATCAGGCGCTCATGGCAGCCGAAAGCAAAGTCGGTAAGAGCATGCCTGATATTGTTGTTGATGCTAACCTTAACAACATATTTGTCGCAGGAAGACAACGAAAGTTCGAGATAGCTATCAAGAATAGAGGGAATGTTGCTGCCAAGGATATCAATATTGAATTCGACGGCAATATTGAGGTGAATACGGACATAGATACCATATCCATGCTTGGGCCTAAGGATGATATTACCGTGAAAGCCGTAGGATTGTTTGAAAATGCAGGCGATAACCAGATAAGAATTACCGTGGATGCCTACAGCAAGATGGACAACAGGCACATACCAACCTATCTCGATGAATGGATCACAGTTCTTGACCCATCAGGAAAACAGAGCTCCGGCATGGCTGGTGGTTTCACTGGAGTGACTGCTGAAAACACACCGGAAGTATTCCTTGACATCATAGAGGAAGAGGTCGAGTACAAAAGCTGGGATCAGGTTCGACTCCGTGTTGTTAATAGGTCCGATGTTTCTATTGTCAACATTCATGTTGAGATCAAGGGGCCAATGGACGTCAGTACTATCGATCCCATAAGGGTTTTACCTGCTGGAGAAGAGGAAACCGTTACAATTGGTCTAAGAGCCAGCGAGGCTGGAAGAATTCCAGCTGAAATACTAACTGTATTCTTCGATGAACAGCGTAATCGATTCAATTATAAGAGACAGGATTGGATAACAGTCAACAAACCTGATAAGAGCACAGAGACTCAGATCAATATAGGCAGTCTAATACAGGACCAGTCCACACACATAAGCGATTCAGTTATCCAGAGGTCCAAGATCGGATCTGGCGGAGGAGGAGTACCAGGTGCACCGCCTCCAGCTGGCGGTAGTGGCGGAAAGACCACCATAAAGGGGACTACCATGCAGCGTTCTAACGTAGCAGGTGGAGGGGATGTGGAGATAGAGGATTCGGTAATGGTTCGATCCAATGTAGGAGCACCGCCAGCTCCGGAGCCTGAAAAGAAGGATGACGAATGGTTGGATGATATTGATCTAGATATGGAGGGGTTATAAATGAAGGGAAACAACACAATAAGGTTATTTTCAGTAGCAGTTATATTCTTGATGCTTTTTTCGGGATTCTCTGCAGTGATCAACCTGACTAGCAGCAGCAGTGAAATGAAGAAGTTGAAACTTACAGATACAGTTAAAAGACTTGGCGTAAGAGGGCAGGAGGTGGAAAGTGAAGGGAACGACCTCAGTGGAACTGCTGATGAATTCAATGCTGGAACTCCCGGGGATCCCTTACTGGTGAACGGAAGCCTATCTGCAGAAGCGGATGTGGACTGGTTCAAGATAACTGTAGGAGGCAGTGATCCAGGCATCATCAACGTGAGTCTTACAGCACCATTCAACGTCTCGGTTAATCCAGACTATGAATTCACGGTCTATGAAGCAAATGACGATACCGCATCCAAACAGTATGTATACGGTAGCGACCAGGGGCAGAACAACAATCTCGCAACCATGAAAACTTGCTGGGCAGCAGGACCTGGATTCTACTATGTTCGGGTGAAGGTGACCCAGGGCACTACCGTAGTGACTCCTGACGATTACCAATTCAATTTCACTTTTACAGCCGACGGAGACATGCTGGTGGAATCTGAAATACTAGACAAGAACCAACCCAATGACGAAGCCATTGACGCTACTCCGATGAACCTTACTGGAACTGAGCTTAAAGAGGTGGAGTTCTTTGGAACCGTTCGTTCAGATACAGATCACGACTGGTACCTCATCAACCTATCAGCACCTACTGGTGGACGGGTGAATATACAGTTCGAAACATTCTACAAGGACATAACGGGAACTCATAATGGTCATACATATGATTTAAAATTATACGGACCTCAGCCCTCCGGGACAAATGCCGAGGACATAATGCTGTCCGGAGAGGACAGCGGTGCTGCAGGAGCCACACTTATCAGCGGTAGCATGCTTCCCCCAGGTAATTACCTAATGGAGGTTTTCGATGAGACCTTAACCAGCTACTCTGCTTTCGAACCTTACAGGATCTATCTCAATTTCACACCGGAAATGTATGCCGATCCAAACGTTCAGCTTGAATCGGAACTTGAGGAACCAGTTGAGCAGAATGATCTTATGGACAGCGCTACTACCGTTCAATTATCAAATGTCGGCGGCGGGGTATATAATGGAACTGCAAAGGGTACTTTGGACAGCGAAACTGACCAGGACTGGTACAATATCAGTCTTCCCGGTGCGGTTCTAGGTGAACTTGAATTCTTCTTTGACACTCCAAATACACTTGCGGTAAATCCTACTTACTGGTATACCATATTCCGAACAGACAGACCTGCCAGTGATTTCCTCAACGTATCCAATCAGGGAACCGCCGGTGAATATACCGAAACTCTTCTAGCGGTAAGACCTGCCCTATATTACATACGGGTGATGGGAGTTGGAGTGGGAAATCCGGTGATAAGAGCGGAAGCATACAGACTTCATTTCAGTTTTACTCCGGGAAACAATCTGCCCACTGAAGAGGAGCATGCAGGAATTGGAGACAATAACGAGCCAGACCTTTCCGAGAACATCACCATGCTGGAGCCGGGTGACGGCAGGGCATATCACCTTGGTGAGATGTATGGAACAATTGAACATCAGGGCGATAGGGACTACTATACATTCTCCTTCGATGACAGCTATGTTGGAACGCTTGACATATATGTAACAACACCAAATTTCGTCCAAGGCATATACTACCATTATGAGGTCTACGGTCCTGACAGCACCTATTACAAGTGCGGAGATAAATACAACTATGGTTCAACAGGGCAAGAGATGTTCACCATACCTGGAGGTATCCCCGGTGAATATATCATTATGGTCGAAAGCGGATTGGGTTACGATATGGCCCATCCCTATTACCTGAGGATAGAATTCCTCCCCCAGGATACCACTACTTTTCTGGTGGCTGGTACAATAGGCGGTACTGTTCTGAATAACTTCACAAGCAACCCGATTTCCAATGTCCCGATACAGATTTGGAACGAGGGACAGACTGAGCAGTGGGGAGCTTTCCTATCGGATGATTCCGGAGACTATATGACCAGCGGAATGCCAAAACAAACTATCTGGATCCAGGTGAATCACAACGGATATGCGCCCTTCTCGACCATGATCACAATGGAAGAGGGGCAGAATAAGGATCTGGATATAATGTTGACACCCACCTACGGATCACTGAACGGATATGTATACGATGACCAATCCCATATAGTAAGAAATGCTAATGTTGACATAGTAGGGACTGGCCTCAGTACAAGATCCAATAACGATGGATATTATGAATTTGCAAATATTCCAACCGGAATGTATACTGTTCGATTCTCCCTTGAGGATTATATTCCATTCTCAACCCAGGCGATAATTCAGGAAAGTCAGGCAAGCCAGGTTCACGGTTATATTAATAGAAAAACCGGAGGAATTCTAGTTGCACTTAAGGACGAGGACAATAACACCATAACCGAAAGCGCCACACTTACGCTGATAAGACAGAACATGGATAACCAATCAATTACTCTAGGGAATTGGAACGGTTATTACACATATGGACTCAGCCCTATCCTCATTGGTAATTATACTCTTATCATTACTCACCAGGATTATGCTACAATGTCAATTGGTGTGAGGATATATGCCGACCAGTGGGTCTGGAAGAACCTTACCTTGACAAATAAAAGGTTCATAGTCCTGATGTATGACAATGCTACCGGCAATCCATTCACATCCAGCGGTCAGTTCTATGTAAAACTTTACTCACTGAACAAACTGTCAATAGATCCCGAGGACACAACCGCTCTTTCAAACGCCCTTGTGGATAGTGCAACCCAGCTGTATGATAACTATTATGAGTTCTACACTGGAGCTTATGGTTATTATTGGAGATTCTATAACATTGAGAACGGTGACTACATATTGAACATAACCCACATCAACTGGGAAGTTGGCAATCCCTACGGAACCTACTTGCCTTACGAGGTGCGAGTAACCGTAAGTGATGCAGATCTGATTATAAACGTCAGCATGACTAAACCTGGATTCAAACTATTGCTCATAGAAGGCGGAACTAACAACAGTGTTTCCGACGCAACGGTCCAGTTGAAATACAACCTTGAACAGAATACCAATTATTATATATATTACGATTCAGGGAATGGATGGTATCTGCTTGAACAGCAGCTTAATTACGGCTCCTATACCCTGACGGTAACCCACGGCGACTACAAGGGGGTCATAAAGACCTTCAACATCAACAAGGCCTACACTTTCATGACAATAGATATGTACCCTGGAATCCTGGAGATGGAGATTGACGGTGGTGATGAGATATATATGCATCAGGAGAACAGAGTGATAGTGACCGTGACGGACAACGAGACATCCGAGAAACTTTCCGGCGTTACCATAACTGTGTCTACCGGCACCTACGGAAGCTACGCTACTGATGGAAATGGAAGAGTCGAGATAACCGTCCAGCCCACCAATGACCAGATCACAATTATAGTATTCACAGCAACATATTCTGGATATACAACCGTAACAAAGCAATTTGACATTATAGTGGGCGAGGAACCCACCAAAGGAAGGATATCCGGAACTGTGAGTGGCACTAGTTCTCTAAATAATCTCGTTGTGGATCTTTATCTAGGTGTTCCCAATTTGGTAATTGTGAGCAGAAGTGAACCAATTTTCCGTGAATCCACAACAACTGACGATTCAGGATATTTCATGTTCAGCGATCTGCCCTTCGATTGGTATACATTATGTATAGGAAAAGGCCAGGACCTGAGATGCGATGACTCCTGGAAATCCAACTACAACAGTATTCAGCTGGAACTCGCTACAGGTAGGTTCAAGGATGGTAACACATTATACGTATCTCAGAACAATCCCGCCTACTTCAAGGAAAGGACCAAGGAGGGTGTGAAAGCTGATACCAATCCCGACGCTTACAATGACAAGGTATATCCCGAGTATGAATACAATCCCAATCGCGGAGACGTGTTCAGGATTTATGTTGCAGACGGTGACAAGGACGAACCTGAATATGTGAAGCTCAGGATCGGCGGAAAGGAATTCGAGATGACCGCCCTTGAGAAGACAAATGAAGAATATTACGGTGACAATATCGATTTTGTCCTTCCCAGCCTCTATGACGGAAGATATTATGAGGTCGTGGTCAAAGACCTGAAATCCGGTGACTACAATTATACCTTTGCTACAAAGGATATGTGGTCCAGTCAGGAAACAATCAAGGCAGGGTCTGAGAAAGTGGAGATCACATCGGTGTCGGACATACTCGAAGAGGATAAGATGACGATCCTGATCGTCTTTGCCGTTCTATGTGTAATCTTGTTCATACTGGTTCTGGTGTTCAAGTCCAAGGCCAAGAAACATCTCTACAGCAAAACCAACAAGGAACTGACGGTTTACGGGGTCGGATATACTCTGCAGTCCCTTGATACGGAGATGTCTTCAGATATTGTAGGTGACATCAACGACCTAAGAAAGAAGTATCTTGAAGGAAACCTTAGCACAGAGGAGTTTATAAGGAGAATGAAGTAGGTCTGAATTTAGATCTTCTTCATTCTTACTTTCTGCTCCTAGTAATGGTAAACCTAGTGCTCCTTCCAGAGCCTTTTTGATGGTAATAAGTTATTGGCATAATCTGAATCTTCCTCAACTTAAATATACTCTGGTTGAGGATTCCAACTCATCATTTTTTCCTTTTATTAATCTACCTTCTTATCCACCGTCTCATTGGGATTTGGCTCATTGAAAAGGAACATGGGCTTAAACTCAATCTGGTCCTGGCCCATAAAAATCCTTACAGCATTCCACCTTTTTCTCATTAAAGATATCTTTTTCATATAATGGATGAAAACTAACCCTGTCCACAATACAAGGGCTGCCTGGAAAATAAGTGTAGGCCACATAAGACGGGGATCCTGATAAACAAGAGTTAACTGGTCAAATCCACCCTCAAAATAATTAATTGCTCCTAGAATGACAGTAATTACAATAGCCACAACCGTGAAATTCTTGGGAATTCTCATGCCACGGGGATCATTGAACCACCAGTAATGGAGTGAGATATCCCTTAACTCAAATAAGTTCTTTTCTCCCTCTTCGGAAAGATTGGCTTTATTCAAAACTGCCCGCTGGTCACCAGGCGGCTTCCCTCCAGATACAGAATGCCCATTAGGACCTAACTTCTTCTTTGGTTCCTTGAACCATAGATCGCAAAGACTGCAAATTACTTTTCCCTGAGTATAGGTGGTTGTAGTGGTTGTTCTAACTTTCCCGCTGGTGGAAGATCGGGAGGTGTTCCATTTTTCATTTATCATGGTGGAGCAGTCTGAACAGTAGTAATTTCCACACCAGGCACAGCTATCAACCGATGGTGAGTTATTATGAACATAGCATTTCTGAGTATTCATTGTCGGGAGGTGCTCCTTCTTAAATCCATAGGACCTGGCAAACCCCCGGATTATATAAACCAAAGCGACCAATATCAAGAAGATTATCAGTGTTACAAGACCCATCACCTGCATCAAATCACCATATGATTTTTTAGGATGAAAAATACTATCATTTGGAATAAATTCTAATATTTATGTATTCTTGAATAATAATTGTGTGAAGTGTATTAATTGATGATGGCTGAAAATGGTCAAACAAGATACACCTACAACTTTCTTACATTCTTCCCAAGTATCATACCTGCAGTATCCATTCCTGTGCGCATTGAACCTATCACCCCGTGGAAACCACCATTGGCACCGGTCCACCAGAGATTTTTGGCCGGGTTGTACCAAGGTGGCCTTCCGAGATACCAATTGGCCATGTTCCGGGCGTAAGCGTAACTCCCGCCCATATTGGAATATGTATATCGGTACTGTGTAAATGGTGTAGCAATCTCAATATAATCCGCGGCACTTTGAATACCTGGGAAAAGTTCCTCCGCTCCCTCCATTAATATATCCCGGCATTTTTCCTTCACTTTCAGATATTCCTTGGTTCTCTTGCCGTTGGTCCTCAGGTCCATATTCATGAACTTCCTGAAATGTTTTCTATGGGAGGGTGTCAGTATACTGAGTACAGGACCGTATTTCCCGTCCTTGGAAGAATCAGGATCCTTCATATAGCCCAGGGAACAGAAGGCGCTGAAATTCTTGGGAATCATACTATTCTCCATGTTCCGGTAGAGCTTTCTGAAATCGTATTCCCTGTGGAGCCAGATATTGCAGCTCTTCCACTTCCATTCTTCAGGGATTTCTTTCAAGCCAACATGCAGATGTATCATGGGGTCGGAAGGCAGGACTCGTGAGATCCTGTCAATGGTCTTTTTCTTCAAAATACCATGTTCCAGCACATCATCAGCACCCTTCCACAGATCCATTGCCATGATGATCTTATCAGCACCTATTTTCTCTCCGGTGCATCCCTTGACAACATATCCTTTCCCCGGCGAGCCGGTGATCTTTTCAACTTCCCATTTCAGCTTCAGCTCACCCTTATGCTTCTTCAGACCCTCGGTTATGGCCCTGCTGAGGGTACCCGTCCCCCCGCTGGGATACCATGCACCGTCCATATAGTGAACAAAACCCCCTATTGCCATGAATAAAGGCAGATCGTGAGACGGCGTCCCGTGAATACCCCATTGGGCCGACAGGACTGCTTTAAATTTTTTATCCGAAGTCAACTTATCAAGATAATGACCAAGACTCTTTTTCAGATATGGTAGCAATGCAGTGTACTTGAATGGGAATTTCAGGAAAAATGCGGTTCGGTTCTTCTGCATGTCAGAGGACATTGACTTGAACTTCTTAAGTATCTTCCTGTGCTTCTTTATGGCCTTTTTTTCTTTGGGAAAATACTCCATTAATCTATCGCAGAAACCGTCTATGGAAGCGGGAACCCTGAACTCTAAATCGGGAAATTTATAAACATCGAAACCGTCCGGGTCCATTGGGGCCATTTTTACCTTTTTTTCAACCCCCAGGGATCTCAGAATCCAGGAGAATTCCTTCGGGTCACCCAGGTAATGGACCGCACTGTCTATCTTGTACCGCCCCCGCCGGTAATCGGTACAGTATCCGCCGGGGACCCTGTGCTTTTCCAGAACTACAACCTTCTTCCCGTGCTTGGCCAGGAATGCAGCAGCTGTAAGTCCGCCCATGCCTCCGCCGATCACCGCAATATCGTATTTGTTGGTCATTGTATCGACTAGGATACGGGATTTGATTATTTATTACTGTTTGCTATTAAATAATGCAGTATATACTACATCAGGGTGGCGGCGGCGGAGTTACCTTCTGGGGAAGCATCTTCATATCCTCCGAAGGAATTGGGGTTTGGACCGATTGAGGCAGCTGAACCTCGGGACCGGCTGGCGTCGGAGGCTGAGTCTGAACGACTTCCTTAGACGATGCTTGAGTCATTTCAGGAAGTGATTCCCTTTCAGGAGGAAGACCTGGGAGCTGAACATCAATATGCTGGTTTACAGGCGGGTAGTCACCTGGAGGAAAGGATCCCGGCATATTATAGTCAGCTCCGGATTGATCCATTCGGGGCTGAGGGGTAAATGCCTTATTGTTCTCAGGATAGTACATCTCGGTTTCTACCACCTCAGGGGGCGATTCCTTTTGTGTTTCTGGAGATTGTTCCCGTTTCTGATCAATTTCGGTCTGCAGCTGCTCGGTCTTCCGGTAGGTGATCAGGAAGCCTATTGCCAGAAGTATCAGTACGAGTACAAGAACTGCTATTATCATGTAGAACAGCGTATCATTCACAGATGAAGATGTCTTTGTTGCAGGTTCCTCGGTATTCTGATCTTTGGGTTCGGAATCATCATCTTCCTCATCGTCATTACCAGTTGTATCAGATGGATCCGTACCCTTCAATATATCGATGGGAATAGTGACGCATTTAACTCCATCGGGTGATATGAATAGAAGCACCAGATCGTAGTCTCCAGGCTTTACACTATAACCTGGGCTGATCAAAACAGTCAGATCCTTGCTCTTTTCTTTTTCCAGGGTCAGAATATTATCCACATCTACATAGGGTGCAGTCATGCCAGCCGCCAGAACTCCCAGGGTTAAATCCATTGAATCATCATTGGTAACCTTCACATTGAATGAGGTAGTATTACCCTGAGCTACCGATACTTCTTCACCGGTTACTTCCACAGTGAACTTCAAACCTTCTCCTGAACTGCCCGGCAGTGGGTCAGAATCCGTGTCTATCCTGAAGGTCCTGACCGGCGAAGAAACCATTTTCCCCTGGGTATCCCATACTGCAACCTTCCATCTGTATGTACTTTTATCTGATAGGCTGCTCAGCAGAATCGAAGTATTTTTTATTCCCCTAGAGTGTATGGCCGGATCTAAATCATTTCCCAAAAATACATCATAGGTCAGCTGATCAATGGGGGTTTCAATATCCGACCCCATCCAGCTTAGGGTAACATTGACATCATTGAACACTGCGTTATCACCCGGAGTGAGTAACTCTATTACCGGATCATCGTTAACTGAATTGACTATTAGGGAAACCGATTGTTGTATTTTATTAGAAGGGTCATAGGTCTCCTTGACTGCGACTGTAACATTTGCCAAACCGTAGAAATCCTCTTTGGGAGTTATAATGATACGAGTTTCAGGGTCCACCACTACGGATACATCGGGATTGTCACAGCTGGCTGTTATATCCATCATGTCTTCTTCAGCGTCAAGAATGTAATCATCGACTTTGAAAGCGGATTTGAACTGGAAACCCTCGTCCATGATTATAGGAGGAAGAGGCAAGCGCCACGCTGGGGGATCGTTCACACCCTGGACAATAATGCTGAATCGGGGAGACTGCACAGTTGTACCTTCAGTATTCTCGCATTCAACAACTACATCGGTCTTGCCGGTCCAGTTGTCCTCAAGATAGATCACGTCAATATGATCTTCATCGATCAATAAAGTGATATTGTCGGTATTTGATATGGAAGCAAATGAATAATCGAGCCCTGTACTTCTGGTATTAGACCTGCGTCCTTCTCCGAAGTACTCTGAAAGGTTTAGAATGTTATCCTGGGGTGTATCTTCTGTGACATACAAGGCCGAAGGAATTCCACCTAGATAAACGGGTTCTACGACTTTAGGTTTCCAGGTGACCTTCCAGGAATCCAATTCAGGTGATATATCACCACTACTCTCCAGGTGACAGCGGAGTTTTATATTGGCCGCATCCAACCCCGAGAGGTCCACTTCCCTTGGCTCCATGTCGCGGTAATCTGGTATGTAGAGCCCTGTGTCCGCGTTCATTACGGAGACGGTGAGCTTGGTATTGTCGGGCTCGGTGGCGTTGATGTTGAGCTCGTCCCACTGCTGGTTTAATGGGAGAGAGATGGAAGGGGAGGTATAAGTGGCTTCGGGGACTATTTGGGAGGTTGTGAGGGTCCAGGTATCGGAAAGATAATCTTGGGCGTATCCGCCGAATAATATTGATTTATGATTATGGCTGTCATAGACCATATCGTGTTGATTTCTGCCAACAGGACCAGATATTCCTTTTATCCACCCACTACTATTCAATGTCCAGGTTTCGGAGCTTAAATCTGGTTGATTGTTCTTAGAACCCCCATATATCACAGTTTTTTGACTTTTTTCATCATAAATACATGAATAATGCTCCATGGTTCCAAAAGAACCTATATTTTGAAATTCCTGCCACATATTGTTATTGGTGTTAAAAAGCCAAGTTCCATCATGGGCTCCATATAATACTATTTTATTTAAGTTATTATCAAAAGCAATATCACCAGTAGTAGTATAAACCGGTCCATCCTCAGGTACTTGAAACCATGTTTTATCTCTGCACATGAAAATGCAAGTTTTAAATCCACAATTAGGAACCTCCCCATCACCTCCATATACTACTATCTTTTGATTAATCCTATCGTAAGCCATTGAATGATAACGTCTAGCAGGAAGACCACTATCAGATACTAAATCCCAAGTATTATTTTCTGTATCATAAAACCAGGTATCACCATAATATATTGGATTTGGACTTTGCCATTTTACACCACCAAAAAGAAGTACTCGCCTATTATATTCATCATATACCATAGAATGGCCTTCGCGCTCTCCCGGTCCAGACCCTATTTGGTTCCATTGATTGGTTGCCACATCAAAGACCCATGTATTAGGGTAATAATGCTGTCCCTGGGAATCTGAATACTTACCTCCAAATAATACTACTTTTTTATTTTCAATATCATAAGCCATTGCATGTCCCCTTCTAGGGCCTGGATTCAAATTTAAATTAACTCCTTCCCATTCCCAATCACTCAATGGCAATGCTTCCCTGACCGCCTGAACCACATTATCACCGATCTCAGCATCCTCGAACTCACCGCCCTCAAAATCCTCGTCATCATCCTGCAGCCACCAGCCGCCATGTTCACTCTCATGGACCTGAGGGCCGGCACGGGTGATTTCTTCCGATTCGCTTTCCAGATAACCGCCCACATCCGACGTGAACGACACATTCATAAAAGACGTGAACAGAAATAGACTCACAACTAACAATGACATTAAATTACGCATATACACACCTCTAAAATAACGAATAGCAAATGAACTATTGGAGTATGCGTATATATAATTTGCCAGAAACCTGAAAAATGAAGAATATCTAAATTCGGTAATGTAAAAAGAACTAACCGAAAATCAGATGTCCGATCCTAAACCCCTTCGGCCAAGGGTTCCATCATCTCGTCGGACTGCTCAATCTCTTCCTTGATTACCTCAGAAAGTCTCTTAACTCCTTCCTTTATTATCTCGTCTGAAGAAAATGAGAAGTTAAGCCTCATTGTATTGGTCCCGCTGCCGTCCGGGAAAAATGTGTCGCCCACAACGAAAGCGACCTTTTTCTTCAAGGCCTTGCTGAACATGTTACGGGCGTTGATATGCTTGGGAAGTGTTACCCACAGGAACATCCCTCCATTGGGACGGGTCCATGTGACGTCCTCGGGGAAATGTTCTTCCAGAGCTTCCAGCATGACATCCCGTTTTCGTTTGTACATGTCCCTGATGTTCTCGATGTGCTTGTCAAGGTACCCTCCTGCAATGTATTCGTGGGCCACGTATTGGCTGAAGGTGTTTGTGCATAGGTCGGCACCCTGTTTAGTAAGGACCAGCTTGTTGAGGATATCCTTGTGAGCCACGGTCCAGCCAAGCCGGAATCCCGGTGCGAGGATCTTGGAGAATGTGCTCATGTAAACAACTCGCCCCACCTTGTCAAGGGATTTGATGGGCGGTGCAAGATCGCCTTCAAATCTCAGTTCGCCGTATGGATCATCCTCGATTATAAGCAGATCGTACTCTGATGCAAGATCTAAAAGAGCCTTTCTCTTCTCGGCGGACATGGTAACCCCTGAAGGATTCTGGAAGGTAGGAACCGTGTAGATGAACTTGGGGTGGATATCAAGTCTGTAAAGCCGGCGTATATTCCTTCTCAGAGAATCAAGGTCCATGCCGTCCTCCTCTACGGGTATAGGTTCGCATTTGGCCCCGAAGGAATGGAAGACCTGTATAGCGGCCAAGTAGGTCGGAGAGCCTGCTATGAAGGTGTCGCCCTTGTTCAGGAGAATGAGGGAGAGAAGATGCAGCACCTGCTGGCTTCCATTTGTTATTAGTACATCATCTTTGCAGCACTGGACCTTCTTCTTGGATATCATCCTTTCGGCAAGAACTTTTCTTAATTTGGGATAACCCTCCGAGGCACCGTACTGTAAGGCGGAATGAATGTCATTCTTGAAAACCTTGTCCAGACACTCACTGATGATCTCCACGGGAAAGGCCTTGGGATTCGGCAGACCTCCGGCCAAAGATATCATTCCGGGAATATCTGTGAGCTTGAGAAGTTCCCTGATATCAGAGGCTTTTAGGTTTCTTACCCTGTCGGAGTACAGTCGGTCTAGGTTTACCACCACGCTATCACCAAAGGGCCTGAACGTGAAATATATATAATATGGTTTCCTAGGAATTTCTCATTTTTCTTCTTAGGTCTCTCACATGACAGAAGAATTTCACAAAGTGGTTTTTTTTGATAAACTGGCAGCTATACTGGTAAATATAAGCCCTACTCTCTACAACTATTGGTATGATGCCTTTCCGCTCCTCTAGACATGTTATGGTTATATCTCACCGACGAGGTCGGAAGAATCTAGGTGCTGTGATCCTGCCTTCGTTGTTTACAGCTTTGATACTCATGCTTATTTTTAATTCTGGTGTTAACTATCACAATAATTCAGTTGTTCTATCGAAAAAGGAAAAAATCGATTTGACTGGCCAAGTTTCAGAACGGAATGGTGTTGTTGACAACGAGGTCAAGATCATGACCTACAACATCGGAGACAGCGGATGGGACCCCACCTGGAAGGATGTTGTAAAGGAAGAGAATCCCGATATCCTGGTATGTATCGAAACGGGGGATTGGGACAACAATGACAATGAGGAACTTGAGAGCTATACCTCACATTTCAATGATCATTTCTACAGGGAAGATCCCTATGAATCCCGCTGTGTTCAAGGCGTTGATTATTCATCAGGCGGTTCAGCGGTTCTTTCGAGATTTCCAATAACCTATTTCGAGCAGGTATCGGTGGTCAAACTGGATGACGGAAGTTCCTATGATATGATGCACTCCTTCATGCACTGTGCTGTTGAGATAAATAATATGGAGATCCATCTCTTAGGTGTTCATCTTAAGGCCATGTCGGGATACTGGAATGAATGGCAGAGGGAATGGGAGATGGAGGGTATAATCAATTTCATGGATGGACTGGGGGATGTACCAATTATGCTTCTGGGTGATCTGAACTGCTACTCCCCGGAGGATGAGGATATGCCCGAACCGGAAGAAGGTTTGGGTTACGGACCAATGACCATGATCGTTCAGCCAGGAGATTCATACTATGGCCAGTACTCATCTGAGGTTCATTACTTCACTGACGTTTACCGGTACCTAAACCCTGATAATTACGGATTCACCTACGGGCATAAGAATCCTGATTTCATTTCCAGGATAGATTTCATAATTATTAACTCCGTACTGGAGGACCGACTGATATCTTCCACTGCCGGGGACACTCCATCAGCTGATACAGGTTCAGACCATTACAGCGTTGACGTGATAATGGATATGTTGGATCTTATAGACCCTGTTCTAGATCTTTCGCTTTTCGACCTTACCCCCATAAAAGCTGATCACGGAGAAAACCTGACATTCAGGATAGGCATCGCCAATTCAACAGGGGATCGTCCCCAGAATATCAATGTACATCTGGAATATTGGTTTGATTCCGGCCCTCATGTAAATCTATCCCTGAATGGAACAAGATCATATTCAAGGACCGTTCTGATTCCGAAGGATAGGGATAAGCTATACTACCGATTCAGCATCAATTCCCAGGGTGAAAACTGGGTGAACACGGACATGAGGTCGATAGAACTGGGATTGGAAGCAGAGGATAACAACACTGATGAGAACAATATAGGTAATCCCGATCAAGAAATCGGAAGAGGACTGATATTGAGAATAGGAATAATCAGTTCATTGATGTGCCTTGTGATCGTCATTGCCTTGGTGAAATACCTGAAAGGAAGCAGATCTTGATCATCCTTATTGATCCACATTTTCGAGGCTGATACCCACTGCTCTTTCTATAAGTCTGGACAGATGATCAACTTCGGTATCCTCGCCGGATATGTCTGGGATGGAAATTATCAATGGGAAAAGAGGTTTGAATTTTGAATAGTAATCGATCCTTTCAGATATTAGCCTGCGTGCCGTTTCAGTTATCAATATTACAGCTACAGCTCCTTCTTTGGTCAGTTCATCAAACCTACCGCCCAATGCCTTCACGGCTGCATCATCCCCAGGGTCTCTCAAAATACAGCCTCTGCTGACGCCTATCAGACGAAAAGCCTCCACGGTATGACGATCGCCAATAACCCCTATGTTCATAGATCACCCTCCGAACAGATAATTACCTGTCTAGCCAATTCCTTGCCCCCTGGAAGTTCCAATCCTTTCAATACTGAATTTATGTTCCTGACCTCATATTCGAGTTCGAGAAGATACCTGATAATGGGGCCTACCGTGGTGTTGGTCCTTAATGCAAAATTTTCGATATATTTTATCCAGAATCGGTCAAGTTCCAGTTCAAATACAGAGGTTCTGCGGTCCTTCTGGAATTCGGAGTAAACACTTCTGAACATGGGACCGTATGGGGTATCCTTGAGTGCCTCTATGAAATTCGCCATATCCTCTGCATTAATTAGTTGGTCAATTGTAGTCCGGCCAAGATTCTTACCTAGATGAAATGAATAAATCTTTTTCCGGTATTTTGGGTCAACTGAGGTTCTGACCATTCTCATCAAGGCTCTCATATTATGAAGGTCCACGTTGACCATTTGAAGATCGGTCAGTTCCTTTCTCAGGGGCGAAGGGGCCTTTTTAATTCTCACAGTTAGATTATTAAGGTAATAATTATCGAGAATCATCTCAGCATCATGAAAATGCTCTGGTTTACGGTTATTTAATTGTTCTCTAATATCCTCCCGGGGTATGAGATCTATTAGATCCTTCAATGTTTCAGCGTTAAGCATATCCTTGATAACTCCCTCAGATAGATTCCCTATGGGCGGTACCTTTTCATAATGGGAAGCACGGGTTCCTCCCTCTTTATCCTGAGCTTTGAAATACGAGGTGAATATGGATTTCAAAGCCTGATTCTCATACTTGATGAGATTTGCATCCAGAACCGATTTGAGGGATTTAGGGCAGAGGGCAACAGCTTCCGAATATCTCTGATGAAGTTTTTCAACTAGCAGCCTTTCGATATCTTCCGGAGAATCCGCCGATTTGACCGGAAAATCCCTGCTGTTGACCGATGATATATAATTTGAAGCTTCGGATATGTCAGCTGTTTCAAGGAGACCCAATAGATATATCTTCTGGACAAACCGGTTTATCCTTGAATTATATATCGCATTGGAATAACCGAACCGGGCAATTGTCCAGACTAGAGGCACCTTTGCGGCAAGATAAATGATGGTAGCCAGAAACACCACTGCAAGTACCCCTATAAGTATTATGGTGGTCATATCATAGCTGGCTATTGTATCAATCCACATATCCTGTCACTCTCTTTTTATCGGGTTATTCCCATGAAATAATTCAATAAATCCTCTTTACTTTCAATATTGATCCAGAATAGATCCGACATCATTTATACATCATTTTTAAAGAGCTCATGTGCGATCATATGCCTGAGCTCATCCCTCTTTTTCTCCATGAAGAAATCGAAGGTTCGGTTAAGCTTGAGGTCACCTTCAAGAGACACCATTATCAATCCACCTGACCCATGGATTATCTCATTTGATACGCTGCCGGCATCAAGGGATTCAAGGAAAGGAATATCCTCCTTTCTTGACGGGATAAGGATGCAATGGGTATCCAGTATCTCTTTCCCCTCCTTTACCAGCTTTTTCAGTATACTCTCATATCTCGGTCCCTTGAACTCTTCTAGATCCTTCCTGACCTTTTCAAGGGTTTCATTGATGAGTTTCTCCTTGGTTTCAAGGTCACTCTGCTTGACCTGCCTTTTTGCCTGGGATATCCTGAGGTTCTTAAATATCTCTATATCTCCATCATATTCCTGAATCAGATTCATCAAGTCTTTTTCCGCCTTTTCCTCCAACTCCTCTGAAAAAACTGAAATCTCTCTCTCTCTTTTATTCTTCAGTTCTCTGATTTCCTCGTCCCTCTTGCTATTGATCTTCTCAATTATATTCTCAAGCGACATTTTACCACCCATATTGTTGGATTTATATAATCTCATTTCGGTTTACCATGCTCATTGACTACCAATGGATTATCTGCTAGCCAAAGGAACCTCTGGGATTCATTCCAAAGGCCTGGCAGGAACTTTTGGCAGCTTTGAAATGATATTCCGGAAGGGATTCCTTTGATCCACTAAAGCAGTCCAACACCCATGGTCATGAAAAGTGCAATAAGGAAACCGAACACTGCCATGGTTTCCGGCATTACTGAATAAACCACGCTCTTTCCGAACACATCAGGATTACGGCCTACTCCGCTGGCGCTTGCACCAGCAACCAATCCCTGGGGTATGGCAGATACTGCCGTAAGGGATATTGTAACACCGATCATAACTGCGCCCCATCCTACATTTACATTGGCCAGCAGATTGGAATCAGGTGTTCCTATGAAACCGGCACCCATTAGTATGAATATGGCGAAAACCAGACCGTAAACACCCTGGGTCATTGGAAGAGCCTGCAGTATAAGCCCCTTTCCGAACCTGTCCGTATGTTCCGTGGTCATCCCTACCGCAGACACTCCTGCGATATATAGACCAAAGGCTGAAAGGATTCCGGGTATGCCAATACATAAGGCAGCACCCAGAAGTATCAGAATATTGACCTTCTCGTTGGCAGCGTAATTTGTGGATTTCAGATAGTCCGTTCCATCATAGGGATCGGTCCTTTTCTCGTACTCCTCGATATTGGTAGCGCCGTCATTATCCGGGTCCGCATCCTTGCTGAACTGGGCAACGGTCATGTTCAATCCGTTCGCCCTTATTATACTGGATTCCCATTCATCGTCCATTCCATCTCCGTCGGCATCCACTTCTCCAATAGCCGAGCCTGAAAAAAGCAGGAATACCAGAGCGACCATGCATGCACCCAAGAGATATTTTCTCATCCATTTCTTCATCATTTCACCTCGATTTTTATAATGTTTGACCTGTATCTTACAATATTTGTTATTCATCCTTTTCTAGAGTGGTATACATCCGCACTGCCTTGAAGGGCTGGAAAAACCTCCCGCCCCCTGTATAACAGCGGTTGAAGAACTCAATATACTGGAGCCTTAATGAATGGATGCATGCACCCAAAGCTTGGAATGCAAAATTGAATAGGTTCAGCGCTATAAGAAGCACTATTACCAGTATTATTCTTATTATCCCCATACCAATGTTCGCCCAATCAGGCAATAGAAGTTCAGCCATTATGTTCCAGGTCATGGCCAAAGCCACAGTGGCCAGTCCAAGGGCTAGGATCCTAGCAAATGACAGGAGGTCACCTATAAACCCGGTTATCTCAAAAAGGGCTAAGAGGGGCATGCTCTTGTTTGCTATAACCAATAGTAATATGGAGGAAATTAAGGCTGCTGCTGACAGATGAAATATGAGGTCAGGCAGCGTGGTCATTCCCACGAGCTGAGCAGCAAGTGCTGAAAGGGAGGGTATCATCATCAGCAGGGCAATGTCCTCGAAAAGCATCTTTCTATAATCACCCTGTTTCACATGGGTAACAAAGGATACAATAACCGACATGTATATAGCTACCATACCCACACCCAGGGAGAATAGGAAAAGAGGCATGGGATTCCTAAGGGCATCGTAGGGCAGGAAATCCAGACCCGGTATTGTATAGAGCGGTTTCAAAGGATCCCCGTAGAATAACCGGGGAATCAGATCACCGAATACCGAACCGGTGAAAAGGCCCATCAACAGGGTCACAGATCCGAAGAGCTTCCCCATATAGGCCATATCGGCCATGAATCCTTTTTTGACCTTGCTGCCAAGCCAAAAAGATGCTATAAGTATCATAGCTCCGTATCCTGCATCGCCCAGCATAAGACCTGCAAAAAGAATGAAAAGCATCCCTACAAAAGGTGTGGGATCAAGATCGTTGTATTTGGGAGGCGAGAATGCCGTAACCAGCGATTCGAAGGGTCGGATATATTTAGAATGTGCAAGTGAGGAAGGTGGATTATCCTTCTTAAGGTCAGGTTCCTGAAGATCCAAGAACAATTCCCTGTATTTTGAGAGCATCCGTTCCAATGCGGAGCGCTTCCTTTCCTCGACCCACCCGGATATCACTATGGTATGTTCAGTCTTTCCAAAACTGGAATGCATTTCAAATTTCATTCTCTCAACTGAGATCAATTCCAGCATGATAAGGGTTTTTTTAAGGTATTTGTTGCGAATTCCCTTTAACTCCTCCAACGCCTCATCCCTGGAGGCATGGGCTGATAGTTCAGACCGTTCAATTTCCTTTATTAATTGAGACGGGCTACCTGAATTATCCCTCAATTGAAGCTCGTTGAACAATTTCCCTCTCAGTGCTGATACTGTCTCATCCATTACTTCATGAAGACCCGCAACTACTGCAACATGGGGAGTATCAGGAAGACCGGTTGGATAAACCTTAACGATGGCCAGTGCTATATTCTTCATGGATTCATATAGATGAGAGGGATCAGGTGTGGTTCCAACCTTTACAAAAGTATAAGGGCCCTCGGCCAATAGATCAAGGGAAATATCAACTGGGAGTAGCAGTTCAAGCTGTTTTTTACGCTCGGCTAGAGTCTTCAATTCCTCCGTGCATTCCAGGTACCCTTGGTTCAGGGCTAGAACCTTATCCTCCCAAACTGATAGGTGACGCTGGGTTCTGGAAATCAGATCATGGAATTCAAAAGGTTCAATTCTTTTAAGGGGTTTCGAGGCTGATCTTATATCATCCATCATACTGGTCTTTTCCGGGAAATAACAGTTGAATATATCACATAAGCGTTCCAGGCGTATCTCCATCTCTGCCAGATCCTTTAATTCCAAAGGATGGTCCATTGACCTGAGAACATTGTTTGTCTTTTCATCTAGATTAGTCTCGAGGGGGTCTATCTGCATTATCCCTGTTTTCTCCAGAGAGTCCAACACTCCAGAGAGAATGCTCTTATGAACAATGATATTGGCTTTGAGCATCTTTCGGGGAAAAAGCATTTTACCACTCCTCGCATTTTCACTTTGAACTCCGTATGTTTGATTTCAGTGATCCAAATATTATAGGGAATAATCAGTCTGAATTATCTTCCAGGTCGGAAAGCAGTTTTCTGAAAACCCACTCGCTAACCTCATCCACATTTCTATGAACTCTATCCTGAATCCTTTTTGAATCGGACTTGCCGGAAGAGATAATATCCTCGGCCATACGGTCAATGGACCTCTTCTTGATCCTGTTGCGCGATATCAGCTCCCTGCGTTTTTCATCCAGTTCCAATTCCTTATCCTTGACCAACTTGGCCTTTAATTCAGGTAACTCCATCTCGATCTTTTTTCTGAGACCATCCACCCTATCCTCTGCCTTTATTTCCGCCTTTTTTATCCTTTTTAGTTCTCCCTGCACCATCAATTACCCCTCGGATTGTAATAGTTAAACAAGATAATGATCATATCTGATTCTGAATAGCTCATGAATCGATGGTGGATTAGTTGACTACCCTTATAAATCTATACCTCTCCAATGCTATATACATCAAAAAATAAAAATCTGCCCAAGGTTAGAATATGGTGTGTATGGCTATACCTCTATTCCTGCGGTTAATTGTGCCAAAGATTTAATAACAAATAATTGACGTTTAAGGGGGTCGCGCAACACGGAGACTGCACCATATGGTCTATATAAAATTTTTAGGTACATGCGGCGGCCGATTCGCCACCATTTTTCAGACCCGCTCAACAGGAGGCATCTACCTATCTTATAATGATACCGAAGTCGTGATCGATCCTGGGCCCGGTTCTTTGGTAAGACTTCATCAGGAAAATATCGATGCCATAAATCTGGATGCAGTTCTGGTATCACACTGCCATATAGACCATTCAAACGACGCAGCAATTCTTTGCGAGGCCATGACCAAGGGTTCCACCAGAAAAAGCGGTATGGTTTTGGCTAGCCCTACAACTCTGAAAGGAATCAACGGGTCAGGTCCTATGATCCCAAGTTACTATAGAAAAAAGCTCCTGAAGGTCATGGAAGCCAAGGCCGAGAGTAAATACAAGGTGGGGGAGCTTCTGATCGAAGCTACAAAATCGGTTCACTCAGACCCCACTAGTGTAGGTTTCATATTCAGGTCAAACGACGGCAGCATCGGTTATATCAGCGATACGGAATTTTTCCCGCAAATGAAGGACATCTACAGAAACTGCAGAGTTCTGATCTTGAGCACAACCAGACCTAGGGGGGCAAGGATCAAGATGCACCTGTCCACAGAGGATACTGCCGAACTCGTGAGCCAAGTCCAGCCGGAATTGGCCATCCTTACACATTTTGGATTAAAGACCCTGAACCAGGACCCCAGTGCAGAAGCGAACTGGATCAAGGTAAAAACTGGAATCAGAACCATAGCCGCCGAGGACTCAATGTCATTGATGGTGGGTGATGATATCGACATTATCCGATGAGACCCATATGTATTTCAGGTGTATTCGGCACCCTGCAGCGCAGTTCTTTTAAGTAGACGGACAAAGTATATATAATAACGGAAGGGCTATTTACCAGTGGTGCTGAATGGCAATTTCACACCAGTTTAATCAATCGCTTAAATTATTGAATAATACATAAAGACGTGATATATATGAAAGCAAGCAAAACTATGACGGTATTATTTGTGATAATGCTCGCAACAATATTCCTGGGCGCCGCGCAGGGTGTGACTGTGACCAAAAATGAAAAGGTTCGTACATACGACATTGGCGCTGATGTAGAGGTCTCCGTTTGGGTCAGCATCGAAAACAACTCCGAGGCTGGTGAGTTCACTCTCACTTGGACCAACAAGACCGGATTCTCCTTGAAGGACAATTCCCAGAGCAAAGCTACATTGGATGTGGTTGGAGAGGAGAGACTTCTAAAACTAATTTTTGAACCTGATGAATCGGTGATAGATGGAAAATATTTATTCAATCTAACCGTTTCTAACTCTACGGGTGCGAAGGTTTGGACCGATAATTTCGAGGTTGAAGTTGGAGAAGGGGGAAGCGATGGAGCATGCGCTACTGTCTTTCTTGCAGTTGGACTTGTTGCTATAGGTATTTTGTTCGCTTCGATAGGAATTGTCAGAAAACGCTGATGAATACAATAACAGTTCATCATTTCAATCATGTGAAAGGGTCTTTTGGGCAAATTTCATTCCAAAAGCCCAATTCAATACCGATCATTCATTTTTATCCTTAATCTTATTTTTCTTTTTTGGACCACTGATCCATTCCTTGAAAATACGTTCGGTCTCCCCGAGGAATGAACTGTCCCCGCCCTTGCCCCTTCTGAAGTTATAGGTTGTATGGAACAGGATCATCCTCTCAAATACCAGAATAAATATTATCGTTGAAAGAAGGAGACCCGGTATGGCTATCAGCAATTTCAGACCCGCCAGTATGAAAATTGATGATGAAAGGCGCTCAAAAGCCAGACGCAGAATCAGTAGGATAGTGGTAACGGTGATCATTAGTCCCGTAAGTCTGTTCTTCATTCCCTTGTGTACCCAGAAACCCCTTTTACTTTCCTCATCCGTGGGGATGAAAGGTTTCAGCATATAAAGTATGTAAACAGGAAACACAACTATCGGTATAAGGGAAGCAATGTTCAATGAAACATCAATAAGTATTACTCTGGAAAGATCAGGGGGCAGGAAGGGATTCAATCCTATATACAAGACCAGAAGAGAAGCTAAAAATACCTCTATTGGGAGAAGCGCCAGCAGTTTCTTGCCCATATTTACCTTGGTTGAACCGATGCGAAGATGCAGCCGATGGGTGTCTATGAACCCTGGAATGTTGAAGATCCAACCCAGCACTGCAAATCTTATCCATCCCCATTTGAAAAAACCCTCTTTCCCATACCCCCTTTTAGTCAATCCCACCAGATTGTTCAGGATTACCGGTGCGTAGGTAGCTGTGAAGGCATATATGAAATAGGCTATGGAAAAGGAAAGTAGAAGATTCAGAATCATATATTTAGTAGCCAATAGGGATATGGCTATAAGTAGCGTTCCTATATTCACGCTTTTTTCGAGTTCAGCATAGAGCAGAGTTGGAACTATGGACAATCCGTATAAAATGAAAACCGCTATGAGCAGTCCGAAGAACCAAAATTTATCCTTCATTCTGGACATTGTACGGGGAAAATACCTGAAGGTAACCGGCACACCCATTATCACAAGAGCGTAATAGAGTGAGGATTTGATGGCTCCCCCTACTGAGACCTTTCCGAAATAGATCGTGAAAAACATCAATCCACTGAAAAGCAGAAGAAGCATCACCGTGAAGAACCTTGTAAATCTTTTCAAGCCATAACTCCCTTTAATGAACTTAATGACAATATCTATGATTAATATGCAAACCAAATACTAACTGGTAAAAGCATCATGCAAACTAATGGGATTATATGAAAAAGCAACGTCATTGAGATATAAAAAGGTTCCCTGACGGTGGTAACTTCTTCATAATCACCATTGAATGAATTATTTTATATATTGAATATTAATTCAATTCAATACTGATAAAATTTTCATTTTTCCCTGAATACGGAAGGATTGGTGAGCATTATGAGCAAAATAGCCTTCATCACTGGTACCATTCAGCCCTTCGGTGGTCGCGTTGATATTGAAAAGAAAGAACTGAGGACCATCTATGGTATGATCGAATATGTCGAAAGTGATGATGCTTTATTTCTGCCCAGACATGGTATAAATGGGAATATACTCCCCCAGATAATCAACCATAAGGGAAATATCACTGCTCTCCTGAAATTGGGAATTAAAAATGCTGTAGGCATTTATTCTGTTGGCTCACTCAATATGGGAATTGGTTTGGGCTCCGTTCTGATCCCCCACGATTATATCAATCTTGGGTCAATTATAAGTCTAAATGTTCCTGAAAGAAAACATATCACCCCCTCTCTCATATCCCCTTTCAGGGATCGGGTTATATCAAAGCTGCGGGAAAAAGGGGTGAAGGTGAAACAGCGGGGGGTCTACATTCAAACAAAAGGGCCTAGGCTGGAGACAAAGGCCGAGGTGAATTTCTACAGGAATATTGCCGACATAATTGGTATGACCATGGCCAATGAGTCAACTCTATGCCTGGAAACAGGGTTGGAGTATTGTCCAGTTTGTTTTGTGGACAATTACGCAAATGGTGTGATCTCTGATGAGCTGACCCTGGATACTATCAAACACGGTACCGAGGACAGTATAAAAATAGCCCGAAAAATAGTCAACCTTCTGAAATGCATGGATTGAGAGGTGATCATCATGTCTATTGTTATCAGGAACACCCTGCATAATAACAAGCACGTGGACATTTATATTGAAGGATCGGATATCAAGTATATTGGCAAGGTTGAGTTCAAGGCTGATACTGAACTGGATGGTACTGGAACTGCGGCAATACCCGGGTTTATCAATACTCATACCCATTCCTCTATGACCGTATTCCGGGGCTGGGCGGATGATCTGGACCTGAACACCTGGCTCACTCGCCGCATATGGCCAATGGAGGGAAAACTTACAAAGAAGATTGTTTATAATTCATCAAAGCTAGCCTGTCTCGAGATGATACGTTCCGGAACTACCTGTTTCATGGATATGTACTTCCACCCCTTGGAAGTGGCAAGAGCTGCAGAGGATATGGGCATTCGGGTCTATACCGGTCCCGTCTTTATGGACAAAGTATCCCCCGAAACTATGGAAGCGGGAATCGCGAGAGCGGATAAAACACTGGAAAGCATTGAGGAAATGGGGGAGCTTGTGAGAGCCGCCCTCTGCCCCCACGCCGTATATACCTGTTCCCAGGAGATCTTGTCTTGGTGCGGAAAGAAAGCTTTGGAAATGGACATCCCAATACATTTTCACCTCATGGAAACAAAGAATGAAAAGATCAATCATAAAAAAGAAACCAGCGATGATTTGATAGACACTCTGAACCGGTTGAACCTTTTGAATCCTAAATTGATCGCGGCCCACTGTGTCTGGGCGGATGAGAGGGATATGGAAATTATGGAGCAACAGGGAGTCAGTGTATCCCATAATCCCATTTCCAATATGAAACTTGCAGTGGGAAATCATATGGACATGTCCAGTATGAGAAGAAATGGATTGAATGTAACATTAGGTACTGACGGACCTGCATCCAATAACTCCTTATCAATGCTGGATACTATGAAATTCGCGGCCATCGGTACCAAATCCAGATATGATGATCCTCAAAAGGGGGATGCAGCATATGTCTATAAATGCGCTACGGAAAATGGTGCGGAAGCATTAGGGCTTAATGCCGGCAAAATAGAGGCGGGGAAAAAGGCGGACATCCTTCTGATAGATATTGGCCATGAATGCATGCAGCCCGCCTGGAATCCTCTCACTTCCCATATTGTTTACAGCGGGGCTCCAGGTATGATAAGAGATTCGATAATAAACGGTAGAATTGTTATGAAGAACAGGAAGGTAACCGGAGCTCAAAAAGTAATCTCCGATTTTAACCGCATCGTTGGAAAGTGGTTCAAAGAAAAGGTGGCGGAAATATGAAAGAACTTGCGGGAAATATCGTCGATGTAATCCGCCGGAAGGTCTACCCTGGCATAATCCGGACCCAGGTAGGACTTATCCAAAGTATCGAACGTACGGATAAGGCAGTCGAACTGACCGCAGGGGGAACAGAAGGAATGAATGGCCCATTCCTGCTCCCTGGATTTGTGGACGGGCATATCCACATCGAATCATCCATGCTGACACCAAGCAGGTTTGCTGAGACAGTATTGCCTTATGGTACAACCGGTGTTGTTGCCGATCCCCACGAAATAGCAAACGTCATGGGCTTGGAGGGGATGGCCTATATGAGAGAGGATGCCGGACGAACTCCTCTCAGGTTTCATTGGACCGTCCCCTCATGCGTTCCCGCCACGAATTTCGAGACCTCAAGGGGAAGGATTGGATCAGATGATATTAAGAAACTGCTCGAGAGCGATGCATATGTGGCACTAGGAGAGATGATGAACTACCCCGGAGTCCTCAATAAAGATCCCGAGGTAATGGCAAAAATTGAGGCTGCAAGAGATTTGGGGAAACCCATAGACGGACATGCGCCCCTGTTGACAGGGGAAGATCTGGGCGTTTATATTTCGGCGGGAATCTCCACAGATCACGAATGCAGCAGGATCACCGAGGCAATGGAAAAGGCCAAACTGGGAATGACCATCCAAGTAAGACAGGGATCGGCTGCCAAAAACCTATCTTCCCTCATAGACATCTACAGCAGTTTTGATGTGATGACCGTTTCTGACGACAGGCATCCCGGGGACCTGATGAAAGGGCATCTGGACAGCCATCTGAGGGATCTGGTTGAACAGGGAGCTGACCTGGCTTCCGCCCTGCGAAGTGTGACAATAGTCCCATGCGAACATTACGGGATCAATGCAGGAGCTCTGGAACCGGGGCGTCTTGCAGATATAGTTGCGGTCAGGGACCTCCAATCATTTCGAGTAATGGAGAGCTATATTGGAGGGGAGCAGGTTTACGGTAGAAATATCAACTGGAATAGCGATCCATTACCGCTGGATCATCAATGTAGAACACATGATATCAGTCCTGAGATGCTTGTCATCGGATCAAGGAAGAATGAAGAGAAGGAATCCCGGGTCAGGGTAATTGAGGTTCAGGACGGAGAACTGATAACTGAAAAATACATCGCCAGGGCGAAAGTGAAAAATGGAGAAATACTAGCGGATACTGATAATGACATCCTGTATCTGTCCGTGGTAGACCGGCATGAAGGGAAAAATATCGGTATGGGATTTGTAAAGGGTTTCGGGTTCAGAAATGGAGCCCTCAGCAGTACTATAGCCCATGACAGCCATAACATCATTTGTGTTGGAACCGATAGAAAAACCATGTACCAGGCCATAAACATGATAAAGGAAAATGGAGGAATATGTGTCAGGAATAACTCTGAAACGCTACATAATGGTGCATCGAAAATATCATCCATATATCTGCCTCTGCCAGTGGCCGGTCTGATGAGCACTAGACCATGCCGAGAGGTGACAAGTAACCTGAACGGAATTCGCTCACAGCTCGGGAAGATGGGATGCTGCTTGGCCTCCCCAATAATAACCCTCAGTTTTCTTGCTCTTCTGGTGATCCCTAAACTCAAGTTATCGGACAGGGGCCTCTTCGATGTGGAAAGTTTCAAATTCGTGGATGTCGAGTTATAAAAATATAGAAAAAATATTTATCGTGTGGGAATCTAATGGGGTGGTTTAATTCCATAAGAAGCCACCGTGGCTTAGCGGTATAGCGTCTGATTCGTAATCAGACGGTCGCGGGTTCAATTCCCGCCGGTGGCTCTTGATCTTAATTCTAAATGACCATGATTTATTGGTCTATAATTAGAAGCAGACCCATGGGACCTGTACTTACCCGGGTGATAATTATGAGTGAGAAAGGAAAGATCATTTCAGTAAAGATGTTGGCACTCAGCATCATGACCATTACCATATTAATGGCAGTAATAGGAGCTATTCTTCACATACCATTCGCCTCGGCTCTTTCGGAAAAAGACCTGGAGATCGAGGATAAGGAAACTTCTAAGAAGACTGTTGATGTGGATGAGGAAGCAGATTTCAGATGGGAACTTATCAATAAGAACAATATCAGCATGAACATTCGGATCATCATCATGGAAACTGACAAGGAATGGCTGGTGGAAATGGATGTACCAGCAGAGTTCGAACTGGGACCTGGAAACGCCAACTCTACTGTTGTTACAATTAAAGCTACACCACTCTCTGAAGAAGCTCCAATAGAACAGAAGATTTCAGTACTTTTCAGCGCCAGTTCAGGTGGGGATATGATAAATGTTCAGAAAAGCGTGATTGTCAATAGAGAGCATGAAGTGCTTATCTTCGGCTTGCTTGAAAATCCGCTACCTACACCCCTGGATAACCAGATAGGAGATTTCCTGATGTCGGTAACCATTTGGGTTCTTATCTTTCTCATTGTAATTCTATTCCTGAAATATGTGGTAAAAGGCATTACAGGAAAGACCAAAATGAAGGTTGATGATATTATTGTAAAGGCAATACGCCTTCCTCTCCTATTCATACTGGTTCTATATGGAGTCGTATCATCCCTTAAACTTCTGGATATTCCCTCAAAGCTTCTGAATTGGCTTCAGATCTGTTACAATATTCTATTCATTATTCTGGCGATGTACGCTTTGGTGAAAATACTTTCGGCCCTGGTTCAAGTGGGTATCAGTGTATCAAAGAAGATGAACGAACCCGGCGTATCCAATATGCTGCTGCCAATGACAAAGAAAATGGGTTCTGCAATAATATTCGTAATTGGGTTCTTTGCAATCCTTGCACAGGTGGGGTTCGATATTACTATTTTCATCACTAGCATGGGTGTAGTGGGTATTCTCGTAGCCTTTGCCGCCCAGGACTCACTTTCAAATATATTCTCTGGTATCCATCTTCTGCTTGACCAGTCCTTCAAGATAGGTGACAGGATCCTTTTACCCCAGAAGATTGGTAAACTCTACAGCAGCTGGGGTGATGTCCTGCACATCGGATTGAGAAGTACAAAGGTCCGCTCTACCGACGGTGTAATCCTTACAATACCTAACAAGATGATAACTGAAAACTATCTTGCCAATTTCTCACATATAACCGAACCGTCCCTTAGAGTTAGAATCAGAGTAGGGTTGGTTCCCTACTGGAAAAATGTCAAGAAGGCAATGGAAGCACTTGAAAGATTGGCTAACGGACATCCGGATGTTCAGGAAAAACCAAGGTTGCCCCAAGTGGTACTCCGGGAGTTCGGACCCTCTGATGTGATGGTGGAACTTAGGTTTTATGTTGAAACTCCAAGGGCCATGCGGGTAGTGAAATCCCAGCTGATACAGAGCATTCTAGAGACCTTTGAGAACGAGGACATTGTGATATCAACACCAATGAGCTACAGTGTGGAGACCGACGTCATGCCTGAAGCCATGGGATATGGAAACCTGACCAAGTATGTTCAGAGCAGGAAGAAATAGTCATGAACTGCTTGGTTTGCTATTCAGCTTAGATAATTAAGAGCATCTCTTATTCAATCAGTTGAAGCCTGACCCGCAATAAGGACATTCAGCCCCGCCGAAATTGACCATCGAGCCACAGCCCGGACATTCATAGGATAACTCAAGGCCCTCCTCATCGGCTGCTACATAACGGCTATCGTCAAACTCGATCTCAACCCCGGGATAATTAGCATATCTCCCAGAACCTCCCTCTGATGACGAAGAATAAGCGAACCCTGCATCTATCTCCTCATTATCCTCGCTGCCTGAATCATCCCAGGACATATCTGCGGAATCTTCACCATCATCATCAAGCCCAGCATCTTCAATTTCAGAATCGAATCCATCATTCAAATATGATCTATCAAAGGAATCTTCAGTAATATCTTCGGCATCGTCCCTTCCGTAATAATTATCACCTTCATCCTCGGAGTCGTCTTCGTCATCATACCCGAAAATATCACTTTCTTCACCTTCAATGTCGTCATCACTATCAGAATCGAATCCATCGTCTCCGTATTCTTCGTCAAAATCCACAACTATGCCTTCGTCATATTCATCATCAAGGTATTCGTCCTCTTGGAGATAATAATCTTCTTCATCATCCAAATACGATTCTTCAGCACTATCGCCATCCTTGCCAATTCCCTCATCCTTGCCGTCAGACAGAAGTTCTTCCAATACTTCATCATTCTCATCCCCTGAGTCATCTTCATCTTCGGAGGATTTCTCATGTATATCCACTTCCTTTTTCCGCCGGTTAATCATCACTATGACAAGTATTATAATGATCAGAATTATCAATACTATAACACCAATAAACCAGCAATGATCCGATAATGAATCAGATGACGAATCATCCGTATTTATATCCGAATCATCATCACCAGGAGTGGAGGGAGACTCGGGTTCTTCCTTGACCGTAACCTTGACATTGTCAGACATGTGATTTCCAAATGAATCTGTTACATTCAGAGTGATAAGATAATCCCCTTCCTGATCAAAGGACAGTTCATGGATGGGACCTTCAAGTATGACCTGTTCACCCTGATACCAGAAGCTCCATACATATTCCACTATTTCCTGATTATCATAACTGGCGGTTGCATTCAGTTTTATTGTTTCTCCAGTATATGCCTGCCTATCAGGACCTCCGTCTGCAACCGGGCGAATAAAGTCCACTACATCCACGAAAAGGGTGGCATTGGCCTTATTGCCCCGAAGGTCAAATACCAAAAGGTCTATCCTAATGAGACCTGAACTGTTCAGTGACCAGGTGAGTTTCGAAGAGTATAAGGTCAAATTTTCTATGCTCCAGGTGAAATTGACAATTCCGACATTATCTGAACTTTTCAGTCCGTCAAAATGAATCTCTTGGATATGGCCCATTTCTATTACTATAACCTTATCTTCGGGATATACAATCTCTTCGAGAGTTATTCGCGCCACTGGGGGCGTAATATCAAGAACGGTAATAATAATGGTATCATCCGATGAATGACCAACTTCATCCTTAACTCTGAGATGGGCCGTATATACTCCGGGATCGGTGATGGAAATTTCCACAACCGGCTCGTAATATGATTTACCCGCAACGGTCCAGGTATAGTTCACAATATTGTAATTATCACTTGATTCTGATGCGTTAAGTACAAATTGCTCTCCCTGATCAACTGCAATATTTTCTCCTGCATGGGCAACAGGATAGCTTATATCATTCACGATCACAGTCATCATATCGGTATCCCAATTCCCCATTTCATCGCTTACGTTCAAGGTGATATTGTATTCCCCCACATATGTAAAGAGGAAGGGAATCATCGTATAGTATAGGGTCCTGATCTCCAGGGGATGATGAATTTGCCAGGTATAATTTGATATTGCAACATTATCGGTGCTCAGGGTCCCATCAAGCTCTATGGTGGTTCCCTCGTCAACTATCATATCTGGACCGGCCCAGGCTGCAGGGGCGGTTGTGTCCCTTACCTCGGCATAGAAATTATCACTGGCACTATTTCCTTCCTGATCGGTAATGGTCAGATTGACCGTGAAGGCCCCTGCGTCGTGAAATACGAAATGGGTTATCCTTCCAAGAAGAATCACCGGATCAGCATCCCTGACGAAATTCCCTCTTACAGTATTTCGGGTTATGGTCCAAACATAGCTGCTTATCACTCCGTTATCACTACAAGCGCTTGCGTTCAATTCCACAAGCTCGTGCTGATCGATCTGAATATCGATACCCGCAGTGACCGTAGGCGGGGTTATATCCATAACCAGCAGGGTTAAATTATCCATATCCCAGTTACCACTGCCATCAGTTACATTCAGCCAAATCACGTAACTACCCGATATGTCGAATAAATAGGATGAATCATTACCGTATACAAATCTAGTCAAGCCATCATACATGAAACTCCATGTTAAATTGGATATGCCTATATTATCTGTGGAACCAATAGATTGAAGCAAGGCATGCTGGTGCTGGTCAATTATCACATCTTCACCGGCATCGGCCATTGGAGCGTCATTATCCAATATGAAAGAGCCCGCCAATGGAGTCTGATTACCATTTCCGGAAGTATCATTTACCCAAAACTGGTATTCCATATACTCCCCGTCATCAGGAATTGATATTTCTATGCTCCATGTATCCATTGTGCTGTTCAATACCTGCCAAGTGTGACCTGAGTCGTTATTGAAGGAGAAGTTGAACATCACTGCATCAATCAGTATATTGTCAACTATATCAATACTGAAATTGGTAATATCGCCAGTTGTCAGGGGCAGAAAGCTCAGGGAGGTCATCAAAGGCACATCATTGTCCAGCACCCCAAGAGAAACATTTTGGCTCTGATTCATGTTTCCGGTTGAATCCTCAGCTCGGATATAGAACTCCAAATGGGTTGAATTCCAGGGGATGGACACCGTTATCCTCCAAACATCCGGCTGGGTTTCGTTATTGATATCCCAAACCTTCTGGTCATTTCCATCCAGAGTGAAGAACAGCAGAAGAGAATCCAAGACCACATTATCCGAAACTGTGACACCAAGGACCCAATTATCACCAGTTGTGGGCGGTGAATAGCTCAGTCCGCTAAATATGGGCAGATCGTTGTCAGCAACTAGCAAATAGGTGTGGGCCTGATAAAGTGCATTGTTGGATGTGTCATTGACCCAGAATCTGAAATTGATGAACTGTGCTCCCGGATAGATCATAATGGATATTTCATATGACGGGCCTGTGTTGTTTGTTACCGGCCAGGTCTGATAGGTGTTGTTGTCATAGGTGAATTCGAAGGCAACAATGTCCACATCAATATTGTCAGTTATGTTCACACTGAAATGAGCAACATCTCCTGTAGTTGGGACGCTGTGCCATGAACCGCCGAAAACAGGGTTGTCGTTATCTATAACCAGAAAATTCTGCTGGGCCGATGTGTTTTTATTACCGGAGATGTCCTGAGCAATGAAAATGCAATCAACTGTCAGGGCATTCTCAGGAAGGTTGATTATGATTGTCCATGAATCATTGGTATTGTTAGCTACCTGCCAGCTCATGACCGTCCCGCCATCCAAAGAAATATTGAGGGTAACAGTGTCAATTCCTATGTTATCCGTGATATTTATGGATAACAAAAACGATTCTCCTGTGGTCAGGGGTCCATGCCAAAATTGACCGAAATCAGGGGAGGTGTGATCTGAAACACCTATAAGGGTAGCTGTGGAGATATTCCAATTATCAGATGTATCGTTAGCTCGGAAGAAATATTCAAGAGTTGTTGCATTCATAGGAGGCATCAAGGTTATCTCCCATGAATCCAGTGTGTAATTGGTCACGGGATAGGAAAACCATGTACCGTTATTCCATGACAGGTTCAGAAATACCTTGTCTACATCCACATTATCTGTTATATTAATAGACAGAAGCGCTGGGTTTTCAGTTTCTAGATCATCATGCCATTCAGACCCGAACTGCGGCAATTCAATATCTAGAACTGTGATATTCACCACATCTTCATCCCAGTTACCAAAAAGGTCAGTAATGTTAAGCGTGACCGCAAAAAATCCTGCATTGTTGAAATCATAAACAGGCATCACACCATTAAGGGTTTGGCCTCCTCCATCATTAAAGGTCCATTCATAGGAAGCTATTCCAACATTATCGGAACTGCCCGACCCATCAAAATTTACCAGGTCCCACTGATCAACTAATTGATCAATTCCTGCATCTGCTGCAGGCAGAACCGAATCGTTGACCCAAACGGTTACAGTATCCGTATCTGTATTGGTACTGGTATCCTCCACCACTACAGTGACTGTGTAGATCCCCGGCAGATCGAACTGGAATGAAGGTCCGGCCTCATACAGGGTTTGAGGATTGCCGTCATAGGTGAATGTCCAGGTATAATTTCCCACAGCCACGTTATCCGAGCTTCCGCTTCCATCGAAGGTAACCAGATCCCCCGGTTCAACCCATTGGTCCTCTCCGGCATCTGCCGAGGGAGGAGTTATATCCTCCACAAAAACTGTGAGATTATCCATATCCCAATGATTCCAGGGATCCGTCACATTCAAGTTCACAAGGAAGCTCCCATACATGTTGAATTGGAACTGGGGATCCGGGCCGTATAATGTAATTGGATTTCCGTCATAGATGAAGTCCCAGGTGTAATTGGTGATCCCTGAGTAATCAAAAGAACCCGTCCCATCGAACTGCACCATTGTATTGTTCTCAATAGTCTGATCCTCACCAGCATCCGCCTCGGGGGCTGCATCGTCAACGAGGTCCAGCTCCGCATAGACCGGAGTATTTTGGATTGTGTTCACCACAGGATCATCTGATGGCGCACCCACATAGAGTGAATTATTGATATAATCAGTATAATGTTCAACCCAAAAGGATTGAATACTTCCAGTAGTACCTGTTTCAATATCAGTCACATTCAGGAAGAAGTGAGAACCATTGATCTCCGTAACATTGTTCTTGAACTCGGTGATATCAACTGCCATTACATGGTTGGGAAAGGGAACTGGGCCGCCATCAAAGTGTTCAACCTTGTAGTTCTTTGTACCGTTGGGATTTGAAATATTGCCGACTCCAAAGGAGATATTGCACTCCCCTCTCTTACTGTGGGATATCTGGAACACCGCCAGGGTCTCAGGATTATAATTCACCTTGTCATACATGAAACCAACATAGTTCACATCCCTCTTGAAGGATTCATAGGATATCCAATAAACACTATCCTGCCTTCCCGGGCCCCAGGAATTAACTATCTTGAACGCTCCCTGGGTGGCAGAACCGTTCTCGTCATACCATCTCTCATCATCGAATCCAACAACAGTTTGGGCATGATTCCGGTTGGGATTTCCATATGTATCAAGGGTCCAGGTATCGTTCATCTGACCCAATGTGTTAAATTGCCCTGCATCAATAGATATTGATACCGGAATGCGGCTGATAAGAAGGTTTCTTAAGTTCTCAACCCCTGTTTCATTCTCTACCCAAAGCCAGTTCCAACCTTCAGATACACCAATGGTTTCATCTCCTCTGTATAGGGGAGCTTCTCTCCATGCTTCCTCAGTGGGCCAGCTTGTATGATCATAGCATGAATAGGGCATTTTCTCCCAGCTGGAGGTTCCAACCTTTGCCATGAGATTATAAGCATCATCCATCCACGAACCGCCATCCTCCCCCTCATTTATCTGATGATATACGAACTCGGGACTCATAATTTTATCCTGGTAATTTATAGGTGTAGGCTGACCGGTGTGACCGCCTACCCAGCTTGCCCCGCTCAGGTCCCAATCATGCTCTCTCGCCTCAATATAGGTCTTGTGATAATAGGTTGTCGACCATGCGGTGCATGAAGCCTCGTAACCCTGACTGCCTATGGGCGGAAAATATTTTTCTGTCATCATATCCAAACTGGTGACGTTGGCCCGAGTACCTTCAAGTGCTATGACATCCGTTACTAACCCTGCGGAACCGATCATTTCCTCCCATTCGCTCTCCCTGGGCGGTTTCAAACCTGTGCCAAAACCATCGAACTTGGGATTGTAATCTACTCCTGGCTGCCATATCCCAACTATCTCCTTCAGGGTCTCAACATCCACTCTTCCAGCTGCCCTATTGCGGTATAAATAGCCATTATTGGACCTGGTGTGGACATCATCTAAAAACAATTCATGGCCAACATTTGGTTCATATGCATCATTGGGCTTAATTATGCTTATATCACGGCAATCATCATCCTGGTGGGGAGTGGCAAAAAACAGATTGACACTTAGAAGGATTAAAGCGGTAAGAATTATCATTATTTTTTGTTTCATAAAACAACACCGTTTTTTCAGGGTTTCATTCGGAGGAAATTTTACTAGTATGTATGTTCTCTTCCTATCCGTAGGTCCAAGATTCGGTCATTACTTCTATGCATGGATTAAATAAATTCTTTTCTATTATTATACCTTGGTATTATGGAAACCAGTAGACTTTAAGTTCGCATGGAAACAGCTTCCATTTTAACATCAATCTTTTACTGCAATGTTCACCAGGAGAGGAACCTGGTTGAGGACTGGAGACAGACCTCCCTCTAAATAGACCACCCCAAATACCGCTTCCACAAGACCACCCTTGATATGATTCAGGGTCCGATTAGTGGAAGGTGGCATCTGGTCGAAATGTATACGGTTCTCATAAAGGTCCCATTTCTCACAAAGGCGGGCGAGGTTCTCGTTGCAGACCAGGTCGGCTCTTCTCTTGGTTAGAAGTCCTACTTCAGGATAATCCTTCCATAAGTATTGCGCTACCGCCAGGTCCAGCACTGCATCCCCTATAAGCGCCAAAACCTCCGATGTAGCCCCTATGGAAAAGATGTTGCTGAAGTCCTCCTCTTTCAAGGTTTTATCACCATTGATCTCCAGATGGGTTTTGATTTCCACAAAGGGGCTTTTTACACTGGATTGAATAAGAGAACATGCAACCAGCATGGATTCCCTGAACTCATACTTCAGGTCAGCTTCCAGAACGGGAATAATTCTCTCCTGAATATTATCCAGCTGCCTGAGCACAAAGGTAAATTGCTCAAGCCACTTCATCATGAGTGATCGAGTGTTTTTATCCAAAGATAGATCATTCCCCTTCTGAATGCCTGATTCCATACGTGATATTAGGGACCCTACGCTTTGGTAATACCTTCGACAATTCTTTCGAAGGTCATAGTATAGATAATTCCCGTGTCTCATGTTAGATAGCAACCCCCGTTGGTTAATTGTTCATTTATCAATGCAATGCAAATTGTTCAAGGCATCATGGAAACCGCTTGCGTTCTAGCGAAATGGAAACAGAATTTCCATCTACCCCAATAATCTCTCGGACATTGTGTCGGACAAAGGACCACGTCTAACAATGTCCATGTAGGTATTGTTTACAGCTGAAGAAGAGATACTGAATATTAATGATATTGGTGAACCAGTATAAAAATGCCGATATTGATAAATACTGTACAAGAGATTTCTAGGCCCACCTAAATGTTAGGTTCACCTAAAAAAGAGAGGTTTACAATTGAGGATGTCTGCTTTAAAGGAGAAAATGGACGCTACCGTAAGGATGCTGAAAGGTGGACCGATATTCCAGCGTAAGCTTAGATGCATAGGCCTCAGAGAGGGTAAAGTCATTAAAATTCTCGCTCGCCAACCCTTTGGTGGTCCCATCGTTGTTCAGGTTGACGGCCGGTCGATCACCCTTGGAAGACACATGGCCAGAAAGATTGTGGTCGAGGTTGTCTAATTATGAAGAAAATTGTACTTATGGGTAATCCCAATGTTGGGAAAAGTGTGGTTTTTTCCAGATTGACGGGAGCCGATGTCTTGGCCTCTAACTATCCGGGAACCACCATTGATTTTTCCAGAGGACATATGAGTTTGGGAAAGGAAAAATATCAGGTGATAGACGCCCCAGGAACATATTCACTGGAACCTACCAATCGGGCCGAAGAGGTGTCGATTAAAATACTGAAAAAAGCCGACATCATTCTTAATGTTCTGGATGCAACAAATCTAGAGAGGAACCTATATCTCTGTCTGCAGCTCCTGGAAATGGGAAAGCCCCAGCTGGTTGCCCTGAACATGTGGGATGAGACCAAACATCAGGGAATTGATATTGATGTTGCGGAACTATCAAAGTTTCTTGGAATAAAGGTCATACCCACTGTTGCCCTCACAGGCAGTGGGATTAGCCAAGTGGTTGAAAACCTAGCAGACTGCAGGCCTGCGATTGTAAAATGGAAAAAGAACGATAGCGGGCGGTGGAAAAGAATTGGTGAGATTGTATCCAATGTACAGATATTGACCCACAGGCACCACACCCTTAAAGATCGGATATCCGAGGCAACCATCAAACCAATTACCGGAATACCTATTTCAATATTGGTCATTATCCTTACATTCTGGCTTGTCAGGATAATAGGTGAAGGTTTGATCAATTACGCTATGAATCCCCTTTTCGATCTGCTCACCTCACCTCTTATGGAGCTAAGCTACGTTATTGAGGAACATAGATTCATACACGACATGCTCATAGGGAAACTGATCGATGGAGAGATCGACTATACACAATCCATGGGGATGCTAACAACTGGTTTATATATGCCCGTTGGCATGGTGATGCCCTATATTGCTTCGTTCTATTTTATGCTGGCAATACTGGAGGATACAGGCTATCTTCCAAGGATGTCTACCTTAGCGGATAATATATTCCATAAGCTTGGAATGCACGGCCATGGCATCATCTCTGTCTTTCTGGGAGTGGGATGCAATGTTCCCGGCGCTCTGGCAACTAGAAATCTTGTTACAAGAAAACAGCGGTTCATAGCGGCGACCCTTCTATCCATTTCCGTACCATGCATGGCCCAGACGGCACTGATATTCGGAATTCTGGGCAGGTATGGTTTGGGCTATATCTTCCTGGTATTCCTGATTCTTATCTCAATATATCTCGGTGCAGGATTGATACTTAACAGATTTATCAAGGGTGAAAGTCCGGAGATTTTCCTTGAAGTGCCTCCATATCGCCGGCCTCCTATAAAGGTAATCTTGAAGAAGACCTGGATGAGAGTGAAGTGGTTTCTTACTGAAGCGGTGCCATTCATGTTCTTAGGGGTGCTGATAATAAATGTTTTTTATTCATTAGGTATATTGGACCTTTTGGCAGACACACTATCCCCCTTTATGGGGTTCTGGTTGGGACTTCCAGGAGAGGCCACGCCCGCTTTGTTAATAGGCTTTCTCAGAAAGGACCTCGCTGTGGGTATGCTGATATCCCTCGATCTCAGCGCAATGCAGCTTGTTATTGCCAGTGTGATACTTACCATTTATTTCCCATGTGTGGCAACATTTGCAGTACTTCTAAAGGAACTTGGGGGTAAGGACATGCTTAAGGCATCGGGAATAATGGTACTCACCGCTCTCTTGGTGGGAGGGCTGCTCAGATTCACTCTGCTCGGGATATAATTATTAGGAATAAATGAAAGTGGGATTGGACCAATAAATCGACTTGGTGGTAAAAGATGAAAAGAAAGACCGCAGAAAAGTACATCGAGGTCATTTATGCCTTGGAGAAAGATGAAGGCGTTGCCAGAACAGGAGCCATTGCTGAAATGATGGATGTGAAACCTCCCACTGTAACCGAGATGCTACAGAAACTAAAAGAGAACGGTCAGGTGGATTACAGGATTTTCCAAGGTGCAAAACTCACCGAAAAGGGAGTAAAGGCGGCAAAGGAACTCATGGGAAGACATGCAACGATTGCAGGTTTTCTTAAACTTATTGGTGTTGACAATAAATTAGCGGATGAAGATGCATGTATACTTGAACATCATATAAGCCAGGAAACCATGATCAGACTAGAGAAGTTCATGGAGTTTGCCAAAGAAGGACCTGACGAACCTAGATGGTTATCACATTTCAGACACTTCTGTAAAACAGGAGAAAGGGAGAAATGCGATCATTGTATGGGCGGCAAGGATAACCCCGATAAGAATAACAATGATTAAATTTAAAAAAAGCAAACAATTCAGATGTACTTCTTCTTGCGATTTCACGGGCAATTATTGGCTTTAGAACCGCACATCTAATCCCGGTTCCAAGATCATTACCTGAGTATCTAGTTCCATTTTCTTGATCCATTTTCTGAATTCCCCAGGATCCTGTTTAACTGCTGGAAAAGTATTGTAATGCATGGGCACCGCTACCTTGGGATTAAGAAAAGATACTGCTCGAGCTGCATCATATGGGTCCATTGTATAGGTCGATCCTATTGGCAGAAGGGCAAGATCAACATCCCATCTCTGGCCGTACAGCTCCATATCCATGAATAATGATGTATCTCCAGCATGGTATACCACCGTATCCTTCACCTTTACCATGAAACCGCAGGGAGTTCCCACACCGCATGAATGATAGGCTTTGGTGAACATTATTTCCATGCCATCATGCTTTATAATACCGCCTACATTTCCTGGCAGTATATTTTCGGCCCCCTGGTCCTTGGCTCTATTGGCAAGTTCAAATACTGCTACCAAAGGGGCACCGGTACTTCGGGATATCCTTGCACCATCCACCAGACCGTGGTCCCTATGATCGTGACTCACCAGAACTAGGTCAGCTGATTTCAGCTCTCTATAATTCTCAATGGGTGCTGATGGATTGCCGTGTATCCATGGATCGAAAACCAGATTCACATCATCAATACGGATATGAAATGCCGCATGTCCCAGCCATTTTACCCATCTATCCCTTTTATCTTCACCTTTCATTTTATCACACGACCTACTTGGTTTGTCTAAGATGATTTCATTAGAGCTATATTATTCTAATGCCCATGGAAATTATCCCAAATAAATTGATCAGGTGGAGTATTTACCATCCGAGGAGGGATGGAACATAATATCATTGGGCCAAAGCAACGCCCATTCTCCGTCATCAGATTTCTCATACTCCAATGCAAAGAGGTATCCATCGCGTTCCACCCTGAACGGTTTTATACTGATCGACTGAAAGGCGAATGGTCCGAACTCGCTTAATTTCTGGTTGGTGAGAGAGAAAGCTAGATCACAGGCATCCCTTTGAGCATCTGCTGTTGTACCCCCCAAGCAGCGTATGGGCCTCCTGATGTGGACCATCCTCTTTGAATATATGGATAACTCCATACCAACGCTTGCGCTCCATCCAAGTAGGGGCCGAAGGATTGAGAAATTCCGGGGATCCAGTGGTTTCATCTATTGGAGAAGCACCAGTGACGTACGCCATGAACAATCGACCATCTGTAAGTTACCCCACACAGTTGAAAACCGAGTAATCGCGGTCCTCATATAGAATCATAATCTTATCGGGCTGAGGCATTATCTTCATCTTCTAAGTTGGTTGATATTGCATGGAATCCTAATGTATGATAATCAAATTCTAATGCGGTCAAGGTTCTTGCCTGCTATACCAGATAGATAGTCATGGGCCTCCTGAAGTCTTTCCGCGGCATTATTCAATCCCTTCTTAAGATACCTAGCCTTCGCCCTTCTAATATCTATCCGTCTATCCCCTGAGATCACATTGTCAGCATAGGATACTATTTTCGCTTCCATTGATTGAGGGAAATACCTCTTCTTCTCAAGTCCCAATTCCTCAGCCTCTTTTTCGGTGAGCCCTGATCCCACGTGCATTTCAATTATGTGTATCACTTCCGGAGGAAAACGAGATTTTCGGGCAATATTCACTCCTTCAAGCACATGTGCGATCTCGTGGGTCCTAGCTCTTCCGATATCATGGAGAAGTGCACCCATGCGCATAATACCGATATTAATCTTTATCAGATTATCCTTATTCTGGGTTATTGCTTCCCCTATCCTTCTGGACAAGCGTTCGACCATTTGGGAATGGATTATTACGTCATTGTCTATTTTTTCCTTGATAAGCATCTGGATACACTCATCAAAGCTTAAAATTCCGTTAGTCATATTCATTCTACTCCGGTTGATATTTTACTTAACTGTGAACACTAAAGCCTGACATCTTCTTTGATGTATAATGAAGTGGAATTCTGGCTTATTATTAAAGAAAACCACAGCCATCGGAAAGCGGCTCTCATGTTTGCTTAAATTCGTTAATCGGCGTTAAATCATTAATCTAACCTATTTGATCATACCTTGAATCCACTACGTTTTTTCCCCGTTCATCCGGTATTATCTCCACTTCACCCTGAAACCTCATCTCCAGCCACCCGCCCTTGGTCAGCCGGTCTAAAAAAACTGCCAAAGCTGCTATCTCACTATGGGGCTGATTACCCACCGACACATTGAAATCAGACATGTCATAAACATACCTAGGCACCTTTTCCGCACCTACAATGATCAGAATATCCCCATCAGTATCCATTTCATCCCGGCTGGCGAACTGGACAGTATTCTTTATTTTTTCTATCGATGACAATAATTCAGAACCGTACATAGTTAAGTGAACTTTTAGACCTTTATAGTCTGCAAACAGGGATTTGGCTGGACGGCGGATATCAATATTGAATTCACCCCCGAATCTATCCACGACCGTCTGCAGTGTTCTTTTTAATTTATCATCGCCCCCTGGAATATATATTCCGCCCGCTCCAAATGCTCTGGCAACCAGAGCAACATGAGTTGTCACCCTTTTATCCCGACCAGGTCTATGACCTATCCTTAATACTTCAATCAAAGCAATTTCTCCTTTCACCGGGACTTCAAGGGTATATAATATTAAATCCAAGATCGAAATTTTTTCTCTCCTGTTGTGTTGAAAAAAAATCCCTTTCTGCATTGACAGCAGGATATTTTTCATAACGATAGAACTGCATATTTACAAAATCAAATTGATTCGGTATTCAATATAAAGGTTGAAATTTAGGAAAATAATCGATGAAGTTCATCATTTCTGAATCCTTCTTACTCTGTGACCCCTGTATTCCAGCAGAGTGGACCGTTTGATCATGCTCTTGAACTCTATGCTGGTAAAACCGCCGATTTCATCAAGAACATCCCCAAAATACATTCCCTGATCACCAACCATATCCACTATCCTCTCTTCCACTGCTTTGAAATCCTCATCGGATAACATGGCTACGCTCAGTGTCTGGGAGAACTCTTCCAAGGTGCAGGCTACATTGATATGGACATTGTTGTAATAGGCTCTGAAGGCTTTGGTTCGTCTCAGATCCAGTCCTGGCTGCCACATTGTCTCCACCAGTTTATGTTTTTCAAGAAAGGTGAGAATGTCCTTGGCTTCCTCGCCGTGAGCAGTAACAATATCCTCCTCTGTACACCAATCCTTCATGAGGGTGTTGAGGATTTCCCACTTGACCGGTCCGCAAAGCGATAGTAGCAGTGGTACCAATTCACTTACTTCGCTGATAATCTTTACTCTGCTCATAGAAGTCACAAAAAGGTTTTTTACCTGTACTTACCGGTATTGCTTAATAAATTTTATTTAAAATATGATTTTGTTTAACAAAATGCACTCAATTAAATTTTTCCAATATCCATTTGGAGGATATTTCTGCCCTTATGATGGCGCCAATTTAACTTTAACACCTGAAAAATCAAGTTCAGTTAGGACTTAGCCGCTAAGCATCTTTCTCAGTAGAAGCATATCCAGCAGAGGCGCCCTTATTTTTAATCTTCCGGTTGCATAGGCCTTGATGGGCGACAGCTCCTTTTTTAGGATAGATGTCAGATCCTCCTCTGTGGAGGTGATGCTTATATCGGGTCTAACCTCAAAGGCCTTCTCTTCCATAGGATGTACCTTTGAACCCTCCACGGTTATACTGTAGATATGCTGGACCATCTCGTTCTCAAGTAGATTGATCTGAACTCTCCTCACTTTGTCCTTCATATATTCTTGTAGGTCGGGTGTTTCATTTATAGCTATGGAAAACTCCTTAAGTGCTTCTTTTATAAGGTCCTGCATGCATATCATCCTGATCGTTTCAAACGGAATTCAACCTATACTGTTCTACGGTAATTTTTCAAAAAAATATCTTATTCAATTTCGGAAAGTGACGAAAAATGTCGATCCATAATTCTATTCCCTATCGTCTCCTCTTCTGAATAATTATGAGCAGATGCGAACAGACCAAAATACCCAATACCATTACAACTATTGAGGGGTTGAATGAAGGTGTAACCGCTTCCCTATCCACCCTTACCACGTCCAGAGGTACATCCACAATATTATTAATCAGATTCAATTCAACTCCTTGGGTCGCATTAACGGTAGCATTGACTATCAGGCGCCACTGTCCTCTATTTTCCAATCCCGATCCGAACTCATGCTGCATTTCAGCTTGGAAGGGGGCTCCGGGCATCATTCCACCCCAAATGGAATAGGTTTTGGTTCCGGCATCCATTTCATTCCCATCAGGACTTATCAACGTGAAATTGACCATAACCTCGCTCCCCAGAGGAACTATATCATTCCCAACATTACGAATGGTAGCAATGAAGGTTACCTTTCTTCCCAAAATGACTGACACTGGGAGAACCTCGGATTTTCTGATCTCAATATCCGGTCCGAAGGAATAGATGTTGTAAGCTTTGTTGTTTGTATCGGGATCGGAATAATCAACCAGTTCAGGCATATCATCGCCCATAGGTTTAGCCTCGGCAAATGGATGATACGGGTTGGAATCCTCCCTGTAATCCATATCTACGGTCACATAAACAGTGTTGTATTGGGTATCATTATAGACTATATCCGTGAGCCAAACAAAGGATTCCCCCTGATTCTTCGGGAGATATGATATGTGATATGAATGATTCCCATAGTTATTTGGGACCGGTATCTCACCGAGTGTATCATCGGGATCATTCATCCATATTACAACAGGAATATCATACGCAGATCCCATACCTATGTTATGTACGGTAGCATTAATCTGGAGATTCCCGGTACCTGGATCCTTATGGAAAGAAATATCCTGAGATCTGACGAGTAGATCCGGCCATCCGTCATATATCTTGGGAAGAAAAGTAAGATTTGTCTCTGCCATTGTTCCAAAGGAATCCTTGAACTGAAAATAGAATTCGTGAACTCCGATGTCCAGCATATCCATCTCATAATAATATTCCTTCCCATCCACAGTGTCATTGTCACCCATATCGGATTCCAGCATGGGATAGGAGGTCCCGTCTATGAATAAAAATCCGTGCTTTGGGTCAACAGGGTTATTATCCGCATCGTAGAAGGTAGCGGTATAGCGGAAGGTACTGCTCTCAATACCGTATTCCTTATCAATACCTCCCTGAAGAACTGGTGGTGTATTGAGAAGGGGTTCTTCCATATAAACGCCCGAGGAGGACGGCATTCTAACTTCTTCAGTGTTGTTATATCCAGATATGAAATAATATTGATAACTGCCAGCTGTAGAAAGGGATATTTGCTTGCTGAATATCACGCCTCTTGTATAGAAATTATCATTTGCCACTGATGTGAGGGAATGGTTCGTCCAGGCGCCACCCGTTGGTCTGAGGAACAGAGATACATAGTCAGGGGTCATGTTGTCCCCATCCCTGTAAAGTATTCTGAAATCGAAGGTGCCATTTACCAATCCAGTTTGAGGGTGGACCCCGTCCCCGATAAATCCACGCTCACCAGTCCAGGACAGTGCAGGATCGGCCTCAGCATTATCTAGAAATAAAGAGATCAAAACCACTGCCAGGACCGCAATGAGGGAAATTCCCAGAAAACGGATTACCTTCTTGTTAATGAAATATCTTTCCATATTGACGCCTTCCTGTTGATCGATCATCATAGGACCCTCAAGCCAATTTTGATGCTTATTTCAGAAATACTGATTGGCATGAAGGGGCAAATGTAAATTTTGTAATATAATTTGATATTTCCTTTAATCGATATAAAACTATTGTATTTTTTAAATAATTGAAAGGTGAAGAGCTTGTTTTAAACAGTAAAAATTATGACTGCCACGCTACAAAGAGGAAACACATTATCTTTTATAATAATGATTATATAGTATGGACATAATCACATTAATCATCTTGGTTCTTGAATAATCGGTAAATAAATAACTGGATTACAATATCTGAACAAAATAAGCCTTTAATAATCCAAAAAAGACTGCACATCTCCACCTTACTGAAAACCCTTTATTGTTTATAGCAATTGAAACTATTCAATAACTGCATCCTGAAAAAAATTACCATTCACTAACCTGCATATTACCATTTATCTAAACGGCGGTAAATAGCAAGAGCAGAAACAGAAATCAAGACCGTTTAACAGATTGACAACGGTGGGTTATTCTGATGTCCTCAAAAAACAAGAAGAAAAAAAACGGATCGAGCCCCAGGACCTGTGATTATTATGTTGAATGGGAAGGAAAAAAGCAGAAAATGGTAATTAACTGCAAGGACTGCGATCTTAATTATTCCATTGCCAACTCTGCTTGCTTCAGCGGGATCATGAAGATCCTATCTGAAACCTATATGATAGATTATCTCAACATGTCCCATTATCTAGATACCATGTACTTCGGGGATTCAGTGGACCTCATCAAGAAAATGAAGGATTTCTCAACTAAGATCCAGAATTTTTCAGTAAGAAAACCCCAAGCCCAGTTCAAACATTATCATCCGAAGTTCAAGAAAAAAATACCCTGCATCACATGTCAAATTCATCCAAAGCGGGTGTTTCCAAAGCTCGATAAGGCTTTCATGACCGATATGGATTCCTTTTACAACCGAATGAAGAAAACTATGGGTGATGTACACTCCTTTCAGTCAAAGGCCGAGTTCTGTAATACCTGCAGATACACTACAATGGAAAACCTGAATGAGGTGTTTTCCAAATTCGATGATCTCGTCAGGTTCATACTTGAAGGGGCGTACAAGATTATTTATCGAAGTGAATGATACTTCTGAGAAAAGGAACATTTCAAATCTGTTGAAAATACTACTCAGCAATAGTAAAACATCCTCAAACAATGAAAGGAGAGAATGATTCATGTCCTATAATAATTATCAAGGCGTCAATTCTAACGCTTTGACCTTAAGCAATGCCGAAAAAAAACCGTCAAAATGGGTCCTTAAAGGCTCTGATAAAGATGGCGAACTCAAATCCAGTCAGGATGTTGTTCGAATGGGGCAGGAACTTCAGAGGAGGTTCGCTAATTTCGAAAACCAGACCCAAACCGATAGCTTGAAGAACGGCTTATACCGCATATTCAGTATGAACAGGCGTATAAAACCGCATTTTTCATCCTCCTGGCTGGTACCCAAGGTCCCAGCCAATGCCCAGGAGGTCATATCATATCAGATACTGGATGCAAAGGTGAGCATCCATAGATTGAAGAACGAGACAGAGGGATATTACTTCATCTCTCCTCCAGAATACGATCTTGACCACAGGTTCCTAAGATTGCTGGAGATCGCTAGAAAGAGCCTGACAGAGGAGATACCGCCTAATATACAGCTGTCAAATATTGAGCAGGCCAAGGATTATGTCCAGAAATATGCGGAGTATCACCTATATGAACTGGCAAACCTGCATAATATAAGTTTCGACAAGGGCAGAGCCTCAAGCCAGATACAGTCCCTTGCAAAGATTCTTGCGCGCTATACCGCAGGTATGGGTATACTGGAGATCATCTTGAAGGACCCCAACATTCACGATGTCTACATTGATGCTCCCGCTCCAGATAATCAAATATATGTTACCCTTGGAAAGATAGGCAGTTCGGCCTTCCCGGGGAACTGCCGAACAAATGTTATTCTCTCAACCAATGATGTAGAAAGCCTTCTTTCAAGGTTCAGATACGACAGCGGAAGGCCTTTTTCAGAGGCAAATCCGGTTCTGGAATGCGATCTGGATTCCTATGATACCAGGGTGACAGTTGTGGGGAACCCCATCAGCCCTCAGGGAACGGCTTTCGCTTTAAGGAAACATGCAATGGACCCCTGGACCCTAGCACGGCTCATTGATGTAGGAAGCCTAACGCCTCTAGGCGCCGGTCTTCTTTGGTTCCTGATAGACTCCCAGAATACCGTTTTGGTGACCGGAAGCAGGGGTGCGGGCAAGACCTCGCTCTTAGGTGCGATACTCCTAGAATTCCCCAAGAGCCAGCGAATTCTGACCATTGAGGATACCTTGGAATTGCCAGTCCTGAAGATGCAGGATCTGGGCTACAAGGTTCAATCCCTGTATGTTCAGTCATCTCTGGGATCAATGGGGGATGCATCCACCACTGATGCTCTGAAGGTATCATTACGTCTCGGAGAATCTGCAATAGTTATGGGTGAGGTCAGAGGTGAGGAAGCCCAGACCCTTTACGAGGCTATGAGGGCCGGAACCGCAGGCAGTTCTGTCCTAGGTACGATCCATGCCAATTCCGCCCGAGGTGTATACGAGCGAATAGTATATGACCTGAAAATCAACAGGGAATCCTTCAGCGCAACGGATGTGGTGGTGGTAGCTGGATTGACAAGGCCCAGCGGTATACAGGAATCCATAAAAAGGGTAACCCAGATCACCGAAGTGAAGAAGGACCTGAACCTCAATGAGGAGCAGATGTTTGCTGATCTGATGACATACGATCCAAACACCGACAAGCTTATGCCCACTGAAGCTCTGGGACCAAACTCCGCCCTTCTCAGGAACATAGCGGACAATTGGGGGACAACTGTGGAGGAGCTTGAGGAGAATATCAGGATAAGGGCAATGATAAAGGAGACCCTAGTAAAGGATTCCCATCATTTCAATATGCCCAAACTTTTGGGAGTTAATGCCAGCTCACAAGCCAGCGATATATTCTGGAATGTTGTGGAGGAGCATTATCGTAAATTCAGTAGAATTAACTACGACACACTATATGACGAGTGGTACAATATCTACAAGAGGCGCGTGATACATGCCTAGCGGTATAGAAAGATTCACTGGACGCAGGGATTTTTACCAGGTGGACTGGTTCACTGACGGGTGTAATCTAGCTACAAAGATAATGGTGGAGGACAAGGCCAAAAAAAAGATGGAGTACGAGGAGGAGCGCAAGGCAGTACTCGATAAGGCGAAAAAAAGATATGAAAAGGCCGAGTCCAACTTCAAGGAAATGAAGAAGAGGTTCAAGAAGGATAATGAACGCTACTGGGACCATGAGAATGAATATAATCTCGAAAGGGAAATGTTCGCCAAGACAAAACTGGAATACCAGAACCACGAATTAAACTTCTGCCTTAAATACCTCCGCTACGACCTCGAACCCTTCCAAGTGAGTGTATTTGCCACATTCATACTCATATTTTCATATCTAGCTCTGGCGGTCATGGATGCTATTATTATTGTGATATTCATTATGCTAGGTGATGTTCCTAGCCTATTTATGATCGTTCTGATAGGAGGAATAACCCTTCTCCTTCCTCCGATATTATCTGCACTTGTTTCGCGATACCCGTACAGAAAGGCACATAGGCTTCAGGTCAAAACCCTAGGCAGACTACCTGAGGTTATTAATTACATGTCAATGTCAATGGCTTTGAACCCATCCCTTAACACCGCAGTCGAATTTGCTTCTGACAATGTGGATGAACCCCTGGCGACCCAGCTTAAAAAGATCCTCTGGAATGTATATATCAGAGAATTCGACAGCATTGAGCGCTCGTTTTTGGACTTTGCCAGCTTCTGTGGCAGATTCAACGAGGAATTTAAAAGAGCACTTTACAGTGTCAGGAATTCAGCCATTGAGAAGACAAAGGAAGGAATTGAGAGAGCTCTTGATACCGCTAATGATATAATTCTTGAGGGTACTAGAAGGCAGATGCTGGGATTTGCCAATTCACTGACCGCCCCGACAATGGTCCTCTTCTCTCTGGGTATACTTCTTCCCATGATCATAGGAGCCATGCTGCCACTTCTTCAGGTAGGCAGCAATTCAGTCCCCACCATCGTACTTGTAATGGATGTGGTTTTCCCTGGAACAACACTCATGTATGCTTACCACATCCTGGGCAATAGACCGGGAACCTCCACACCGCCCGATATCCCAAATCCACTTTCAACCGCTAAAAAGAAGGCAATCATAACGGTATCAGTGCTAATATTTCTCACCGGACTCGTATTGGGAATACTAGGTATGGTATCCGTAGATGACAGCACTGACCCGCTGCTCAGATCAATAAGTCCACTGCCCATAATCATAGGTTTCGGCCTTGCAATAATTTACTATTCACATTCTACTTCCCGTCACCAGAAGAAGAAGAGGGACAGGATAATCCAAATGGAAAAGGAATTTCCCGATGCACTCTATCATCTCGGAAGCAGGATTGCCGAAGGAAAGGCTTTCGAAGATTCCCTATCCAGCACAGCTCGAAGCATGGAGGATACCTTCATCAGTGGGCTTCTGAAACAGATATTCTATAACCTTCAGGTTGTAAGGAGTCAGCTGAAACATGCCCTTTTCGGAAGCCAGGGTCTATTAAAGAACCATCCTTCAAGAACCATCAAGGCATCCATGAGGACAGTGGTGGATTCCATCAAAAAGGATCCCGCTGTAGCTGGAGCGACCATAATCAAGATATCTCAATATCTTAGACAGATGAAGAATGTGGAGGATGAGATCGACAACAATCTGTCCTCGGTAAGAGGAATGATGATGACAACCGGATCCATATTCGGACCTATAATAATGGGCATCACCACCGCACTATATCAGATGCTGTCCGAAAGCCTGTCAGGAATAGGCAGCATCGGAGGAATGGGCAACTCTTCCGCAGATGTTCCCGATATCGGGCCGTTCAATTTCGGGCAGGGATTCGGTGAGGGGGCTGCAGTAATAGCCCCTGAGATATTCTGTCTGATAATAGGCATCTATCTAATCCTCACTGTTCTGGTAATACTCTATTTCTGTACCAATATCAAATATGGAAATGACCGAGTGGAGCTCAAGGTCACCTTTGTTAAAGCCCTGCCTATAACGCTTTTCACTTTTTCACTTTCAATTATTATTGCCAACATGCTTCTTGTCTGAGGACTAAAAATCTATTGACTTTTGGAGCTTGAGAACACTAATGGAATGGAGGCAGTTAAAAAATGAAGATGTCCTTATCACCAAATTCTTCAGGAGCACACATTTTTCGAAACGACATTTATACGTGATAGGATTATGCCTGTTATTAAGATAAAATAGACTATCTTTTATGGTGCAATGATGAAAATTACAAAAAACTGAATAATGATGACAGACGGGCGAACTGAGCACTTGAAAGGCAGTAATTAATCAGCAGAATAATATTGAAAGTGGTAAGGATGCACCTGGTAAAAGAAATGAACCGATTGAGGGAAAAGGGCACTGCATTTGCCCATGCTACAGTGGTCAAAACATCAGATTCCACGCCCCGGAAGACCGGCAGTACCATGATCATAGAGATAAACGGCAATATACACGGTTCAATAGGCGGTGGAAGCATAGAAAAACAGGTCATTACAAAGTCCAGGGATATGCTTAATTACCGGGAAGAATCCGCTCTTCTGGAGTATTCCCTTGGTAGTGTTATTGATGGAGCACCTATAGGGTCGGATGATGACAATGAAATCAAATCTGAAACCCATGAAGACACCGGTATGATATGCGGGGGAGATATGAGCGTATTTATTCAATGCCATTATCCCAGGGGCAGGATTTTCATAGCGGGAGCGGGGCATATCGCGAGATCGCTCTACAGGATTCTGGGGGAATTGGACCTGGATATTGTAATATTAGACAACCGTGCCGAGTTCGCACAGGCCGAGCTATTCCCTGAAGCGGAGGTGCTGCTCGGCAACTATGTCGAATCCATTCGATCTCTTGAACTCAATTCGGCGGCCTATTTCATAATAGTTACCCATCAGCACATTCACGATCTGGAGGTACTGCAGACAATCCTGGAAAAAAACTGGGATAACATTCGATATGTGGGAATGATCGGATCCCGGATAAAGGTGAGGAAGAATATTGAAAAATGCCTTTCACTGGGGGCTAATGAGGAAAAACTTAACAAGATCCATTCCCCCATCGGATTGGATATCGGAGCCCAGACACCAGGAGAGATCGCAGTTGCCATATTGGCAGAATTGATAGCGGTGAAATGCGGTAAAGAGCAGAAGGAATATCACACAATGTCATTAATGGACGAACTTCTCTAACCCTTTCCAACTATTTGTGTTGGACCACTAATCTTCAAAAAGGTATTTAGCCACATCAGGTTCCTTCAGATATATTTCTTCCTTCGTGAGGCCCTGGAGTTCGTGGGGGAAAATCAGCCATGAGTTATTCTCCACCACATAATAATCAGGTACCAGGTTGGATTCGTTGTGCTTGGGTTTGTAATAAACTACCGCTATACGGATAGTCGGAGCATTCTTTCGGGCCTTGCTTTTGATAGTATCAACTACGGCTTCCATTGTTTTTCCTGAATCAAAAACATCATCCACAAGGAGCAGATTATCCTCACTATTGATTGTTTCTATAACATGGTCAATTCCCTTGATGGAAACTGGCCCCGAGGACATTATTCCAGTGTACGACTGGGTCTTTATTGCCGTATGATATACATTCATTCCCTTGTAAGCAAAGAACTCCTGAATAGCGATTCCCGGAGGTGTTCCTCCGCGCCATAGGCCAACCAGGAAATCAGGATAAAATCCATCATCCCAAATCATATTGGCCAGAGCAAAAGATTGATCCAATAGTTCATCCGGTGTGATGTAGATCTTTGTATCCATAATGAACTCCCTATTTATTTACTTCATCCAGCATCGAGAAAATAATAATCAGGCAAAACCAGTCATTTCAAAGTAAGTATATATTTCCTTTGGTGGCAATTGAGCTTTGCACGATAATCATTGCTGTTAGGATTATTCCACCCCTAAAAAAAAATCAACGTATCTAAGTCAAATTATCCCTTTGGATTTACCTGACTACAAATTATATATTCTGAGAGATACATATTATTATACATATCTTAGTGATGTCTTATTGGTTTTTCAAACTGCGTTTATAAAATTTTGGATTGATTCAGATGCCGTCCTTCAGAACCCCTTTAGAGATAGTTATGCTTCTAATTATTATTTTCTCAATGGTATTCACCATGGGGTGTACTGAAAAAGGGAAAAATCCAGATACGATCAATGGCTGGAAGGACCTTTCCAAGTGTCAGAAATTCCTGGACGAGGATACTCCGCAGGATTTTAAGTATCTGTCAAACACATCCCATTCATCTTCCTTACCGGATATTGGTAATACCATGATATTCAAGATAGGTTTGGATACCGCACCCACTGTCAACGAACGTTTGGCCCTGGTTGAATACGTAGAGAAGGGAGGAACACTAGTTTTGGCATCTGACAATGCTGCTTCCGCAGGGGAGCTGGCATCCAGGTTTGGTATATTTTATTATGACCATATGGTACAGGACAGCGAATACGATTTCAACACATCATTTATAATATCTACTACCAATTACTTCACTGAAGAGATGAACATAATGTTCAACCAGCCCTTGGCTTTGAACATGACTGAGGATTCCCAATTGGAAACCCACAGAATACTGGCAACATCACCCATATGGGTTGTACGACCTCCGGGGGATCGTCCTTATATTGCCAGCAAATCCTTTGTTGATCTCAATGATAACGGAGTCATGGATGGGATAGGAAAGGATCTGCACGGACCGGTCGCCCTGGCTTACAAGGTCAAGAAAGGTGACGGAACTGCCTATATTTTCGGCAATACCGGTCCCTTTTTGGACAGTATTTTCACTCGCAGGGATAATCGGGAGCTTGTAACTGCCTTGATCGAAGAGAGTCTAGGTGAAGATGGAAAAATTTATTTTGATATCAATCACCTCACATCATCAAGGTCAAATCATATTGTATATCCGGCATAGATTCCCGATCAGTGATGGCTTCACAGAGTAAAAAGACTGTTTACATCACTTGAAAATATCATGGAACAAGATTAAAATATCTGCTTATCCTTTTCCAGAACTATGTTCGATGCCTATATTTTTGACCTAGATGGCACATTGATAGATATAAAGGATATCGCGTGGTTCCGCAGCATCCAGAGGAAGGTCTATGAAGAGTTCGGAGTTTTCCTGCCTCCGGACGACGACCTCTATACCTCCCTGAAATTGCCCTTTGAGAAATCAAATGAATACTTGAAGAGTTTGGGCATCAAGGAGCCTTTGGACTATTGGAAGAGATTGGAGGTGGAAGATCGTCTGGTGAGGAAAGAACTGTTCATTGACGGGACATTGCGGGCATATCCTGATGCGGTAAAAATTAAGGAGCTCCCCGGTGAGATAGCACTTGTAAGCAATACCCCTGAAAGTGTGGCTAGGGACGAATTGGAGTATGTCGGACTGTTGGATCATTTCAATAAAATATATGCAACCCGGTACAAGGAAGCAACATCAAAACCGGAACCCCACGGAATTATAGAAGTACTGAATCAAATGAATGTTTCACCAGATAGGGCAATAATGATAGGGGACAGTGAACTGGATGTGATAGCCGGTAAAAGAGCGGGAACCCATACTGCTCAGTTGGTCAGACCTCATTTCCATAATTACGAGAGAGCTAATCCTGACCATTTCCTGAATGATATCGGGGAACTGCTCCTTCTGTAAAGATAGAGGTAAATCAATTTTGAAGGGATTAAATCATGCATCTGCCGGATCCTAAAAACCTCAGAAATAGGGCTAGGAGGGAAAGGGAAAGAGCCCGAAGGTTCATGGTTGGATCGGTGATGTTTTCATTTATGTTCCTTTTCACAGGAATTATTTTTCTCAGCAATGTGGATAAAATTGGCAATCCTGTGGATATTCAATGCACCGTTACCTCCGAAGGTGGTCCTGTTGAAGGAGCCGAGGTAGTAATCGAAATAGATAATTGGCAATATTCCGGTTATACTGACAAGGATGGAAAGGTCTTTCTTGAGGATATCGACCCCGGCAATACGGTTATTACGGTAAGGGCCGACGGGATGAAGAACCTGACCTATCACACAACAACCAGAAATCTTCTGAACCACGATGATAGATCATACGACATACTTCTAGGTATGGAAAAGGGGATTGGAGAAACTAATCACGGCAGTTTCAATGCAGATAATCTGCCAGATCTCTGCGGGATATTCATTTTTATATTTACCATATCAACAACATTTCAGATACTGGGGATCATAGGTTTGAAAAGGGATAAGTTAAAGGAGGCAAAGGCAATGTGTTTTGCAGGTATATTCTCCTTTGGATTCGGCCTTTCGACACTGCTTTCTGCTTTGGCATTCATCCATTTGCATAGGTCCACTATTGAAAACGGCATTGCCAAAAAAATTGAAGAAAGCAGCCCTAGATGAGAGGAATGTTCTCGGATTGCGGCAGGTCAGGGGAATAATGCATATATTTCCGGAATTTTATCAGCAGCTATATTTAAAGCATTTAAAAAAAAATCCCGGGAATACCGGCCTTTTCCGAACTTATTAACAGCATGCATCATTCTACCAGGGTCCAGCCAGAATGTGACGATCCCACCTGCAGTGAGCTCTTCCTTCATATCCGGGTCCAAAATCATAAGGTCACCTATTTTGGCAAAGCTGAAGGGAATGGGCATACCCATCAAATTGATTTTATTCTTAGTATAGCCGAAGACCCCATCATCTTCAGTTAAACTGGCATTTCCCAAAGCGGCCAATGCGCTTAATCCCACAGCATCTGGGATATTACCATTATGATCCAAGATAATTATATCCACATTGAAGACCAACATCTCATCAACAGCTGGCCCTTGAAGCCCAGAGATATCCATGAATCCCGAATTCGACAAGACACCTTTTAGGGAATAAGCCAAATCATTCAGATGAGCTTGATTGAAAGGCCAATCCTTATTATTTGAAATACCTGATTGAAATCGGATGGTTACTGCTACAGATATATCGTTATTTTTTTTATCGAGGATTTTTTCCCTATTGTATCTTATGCAGGTCAGAACGTCGGTCTCACCCAACCTCAATCTTGCTGATCCATTGGCGGTCGTTATTACTCCGGTTCTCAACCATATCTCCCTGTGTTGGTCCGTTGACCGGCCGTCCATCCTCAACCCTTTGTGGGCAAGATCTTTATAGAACTCCCTATTCAAATCAATTAAAATATCCTCCATGGTCATTCCTCCATAAGGTCATCAATATCCTTCAGCAGTTCTTCTTTGTCACTGAGAGTTCTTTGGATCATCATCGTTTCCGAGAGATCGGCGTCTGTTCCATTATTAAACTCCATCGTCTCGTTGATGGGACCTCCATCAATAAACGATCTCCTCTGAATCCGCGCCACAGATTCACATGCTCTTGTTCCCCAATCCAGAATATCCAAGATAATATCTTGGTTTATCTTACCGGCCCCATCCATGAAAACATACTCACAGGTCCTTGGCATTAATCCTAAATTAACCAATGAATCAACACTTTTCAATTCCTCAGGACCTATGTCAATAAGGATTTTCCCGTCCTTTGTACCTAATGTACAAGCAGATACAAGATCCTTCACCGGTATTCCAGCATCGATCAGAGCAACACTGGATGCGGTAATTGAAGCAGACATCAATCCGGCTCCTGCCTGCAGTACTTCAATAGCAATATCAATGGAGGTTCGGGGATATTTTTCCGTCAATATAACATCAGAGAAGGTGTCAGACATGGTATTGGCTATGATAGCTATGTTCTCCTTTGATTCTGAAATGGAGCTAGACCCACCGTTTTTCAGTGCATCCATTTCAAAGGCAAAAGGGGCCATTTTCATTTTACATACCACTATGGCTCTTGAATTGTTCCGGGACCTATAATCATGAATTCTTTGAGGTCCGGTTACAGTAGCAATTATTTTGTTGTTTCCCCATTCAATGTATGCTGAACCCCTCACCTGTCTTACCTTACCTGGAACAATCGTTATGGGTCTGATTTCATCTCTTTTTCTTCCATCATTTCTTCTAATAGAAGTTTCTATAAAAAAATCATCATCATCAATCAATTTTTCACCCTCTCAGAGCCCAACTACCTATTCAGCAGTAACTATATAATTATTGGCGGCTGAGTAAAACAAATAATAAGAACATTAATACACCCCAGGTGAAAAAAGTTCAACAAAATTGATATGCTACCAGTCTTGTAATCCAATGAATTCAATGGACTCCAACATCATCGGTGCTGGGGCTGCGGTAATAACAGCAGTGCTTTGGACGACCTGCTCCGTTCTTTTTGCCTCGGCGGGAAAACGTATCGGTGCTCTGAATGTGAACACCATCAGAATTGTCATCGCAGTTTTCTTCTTGACCGCAGCTCATCTAGTAATCTACCAGACCATAATACCTTCAAAGGAGTTCGTTCACTGGAAATATTTAGGCCTCAGCGGGATCATCGGATTGGCACTAGGGGATTTCGGATATTTCGGAACTTTGGTGATTTTAGGACCCAGAAAAGGGGTCCTCATGATGTCCACAGCACCCATATTCTCAACTATTTTCGGATTCATCATACTCGATGAGTATTTAGGAATATGGGTCCTTTTAGGAATTGCATTGACACTTACGGGAGTATTCATAGTAGTACTTGAACAGGAAACAGAGAGTGAAAAAAAAACAAATAAATTGACCCCGAGAAAGAAATTCTTTGGTATAATGCTAGGTATGGGGGGGGCCCTTGGGCAGGGATTGGGATATGTTGTTGCAAAATACGGATTATTCGCCGGAGGAGGAGAGGACTGTCTTGATTCACTCTCTGCAACATATATTAGAATGTTGATCGCTTGTGCATTCATACTTTTTGTAGTAATATTTACCGGAAAAATGTCTGGCGTGATTAAAGCTATTAAGGATTCCAAGTCAATAAAAAGAGTTGCCGCTGGTGCCTTTACGGGCCCCTTTATTGGTGTTTGGCTCTCAATGGTAGCTATTACAAAAATCGCTGCAGGTATTGCTTCGACCCTTATGGCCTTGATGCCCATCTTTATAATCCCATATGTATGGTTACTATACAAGGAAAAAGTGAATAGAAGAGGCATCATAGGAGCATTCATTGCTGTAATCGGAGCGGCATTCCTCTTTCTCTATCCTTATTTCCCTAACCTGATCTGATCAGGCGGTCTTCCTTTTGTTTAGGAAAACCAACATACGTATAAAAATTGATAGAGATAATATTATCAATCCAAATCCTGGACTTTCATTATCTTCGTTACCTCTTTCATCAACTACAATCAGGTAAATTGAGGTCTCAAGGTCTGTCAATCCATCCTCCATGCGGATCAAGAGTGTGGGCACTCCTGCTTTCAGTTCTCCAGCATCAACTACAAGCCGCCAATCATGTATACCTGACACCTGGGTCCAATCACCGTCATCCAGCTTATAATAGATCCAATAATCCAATTCTCTCTTATCCACATTGGAAGCGTCCACGGTTCCTGCAACCAATGTACCGCCGGTTCTATGATGAGGGTCTCATCTATTCCAACCGTGAAGGTTTCCTCAATATATTGAGTGGAATTAACCTACCAAATAGTAGTTGACCTGGTTTTGTCTCATTCAGTTATCAATTCTCTTTTATCTTCAACATCTAACTTATTCTGCTGAATGAATTCTACAGGGATTAACGCCACTGCCAAAGTGAACAATATGAGAAATGATGCTGTGGTATTAAGATGTTTTCTTGCATCCATGTTATCAATAATCTCCCTATGGAGATTTTATTAAAAAATTTGTCCTTTAGGTCTATATTCCTTTTGGAGCATATTTTGAAGTGAAATAACCTAATCATGGCTTCTTATTAACGCCGCTATATCAGATAGTAGAGTTTTAAATAGCCAGCGATACGACTCCAACCATAATAAATTTGATTGCCCCTAATTCGACCAGTTACTATAATAGTATTAATAAATAGAGGCAGGAATCAAAGGCTAATATTTTTACACTAATAACACTGTAATAGTAAAATGGTGATATTTTTGAGAAGAGTTTTGAGTATTGTAGTTATATTGATATTATCATTTTCTTCAATTCCAATATTTTACTGTGGGGAAAACGGAAATCACATAAATTGCTATAGAGAGTTTGAAGTCAAGAACAACAGACTAAGAACTGATGAACAACCTGATTTGAATTTTACTTTTCTCCAGGCAGACGGAACTGGAGGATTTGCTGGTTCAACAGCCTTTCGAGTAGACGATGGAACACTTGACATTTTCATTGAAGCATTTCCTGCCGCCGGATGCAATTGGGATCCTGCAACAGTAAATAAGGCAGATATAATAATTACTGAATCCCATGGTCATATGACACATTATGACGCTGATACCACTTACTTGGTCGCAAACAACACAGGCGCTCATGTTATTGGGAACAGCCCTGTTTATAACGATATGATATCTAGGGGATTGAATGCAAGCAAGGTCCATCGGCTAAATCCAACAATGGGGCAAAACAGGTCGATTTCAGTTTTAGGTGTAACTGTTACCGCCTTTGGAGCAGCCCATGAAAGTACAGGTGGACAGGTAGATACTTATCTAGTGGAAATGCCAAATGGTGTTAGATGGTTTCACAACACATGCGGTACCCATAGCTCCTGCAATTCATTTATGCAGAATGATCCTAAATTTTACGGTTTGGATGCTATGCTTCTGAATTTGGTTGCAGATTTTAATGCCGCTCACGGGACTTATGGCCCACATCTAATGTATAAGCATCATATATTTGGGGCTACTAACGCAGAGATTTGGACCGACTATCCTGGTGGGCATTCTAATGTAAATCACAACCATACTCATCAATACATCCGTCCAATAATAATGCCTGAACTCACAGACGGGAATCTCGAACCGATGTCCGGCGATACAGAAACACTTTTCAACTATACTTTGGAATACAGTTATAGGGAAGATGTATCTCCAACACGCCATGAGGTCGTAATAGATGGGATAGCCTTTGATATGGAAACCGAATCCACCTCAGGTTGGAAATCAGGTGTGACCTATTCATTTTCAACTAACTTGACTGCAGGTATGCATGAGTATTATTTTATTTTTGCTGTAGGAGGAAAACTTATCAGAATGCCAACATCTGGAAATTGGAGTGGGCCTCAAGTAAATTCTATTCCAATTCTATCTACGCCGACCCATTGGCCTGAAGAGGGGAACTCTGAGACGGATTTCAATTTTAATATCACCTACACTGATCTGGAAAACGATCCGGCCATTAATGGAAAGGTATTCATTGATGGAACTGGATATCTGATGTCTTCATCGGATTCAACATATGATGATGGGTCAGTCTACACTTATAAGACGCTTTTACCTCCGGGTAACCATACTTACTTTTTTTCATTCAGCGATGGAATGAGCGAGGTAAGATGCCCTGCTGTAGGATATATATACGGTCCTAATGTTATATTGGCAAATCATGCCCCTTCATTGGATAATCCCAACCTTAATCCCTATGAAGGGAATAGAGATACAATATTCACTTACAGTATAGAATATTCAGATGGAGAAAACGACATACCTGAAATTGCCCAGGTGTTTATTGATGGAGTAGGATTTGAACTAAATACAAGTGAGGATGATTTCGATAAGGGTGTTACATATACTTATTCAACTTCACTTGGCTTAGGTAATCACACATATTATTTTCTCTTCAGTGATGGTGAATTCTCTATCCGTGCACCCCTATTGGATGA
>CAYSHM010000008.1:123467-125779 GCA_964430885.1 uncultured archaeon | reverse complement strand
ATTCTTAGCATCGAGTGGTATAAATAATTTTTTCAAGTAGATAAAGCTTGATTCCCTTGCCTGCCCTCATGGCTGCCAAGCTTTGGTAGAACATATCAATTTGTATGAATAATTTTATATATCGAAATATGTTTAGGACAGTTTATCAATAGGCTAACTATGAGTATGTTGGCTATAATATAATAATTATGAAAAAAATATAGATTAAAGGGTGAAAATAATGAAAAAGGGATTCCGAAGAACCGTATCTTTGAGTTTGGCAATGTTTTTGCTATTCTCATGTATTGTAATATTTAATGATTGGGCTGTAGACCCTGTAAGAGGTGACGGCACCTATAGTGGAGATATAGGAATGGCTAATGTTACATGGACTGGGAATGTTATCGTTGATGACGAGTTTAATGTAACAGATGGATGGACATTGAACATATCCGCAGGTGCCAATGTCAAGATCGACAGCAGCAATGGCGCAGGTAAAATTGTAGTTCAGGATGGTGGGAAGCTTGAGATCAAAGGGACCTGGAATAATCCAGCGATAATCACTGAGAATGTAACTGGTGACGGTTACGAGGGTATTGTTGTTGAGAACGGTGGTATTCTTTATATGAACTATACATATATTGATTATGCAACCATCGGCGTTAGCTGTGCAGGAACAAAAGCTGTAAGCTACAGGGAGCTAAATCACTGTGTTATAAATGAGACCAGTGACTGGGGGATCTATGCCACTGGAAATCAGGAAGTTATTGTGAACAATTGTACGATAAACAATACTGGTGATGGAACTGCTGACAGTGGAGGCATCAGAGCTAACTCCGGCATGGAAGTTACGGATTGTGTGATTTTCAATTCATCCAATTCTGGAATTAGGATCGGAGGCGGTTCTCCCACCATAGATACAACCTACATCCATAATACAACAGGTGTTGGTATCTATTGCAGCCAGACCTACTCACCAGTTATTTCTGATTGTATTATAGAGAACACTGGCGACCATAATGTGTTCTTCATGGGTTCCGAGAGAGAAGTGACTCTATATAATTGTACATTGATCAACGATACTGGAATAAACAGTGTTTACATTGCACCTGATACCGCAAACGATAATATCAATATTACTCTTTTGAACCTTACGTTTTTAGATCAAGACCACTACTCAGATTTCAACGGTTCTTGGACCGTTCTCATCGGAGGAAACATTACTTTGAACTACCATGCAAAGGTCTATGTTGACGATATAGAGGGTAACCCAGTTAGTGGGGCTACCGTTGATATGAATCATAACGGCACTACCCATTATACCGGAACTACTGGAGCTACTGGTTATGTATGGTTGGAAGCAACACATTTCATGTATAACGATAGCGCGTATAGCTTCAAGGAACTTTATACCGTCAATGCTTCCAAAGGAGGTTTTGATCCAGCACAGGTGAGCGATTATTGGAGCCAGTTCTTATCCAAATCTCTTACATTGGCAGATACGGAGGATCCCACTCTGGATTCAGATGATTCACCTGATGCAGGGACTACTGGTGATAATTTCATATTTGATGTTGCCGTATCGGATAATGTTGCAGTAGCCAGTGTGAATGTAACATGGGTCCATGGCGGATTCAACGGCAATGATGCCTTGAATGATGATGGCGACGGCACCTGGAGTTTGACAATTGCTTTGGACGATAATCTAGGCGACCTTACCTACTCGGTTCAGGTTAATGATACGACTGGAAACTATTTCCGTCAGAATCTCCAAACCATAGGTGTAACAGATGACGACAATCCGTCCTTGGATTCCGACGATTCACCCAATTCCGGAACTACCGGAGACAATTTTGTCTTCGATGTAACCGTATCAGATAATGTTGCAGTTGATAGTGTCAACGTGACCTGGGCCCACGGAGGACTAGGCGGAAATGTTGCACTCAGTGATGATGGTGATGGCACCTGGAGTTTAACTATAGTATTAGATGACAATCTTGGTGATCTAACCTACTCCATCAGGGTAAATGACACCTCCGGCAATTTCATCCAGCAAGGTGTCCAGACCATTGGGGTTACTGATGATGATAATCCCGTGTTAGATTCCGACGATTCACCCAATTCTGGAACAACCGGAGACAATTTTATCTTTGACATCACGGTGTCTGATAACATAGCGATCGATAGCGTAAATGTAACCTGGGCACACGGGGGTCTTGGCGGTAACGATGCAATGAATGATGACGGCGACGGTACCTGGAGTCTGACCATAGTATTAGATGACAATCTTGGCGATCTCACTTACTCCATTAGGGTAAACGACACTTCCGGCA
>CAYSHM010000008.1:73253-123367 GCA_964430885.1 uncultured archaeon | reverse complement strand
CGGCACCTGGAGTCTGACCATAGTATTGGATGACAATCTTGGCGATCTCACTTACACCATCAGGGTAAACGATACTTCAGGCAATTTCATCCAGCAAGGGATTCAGACTATAGGAGTCACTGATGACGATAACCCCGGATTAGATTCCGATGATTCAGCCAATTCTGGAACCACCGGAGACAATTTTGTCTTTGACATCACTGTATCTGATAATGTTGCAGTTGATAGTGTCAATGTAACTTGGGCCCACGGAGGATTGGGCGGAAATGTTGCCCTTAATGATGATGGTGACGGCACCTGGAGCCTGACCATAGTATTGGATGACAATCTTGGCGATCTCACTTATTCCATCAGGGTAAACGACACTTCCGGCAATTTCTTCCAGCAGGCCGTTCAGACCATCGGTGTAACTGATAACGATAACCCTGCTATTGATTCCGACGATTCACTCAATTCCGGTACTACTGGCGACAATTTTGTCTTTGATGTGACCGTGTCCGATAATATTGCGGTAGACAGCGTAAATGTAACCTGGGCTCACGGCGGTCTGGGCGGTAACGATGCAATGAACGATGATGGCGACGGCACCTGGAGTCTGACCATAGTTTTGGATGACAACCTTGGTGATCTAACCTACTCCATCAGGGTCAATGACACTTCTGGCAACTTCATCCAGCAGGCAGTTCAAACAATCGGGATTTCTGATGACGACAATCCTGTGTTAGATTCCGATGACTCACCCAATTCAGGAACAAGCGGTGACAATTTTGTATTTGATATAAGCCTATCAGATAATATCGGTATTGACATGGTCTACGCCAACTGGTCCCATGGTGCTCTTTCCGGCAACGACTCAATGACTGATGACGGCGACGGCACCTGGAGTTTGACCATTGTACTGGATAATTCCCTGGTTGATCTCACTTACTATATCTGGTTCAATGATACCTCCGATAATATTGTCAAGGGCGCCATGCAGACGGCCACAATGGGCGACAATGATCCCCCGACCCTTGATTCTGATGATTCACCAAATGCAGGAACCACCGGAGATAACTTTGTCTTCAATGTTTCAGTATCAGATAACATCGATGTTGATATGGTCTATGTAAACTGGACCCACGGTGGGCTTCTGGGCAATGATTCTATGAACGATGACGGCGACGGCACCTGGAGTTTGACCATAGTATTGGATGACTCCCTAGGTGATCTCACATATTACCTCTGGTTCAACGATACATCAAATAATATTGTTAAAGGAGGTCTGCAGACTGTAGGTGTTACAGATAATGATGCCCCGACCCTTGATTCCGATGATTCACCAAACGCCGGAACCACTGGAGACAACTTTGTCTTCAATGTGAGCCTTTCGGATAACATAGGTATTGATATGGTTTATATCAACTGGACCCATGGAGGACTGTTTGACAACGATACCATGACCGATGATGGTGACGGTACTTGGAGTTTGACCATAGTATTGGATGACTCTATTGGTGATCTGACCTACTATATCTGGTTCAATGATACTTCTAACAACATAGTAAAGGGTGCCCTCCAAACCATTGGAATAGTTGATGATGACAATCCCATGCTGGATTCAGATGATTCTCCTGATGCAGGAACAACTGGAGATAACTTCGTTTTCAACGTGAGTGTATCTGACAATGTAGCTGTTGATAGTGTGAATGTGACCTGGGCCCACGGAGGACTGGGTGGCAATGCAGCACTCAACGACGATGGTGACGGCACCTGGAGTTTGACAATTGCTCTGGATCATAACCTTGGATATCTGACTTATTCACTTCAGGTAAATGATACCTCAGGTAATTTCATCCGCCAGGCTGAACAGATGGTTGCAGTTACAGATAACGATGCACCCACCTTCGATGCCGACGATACCAATGAGACTGGGACCACAGGAGATGATTTCTGGTTCACTATCAATGCTTCAGACAATATTGGTGTTGATACAGTATATGTCAACTGGACCCATGCAGGTTCCTCAGGTAATCTGTCACTTACTTTGGTGGGAGATTCTTGGATTGGAATGATAACATTGAACCACAGCATTCAGCAGTTGGCTTATACAATATATATCAATGATACTTCAAACATCTACACTATGGCTGGTGAATTCTATAGGAATGTCACAGATAATGACGCCCCCACTTTCATAGCCGATTGGAGCGAATTGGAGGGAACAACTGGTGATAATTTCGAAATTGTTATTTCTGCCATTGATAATATTGATGGAGGTATCCATTCAGTATATGTTAATTGGACCCATGGTGGAATCAATCACAATGAATCATTGATCTACAATCCAATCGATGAAAACTGGTCCTTCACTATATCATTAGGGGACAGTGTAGGTGACCTTGTATATACAATATCAATAAACGATTCCGCAAATCTATGGATCTCCGTTGGGCCCACCAATGTTTTGGTGATTGATAACGATGATCCATCCTTAGTAGCTGATAATACCGCTGGCATCCCGACCACAGGCGATTCTTTCGTTTTCGATGTTGAGGTTGGCGATAATATTGCTATAGCCGAGGTTTGGTTCAACTACACTTTTGACAACGATTGGGACAATCCCCATAGGCAGATGACCCTTGATATCGAAATGAATTTCACCTTGACACTGAATATCGAAGCCGATGCAACCATAGTTTATTACAAGTTCCATATATTGGATGCGGCTGGAAATTGGTTCAATTCAACTGAATTCAATATTGCTATTTTGGATAATGACGAACCTGTGTTTGTCAGTGATAATACAAACCTTTCCACTTTCAAAGCTGGTGGATGGGTAATTATCAATATAACCATTAGCGATAATACCAATACCCGAGGTTTGGATACTGTTCAGGTGAACTATACCATGGATGGTATGGTTAATGCTACAATGGCCTTGGCTAAATTAATGGGAACTGATTTCTGGATCGCGAATATTACAATATTGGATAGTGCGACCTTCTTTACTTACCATATATATGCAGTTGACGATGAGGGAAATGTACTTGATACTTATAATCCCAATGAGGACCCCATGGAGGTTCCCGATACTACAAATCCAGTAGCCGATGCGGGAGGTGACCGGGTTGTTGATCAGCATGAGAATGTCACATTCAACGGAAGTCAGAGCGGTGACAATGTTGGCATACTTACCTATACCTGGTCCTTTACGTATAATGGATCACTGGTAACCCTTTATGGAATGGAAGCAACCTTCAAGTTCGATATTGCCGGAACATATCTGGTTTGGCTGAACGTCAGTGACGGTGCCTTCAACTGGCATACCGATAATTTGACGGTAACGGTTCAGGATATTACAGAACCAACAGCTGATGCCGGATTGGCGATATATGCAAATGAAGATACAATGGTAATATTCAATGCTTCAGGCAGTATGGATAACTTGGGTATAATCAATTATACATGGACCATCAACGGTATGTATTTCTACGGAGAAGTGGTGAACTATACCTTTGAAACCCCCGGAGAATTCAATGTGACATTGAATATTTCTGATGCAGCGGGAAATACTGCTGAGACCTACGTGCTTGTAACCATCAAAGATATTACTGATCCTATCGTCACGATTACAGGTGGGAATCAAACTGTGGACGAGGACGAACCTGTGGCCTTCGCAGTGACCGCTGATGACAATGTTGGCATAGTGAACTATACCTGGCTCGTTGATAGCAGCACATTCTATGGTGCTACCCTTGATTATACCTTCGACACAGCTGGTGTGTTCACGGTTAAGGTCACTGTAGAGGATGCAGCAGGAAATACTGCAACATCTGAAGTAACGATAACCGTTGAAGCTGTCACCATTGTGGATAACGAAGAACCGGTCATAACCAAACCTCAATTTGGCGACAAGGATATACCCTCGGGTGGTACATTGAAGATCGATGAGGGTGAGACCATAGCTCTGGATGCAGGAAATATCACTGACAACCTTGATAATGATCTTGATGTTGTGTGGACAATTGTGGATCCAGACGGCAACTCGGTCAACCTTGTTGGCAGTGCCAAGAACTACAAGTTCGAGAAGGCTGGCAGATATACCGTCACCCTGACCGTGACCGATGATGCAAACAACTCAGCCACTCACAACTTCAAAGTCGATGTTGAGAAAGCAGGAGCCGATCCTGACGATGATGATGGATTCCCCATATGGATTATAATCGTCATAGTTTTGATCATTCTCATCATTATCGTTGTCATCATTTTCCTCAGGAGAGGAAAGGAGGAGGAAGAGGAGGAAATGGACGAACTCGAAGAGGAACTTGAAGATGAGGACGGACTTCTTGAGGAAGAAGGCATTTCCGAAATAGATGAGGAAATGGAGATAGGCGAACTCGCGGATGAGGAAGTTGAAGAGATAGTTGAGTTCAGATGTCCGGAATGCGATGCTTTGGTTGCTGAGACAGATGAGGTATGTCTAGGTTGCGGTGCTGAATTCGAGGAGGAGATAGAGGAGGAAATTGAGGTTATTCAGTACGAGTGTCCAGAGTGTGGATCAATGGTCGATGAAACCGCATTAGCCTGTTCAGGCTGTGGTGTGGAGTTCGAAGGGGAGGAAGAGATCGAAGAAGTCGTAGAAGACGCTGAAGAGGAAGGAGAGGTTGAAGACCTTGAGGACCTTGAAGGTGGCGGAGAGGAAGAGGAAGAATTAGAAGATATCAGCGATTTCGAAGTTGATGAACTTGAGGGCCTTTTAGGTGAGGATGAGGAAGCAGAAGAGGCTGAGGTGGAAGAGGAAGCCGAAGAAACTGAGGCAGAAGAAGTTGAGGTGGAAGAGGAAGCCGAAGAAGCTGAGGTGGAAGAGGAAGCCGAAGAAGCTAAGGTGGAAGATGAAGCCGAAGAAGCCGAAGTAGCCGAGGATGCTGAGGATGCTGAGGAGGAAAAAGCCGGAGATGATTTCTTCGAGGACGACGATTTCGACGATCTATTAAATGAACTGGAAGATGAGTTGTGAACAAATCTTCCCTCAGAAAGGGATCTTAATAATGGGCAAGCTTTGGGACGGCGTTGAAAAATGTCGTCCCATTTTTTATATTTTCAAAAAGTATTTTATTTTCTGGAACTTCTTTTTCCTCTTCGATTTTTATTTCTCATTTTCTTTGAGGTTTTCTTTATAGTTTTTTTCTTAGCAGGTGGATTTGGGAAGTTTTTTCGAATATCTTCTAACTTCTTCTCAAGATCGAGTTGAATCTCTTCTCCAATATTTTTATCTGAATAATTGTCCACTCTCACAGCAATAGACAATTTCGCAGCGAAGCATCTTGCAATCTTTCCCCTCTGCCAATATGGAGCATTTCTAATTGAGGGGTGCATAAATATAATTCCATGCTTTGGAGGAGTACCCTTTTTCTTTAGAAAGCGGAAAAGAGCCTTTTCTGCTCCAAGCATTTGGATCGTGCTTGCAGGCATTTGGGACATACGTTTTAAGGACCCCGCGGATGATATCAGTCTGGCGCTTATCATCGGACCGCATAACCTAGTTAAATTGGGGGCAATTTCCAATACGGTTAGCTCAATATATTTTTTAGTATCAGATATATTATTATCCAAATTCTTTATGGTATCAATTAATTGCTGGTATCGGTCAAATTCACTTTTTCCAATCTCAGAACCGGTGTGCTGTTGAAAAAGATGTTCCATATCGAGAAAGATGGAGATTTTTTCTCTCTGAACATTCATCATAAGCCCCTCAACAAGTCTCTCCTGGTCTGCTTCTAATACCGCTTCCGGAAAATAGATATTGTACCATTCAACCAATCTTTCAGAGAGAATGTTCTTTTGCTTTGTGAGTTCATCTATTAGATTGATTCCCTGAATTATATGTTTATCTTTTTTCACCTGGCCTTTCAGACTGGCTTTGCTGACAATTATACTTGCTTCTTGAAGAAGTGCTATATCATATCCATATGTATCGGGGTCTAATTCGATCCTATCAGTGACATTCTGGCTTATCTCTCTTAATCTTGCATCATCAGCTTCAATTTCCGAACCTCTGGAATCATCAATTAGAACTAAAAGGTCCCTTTCTTCATCCAATATTTCATTTGAATTCAGTTTCATCAATATTTCAGCAATATGATCGGGATTCTTTTGGAATAATATTTTTTCAATTATTCTGTATGTATCATTATCGAGGGATTCTCTTTCTACAAGAAAGGTTCCGAACCATTGGGTTGTGATTATCATCTGTTTTCACTCTCAAATTATATTTCAATTGATTATTACTTTAAATTCATTGGTGCTTTTATGGAGCTCTAATCATGTCTTCGTAACTACTATTTTAATAAAATCTGCTGTATTACCATTTCTGGATCTGCTCACATATTGGCCAGATAAAGCGCTGTAGAGCCGACGATCCGGGCTGCCAAACCCTGGGATTCTGGATTCAAGTACTCCAGTCCATCAAGGTACGTATGGTATTCAGCGCACCCTGATCCCCAGGTGCATGATACGGGTATATTGTTCTTGGCGAATATCTGCTGGTCGCTTCCAGCAGTCAATAGAGAACTGTAGCTGAACTGAACATTGTATTTATCATATCTGTTTTCTTCCAGAACAATGCTGGAAACCTCTTCAGCTATTCTTTTTGTGCTGTTGCATGAGAATTGAATGGGAAGAACATTGCTTCGGTTCAGATAAACATTATCCATGTCAAAATTGAACATGTATTTACATTTTTCTTTAAATTCGTCCTGGTGTGCATTGAAATAAAAAATCGAACCGAACAACCCTTCTTCCTCTCCTCCGAAAGTGCATAATCTGATGGTCCTTTTTGGCTTATATCCCCTCAAGGACTTTGCTAAACCTGATATAGTTGCCGTTCCTACTGTATTGTCCTGGGCACCAGGTGCATTGTATGTTGTATCGTGATGCGCTCCCATGATGATAAGTTCATCCGTTTTTCCCTTAATGTCCCCAACCACCACATTCAGATACACTTCAGTTATTGGAATATCAAAATCAATCTTTATTTTGTGATCTGCCATCTCCTTTGCAATCTGGTCCCCCACATCTTTTGAAACCATGAAAAAGGGAATGTCAGGATAATTATTAGTGGGCCATGATTCTGGAAGTGGGGATGATTTGAATATGGGAAGGCACCCGTGTTCGGAACCATATTGAAGATTCTGAAGAATGATGGCTTTTGCACCGTGTTCCCAGGCCTTAAAAAACAATTCAGAATTTGCCGGCGCTCCGCTTTGATCTCCTGTACCTCTGACAAGAACTGCTTTTCCGCCAATGTCATTATAATCGCTTTCATCCTGCCCGTCGCCGATGTTCACTATCTCAAGATCATCCCTGAAATTGTTCCAGTGTAAAGAACCTGAGTAGCCCTGAATGACAAAATCGGTGATGTGATTGAAACGTATCTCGGAGCCTAGGGGTGAAGGTACGCCAATATCTAAAGGGCCGTTGAACACATATGGTACAAGAGATATATCCGCTTTCTTTGGATAGAACATTAGAACGGGATATTCTTCTATATGAGCGTTGGATAACCCAGCATTCTGGAACTGATGCAAAATGTATTGAGCACAATTATGTTCTGCCTCTGTGCCAGTTAATCTTCCAGCTTTAATCCCGCTGAATGTCTCACCCATATCAAGAAGCGTTTTTGCATCTACATAACACTGAGCCTCATCGAAATCAATAATGGTATAGGATTCTCGATTCTTGAGAGCAACTGAGTACCGCCATCCGGAAAGAATAAGGGATAGTATAAAAATAGATACCAAGGTGATAGCCAGGACCTTTTTATTCCTGAAAACCTTTCCCAATGCTTCATAACCCATTTTTCTCAGCTCTGCAAATAACTTATACCATTACAATACAGTTAGTTTCCTTATTTAATAATGGTTGTGATGATTATTAAAGGCGTGTTTTTATTCCTTAACATCCTTGAAATTGATTAGATATACTCCCTTTTCCATTAATACAATTGGAAGATTGCTCTGGACGGTTTTCAGCATCAATTCAAGGTCTATCTCATAGACCCCTTCACTAGTTTCCCGTATTGATTCCATAGTACCATCCCGAGGATAAGACCTCTTCGAACCTGATATGGTGGTTTTCTTGCTATCAGGCATTGTTTCAGATTTTTGGTCCTTCAGGGGTGTATTTTCTTCTTTTTCAGGTAGAATCTCAATTTTAAACCATTTATCTTTATCGCGTAGGCCCATTTTCTTTTGATCTTTCTCAGATACCTTCTTTATACTAGCTTTTCTCAGGTACATCTTCTCCATCAACAGGCCCAGATCGTTATTGGATTCCCTTCTGAGTTCCTGAAGTTCCATTTTGGGTAAGGGATTTGCCGTATAGGAAAACCGTTTCCCGCCGCACTCGTAGCAACCGTCTATTATCACCGTGGATTCCAAACCATAGGTGGACCCGCAGGTAAGGCATTGATTATACATCTGAATCTACACCATCTTCTTTATCCTTTGATCTTCGATCATCCAGATTATCTTCTTCATCAATTAATCCTTTCTCTTCTACTTTTTCCTGCACCTCGGTATCGCCCTCGTTTTCTTCTGGTTCATTTCCCCCTACTTCTGCCTCATCATCGTACATCTCCTCTTCGGTAGCAGGTTCTTCCTCATCTTCTGTGGATTCATCCAGTAATTCGTTACTATCAGGTAATTCCGGGCTCTCCATTTCTACATCTTCCTTTCCATCTGGTGCCTTGATATCCTCCTTGCCTTCCACCTCCTCTTTCCTCATGGGTCTCAACCCTCCCTTTGCAAGAAGCATTGCTTTGACAACCTCACCATCTTTTCTGATTGTTTTCAGAAGATTGGCAGGTCCCACGACCATCATTCTGGGAGGTGGTTTTCTTCTGGTTATGCGGTCCCAGAAGCTCCTCTTTTTTGCAGATAATGAAAAACCAGGGGTCTCGACCCCTACGAATGATTGATGATCAATATTAGCCATGGTTACTTTGATAAGTTCCATTTCCTCAATGGCCGTAAGCCCCCTTTCGAGAACAAGGACATTCCCTTTTTTGACCTCTTCAACAATGAAGCTGATCCTCTCTTTGGGGCTCATCTCATTCAGTTTTTCCTTGGAGATCAAGTTGATCATTATGCCGACCATCTCATCGGACATCTGAATTTCAACTCCTTTTATATCATTCATTTTTCTTAAGTTTTATCTGAATACCTTGATAATACCCTTGTAGAGCTTATCAATATTGGTTCCTTCCAGAGCAGATATGGGTATTACTGTATCTTCATCGAAACCATTTACTATCTTCTTGTAGGATGCATTTTTCAGGTCCATCTTATTGGCAACAATAAGAACTGGCAGATTTCGGGCTCGGCAGTTTCCCAAAAGGGTAATGTTCACTTGATTGAAGGGATCTTCAGTAGCATCCATCACCAAAAGGATACCATCCATGTTATCCAGCCATTTGATTGCTTCTATAACCCCTTTTGTTCCTTCCTTTGCTCTTCTTTTACCCTCTTCCTCGTCAAAGCCGTATTTTTCTACAAAATTGTAAAAATCGATTTCGGTAGCTATGCCCGGAGTGTCGTAGATATTCAGGGAAATCTTTTTCTTTCCGGATTGTATGGTGACCTCTTTAGATTTTACAGTTTTAGTTTCGTGGGGAACCTCAGATGTCATGCCCATGGCCATCTGGGACCAATCCTGGGATATGCGGTTTGCCAGGGTGGTCTTGCCGGCATTAGGTGCACCATAGATGCCTAATTTCCAGTTCTTCTTGCTGAAGAGCCTGAATATCCTTTTCCAGAATGATTTAAAAATTCCCATTTCTTTATCTCCATTTCCCCATTCGGATCCTGATCAAATTATTGTCTACATGGATAATTATCTATAGTCCCCAACCTTCTCCCACGGCAAACTGGATACCCATTCAGATAACCTATTATCAAGATTTCTATATAAGTCTTTTGCACATCTAAAACCCGATGTGTCTTAGACTGGTAAATTGCTATATGTCATACCTGAATTGCAGGCAATTTATATTGTTAAAAATATTGAAAAAAAGGATTTGGATATTCCGGTAAAAAGTGGTTATCTCTCATTATCTTCTAGTCCTTTTCTTGTTGCCTTCTTGCCTGATGCAGTGATCCTAATACTGATGTCCAGATCGTCATAAAGAGTGTATGGTACCCCATCATTTACCTCTGCCTTTCCAGAACTGATACTTGAGAGCAATTTCTCCCGCTCTTCTTCATCTTTTATGACCTCTTCAATGGGGAGAAACATCCCTTCTTCGTGGGGAATGGTCCTTCCAGGAACATTCACTTCAGGGTCTACTTCATGAGACGCGGGATATTCCATTTGTTCAACCTCCATTTCACCGTCGGAACTATCTCCACCGATACCCTCATTTTTATGATCCCTTATACTTTCATCGCCCTTCCAATTTTCTTCATTTACTAAGCCGTCCTCATAACCAGCGGAAACCGAACTCAGTTCGTCAATTGGGTCATTGTTCTTTCCCTTCATGATTTCTTTCTCACCCTTTGTATCAAGAGCTGAAGTATCAAGGCTTTCAGGATCATCGGGGCTGTTCATTTCGTACCATGAAATGGAATCCGCCCCATTACTTTCCCCGCTTTCAGGTCGGATATCCTTATCACCAACTTCCCCATCCCAATACTCTATGATCTCCAATTTTCCCTCCCCTTTTTTCTTTCCCTCCCCTTCCCTTATGGGTTCCACTTCTTCTATCTCCTCCTCGGTGACCTCCACATCCTGTCTGTAACCATGCTGATAATCGTACATCGATCTTGCGGTGGTATCGAGAAGAACCTCCTTTGCCTCATTGAGTAAACGAATCCTTTTTTCATATTTCTCCCTGATATGTTCAGGTTTATCCCGAGCTCTATCAGGGTGGTATTTGTCCACCAATCTCCGGTAGGCCTTTTTCAGATTTTTCATAGACGAATCGGGGGCGACGCCCAGAATCCGGTAATAATCCTTCTTTTTTCTGCTCATCCGGCCTTCCTCAGAATTAAAATTATTGTTTGTGATTATTATTTATCCATAGCATTGAAGTCGTTTTCATTAAAAATTTTTACGTTTGTTATTATCTGTTCTTGACGGTCCATTTATAAGGGATCTTATCGGAATTGAATTCCATTCTCACCTCGTCAGGGTTGTCATGGTCATATGCCCGGTCGGTAATATTGAGGATCACGGCCATTTCGTTCCCTAGGGTTGTGAAACCATGGTATACTCCTTTGGGTATCCTGACCAGCATAGGATTGTGAACACCCAAGAAGAATTCCTCCAGCTCCCCACAGCTTCCAGAATGCTCTCTAAGGTCCGCCAGGACAAGTTTGATGTTTCCAGATATCGCAGTGATGTTGTCTTCCTGATATCTGTGCATATGCCAGGCTTTTATTACCCCTGGAAAACATGTTGTAATATAGCACTGTCCGAAAAGGGTGAATTGGGGGTCGTCTGCCCTGAGTATTTCCATAAGATATCCTCTGTCATCCAGTATAGGGGACAGTTTCTTTTTTTGAACGCCTTCTATCATTGGTTTTCCTCACGAATCATTACCTGACATAAGCTCAGCGGCTTTTATGGATTGATCCCGCATTCATTGTTCAATATTTACTCCCCTCTTGAGGGTTTGAATATTTGTTTTGCTGGCACCTATCAGATCTGAAAGGATTTTCAGTGCATTTTCAGGGTCGTGCTCGTCACTGCAGGTGAAAACATCAACTGCGGCATATTCAAATTCGGGCCATGTATGGATGCTCAGGTGAGATTCACTCAATAAAACAATGCCTGTAACTCCAAAGGGTTTATACTGATGATACAGTTCATTGACGGGGTGCAGATTGGTCCTTGATATGGTCTCTGCAATAATCTTCTTAATGGTTCCCACCCTGCTTAAGACATCTTTTGGACAGCCGTAGAAATCTCCTATTGCATGATTTAGATCGGTCAGTTATGTCACCTGCTGTTTTTTATTCCGTATTATATCCGGAAAACGCTAGGAAGTAATAATCTTTCTTTGTATTTTATTCCGTCTTTTCAATCACATCGCAAAGTTAATTTAAGCAAGTTGATGTCAATGAGAGGGATGAGCGATATTCAGGGATTTGGAAATAAGATCAGGGATGCGCTTAAAAGGGAGAGAAGTCAAACCTCTCTCAGCTCCCTTGAATTCGGATTCTATTCCGATGCTATCCGTTTCCTGAAGATAGAGAAGGACAAATGGTACGGGGAACAAAGGGGATTGCCTGAGGTTGAGCGCCGTTTCCAGCAGTGGAAGACTACCAAAAAGAATCTTAACGACCTCTTCATCAGAAGGGTCCGTAAAGTGATAATAAGGGCCAACCAGCAGATAGACCGGGATTTCATAGGCAACATGGATGTCGGAAACAAGCTTGATGTTATGGTGCCAGAAGAAGTTCTCCTCTTCAGTCTTATACGTCTTCTGGTCAGTGATACCAGAAAGTTGCTCCTGGGTAAAGACAGTATTAGCCCCATTGAGGGAAAATTCATCGGCAGCATGCTAAAGGATAAATTGAATAAAAATGAGATATCCGACCTCTTCGCTTCCATGATGGATATTTTTGATCTTGATAATGTCATAAAAGAAGGACATTCTTTAGATACGCCTGGATCATCGGACCTGCCATTGGACGCCGCCGACAAAATCAAATCTGAAGCTCTAGAAAAACCTAGTGCATCTTCATCTATAGAAACCTCCGACAGCATAGTGGTGCCCTATGAGGAGTATACCGGGACTGATAGGTACCGCAAGGAAAAGGACATTGGTGAGGGTGAATATCTGGATGATTTTCCAGATGATAATGACCGCACTGTTATTTCCGCAAAGGAACCGGAGACTATCAGTGATGAGGATAATCTGTCAAAAGAGGAGCAGGAGGGTAACAATGACCAGGTAGCGGGCAGTGATGTTTCTACTTCCCTCAATGATCTTGATGATCAAGATGACAACAGCGGTGATAAACCCCGCTCCATGCTGGTCAGGGTGCTGAAGGATACTACATCATTTGTATCTGAGGACGGCAACACTTACAAACTTAAAAAGGATGAGGTTGTATCTTTTCCCTATTACATAACCCGGATCCTAGTTAAGGAAGGCAAGGCGGTAGGTATAGAATAATCAGCCTCAATATAGAATCCATTTTTGAATTGATTGGACTATTTATTTTGTACAAGAATACCGCTGCAAATAATAAATGTGATTTCCAACACATCTACTATCGGTTCATTTCCTGTTCGACTAAAACATATAAAAAGTGATAAAATCATGAATACATCCAGATCAATCAAGGTCTTTCTTCTCTTCAGTTTGTTCATAATGATTTTTGCAGGGATTGGGGCCCTGGTAGGTCAGTTGATCTTCAATGGAGCGATTATTCCGACATTGGTTATTTTTCTGTTCATTGCCGGAGCGATAAATCTGATCTCATATTTCTTCTGCCATAAAATCGTACTTCGGGCCTATAGGGCTAGAATTGTGAATGAAAATGAAGCCCCCCAACTGCACGGGATTGTCCGCGATTTATCCCTAAGAGCCTCTCTTCCTATGCCCCAAATAGCTATTATACCTGAAATAAATCCCAACGCTTTCGCCACAGGACGTAATCCTGATAATTCAGTAGTAGCCGTTACGGATGGTTTATTAAGAACTCTGGATTCAGATGAGCTCAAGGGAGTGTTGGCTCATGAAATGGCACATATCAAGAACAGGGATATGCTGGTAATGTCCCTGGCTGCGACTCTTGCAAGCGCGATTTCTTTCATAGCTCATTTGGCATTTTTTAGAGCTATATTCGGAGGGAGGGACGATGGCGGAAACGCGATTGCATTGATCTTTATTGCGGTAACCGCGCCTATAGCTGCCATGCTGATACAGTTGGCTATATCCAGAAGCAGGGAATATTCTGCCGATGCTGAAGGCGCCAGGATAACGGGAGACCCAAAAAATCTTGCCAAGGCATTGAAAAAAATATCTACCATAGGTAAAAGAAATCCTATGAAACAGGGCAACCCATCTTATTCTCCGCTTTTTATATCTAATCCATTGAAAAAGCGGGTTTTCTCTTCACTTTTCTCCACCCATCCACCTATGGAAGAAAGGATCCGGCGGCTTGAAAATTTACATTATTGAATTTCCCGAATACTCAATGGGGTTTGTTTTTCAAATACTGCTGGTTTAAAGGTGCTGCACTCTGATGTCAGCGTGATTTTTTAATATCATTTCCTTCAGGGTTCTCAGCTTCGTATATGACAATACCTCTTCTGGGTGACTTGTTCACATATTCCCGTGAATTTACCTCAGCATCAACAAAACTTATATCCTCCCCATCATCATCCCTCTTTCCCTTTTTGCTATTCATCCGAATAAAAATGGTAACCAGGATCATCAATATTGTGAACATGACAATAATTATGATGATAATCATCCACCAGAATCCGGAAATGGCACTGCTTTCCTCTCCCGAATTATTATCTTTCTTTCCCGTGCTGCCAGGCCCAGATACATCATCATCTTCTGAAGTATCGTCGTCTCCAGATGTGTCATCATCCCCACTAATATCATCATTATCATCTTCGGTAGAATCATCGTCCCCAGTCCCTTGATCTTTGATCTTCACTGTAACTGTCAGGGTGTCAGTGATATTGTTATAGCCGTCAGAAACGGATAATGTTATTATATAAATTCCGGTTTCTTCATATTTCACCGTGGTTGAGATCCCTTTATAATCAATATCTATTCCATCCTTATCATTGAAATCCCAGAAGAAATCCAGATCCTTGATGTCGGTATCAGGGTCTGTGGTTCCGGAAGCGTCAAGGATGAATTCCTCACCAACTTCTACACTGATATCCATTCCAGCCTGAGGATCCGGAGGACCGTCATCTCTGAGAGCTGCTGATAGGAAAATGGAATCCGAGACAATGTCTTCATTATCATATGACATCTCTATCAGGATATCGTGGGGGCCGGCATCCGAAGGGGTCCAATCAAAGATTGCACTTTCTTCTTCCTGAGATTGAACATTTATCATTTTGTTATCAAGAACCTTTTCGTTATCTATCAGGGTCAGCATCACTCCCTGGGCAATATAATTACCAGAATTTGAAACTACAACACTTATATGATATTTGTTCCCCTGAATCAGCTCGTCAATTTGCTCGATCTCTACAAGCTCCGGTTCCTGAATATCCAGCAGAGGGGTTGAAACAGAAATATTAACGCTTAGCTGTCTGATAGCATCCCCGTCAGTTAGGTCTAAAGTTATCAGATGCTGACCTCTGGATAGTTCGGCGGATATATTCATATCCCTTCCAAGATTTCCGTCCACATCCGACGTCCACTGGTACTGTAGATCATCATTATCCAGGTCCCAGGAACCCCAAGCTGATAGATTGACCGAGCGTGAATGAAAAACATCCTCTTCTTCTATAGAATAAATTATTGGATTTGGTGGTGTATTCAATATGGTTACCTCAATTTCTGAAGAACTGCCATTCTGGAATCCGTCATATGCCCATACCTCACATTTCCAAGTTTCACCTTTTGAGGTGTGTTCATCAGGTACTGCTGATTGTTTAAGAGGAGTATCATCCATAGAAAGCGAACCAACAACAACATCGTCAGAATACCATCTGTAATAATAAGATATATCGTCCCCATCGCTGTCTTCGCAGTCTTCAGCAATAGCGCATATCAGCTCATTTCCGGTTCTGGGCTGGTCGGGATGAATATCAAGAGTTGGAGATGTTGGCGGTGTATTTACTATGCTTATTGCATGTTCTGTTTCATCTGAAGCTCCGTCGGTTTCGTCATGGGCGGAAATGGTGATATGATAGTCATCTGGTTCCAGATATATCTGTAAATGAGTATTGACAGTTTGTCCGTCGGACAGAATGTCGTTTCCACCTGGTGAAGTTCCTATGTCCAAATGGTATGTTATTTCCTCCTGATCTTTGTCAAAGGAGGCATTCCAAGATATGGTAACTGGCCATTCATGAGCAGAATCGGGCTGAATGTTCTCTGGAGCGGTGGGAATATAGTTTGATTCCCCCAGACACTGGCAAAGGAAACAGTCCGGAGAGGTCCCGAAACAGAGGTCATCTCCCCCGTCATTGTTAAAATCGCCTCCGCTGAGAGATTTTATATTCTCCTGTGAAGCGTATGTGTGGAATAAGGAAGTCCCGGAAACCCCCCCTGGTCCACCGGATACCAGATATATCCTTCCATTTGATGTAGAACCCATAATTGCATCAGGATAGCTGTCTGAATCAAAAAACCCTGAAGCTGAGCCCCAAACCCCGCTCTGGCCGGTGTTCTGTGTCAGAGCCGGCGCATCCAATCCATTTCCCGATCCCATTGAATGATAGATCCCGCCTCCTGCAATTCCGTAACATATGTCATCAAACCCATCAAGGTTGAAGTCGGAGCATGTGGAAGTATATACATGATCCTGTGAGTCACCCAGTTTGGTCGGGACCTCAAGACCTCCAGCGGCTCCGTAAGCTGTAAAGATGTTATCGTAGGTGGCACCTGCGAAGGTAACGTCCTCAAAGCCGTCATTATCGAAATCCCCTGAACTGAATCCGAAAAGCATCATATCGTTTATTGTAGCAAGGACCGAAGGATTTCCAAGTCCCCCTGCACCTCCCATGGCTTTGTAGACCGGAGCTTGCAGGGATCTGGAAAAGGGTCCATAGAAAAGATCATCAAAGTTATCATTGTTGAAATCCCCAGAACACATCCCGTATATTCCGAACAGTGAGGCACTGTAATTGGCTATCACCTGGGGGTTGTCCAATCCGCTGTTGGACCCCATGCTTATCAGGACATTGGCATGTGGGTATGTACCGATTGCCAGGTCATCAAATCCATCATTGTCGAAATCTCCAGAGCAGATTGAAGGAATGTCGCCCTCATCATATACATCAATGAGAAGGGATGGAGTGGTTAGACCTCCGGCTGATCCCATTGACACCAGCACCTTTGGGGAATCGGAGTAGGAATGGGTACCGTAGGCAATATCATTGAAACCGTCATTGTTGAAATCCCCAGAACACATTGCCTCTACGGTATCACCTGAATTATCATGGATCATTGTTGGATCATTCAGAATAACAACCTTGTCCCTGGTTCCTGTCATCTCCTCTTGTTCATATAATGCAGAATTTTCAATAAATAATCGGGAATCCCTAGAGTCATTATAGGAACCTTTCATATGATCAAATGAGTCAATCAATGGAGAATATGAGAACAATATCAATCCTGTGATTATCAACGTGGGCAATAAGAGGGATAAACCGAGGCTTTTTCTGAAGAACATCGAACAGCACCTGGACCTTGGATAGTAAGATAATTTTCATTAAGCAGTGAAACGATATTATACTATCGAAAAAATTCAATAGGACTGAAATCTTGCAATGAGAGTTCCAAAGGATTTGATCATTCATAATCATCCAATATTTCAGCAGGAGCACCCGTGAGTTCCACAAGGGCCTTTGCTTCCATAAAATGAAGCTTTCCGGGTATTACCAGAGAGTGAAGGGGTCGACCCATATCGACTTCCCTCATAACTGATATCCTATGGCTCCTGACCATTGAATCCATCGCTCCGGCACGGGCGACCGAGCAGACCAGAGTTTCATCTTTCAGAATACTTTCTTTTCTCTTTTCTTCCATCATTGAAAGGACCCTGCAACCGATATGGGAGGACATACAGCTCATTGACCTATTGCCGAATTCTATTGGATCACCCAGAAGATCCGGGTCAATTCTACCAGTACTTTCCGTTCTCATTATATCAAGCAGTACAAGGGTGTGAAGGCCCATGGAGAGGTTGCTGCTGATGGTGTCATAAGGAGAGAGTGGAAAATAGTTTTTCTGAGGGAATACTAAAGTTGTTGTTCTCCCGAACTTGTAATGAGAAAGACCCAGCTCTGAAGGTACCGCTGTAAGTACAGATGGAGAATGAACTATCTTTACGGGAATTCCTTTCCGTTTGGCGGTCAATCTGAGCTCCACATGGGTAGTGGCACTCATGGAATCTCCTGCAGTGATGAATACAACCTTACCATCAACAGCACTTTCAACGATTTCAGTTCCATCCTCAACCTCGGGTCTGTCAAGTATTGTAATATTGGCGCTAAGGGATTTCTCAAGATCTTCCAGAGAAGGAGAATTGAAAATTGAGGTATAGCATTCAGCAAAAATCAGATCGGCCTCTTGGATGTGGCTCTTTGCTTTCAGACTTATGTCGTCTAAACCCCCTAATCCCAGCCCCATAAATGTAAGACTGCCCCTGTTCTGAGTCATTTTGGTTCACCTGAATTCAGAAAATAAATATCGAACCCCTGTCATTTCAGAGGGGTTCAATGGTAGTCGATCTATCTCAAGCTGACCTGATATGTTGGAATTATTACACAGGTATCAGCGGGTGGGTTCGAATATCCATCCCCAGACATCCTCACCAGCCATCTCCCTGAAAAGCTTCCAATGGGCCTTAACCTTCTGGCCTTTCTTAACTGTAGGGGCAGTTATCCTACCCATAGCTTTTAGGCCGTTCTCGAATTCACATACGCCCAATGTAAGGAATCGTTCGTTTATACCCCAGGGAAGCTGGTGTACATTCGTGAAGGCGATAATGGTAGCGGTTTTAGGAAATTGAAGTTCAGCGAATTCTCTTCCACCGCACTTAAGACATACATCCCTCTTGGGATAGGTAGGTTTTCCGCATTTGGTACATTTATATCCCACAGCTCGATTCACTTTTTCACCCCCTTCATGACAAAGGAAACTACATTGTTGCCGAAGCCTCCGAAGTTAACGGTAAGACCTATGTTTGCCCCTTTTACCTGCCGGTCCCCGGCATCACCCCTGAGCTGCCAGGTCATCTCTACCGCCTGGGCAACACCAGTAGCACCAACAGGATGTCCTCTGGACTTTAAACCCCCTGAAGGATTTATAGGCATCTTTCCGTCTATTTCAACATCTCCTTTCTCCAAGGCCTTCTTGTAACCGCCTTTTTCAAAAAGTCCAGCATGTTCGGATTCAGCTATCTCGAGTATGGAGAAAGCGTCGTGAAGCTCAGCAACATCTATGTCTTTCGGCCCTACTCCTGCCATTTCATAGGCCTGTTTTGTTGCCATTGTGACGGCTTTCAGATCTGTAGGGTCCTCTCTTTCAGCCAGGGTGTGGGTGTCTGTTGCCTGACCAAATCCTGATATCACTACATAGTGTTTCTTTTCCTTGTTCTTGATCATTTCTTCAGCACACAGCAGAACAGCAGCTCCTCCGTCGCTTACCGGACAGCAGTCCCATAGGTGAAGCGGTTCAGCAACAGGCGTATTATTGTAGGGGGCATCAGGTGATTCAAGGATACCCTCCATGCTGGGAGGCATATGCACATGTGCATAGGGGTTTAGAAGACCGTTCTTGTGATTCTTGACTGCCATCCTGGCGAGATGTTCCCTTGTGTACCCGTATTTCTCCATATACAGATCCGCGAACATTCCAGCCATGCCCGGCAGGGTTATTCCATATTTGTATTCACCTTCTGGATGAGTAAGTGTGGCCACGAAATCGGTGGCTCTCCAGCCTGATACCCCTCTCATTTTCTCCCCACCAACAACAAGCACGTAATCATAATGTCCTGAAGCAATTGCAAGAAGACCGTTCTTTATGGCAGATGCACCGGAAGCTGGCCCGTTCTCAACAGTCTCTGCTGCAGCCGGAATAAGTCCCAGGTTATCAACCAGGGCACTTGCAACACCAGTCTGGTGGTTCAGGATTCCTCCGCCCATATTTGCTACATAGACTGCCTGTATCTTCTTTGGATCAATACCAGAATCGTCCATGGCCCGCAATGCAGCTGATGATAATATATCCATAAGGGTGTCGTTGAAAAGCCGGCCGAAATCGGTCATTCCCGCTCCGATGATGGCTACATTTCTCATTTTTTCCTTGCCCCCTTGGCTCCGCATATCTGTTCGCTGATGGTCTTTTCATCAGCAAATTTGAACTCGGATCTGGCCTTTTCCAGAAGATCTTCCGGACAGGGTCTGGTACCTGCAACCAGCCGAGGTTTATGTTTGAAATACAGTTCACGGGTCAATTTAAAGGATTGAGCCCCGCCCAGTTCGTGCTGAACTCCTTCCTGTTCAATAAGCTCGTACTCGATCATCCATCTACGGAAACCGATGGGTGATTCAGCAGTTATCCATACCTCTTCCTGGTTCAGGTATTCGATATGATGTTCCATCTTGGCTGCGAACAGATGGGCACCTATCCTAAGACCCCTGGAAATGGCCAGGGTGTGGAGGCTGATACCGATCTTCTCATCGTACATTCTGCCGTTTACAATCCCTACCAAAACGTTATCTATTTGGCCCACCAAAGTATATCCGTTACGGAGCCTATGGTACTGCCAGGCAAGTAATTCAGAGTAAACTCTGGAGCCCACTACATTGTAAAAGTCCCGTGCAATTTTTAGTGTTGGTCTGACAGAGGGTAGCAGTTTTGGGACATCCCTTCTCTGAACAGGTCTAACAACCAGTTTCTTACCGTTGGCCAGTGTTATCACTTTCGGGGGATAATCCGGCATCTTGATCTCAGGCGGTCTGAGCATATTTTCCAATTCCATATCCATAAAATGTTCCTCCATTATTCGTAAATTAATTTCTTCAGCTAAGGATTACAACCTATAAATATGGTTCTTAATGAATTATTCCGTATCTGATTTATAAAATTCAATAGTTAATATTGCTGTTAGTGGAGAAATTTATTCGTATATTCATTAATGAGGTGATCCAGTGAACCAATCTGGTGAAAGGGGAGATGAATTCATATTATCCTGGGGTGATTTGATAGAAAATGGGGATTATTCTCTCCTCTCCCGGTTTGAAAAAGCGGTGAATTTCCACAATGGTGATCGTTTATTATCCTTTGTCGTCCCAAGGGCCAGGGCCGGTCCTGTGAATGTGGTCGTGACATCTCTGGGTAAAGTATTTAGGGGTGATATTACGGTCACAAAGGATTACCTAATTCTGGGAGATGAACAATATCAGATAAATCCTGGATTTATATACAATTCCCGTTTGGAATACAATTCCCCTGGCCGTACCGATAGGTCCGATTTTGGGGGGTCTGAAGATTATTGGAAACGTCTTTATGAACGGCTTACAATATTCCAAAGCTATCTGGAAGATATAGCGGGGGAGATCCCTACATTATCCCTTTTATCACCCGGTGGTCTGCATGAAGGAGGGACATTTCATGAGCAACTCATCGGAATATTGGGAAAAAATGTATCGGGTCTTCTAAATAGCAGAGGCCGTGAAATAGGGGAACATATTGAAGGGATCAAGGGGTTAGGAGTTGGTCTGACCCCTTCGGGCGATGATGTTCTGGCGGGTATGCTTATGGCCCTTTATATTCGGGGGATTATCAACGGGTCGGACCTGGGAGATCTCAGGTGTCGGATATTCCGAGGGTCCAGGGGTAATAATCCAATAAGCAATGAGTTCCTATATCATGCATACAAAGGAAGATTCAATCAGCCCTTCAAAGAACTAATGAATTTCATACTAGGTATTGATAGGGGGGAAATATATAATACGACCCGCGCAATTACCTCACATGGCAGCAGTTCAGGTGTGGATGTGGCTGTTGGATTTATATTGATGATGAGGTGCGAGGTGGAGAAATGGAATACGGCAGTAAGATAATGAAAGGAGAATATTTCGATTCAGTGACCTTGATGAATGTAGCTAGAATGATCTCGGAAATGGCCGGGATTGAGGATGCCGCTGTTGTAATGGGTACCAGGGAGAACATGTCAATCCTCTCATCAGCGGGACTTCTATTGAATGATTTCAAGAAAACCGATGATACCGATCTTCTGGTAGCGGTAAAGGCCCATGATATGGATTCTCTGGGTATGGCCTTGAAGAGCGTTCCTGATCTTTTGGATGAGGTGCGGAAGAAGAAGAGCACTGTGAATGAGGAAAAGTATTATTCATTGGACCATTCCCTTGAGGAAAATCCTGATTCAGATATGGTCCTGATATCATTACCCGGTAAATATGCCGCCGGAGAAGCAAGAAGGGCATTAAAAGCTGGTCTTCATGTCATGCTGTTCTCTGACAATGTCGGTTTGGATGATGAAGTGGAACTGAAGAAGTTAGGCAGGGACAAGGGTTTGCTCGTCATGGGTCCAGACTGCGGGACCGCCATAATAAACGGAATACCTCTTGCATTTGCTAATGTGGTCAATAGAGGAAATATTGGACTGGTGGCAGCTTCAGGAACAGGTCTGCAGGAGGTCAGCACCTTGATCTCGAACATGGGCGGAGGGATCTCTCAGGCCATAGGGACAGGAGGACGGGATGTCAAGAAAGAGGTTGGAGGATTGATGACCATTGAAGGGATCAAACTCCTGGCATCGGATCCGGCAACCCAGGTAATAGCAATTGTATCCAAACCTCCTCACAGGGATGTTGTGATCAAGATAGATGATCTGATATCCAAGCTGGATAAGCCAGTTGTGGCTGTGTACCTGGGTGAAACAATTGAGGATAGACCCAAATTGAATTATTATTTTTCTGATACTCTTGAAGGAGCAGCGATCAAAGCGCTGGAACTGTCTAAATATGGTAAGGTTTCAGCCGATCGTTACCCGGAGGGACAAGAAAAGCTCGAAATCAAGGCTAAGGAAATTGCCGGCAGTTCATCACTCGGCCAGAAGTATCTGAGAGGCCTCTTCAGCGGCGGGACCTTCTGCCACGAAGCACTGATTACATTCAAAGGTGTAGTTTCCTCTGTTTTCTGCAATATATCCGCTAATAAGGAACATGAACTAAGTGATCCCTGGAAAAGCATGGGGAATACCGTTGTGGATCTGGGTGAGGATGAATTTACAAGGGGGAGACCACACCCAATGATAGATTACACACTCAGGAATAAACGTATATTGGCAGAAGCAATGGATCCTGAGGTAGCGGTTATTCTTCTGGATGTTGTTCTGGGTTACGGTTCCAATATGGATCCCGGGAAAGAACTGGTCCCGGTCCTTGAAGAGGTAAAGGAGATAGCAGGAACCCGAAACACCAAAATATCAGTAATATGTTCGGTTACCGGGACTGATATGGATCCGCAGAACAGGTCCAAGGTCGCTCGGGAGCTGGAGAGGGCAGGGGCAGTTGTTATGAATTCAAACTATGAAGCCTGCAGGCTGTCTGCGTTGGTCATATATGAGTTGATGGAAGGAAAATTGGAGAAGGGGGTGTAATAACATGACAAAAAGCAATTTGTTCAAGGATGGATTAAAGGTTGTTAATATGGGATTGGAGGGATTCAATCAGGGTATAAGAGAAAGTGGCGGTGAATCCTTACAGGTAGATTGGAAACCCCGGGCAGGAGGGGACAGTAGGATGGTTGATTTACTGGATAGCATATCTGAGGATAAAAAGGCCATGATAGAACAGGCGAATGGAGAAGCTTTAGGGAGGATATTGAAGGGCAAACCGGAACTGGTGGGTTTATCCACGGCCAGGGAGGTCATTCCCGGATTGTCGGAAGACACCATTCTTCACGCAGGTCCACCCATCGGTTGGGGCCGAATGTGCGGACCAATGAGGGGAGCCATTATAGGCGCCCTGATGTATGAGGGAAGGGCTTATAATAAGGAGGACGCCGAGGCCCTGGGATCTTCAGGTATCATTGAATATTCACCCTGTCACGAGCACAATACCGTGGGCCCTATGGCCGGTATAGTATCCCCCTCCATGCCGGTATTTGTTTTGAAGAACGCAGAATTCGGAAACCAAGCTTACTGTACAATGAACGAGGGCCTGGGAAAGGTTCTAAGATATGGAGCTTACGGGCCTGAAGTGATAACGAAGCTTAAGTGGATGGAAAATGTCCTATATCCCAATCTTAGAAAAGCATTGGAGAGTTGCGGCCCAATTGATATCAAGAATATCATAGCTCAATCCCTGCACATGGGTGACGAGGTTCACAACAGGAACAGGGCGGCCACCTCTCTTTTCTACAGGAAGATAGCTCCGCACATACTAAGGACAGCGGACAGTAGGGAAAATGCCGAGGCCGTGCTGAATTTCATAGACGGCAATGATCATTTTTTCCTGAACCTATCCATGCCTGCATGCAAGGTGACCCTGGATGCGGCAAGGAATATAAGGAACAGCTCCATGGTTACAGCCATGACCAGGAATGGAACTGATTTCGGAATCCAGGTATCCGGGACCGGAGATAAATGGTTCACGGGAAAGGCACCGGTACCCGATGCCCTTTTCTTTCCAGGATATCGAAAGGAGGATGCCAACCCGGATATCGGCGACAGCTCCATCACCGAGACCAACGGATTGGGGGGATTTGCCATTGCAGCTTCACCGGCCATTGTTCAGTTCGTGGGGGGCAGCTCAAGTGACGCCAATGAATATACCCTTAAGATGTATGAGATATCCGTTGGAGAGAACAACATATACCAGATACCGTATCTCAATTTCAGGGGTACGCCTACAGGTATAGATATCATAAAGGTGGTGGAGAAAGATATCACACCTTTCATTGATACCGGTGTTGCCCATAGGGAACCGGGTGTCGGACAGGTTGGTGCAGGCGTATTAATGGCCGCAAAGGAACCCTTCAAAAAAGCCCTAGAGGGTTTCATTCGGTAATTGAATTGACGAATCATGAATCATAAATTGGGTGAAATCACATGGAAACAATATTCAAACGCAGAAGCATCAGGAAATTCAAGGATGTACATGTGCCGAAAGAAATGGTATTGAATTTTATCAAGGCAGGTATGAATGCACCATCAGCCATGGACCAGCAGCCCTGGCATTTCATTCTGATCGATGACCGCAAAGTGCTGGATAATATTCCCAATGTTCATCCCTCATCAAAAATGTGCCGAACCGCTCAGGCTGCAATACTGGTATGCGCCGATATGGACCTTGTTAAAAGCCAAGGCTACTGGATACAGGATTGCGCCGCAGCAACCCAGAATATACTTCTGTCAATAGCTGACAAGGGTTTGGGAGGCGTGTGGCTGGGAGTATATCCGAGACCTGATCGGGTAGCTGGTATCAGAGGACTTCTGGATATTCCGGAAAATATTATCCCGTTTTCGATGATTCCAATTGGCTATCCCGATGAGGATAAACTGCCCAAGAATATCTTTAAGCTGGACCGGGTCCGATACAACAATTGGAATAAATAGAATCAATGATCTGCGGCTAGGTATTTCTCATTGAATATTGGATGGTTGTGAGGATAAATGCCCAAAATAGATCCTGTGGATTTCTGGAGAGACGGATGGGCGGTTCTGTTCTTCTCTTTAGCCGGCTTCTTTTTTGGTGGCGTGAGTCTGCTTATGGCTCTCCTAACCATGGATGAGGGTGGGTTCTTCAATATGTTTGGGGTCTGTTCCATTGTCGGTCTAGGTGGAGGTATGGTTCTTCTATTGATAGGCGGAGCTCTTTTTCTAAGGGCTAGACGTTTAAAACAGATAGGTGAGATGATCAAGGGATACCAGAGGATTAAGGTGTCCAATTTGGCCCAAAAGATGAATGTCTCTGAGTTTCAGGCCGAACAGACCATAACAGTATGCATTAGGCGCAATATCATTGATGGAGAATTTAATAGGAAAACCGGAGAGTTCATGGCCCGAAATGCTTTGAAACTCAAGGAGATGGCAAAACTTCTAGGTGCTTACAGAAGGGTGGGAATCGTAAAGATGGCAAAGAAGATGAACGTTAACGAACAGGAAGCACTGAAAATGATATTGGGTGCAATTGAGGAGAATTATATTGTCGGATATTTTGATCGGGAAACCGGAGAATTCTTCACAGAGAAGGGATTGATCCATCAGAGGGATATAACTGAATGCCCTCACTGCGGTGCGCCGGTCAAAAAGATAAGTCTTATTGGTGAGAGGCTTGTTTGCGAGGCCTGCGGTTCAAAATTATGAAATACTCTCATTGAGGAAATATATTTGTTCATTCATCACCGGAATCATTCTTTTTCAGAGCATCCCAGCTGATCTCATGATATATTATGAACCGTTTGGCGAAAATGTAACCCACCAGAGCACCTATGCATGAAGGGAATAGAGCTACGGGTCCGAAGAGCTCTATTGGTATTATTGCCGAAGCTATAGGGACATTGAGTGTTGTGCATAGAGCTGCACTTATTCCTGCAGCCATGAGGATGATGGGCAGATCTGCATTAGCAGCCGAAGCTACTGCCAATCCGATAAGCATACCTATTATCGTTACTGGCATGAACAGCCCACCGCTGCCTTGGCTGCCGGAAATTAGAGCAGTGGATAGGAAAAGCGCTCCGGCCAATAGTAAAATTTTAATAATTTCCAGATCCATCATCTTTTCTATTTCTATCTGTCCCCCCCCGACAATATGCAGATCCAGCAGTGTGGAATATAGCGGAATTACGAGAACTGCACCCATGAGCATCCCGAACATTGGTTCGATCCAGTCATTTCCTCTCCATGACCATTTTCGAAAAAAATCATGTATTGTTTGATAAAGTTTGATGTAGAGAAGGTTCAGCACCATAACCATGAAGGCAGTACCAACCATTAGTGCTACCTCAAGAGGTGTAGGTGAAGGCAGTTCGGTAATTATTGTGAACTTTAAAAGTCTAATGTCAAGCCAGAATGTCATAAGTGTGGCAGTAATACTGGATATCAGACAGTAGAATAAACGCCGGTAAAGTAGTTTATCGCTGTAAACCACCTCAACTGCAAAAATTGCAGCTCCTAAGGGAGTACCCAGAAGTGTCGAGACCGCTGCGGCAATACCGCACAGGGAAAGGGTTCGGATCTGCTCTCCGTGGACTTTGATGTACTTTCCAATCAATCCGCCAGTCGCATTTCCCAAAAGGGCCGAAGGGCCAACAAGGCCGCTGGGCCCGCCCCATCCGATAGTAAAAAAAGTAGCAATGTACTTTGATGGAATCGTCCTCAATCTGAGTATTCCCTTTCTTTTATGAAAGGCACTGATAACAACATGGAGCCCAGGCCCCTCGGATTCGGGGGAAATGTTCAGAGCTATAATTCCTGCTATTAGACCGAAGACACCTATAATGGGAAGAAGCCACCAATATCCTCCGATTCCGACTATTTCTCCAAAGGTTAAAATAAATTCGGAACCGATTCTAACAAAGAAGGCCAGGGAATATATCAGGGGTAGAACTGCCACCCCCACCAAGAGTGCCCAGAAAATGTTCATGAGCTCCTCTTTTTTTATAGGTGACGATTCCTTTTCCTGCCTCTCCATGATGCAGATTATATCCAGATTATATAAAAAATTAGCGTCAAGAAAATTTCTGCAATGATCGTAAAATCGAAAAATCATCCAGAAACGGCCAATATTAGAATGAAAGAACAGGCGGGTCCAAAGGGATTCGAACCCTTGACCATTCGGTTAAGAGCCGAACGCTCCACCTAGCTGAGCTATGGACCCAAGGTTTTTACAAATTGAAATAAAAAGCGACTGGTTAATAGAATATATTTCTAAATAAAGGTATTGGTGAGGTTATTCTGCAGGTTCAATGTGATGCAGTCTAATATGGGTAGAGTGTCTTAAACATGAATAATAAATACTCTCAATACTCTTCTTTCTTCTTTTTACTCTTGAGGTAGTATGTGTATAAAGTAGGTAATATGAGAAGCCCTCCTACCATTGAATAGACAAGAAGCAGTATTATAAGAACAATGAACTCACGGACCGATACAATATTAATAAAGAGTATAGCGAAAAGACCCATGCACATGGTGATGGTTGTTTCCACAAAGCTTCTTCCCGTTGTTGCCACACTCTCTGTGACGTTCTTCAGCCGACCGCCTTTTTCTCTAATAGTATCGGTCATATGGATCGCGAAATCTATACCCAGTCCGATAATTACCGAGCCGATCATGGCTGAAAACAGGTTAAGCTGTCCGCTGAAACTCTGTCCAACGATACCTCCGATCCCCTTGGTCAGCAGAAATGCCAGGGGCTGGAAGCCCACCACAAAAATGATGGGAATAATAGTCAGCACTGCAAATTTGATCGATTTGAAACCTATAACCAGGAGTATCCCAACAAGTAAGATGGCCATGGCAGTACTGATAAGACTGCTCTCCACCAGCAGACTGTTCACCTTCACAACAATGGGCCCGAACCCCGTCAACAGGGATGTGGAATCACCCACCGAGAACTTATCTAAATTATCATTGACCCCATCAACCGCCTTCTCCGTATGAACAGTATCCATATTGGGCATGGTAACATATACAAGGGTTCTGGAGTAGTCATCGTTGATAAGCATTCCTCTCATTTCATAGGTGAGGGAATTATAGAAAATGTTCACCATCTGCTCCTTACGTTCCTGGTTCAGATTGTCGGAGTGGATAAGGTCCCAGAATGTAAAATCCTCCACCGCCGAGTTCAGATAGATATCTTCAAGGGCCGGGAATATGTCAAAGAGTTCCTCCAATGGCGGGATATCGGTCATATTCGGAACACGAATTGTACGCATTATATCCGTTATTCCCAATGCCATGCTGTTGTCGACACCGTGATCGTTAGGATTATCCGGATCCCCGTTAATCTTGGAAGATAGATAGTCAAGATCATCCAGAAGTTCCAAGTCCTTCATGCTTTGGCGTATGCTGTTCTCTTTAGCTGGACGCCCTCTGACAAGGAACATGTTGATCTGTCCCCCTTCAAAGTTTCTAGTATATTGATCCAGTTTGATGATGGAGGGTTCATCCTGGGGTGACATTGCCATATAATCCATGTTCGCCTCTATCCCGGGATAAACTATGGATACAAGGGACATGACAACGAGTATAATTACAGCGAAAAGTACCTTCTTTGTATGATTCACAGGTAACTTGGAGAATTTGCTTTTCTTGCCAACCTTTGTTTTCTTCTTGTATCTCAGTAGAAGGACCAGTGCCGGAACGGTCAGGAATGTCACAACGAAATCAGTTAATATGCCGATGGCCAAAGCAACTCCCAGCATTTTCATTGGGATCATATTAATGGTTGTAAGGGAAAGAAACCCCAGTGATGTTGTCAGGGCTGCAAAAATGATAGGTTTTGCTGTGCTCTGGATTGAAAGCCTCATTCTCAGAGACCGGTCCTTGATATGATCGGTTTCAGAATATTTGTTTGTGATATATAGACCATTGGCTACACCCAGGGAGGCAATTATGGGTGCTACCAGTACTATTTGGGGTGTGAGCACCATTCCGAGATAACCCACAATACCGAAGGTTATTATCAGTTCGGATATCAGTGGGATCCCCTCGATCACCAGAATCTTCCAATTCCTGTGGAAAAGGAAAAGGGAGATGCCAATCATGATAACGGCAATGGGGACCACTTTGATCATTTCTTCATATATCCTATCGGTAAGATCCTGGGTCATTGGTATGGGACCCGTGGAGGTCATTGAGCAGAATTTGACATTGGAGAAGGCGCCTTCGGCCCGTCTCATGAAATCGTCCTGGTCGGTTTCAGCGGTTATACCGATAACCGCTATTGTGGAATCGTATATCCCGTCATCGTTGGTATCGGCCAGAAGAGGGGCGATAGCGGATAGGGGGATCTGGTCCATGATGGTATCGATCCGCGTCTGGTCCTGGGGTATGGAGTATTCACCGGGCGGTAATGGGTACTGTCCAAGCTCACCTATCCCGAACTCATCTATCACTGCCTGGGCAAACCTGGGAGCTGTGGAATTTATTTCTTTTATTAATGAAGCAATGGATAAAGTGAAAATGACCGAATCGTTTTCGCCTCTATCGTATTTTTGGGGGTCTAGTGTCCTCTCGATCAGGGATATGTCATTCAGGACATCAAGGCTGGTTATGTTTGTCTCGTTTGTACGGTCGTTGACATTTCCTGTCTCGATATAGATCATTAGAATATCTATTGTCCAGTTCTGTCTTACCTCTTCAATGATTTCGGTTTCCCTGGCCTCAAGGGGGAGGTAAACCTCCATATCGCCCCTAATATTATCCCTGACATTGAATAGACCGGGTATGGCAATGATCACAAGAGTGATTACCAGCAGCAGAGGAATAAAGGGCCTTTTTACTATAGGAGTTATTAGGGCATCAGTAAATTTTGAAATGCGGATCTTGCCTACAAACTTGTCTCCTTTCTGATCCAGATTCTTCAACCGGTCTGCGCTTTCCTTGGTAACTTTGTCAACTCTATCTTTCAATTTAGGAAGTGTATGCTGATATTTTTCCTGGGTCTTCCTAGCCTTTCCCATGAAACGGTTCAGGATCGAATCCAGAATGCTATCCATTTTGTTTCCAATTCTCGGAGCATTTTCATCCTGGGAATCACTATCCTGCCCCTTCTCAGACCCCCGTCCCTGCGATCCTAGTCTGTCAGGATTTTCCTCGACCAAATAGCAACCTCTCTTGAGTTGAGTTCGTATCTGAGCCAATTATTGAATAACAAGGATAATAATCGGCAGTATAATTATCTTCCTAACAATAATTTCTTTATATATAGGTTTTTATCCAGATGGATATTAGTATTTATCATAGAATGAAATGGGCGGATAGGTCAATGTCTATTCCACCAATCTTAAAAATATATCTTCAAGTTTTTCATTCTTCTTCGACCTGAGCTGGGATATTTTACCCCTGCCGACAATGTTTCCCTTGTTTAGTATTACAGTGTTGGTGCACAATTCTTCCGCTGCTTCCAGGATGTGAGTGCAGAGAAATATGGTATGGTCCTTGGCATATTCCTTTAAAAAATCCTTAACCCTTCTTTGATAAATCGGATCCAAGTTGATCAAAGGTTCATCCAATATCAGAAGTTCGGGTTCCGACATGAAGGCTGCCGACAGCATTATCTTCTGCCTCATTCCCTTGGACATATCCTTGCACAGGGAATCCTTCTTTTCCTCCAGGTCAAAGAAAACCAGCCACTTTTTTATGGATTCCTCGATAATGATCAATTTACGTATCTTCCCAACAAAATAGAGATACTCCCAACCGGTAAGGAAGGATGGAGGGGATTCGCTTTCAGGCATTATCCCTACTCTTTTCTTTACTCCGACAGGTCTTCTGGATGGGTCAATACCAAGAACACTTACCTGCCCGGATGTCATTGGCAGCTGCCCGGTTATTATCCTTATCAGTGTTGTCTTACCAGCTCCGTTGGGACCGAAACAGCCGAAGAGCTCACCTTTGTCCACAGTGAATGATACTCCTTTGAGGGCCTTAAAACCGTTGAAATCCTTTACCACCTTTGATAACCGAATCACCGATGCCATTACTCCGGTAAGTGATTGAATGAATTATAAGGATTATGGATTAATATCCTCTGGAGGAGTTTATACACTGCTGAATGTTCAGATTAATTAACTCCGAGTATCACCCAGAATGCCTATTCGAAATTGAGGATTTACATGGGAATTATTATTGATAGCAGCCTCGGTTCTTTTGAGTTCTATTTCACATGTATAATCATCTTGTATTCTCTTTCCTTGTCCACCTCAAAGGCGATTCTTCTGGTGTACCAACTTTTGACAAAGTTCAATACCCTCACCTTCACAAAATCATCAACTGTCTTGGTATCGGCTTTCTTGTAGGGCATTTCCAGAAATCCTTTCTGATCAAGCTGGGACTCGGGATATTTATGATATGCTCTGAGAAAAAGGGTTAATTTAGGATCATCCTGGTTCCGGATCTTCTGCGATCGGATAATTGTTCTGAACAGCAGATTTACCTCTGTAACATCGTTCAAGGCCGGCATTACCATTTCTATCTCGTACTCACGCGGATAACCATCAGGTTTGATGATAGGTTTATTGATAAATCCAGTTCCTTGTTCGGATTTTTCTTCAGGGGGTTTATGGGGACGGATATCTATGGTAGGATCCGATTTGGGACCTAGTTTCTTATCGGGCGTGATCATTTTTTTTACAGTTTCCAATCTAGCAATAACAACATCCTGGATACTGTTTATGATGTCCATTTCCTCTTTGATCTTCTTCTCCTTCTTATCGATGAGGGAGGTCAGGTCCTTGACCTGGGTATCTATCAAGCTTTTCAATTCTTTTTCCCATTTCTTATCAGGACTGACTTTGGACATCTAAATCCTCCTTATCAGAAGTTGGCCGAAATATTACTGGCGGAACTTGTAATTATCGATATTTATATCATTTTATTTCCAATTTGAAGAGTTTCTGGTTAGAGGTGCTTTTTTCCTCATCGGGTCGGAATTTTCTTTTCTTTAGAGCACCCTCCTTGTAACGGTAATTGGAATCAGTGGTAAGCAATTTTATCCTGACCAATGATGCAAACTTCTTATCGAATTCTTTCTTGTTCATCAGTTTTATGAATTCACCCAGAAGTATATGGGCAACTTTTTTATCAGCCTTCCAGTCATCCACATCGAAAACACCGATCTTCACTTCATCATTGGTGTATTTTGTATAGGATATCTTTCCGAATACATAGGCCCGATAGATCTTTTTCTTCCATTCGGGTACCTGTTTACCCTTGGGTGCTGCAGGACCCTTTGGCTGGGAAGGGCCTTTTGGACCTTTCTTTGCTCCGGGTTTGCTGGGTCCTTTTGGCTGCGCGGGTCCCTTGGGTGATTTCTGACCTTTAGGTGCCCGGCCTCCACCCAATCCCATGTTGGATACTAATGATACCTGGGCGGACATGGTGGAAGCGATGAAGGAGGCTGAACTGCCGAACATTCTTTCATTCCTCTTCCTTTCCGCTTCATGATCCCTGTAGAGGTCGAAAACGTTCAGGGTATAGTTGGTTCCCACGGATGTGGTGTTCTCCACCCGGTTCTGGAACATCAGCACATAATTTCTGTTGAAAAGTAAGAAGCAGAGCATTTCCAGAACAGCAATGAATATGAGTATGATAAGTGAGGTTAGGGCCCACGGATACTCATCAAGCATTGAGAAGAAATAGCCGAAACCGGTTCCGATTGAAATTAAACAGCCTATTATCAGTAAGGGAAATGACCTTCCGGTGAAGACCATAAAGGCGAACATACCGCTCAATCCCAGTATGAGAAGGACCAATATACCCCAGAGCCAACTGCTCATCATCAAAATCAGCGCGATGGAGGCGAAAATGATGCCTGCCAGGGAAATGAACAAACATATGTAGGACGGAAGAGGTACATACTTGTAAACCTCCTTGGATTCATATCCTATATCAAGCAGTTTCTGTCTGATATTGTTCTTTTTCTTCCTTACGATCAGGAAGGTTATAAGTCCTATGATTAGGAAAATCCCCAGGGCGATGAACATGAATGCCAGGGCATGGGTCTCCTTTGGAGGCGGGACATTGTCTACTTTAAAGGTCACGCTTTGGGATTTGGACATTCCAGGGCTTTCAGCAGTTATAAAAAGTACATATTCTCCATCGGAAATATCTTCAGAGTCGAGTTCAAACGACCAGTAGGTGTTCATACCATCAAAGGAATGGTTGATTTCCCTCCAGATCCTCAGCCCCTTTCTTTCAGATGCCGTTAGAGTTACATTTATATCCATTTTCTTCTCGGCACCGGGATCATCAGCCAGGGAGGCCTTTTTTATCACTGCGGTGATCTTGTTGAATCCAAGTTTGTCTATGAAATGACCCTGGAAGTTAACGCCTCCCTTGAATACCTCTTTATCTGCGATTGATGATTGCTGAGTCTCCCCTTCTTCGATCTTTGTAACCTCTCCAGCTATTGCGGTATTCTTTTCAATAACCATGGTGATAGTGTCGCTTCTGGATGCACCTTCGTCATCGGTCACTGTCAGGGTGATGCTGAAGTCGCCTTCGTCCTCGGCTTTTACCTTATAAGGCCACTTTGAACCCGATTCATTAACGCTTTGACCGTTTATCTTCCATCTGTATGAACTGATATTCCCGTCAAGATCGAAACTGCCCTCTCCGGTGAGTTTCAGTTCCTCTCCCACTACCCTCTTTCCGCTGGCGTTGACAAAAACCCTCGGAGGATTGTTCAGGACCTGCAGCGTGGAGATGGAGCTAGTCTGGCTTGCTCCTGAAGTTCTGTTGGTGACCTTTGCCTGGAAATAATGCTCCCCTTTGACCGAATTATGATCGGTATTGAAAACAGCCCGGAATGTGGAATCCTCAGTATTGTACTGTGTATTAAGAAGTGTCCAGTCCTTCTCAGCCTGGGTAAGGGAATGGGAAATGTTGCACGAGAACGAATCTTCAATTGGGAATCCTCCGCTGTCCTCGCAGGCTACCTTGATGAGAACAGTCTGGTTCCGGTATATGGTATCGGGCTCCAGGGTTATGCTCTGGATAGCGATATCACCTCGGTTATTATGCTCCATTTCCCGATTTCCAGTCTCAAGAACAGGTAAGATCGATGAGTTAATGGGATCTACTTCATTGGAATTACTGTTAATGTAAAAGAAACCAATGGAAAGGATGCTTATCAGGTAAAGCGATAGTATGATTATTGATGATATGGATCTGCGGTAATTGATTTTTCTATTAATCATAGAAGAAATTCCCATTTTCAATTTGGGGTTCAATATTTCACCTCCGGGAAATATGCACTTCCGCACCATTGGTCCGTAATTATATTAAAGTTATGCCAATTTGTGCAGTCAACATGTGAATTTAGTTTTGAAAAACAATGTATCAAATGAAGCGCAACTGTTATATCATATTAGGGCGGTTTACGTTTGTTATATTCCATGAAAATAATTGATGTGTGAGATTATTGGAGATATTAAAGAGGGCAGTTCAGATATCTTTCAGTATGGAATGGGATATCATGTATTGTCCTTACAAAGGTGATGATATGGAAGAAAAGGTTACAGCTAATGTGATGGACCTGACAGCAAATCCCGCTCCTCTTGGATTGATGGGATTCGGTATGACGACCGTACTGCTTAACATTCATAATGCAGGTTTCTATGAATTGGGCAGTATGATTCTGGCCATGGGTGTTTTCTATGGTGGTATAGCGCAGATAATTGCAGGGCTCATGGAATGGAAAAAGGGTAATACCTTCGGTCTTACCGCTTTCACTTCCTACGGTTTGTTCTGGCTTACCCTTGTGGGTCTGCTTCTTCTTGAACAGTGGACCGCTTGGACACCGGAAAAGGGTGCATTAACAGCTTATCTGATTATGTGGGGGCTGTTTACGGGAGTTATGTTCGTAGGAACTCTTAGAATCAATAGGGCTTTACAGATAGTATTTGCTTCATTGGCGCTATTATTCTTCCTCTTGGCCGTGGGCAACCACATTGATGTTGTCCATGAGATCGCAGGATATGAGGGCATCTTCTGCGGCTTTGCAGCAATATATACTGCATTGGCCATGGTCCTGAACGAAATGTACGGGAAGACCATTATGCCCCTCGGTCCTGTTAAAAAAGAGGAACCAATCGAGTAAATTTATACAAAGGTGATATGAGTATTGAATATAGATGGGTCCGTCAGTATTCTGTTGAAATCTGGCGGGGCATATAAAAATGGATCAGTTTACGACTGGTCCATTATAATTTTTTTTCTTGGTTTTTAGATTTTACATTCAAGGTTATATTTTTTATTGTCATGGCCTATAAGAAATATTCTCCCCTTGCTCTAGAAAACCCGGTTCAATATTGGTGAATTCTATCCGTAATTCTTAACATCTTCGGATTTCATGAACTCTCTCAATAGCGAGGTGGCATAACATCCCTTATAGAGGTCGAATTTCATATTGACATATGTATCGTATATTTCGTGGCTGAAATTCTTTAATGGAGCTATGATCTCTCTTCTTGTTCCCTTTGAGCTCAATCGGGGGATATCAGGTATAAAGAAATCTTTCCTTTTAACCCCTTCTCCTTCCATTATGGATCTCTCTATCTCCCCGGGAACTCCCAATGAGTACTCGGTTTCACATCCTATCAAGGGTGCGGAAATAAATGCCTTTCCTAGATCGATTTTGTCTTGAACCTTGGCAAGGTTGTATTCAGTAACTGGGATGGGCCTTCTTCGGTCGGGGTGACCTTTGGAATCGGAAGGGAATATGATGTCGCCTACCACTGCCTTATGGGGGTCCATTCCCATATCCAGGCGTTTTGTGATGATTGAGTTGAAAAGGAATGACTGGTAAGAATGAATGAACATCATTTGGAGGTTCAGAGGTATGCTTTTTATTGCACCGATGAAGTCATCGTTCTTCTTTACAAGTCTTTCAAGCATTCTTCTTTCGAAGGAAAAATAAGATGAATATTCGAATATGGCCTTAGTCCAATTCCGAGTTTCCTCAAGCTCTTTTCTGATACCGTAGGATTCTGGATTCTCACCTTCTATGGGATTGGCCACATAAGTCATCACCGCTTTTTCAAAATCGGACATAATGATGTTCTTACCGACTGCATGCGTTATAGGCCGTACGGCACCAAAACGCTGTATGCCGAAATAATTTAGAAAACCGCCTCGATTCCGGATTGTCTCCAAGACCTCTTGGATTATTTTTTCACTTTCAGACTGGCTTACTGTAATGTCTCTTATAGTGATGTCAAATGAATTGCCTGAGAGGTCTCCGAGGGTCAATTTCTTGTTTGTAGAATGAATGTATTCTATTTCAATGTCCTTCAGTTCCAAATCCTGAAGGGCTTCAGGTTTGACCCGGAAAGAAATTACCTGTGAACTCACAGCTCTTTTATCCTTGGTACCCGCAAAATTGATCTCTCTTCGGGGTATCCCAAGGACATTTGATAGGTGGTCGATCAATCGGTTGTTTTCCCAGTTTCTGGTCCTGACCAGAGCAAGGGAATATTCACCTTCGGGATCACTGTACAGGTCCAATGGTATTTCAGACACAATAAAATCATCAGGGCTCTTCTTCAGACGCCCTCCTATACCTTTACAAGAGCTTAGATATTTCTCGATTCCTGTGGATGCTTCAATCTCCGGCTTCATATTTGGCACAGGCCTTGCTGAGAAGTTTCTTAAGATTGCCATAGTCATTTGCCAGTGATTTTGATGCGCGTTTTAATGCTGCCTGGGGTTTTCCGGATGCTATCCTCACCACAAGCTCCGGTTCATCCAGAATAGGATGCCGTCTGTAATAATTTGTAAATGATACCTTCTCATCCTCCAAAAGCCTCTCCCTAAAAGCTATCAACAGACCTTCGTCCATATCTTTGAGCTTGATCACAATCTCTTTATTTGATTTATCTACTTTTTCGATCTCCATTCCCTGCGTCTCCTTTTATTATTATTATTAATATGCAATTATAAAGCAGTTATCCACTATTATATTATCTAAAACCCAAATTTGCAGAGGGATTTTTCAACCTAAATATAAAAGGATGTTTTTAACGTTTTTTCCCGAAATGTGCAATTATGATTATATAAGTTCAGTTTTGAAGTCAATTTGGAGGCGGCGGCGGAGTCCTTTTAGCAGAGGGTGCTTTAGGCAGTGCTGGTGTTGTAGGAGGTTTTGGTGCTATGGGCGGTGCCGTTTTATTTCCGCTGGGATCGGGACTAGAAAGCGTATCTTCTTCCATATTCGAGCCCGCCACATCCCTTTTCTCATTCTGTCCTAGGTTATCTGCTTGGGCCTCAGCGGGAGGTATTGTCTGTGTTCCTTCTAAGTTTGATTCTTTTATCACTGGTCCATGGTCCATGATTGATGGAAGGTCCGATTCGGCCGGAGGGTACTGCTGTTCGGGAGCGAATTGATAATCATCATCGAATTCCCCATCAAGATCCTCTTCTCCTTCTTTACTCCTTCTTTTCATAACAAGGATAAAGGCGATCAACAACAGGAAAACTAGGATAATCACACCCAAGATTATCCAAATTAGGAAATTGCTGTCGGAAGTTTCGCTCTCCTTTGATTCCGGGAGAGGATATGATCTTCGGTCAGAAGGATCGGTCCAGTCATTATTTCCTGGAGTCCCGTCAGCACCAAGGTACTCATAAAGGTTGCTTGTACCGTCATTATCCTTATCGTCCTCTGCATCATCCACATCCCTCTGGAGGCCGAATTTGATCTCCCACCAATCGGGCATTCCGTCCAAATCGCTGTCGGTGTTCCCATCAATTAGTTCGAAGCTGATATTGGACTCAGTCCATTTATCCAGTATATCAACGGTCCTGAAAACCAGTTCCAGATCTCCTGCTTCAAGATCGGAAGTATCAATACTGATGGACCAATCCGTACCCTCAATGTATGAACTTATATCGATGAGATCCTTGGGATTGCCGCCTGCAATATAATAATAGAGTGAACTGCCTAGATTATCATCTTCAGAAGTACCATTTATCCATATGATATCTCCGACCATAAAGATTTTCTTTGTTTCTTCCTCAATTTCCAGTGCTGGATAGTTCGAGTCCAATAGGATATCGAATCTTTGGGAATGTCCCCAATGACCGGCCATATCCCTGGCGGATATCATGAAAGAGTGCCATCCGGAGGATAGGTCCAGCACAGTGATGTTCTCAATGGCTAATTTATAATGCTGAAGCTCGGATAATTCGTCTATACTACCGGTTAGGTCCAGGGAATGATAATTATCCACAATCATTATGATCTGCTCCAGGGAATATTCTTCCGAAAGAGTGAAATTGAAATCGATAAAACCTGTGCCTGCATCCATCCTGCTGTTGTTGATGGGATCAGTGATCATAACCTGAGGTTCTGTCATGTCTATGAGAATGGTCAGGTTAGCGGTTCCGACATTTCCATGGAGGTCCCAGGCGGTTACAGTGATGTTTTGGACACCCTCGGGGAGATCAAGCTCATCCAATTCCAGATCCAGGAACCAACCTTTATCAGGTGAGAATCGGGTCACGCTGAAGGGTCCCGCGAGATCCCCGTCTATGGCCACCTCAATTTTCACAACACCGCTGATATCAGAATAATCCCCTTCCAGTTCCAACTCCTCACTTCCCTTGAAGAAACTGCCGTTTTCAGGATCGGTGAAGGTGATAACTGGTGGATTTCCCTCAACCAATTCAATTTCCAATCCCAATTTGACCAGGTTCCCACCCCTATCCGAAGCTTCCACCGAGACAGTATAGGTGCCGGGATTTTCATTCAGCGTGTTCCATACATAGGACCAGTTGGTGTTATTTACATCAAAGGGTATTTCAACAGGGTCCGAATTGCCGATCTCAATAGTCATGGATTCAATAATATCATTCTCAGCCAATAAACCGCTGAACAATATTACCTCACCTATTCTAAATACGCTGAGGTTATCTGGAGTTGATATCTGCAGGATCGGAGGAATATCATCGATTAGAGTGATATTGATAGAACTAATGGATTCGGTGTGGTCATCATAAGATCTTACCTTGATATTATATGATCCCGGAGCATAATCCGCTGCTTGCCAGACATATTCCCAGTTCAGCCAATCAGGAGTACCGGCCGGGGTAATATCCTGAGCCGGGTGCCAGATGTCATCAATGAAGCTGATCTCTACTCCTTCTATGTCCCTTGAACTAATGGAACTGCCCCTTATTACAATTGGTGTGTTCAATAGGAAATCATCACCCTCAGAGGGCGAAAGTATGCAGGTGTTGTGCCGTTTTTTCAATTCAATGGTAATATTGACCCGTTTTATGGTAGACACCTTGTCCTCATTAGATAGAACCAGAAAACAGCGGTCTTTCATGGAGGTCATATGGGTCATGTTCTCGTAATTGCCGTTCTCATTTGCTTTCATCGCTTTAAATGGGTTTCCCAGGGTATAGTTCTCGAATTGGGTTGCATTCACAATGAATGCATCTACGGTATTGTCATTCAGCTCGCGATCAAAATATTTCTCCCTTGTGAGCATGCTGGTCCCTATATGAACACTTTCCGTAACCCTGTAGCTGATATCCATTTGAATATCGTCAGATATTGCCGGGTTGGTTCGTTCAATAGTATAATCCGGCGTTGGCAGGGCACTAGGGAGGTGGAATGTATGGCTGTAGGATTGATCGGTCTGGGCACCGGTTATAACCTGGGTCACCCTTTCTCCGCCTCCTTGATCGGCGGGGTCTTCTCCCAGGGCGCTGTCTGCGGATGACCAGTAGTTCCTGACATTGCCCAGGGGGATCTCCACTTGACCCTGTGCGTCGGTGCATCCGTATGTTGTCATTGTCAGCTGATTATGATCATAATAAAACTCGGTGCAGACCATGATCTCGGCACCGTCAACAGGATTTCCATTGCTGTCAACCGCATTGGCAGTGTAGGTACAGACCGGTGTATATTTCTCTGTAACAGACCAGGTCTTTCCATCCCCTCTCCAGGACCATATAGTAGATATGTCCTTTCCGCCATGATAATCCTTATCCTGTCCCAGCGGATGATCTACATTATTATAGCTGTTCGCATCCCAATGGACCCATCTACCGTCCCAGAATTCATTCCATACGTGATCCTCTGCCATATTGGAGGTGCATACGGTGGGGATCAATGCAGCTCTTGCTGCCGCACAGGCCATATCCTGATGTTCCCCGCATCTTCCGATATGCTTCCGATATATCCTTACAGGTTCCACAGCTCTCTCATTATCGCTTGTGAAAGCCATACTTCCAACGACCCAACCGCTCACAGCTGCAACGGCTTCCCATACATTTGAACAGTTCTGGACGCTCTCCTTTAAAAGAGGGTATCCGGTATCATTGTGATAGAACAGCCAATCTCTCCAGAACTTGCCCACAGGAGGCTGTTCAAACTCATTCGGAGAACCCTGGATGCCATCAGGGTTTACAAATGATGGATATTCATCACTCAATTTGGGATGGACAACAAACCAATAGTAAAGTTCCATAGGCAGCTGTATCTGCACACCAGTCTGATTAATATAATTGAGTGTGGTATAGGAGCCTACATAGCGGTCATCGATTTCCACTATATCCACATAATCAAGATGAGGGTCATTTTCATATATATACTGGGCATTGGTGACAAAAACTTCAGGAATCACACGATTGGACTGCAGCATTCTTGTGCTTGTATGGGCTATGGAAAAACCAACTTCATCGAGATACCGCTCATCATTAACCCCCACGATAAGCTGACCGTATTTGTGTGCCGTGTTGAAATCCAGCTCTAGGAACTTTCTTGTAAGATTCTTTTGAAGCCAAGCAGGCATTCTTGCTACTGCATCCCGGGCAGACTGGGGAAGGGCCTCTTCCAGATAATCGAAGCTCTCCTCAACCAGATCACCGGTGACATTATCGAAATAAACATAATATCTTTCGCCAGGCGGCAGTTCGAACTCTCTTTGAATTATTTTAGTTGTGTTCCAGGTGTCTCCTGTGCTTCTCTCGGGATAGGCGGTATGCTTCTCTTCGGCAGGGCTTCCTGAAATTGTATTTAATACAGGTATCAATAGCAGCAGTATCAGACCTATACAGATGGATTTCCTCGGTTTTAAACCGGTCTTGATCATATTACTCATCCAGTTCACCTTCTTATGTTATCAAATTGATATATTGTTATATCAAGTCATATGAAGGGATTATATAAACCTTTGAAGATATTTTTAATTTAAATAAAAAACAGCCGGCAAGTAAGTAGTAATCAGATCTGCGGTTGTATGAATCATACATTATTAGATAAATGTTAATAATTGAGAGGATTATTACGATGAACGCATGAACAAGAAACCCTTCGATGAATCTCCTCTGAAAATGGTGACAGAGGTATTCCCCGGAGATACCAACAGTTACGGTACTATGTTCGGGGGCCGATTGATATCCATCATGGACAAGGCCGCGGGAATATGCGCTTCCAAGTACGCTCATGAGGAGTTTGTTACAGCCAGCATAGATAATATCCGCTTTTTAACCCCCATCAAGGTGGGCTATGTGATAGAGGTTGAAGCTAGGGTTGTCTATACCTCCATCCACACCCTGGGTATTAGGGTAGAGGCTATTTCCAGGGAGCGGAAGACCTGGGTTTCCAAGCATTGCTGTACCGCATTTTTTTTCATGGTGGCATTAGATGATGAAGGGAACCTTGTAGAAATGCCTCAGATAGAACCCAAAACTGGGTCCGAGAAAAGGGAAATGAAAATGGTTCAGGAAATGCACCTGAGAATGAGATCACGCTGATACAACCCATAGATCATTAATTCTCAAAACGGAGAATTCAGCCGCAGAACAATCACTGAGAAAAGGCAATAATATTCCAGCGGCAAAAAGATGCGGCAAATCTATAATATAACAATGTAATATTTATTTAATACGTCTGCAACGAACGGAATATTGTGGTCATTATATCATATGGGATAGAAAATTAAATAAATGCTTGCTAGATTAATGATAGTTCAATTCGTTTCAATTAATAGACGTCTATCAAATTTTTCAAATCATAAACTGATAAATCCTACCAATAGGAGATATGAAGATGAAAAAGATCCTAGTATTGATCTGTGTCTGGCTCTTCATAGGCACAGTCCTCACAGCCGGCTGTTTTGAAAGCGGTATGCCCTCGCAAAGAAAGGTTAGGTCCCCCACTTTTGATTCCATCAGCTGGAATCGGATGTCTGTTGCCAACAAAGCTACTTTTGTGGGTTTTGATGAGAATTCATATCTGGATGACTATGGTTATCTGGCATCCGTCCCGGCGTCAGTGTTCTATGATCGATCCAGCGATACTATCTTCTCCAATCCCCTTCTATACTACAATGATCCCTTCGATGCAGACACTAAGGAGGAGCGCACCTATAACGATTTTCAGGGTCTGGACTATTTTATGCAGGATTTTACAACCGTAGCGGGCAATCTGGACGTGGTTGAATACATCAATATGGACCAATCACAGATTACCAATGCACAAAACCACTGGGGCGGGAATGATTCCATGATCAACGACGAGACCGATCCTTACAATATGGCCTCGAAAATCGCCTTGACCAACTGGGAGTACAGTGATACGGCGGTGCTGGTACCAATTGAAGAGGAGTATAAATATGAACCGCAGGTAACCATCGGAAAGGTGAACGGTTCCACACCCAACAAATCAATATCGACAATGACCATAAAGGGCAGTAAACAGCCCAACCCCGTAGCCCCGAATGACCACGATTTCGAGGTTGAGGAGGGTTACAAATACATTAATGCCCTGATGATCTGGGGTGAGGACTGGGAACCGGAGATGATCAGAAACCTCATTGAGAGAGGCAAGGACCCGGATATGCAGCTGTATGACAAGAAGATAGGCCAGGTGGCTGCATCGGAGAACTGGAACCCCCTTACAGGTCCCAAGGAGGAGATCAATTCCTATGCATACAATGCCGGTGAATGGAAGGTGGCTGTTACATACATGCCCACTGAAGAGGTGTTCTCTTTGGATGTCGATGTGGACAAGGTCAGGGAGGAACTCAAACTAGCCTTGGAGCAGGAAGAGGAAAAAGGTGTGGAAGATCTGATATCATCGCTGGAACCTGATGCACCCCTGGAGGAGGAAACACCCTATACAATAGATCTCACAATGTACCCTGGAGTGGACATACCCATACCCGACAGGGTTCCCTTTTCCGCACGAAATATCGAGTTCACCCTAGAATCGAAAAATACCCGGGATCTTGGGCTCATCATTTTGGGCCCTTCCGGAGCTGAGATCGCGTCGGATGTTTCAAGCGAGGCTACTAAGAAGATAGAGCTTTCAGAACTGGGTATCGGGGAGCACAAGATCAGTGTCGTAAATCTAGGCTCAGGGTCCAGTTCTACCGATTTTACTGTTAGCTACAAGTGGGAGCAAACCCGTTCCGACAAGGAAGGATTGGCCCTAACCTCCGCAGGGCAGGGTGCAGTTCTGGGATCAATGATGAACGCTCCTCTTCTGTATACAAGAACTGGATCGGTTCCTGCAGCCACAAAGGAGGCTTTGAACAAACTCGGGGTCCGCCAGGTCTCACTTGTAAACCTTGATAGATATGCTCCCAATATCAAGGAGAGGATAGAGGATGTCCGGTCATTCTACCAGACTGGCTTGGATATAAGGGAATACAAGGATCTGGGAAGTATTTACACAAAGGTTAAACATATGTCGGCGGTGAACAATACCTGGGGCAACGATGTGGTTTTCTCAACCATCAATCCGTGGGATTCATGGATTGGAGGATCCAGCGGACCCGAGGCCGAGCACCCTAAGGCCCTTTATTTGGGTCCAGGTGCATATGCTGCGGCCTTCCACGGTACACCCCTTATAATTCCCGATATTATACCTGAAATATCGTGCTCCCAGACATGGCACAATATATTCTGGAAAAAGGCATTTGCAGGAAGAGGAGCCCCTTCTGTAGCCTGCATGATACTCACTGGTGAGAGGGTCTATGAATACATGAACACTCACGACCTTGATGTGCCTGGTGTCGCTGAATCCATTCTGACAGTTGCGGGTCAATTCGATATTGGAACTGCCTGGGACAGGATGTTCACCACCGTTGCCTATCCTGGTAGAATAATGGGCACTCCTGTTGACACTGCCTATTGGATATCACGATCAGCCTTTTATCCCTATGTAATCTATGCAAACCCGGCAGTTTCTCCCGAACTGGATCAGCATGACGGAAAACGGATTGTAGGTTCTTCTTCCACCAGGATCGCAGGAAAGCTAACTATTACCGAGCCCGAGAGAGAGGAGGTTCTTGACAATCCAATATTGGAATCCTGGGTTTCCTATCAGCACAGGTTCAACGAATTGGCGGCGGATTATTGGGGATGTCCATATACCACCAGGACCGGGATAACTCCTTATTACACTGATTCGCCAGATCCCATTGATGCAAAGGTCAGCGGAGGGAATTACCCGGATATAACCACATCCGAGATAGTCAGCGAGTATTCCAAAGAAGGGAATTTCGGCGAGGCGCTTACTACCAATTTCGACACAACAATGGAAAATCTGAACCGCGGTGTGATAATGTGGTATGAGGTCATGCACGGCGGATCAAGAGACGGAGGTATCGTGGGATTCTGGAATACCGACCAGACCGAACCCAATCCCTGGAGGGGTTATGAGGAGAACGGAATTCCCCTGGTCAGTATTGGGAGTGATGGCATCATAGGCGCCAACCCGCTCCAGGACCTAACAAGGATGAGGGGCTGCACAGAGAACCCTGATGTAGTGACCATGAGCAAATATTACGGTCTTGACATACAGCCTTCCACGAGTCCGAAATCAGGACTTGGGGTGATACCCGAAACCCACGACGGTGTTATAATCGCTATTCTGCAGCAGGGCCAGACCGGCCTTCAGGACGGCTATATGTTCGATGATGCTCTTGACAACATCTATTCTGTGGGTTTTTCTGCAGGCTCCTGTCTGATAGCCAATACATATCTGCATCTTACTATGATGAGGCATGGAAGTGTATTTCAAATCATAGATCCCTGGCTCACCTCATGGTATTCATCCTTCGCAATGGAGATGTTCGCTAAAGATCAGGCCACCGGGGGATATACGGTTGGCGAATCCTATGTCAGAGGAATAACCCATGTGGGTATTCAGTATCTCGTTGAGGACGGAGGCTGGTGGGATATTTTCGAGAATCTGGTTTATTACGGAGATCCGGATATAGTTATGTTCACACCCAACAATGCCTGGGAGAAACCCGTGGCACTAGAAGCAGGGACATCGGTGAACGGTCATAACGTTTACGGTGCGGGAAGCCATCCCTACGAGATGGGCGGTATTTCAACAGCTTGGATAATTATTCTTATAATCGTAATTGCCGGTTCCATAGGAGCGGGTATATACATATTCAAGAAGAGATCCGGCAGTGAACCTGGAAAGTGAAAATAGAATTCATCACAAATGCCGGAATCGCGAATCTCATGTGCAAATTGCGGCATTGCCTCTTTTCTTCTTCTTACATATTTCAATAATATCTTTTCATCTTATCACCGTGGTGTTATCGTTCTTGCATAAGCTGGCTTCTGTATTTATTTGAATATTTTGCAGCTTGATAAACCTGAGAGGAATCATATTATACCGTGAAATCAATAACTCCAGAAAATTTCCCATTAGAATATAATGAAGCGGAAAATTCAAACTCTGAATGAATTTGAAGGTGAACGGATTTGGTAGAAGAATATACTTGCACTCTTTGCGGTTACAGCACAAGGGTCAAAGAGGACCTCAGGAATCACATGCAGGAATTCCATGGGAGAACGGTCAATTTGGGTGAGGATGAAAGACCGGATGTCATAGTTGATTCTCCGGAAAAAAAAGGTCCTCCTGAACAAATACAAGATATCTCCGATCCAAACTCAGAATCGGCCCGCCGTTTCATGGGAAACGAAATGACTGAAAATCAGAGATGCTTTTTCTGCGGAGAGTCCTTTAAAGGTATGGATCAAATGATGAACCATATAATGGCCAGACATCAATCTGAGATAATGCAGTTCCTGGGTAACATGTCCTCCTCAAATGAAGGCGATGGAGATGGTGATGATTTCCTTGACAGCATAGGTCAGATGGCAGGGATGTTATTGGGACAGTTGGGGCCTATGCTTGGACAGGTACCAGGTAAGGATTTGGAAGATATCTTCAAAGGGATACAAGTTGAAGGGGATATTCCTGGAGACACTGAAGATTTCGATCAGTTTTCGAAAATTCTCGAAGGTATTGACGGAGAACAGCTCTCCAATGTTCTGAAATTGGGGATCCAAATAGATCTCAAGGGCGGTGAGGGTGGTGATATTGGTAACCTTGGAATTGAGCCGGATAATGGGGAGAATGATAATGACATTGATGAGGGATCAGAGATATTTGAAGAGGTGGAATTATCTGAATTGAAGGTTTGTCCCCATTGCAGCAATTTCATAAAGGAGACAAATCTGATCTGTCCCTTCTGCAACAGGAATACCCAGGAGTAGAAAACGCGAAACAACCTTGATATACTGCAATTCTGGTCATATTAACGAAAGAGTTTTCAAACTATCAAATTATTAAATAGTATGATTGATTTTACCTTGATAAAAAGCGGGACTTCTGTAAAGGTTTATCCGAAGGTGAGTGATATTGGTGTCAGTAGATAGCAGAAAGATTGAATTCGAAACTAAGGGAGAAGTTGATCTGATAAACATCACAGATAAAGTAGCTGATGAATTATCCAAGAGCAGTATAAATAGCGGAATTGTCAATATACACGTCCCGGGTGCTACAGGAATAATCACTACAATCGAATATGAACCGGGCCTTGTTTCAGATTTCCCAGAAGCTCTTGAAAGGCTTTTTCCTAAAAACATTCATTACAAGCACCATGATGTTTGGGATGACGGTAACGGCCATTCCCACGTGAGAGCTACCATGATCGGACCTTCTCTCACAGTACCGTTCAACAATAAGAAAATGATTCTGGGGAAATGGCAGCAGATAATCTTCGGAGAGCTTGATGTAAAGCATCGGTCAAGAACCGTCATTGTTCAGATTATTGGCAACTAATGTTTTTTCTTCAAGGACCATTTCTTTTGGTCATTTTTTCATAAAAGAATCTCATATTCATCAAATTTTATGGTTGATGCGTAATTGAAAACAATTGAATTTTTCTCCTTTTAACTCCTTTGATTATTTTTAATGCCAGGTAGTTCTGTAATGGGAGTAATCCTTTACATGAAAATAAGGTTCCTTCCTAAAGATAAATTATTTAAGGGAAAAGTTTTATAACCCTCATAGGTTATAGTTGAAAAATCAAAATCCTAAGCTAGGTTTATTGCATACTGAAATGTTAGATTTCAACAATTAATTCATTGGGTAGAGGAGATACCATGTTTCACGTTGTTGCTAAGGTAGAGATATTAAAGGAAATAGTAGAAGTGGTAAGAACCATCATAGACGAAGTAAAGATAACCTTTCAGCCTGAGGAACTGACCATAAGGGCGGTGGACCCCGGTCATATATCCATGATAGATCTGACAGTAACAAGCGGAGCGTTTGAGACCTATGAAGTCGAAGATCATGTGGAGCTTGGGGTGAATATTGAAAAACTCAGGAGCTTCCTTAAATTGGCTGCATCGGGGACGGATATTCAGCTGAAAATATCCGAATCTACTCATGAGCTGATTATATCCTTTGGCCATATTGAGAGAAAGATGCTTCTTATAGATATTGACAACCTTACAGAACCGAAGATGCCTGACCTTAACCTGCCTGGGATCGTTACCATTGAAGCTAAGGAGCTCAAACAGGTAATAGATATTTCTCAGGATATATCCGATCACATAAGACTAGTATTAGAACCCGATAAGTTCATTGTGGAGAACACCGGGGATACTGGATCAGCAAAACTCGAACTTCCCAAGGATAATGTTGAGGAACTGGTCTGCAAGGAGCACATCAAGAGCTCCTTTGCATTGGATTATTTTTCAAAGATGATCAGGTCTGTTGCTAAGAGTGATTTTATCACATTGGAAATGGCAAATGACCATCCCATTAAAATGAAGTTCACAATGGCCGAGCAGAATGGTTTGGCCCTTTACTTGCTAGCACCGAGAATTGAGAGTTAATATTATTTGAGGAGATACTTAGGGAGCTGATATGCGTGGTTCCAGAGAAAAAAGATGAAAATATAACGGACAACCAGAAGAAATTCAAGAATGCCCTGAAGATTGCGTATGAAGACGGGGTGATCCTGAACGAAGAGCAGGATTTTATTGAGCTCAAGAAGAAAAAACACGGTATCTCCGATGTGGAGCATATCCGTCTTGAAATTGAGGTCCTGCTGGAGTTGGGAAGAGAAGCAGTAGATAATCGTAGGATGAAAGATTCACTGAATTTCATAGATCAACTCATACAGAAGGATCCCTCAAATGAGGAACATTGCGCTCTTTATACGTGCTTACTGATCTTAAACGGGGATTATGAGAAGGCCAAGGATGGTCTGGAGAAATGTATGGCCGCTGAAAAAACCGCAGATACACCCGAGGAAAAAGCCGCGGAACCGGCCTGTCCCGACTGCAGCGGTAAGATCCGGTTCATCGAGCAGTATAAGAGATACTACTGCGACGCCTGCAAGAAATACCTGCCAGCGGATTTCAAACCCGAGGAGAAGAAAGAAGAGGCCAAGCCCGAACCCGAGCCGGACCCCGCAGCCGAGGAAAAATCGGCAGAACCGGCCTGCCCCGACTGTAGTGGCAAGATCCGGTTCATCGAGCAGTACAAAAGATACTACTGCGACGCTTGTAAGAAGTATCTGCCCGCAGATTTAAAACCCGAGGGAAAGAAGGAAGAGGCCAAGCCCGAACCCGAGCCTGCTCCCGCAGCCGAGGAGAAACCAGCGGAGCCTGCGTGCCCCGACTGCAGCGGCAAGATCCGGTTCATCGAGCAGTACAAGAGATACTACTGCGACGCCTGCAAGAAATACCTGCCAGCGGATTTCAAACCCGAGGAGAAGAAGGAAGAGGCCAAGCCCGAACCCGAGCCTGCTCCCGCAGCCGAGGAGAAACCAGCGGAGCCTGCGTGCCCCGACTGCAGCGGCAAGATCCGGTTCATCGAGCAGTACAAGAGATACTACTGCGACGCCTGCAAGAAATACCTGCCAGCGGATTTCAAACCCGAGGAGAAGAAGGAAGAGGCCAAGCCCGAACCCGAGCCTGCTCCCGCAGCCGAGGAGAAACCAGCGGAGCCTGCGTGCCCCGACTGCAGCGGCAAGATCCGGTTCATCGAGCAGTACAAGAGATACTACTGCGATGCCTGCAAGAAGTATTTGTCAGCGGATTTCGATCCCAATGCAAAGAAGCCCGAACCCGAACCTCAACCTGAACCCGAGCCTGCAGCAGCTCCTGCTGTAGAGGAGAAATCGGCAGAACCCGCGTGCCCCGACTGCAGCGGCAAGATCCGGTTTATCGAGCAGTACAAGAGATACTACTGCGATGCCTGCAAGAAGTATCTGCCCGCGGATTTTGATCCTAATGCCAAGAAAGCAGAGCTCGAACCGGCACCAGCTGCCCCTCAGCCTGCCGCTGAACCTGCCTGCCCCGATTGCAGTGGTAAGATAAGGTTCATCGAGCAGTACAAGAGATACTACTGCGATGCCTGCAAGAAGTATCTGCCAGCTG
>CAYSHM010000008.1:0-73153 GCA_964430885.1 uncultured archaeon | reverse complement strand
ATCGAGCAGTACAAGAGATACTACTGCGATGCCTGCAAGAAGTATCTGCCAGCTGATTTCAAGCCATAGGCCAAGAGCAGTACCTAATGCAATAATTCAAGGGTGGAATTTGACCTATTTGATTATTCCGCCCCTTTTTATTTCCCGTAAAGCAATGGTAAAGTTGCTGCAATTAAAAAGAAATATTTCACCATTATAAATTATCATCATTTTTACTTTTCATTGAATCTGCACCCGCCCTTTCCATGTCCGCTTTCGGGTAATATCTTATATTCCAGCTATTTCAGATCCATGTTTAATCCGATACCGCATTCAGGACAGCTGTCCAGCCCGTCCCCGCAATTAGGGTGAATGTATTTGGAGCAGTTGGGGCATCTCAAAGCACGTTCGTCCTTTTTAATAATACCGTTACAGCTGACGCAGAGGGACGGGCTTCCCGGCAGTTCAAGATTGGGTACAGCGGTTTTTCCAGAAACATCCGCTTTCGAATCAAGATCGCCAATGATTGTGGGTTTCGGAGGTTTTTCCGGCAGTTCTTCCTCTTCCAAAACTTCCGGTTCTTCGGTTTCTACTTGTTCTTCAACAATTTTGGAAGGTTTTTCCTCCTCTGGATGGTCATCATCCTGTATCAATGGAACAGCAGTATCGGGTTCTGGGCTTTCCTGAATTCCGTCCTCTATCTCCACAACTTCTGCATCAATAATTATCTCGCCTTCCAAGTTGGAATCATCTATCAATTCGCCCTGTACAATTTCTTCCGGGGGTTCTTCCTCCATATCCGGCTTTAAGACATCTTTACCCACTCCAACAGTATCCATATCAAGTTCATGACCTATATCTTCTCCAAGGGGAATATCTTCATCAGCTTCACCCTCTTCGTTGTCCCATACTTCATGGTTTCCACCGTCATCATCCCATGGATTTTCTTCCTCTCTATCCTCCCCGTCCTCCTCATCCCAAACTCCACCGGAGACAAAGGTATCCTTCTCAGCATCCCGTGTCCATTCCTCATCTTCTTGGGCATCGGTCCATTCCTCTAGGGACACTACAGCATCCGTATTTGCACCGTCCATGTAGGGATCATCAAACACTATTTCCGGTTTTGCTTTTGGGTCCTGGATCTCGTATGGCGTAGGTCCCATTCCTTCTTCTAGTACCATATCACCTTCATCTTCAGCCAGATCATCATCCATGTCCTTTTTTCGCCTTTTTGCAGCTATTCCAACCAATCCAACTATGGCTAACCCGGCCAGGAGCAACCCCCAGGGTCCCAGGAATCCAAAGACTCCGAACAGGAAAGGCAGTCTTTCAAAGAGGCTTACCTTTACAGGGGCAGTGTATTTGTATTCAACAGTATAGACGTTCTCATTCCCCACATGATCTACCACCTTAATGTACAATGTCCGTTCTCCCTCGGTTGTGTTGCCCCCTGCCTGTTCATCGGTGATGTCCCACTTTGTTTCTCCATCAAGAAGGGATAAGGTAATCTTCTTCCATTGGGATCCATCATTGCTGATCAAGAGTTCCTCAACCCCGCTGATATCATCGCTCAGATCATATTCAATGTTAAATTTTTTCTTCTCAAGAGAACTGAACGATGTCATTTCCTTTCCGTTAAGTAAAAATGTACCTGCTGGTTTAACGGTATCTCTGACAATGTTAATCGTATAGGGTACATAGTTGTGGACCCGGTCCATTACCCGGAACGTGAAATCTCCTTCTTCGGCATACTGGGAATCTACCGTGAAGGTGAAGATTAGGTCCTGGTATTGGCTGAGACTGAAGATATCGGAATTCTGAACATCGAGGAATCCCGCTCCTATCTCGGTAATGGAGTTTAGCTCGAATTCGATCCTGAATTCCTCGGGGGTATTGAAATCACCATAATAGAGTATCCTTTTCTCATGATCGAAGTATATTCTATCAGAGTCCTCTGAATGAACTGTAACCCCGCTCTTATCGAACTCGATCTCATTGTCCAGTTTGATCTTCAGTAGTACTGGAACGACGTTATTGACATTATCGTATACATTGATGGGAACTGTACCGTTGAATGATGAAGTGGACCTGACCATATAGCTTACTGAAATATTTTCTCCAGTATAGGGTATCAATTCTTCGGTTCTGTCGAACATACCTGGTATCATGATACCGTAGATCCCGCTTCCCTGTCCCATATCAAGAAGATCATAGATGTTCAGGGTAAAATTCTCCGCGGATCCCATCTTATTACTGTACCATAGGTCCTTATTGGTCAGGTCGAAATATATATGGTCTTCATTTTCAGTAATATTGATTCCAGGAGCTACAGGGGCATCCGTATCGGATATTACCTTAAGCACTATATCCAGAGAATTGCCCACATTGTCATAGACCTTGAACACGAAATTTCCTTTTGAGCTGTCAGATATGTTGATCCTGTAAGTGTAGTTCAGGGATTGAGTGATGTTGTCAGGTGTCGAGAACAGGGCCGGATATGATATCTGGTAAAATCCGCTAAGTTCATCACTCACATTGTCAAATATCACGGTGAAGTCCTGGTAGGTAAGCATGTTCTGGGTGTTGTAGAAGAAACCTGAGCTACCGTCGAAATAGATGCTGTTCGAGTTCTCGAGAATGCTGAACAGCGATATGACCGGGCCATTCACGTCCCTGATTATCACCAATGGCAGTATGAGTTCATTTCCCACATTGTCCCTAACGGTGATATTGACCATACCCTGGAAGGTCTCTATCTCATTAATACTGTACTGGGTTGAGTAGTTAGGGCTCTGATCGAATACTGATATCTTACCGAACATCGCCGGGAAGGATGCCCCGAATATACCGCTCTCATTGTCAATGGCATTGGAAAGTCTTATGGTAAAGGAAACTGATCCCGGCATCTCATCACTGTAGAAAAATGTCTCTGTAGATGGATCATAATGCATATATGAAGGCATATCGGTCATTTCAATAATGCTCAGGGGTTCCGAGGTGTCCTTTGCTATGGTAAGATAAAGGTGTCTCATGTTGTATGTATTATCGAAAATTATTATTTCTATTATACCGGTTAGATCATGAGAAATACCCACGGAATAATTTCTCTCCAATGGTAGATCTGTTGCTTCAAGGGCGGGAATGTCGAAAGCATCCGGGAAGATCATACCAGCAATTCCGCTATGGTTATCCTGCAGATTCACCCCCATTAATTTGAACTCCTCAAGGCTTGCCATATCATCACCGTAGAAGAGAATGGATTCCCCGTCAAAGTGGAGAAAATGACTTATCTCTTCAATATCATACCCACCCATAGGTATCTCGGTATCCAGTATAAGATCGAATGACCATTCGGCAGTATTGTTGACCCGGTCATGAAGTACAAAGGTAAACGGACCTGTCATGTCCTCATCAGGCTCTATCATGAAGGATAGGTTGTATACCATTCCTGTGAACATTTCCATGGTCTCCTGAAATGTGGAATGGTTGAGCCCGTACATCCCGCTAAGATTATCCTCTGCATTCCTGAAAAGAACATGGAACTCCTGCGCAGTTTCCATTTCATGGCTGTAGTAGAATCTCTCCAGCTGGCTGTTGTAGAACAGGTAATTAGAGGATTCGCCCACTTCCACACCTTCCCAGACCGGGGCTGCCAGATCCCTTTCGATATCAAGAGTGATGTTGATATGATTGCCGACATTATCATAGAGTGTAATGATAACTGTGCCTTCGTAGTTGTCTGATCTGTTGAATCCGTAGTTCCGGGCATATGGTGCTGTGTCGTCGGAGAAAAGATTGTGTTCAAGAACTCCTGGGAATGTAACATTAGCTACTCCACTCTCCTGGTCATCAGCAGCTGTAAGCTGGAAGGAAACCAGCTGCTCCACATTCATCTCTCTGCTGTAGTAAAGCACATTTCCATTTTGGTCGAAGTAAACATAAGGCGAGCTGTCATCTCCGATGACTAGATCACCTGCGGTTGGGACCTCGTTGTCCTCCAAGAAGGTAATCTGTATGGACAGCAGCCGGCCTGAAAGGTCCTTCAATAATATATTCACGATCTGGTCACCACTGCCGGCCTCCACAGTATAGTTGATTGTCCAGGGTATGCTGTCAGTGAAGGGTGAATCCCCGAATGCACTGGAACCGGTTATGTTGGCTTTGTTAGCCTCGGTCCATGAGAAATACAGCGTTAGTTCCTGATCCGCACCCATTCCGGCCATGGAATTGAACCAAACTGTTCCTCCATTGGTCCCTAGTGACTGATTGTAATAATATCGTGACGTTGAGCTGACTGTCAGCTGGGTGATAACCGGATTGGTGAGATCGATTGTTATAGTGTCAGTCCTGGAAATGTTGTTTCCCACAAGGTCAATTGCATAGACGTAGAAAGTTTCAAGTCCTTCCTGCCCTGGAACACTGTCCCCTGAATTATGTATATCGTTATCCATTGCGTTGGCGCTGATACCCATCCGGTGCTCCTTGAGCCCGACGCCAGCATCCCCCGCGCTATCTGCCCATACCACCCATACCGTACTGCTGTTGGTATACTCCGAGGCGTCGAAATTATTGTTGGGGCTGGCCCTGACAGCCTGCGGTGCAGTCGGGGCGTTATTGTCCACATAGAAATTGATCTGGACAGTATCATTGTTCTTGGCCATATCGACCACCCAGAAAATTATTGCGATCCGGTCTCCTGCTCCCTGTGGTACCTGGAAATCCAGGGTCCATCCACCTTGATCATTTGTATCCTGATCAGGGTCTCCACCGAAAACACCGCTGCAGTTTACGTAATCCCGGTATCCGTCATTCCAAGTGAAGGTAAGCGTTATTATCTGTCCCTGACCTTGGTTCATGTTGGAATTGAACCAAACGTCTCCACCTGTATCTGGATCCAATCCTGCACTGTAGTACCATGTCTTGTTCGATGAAACAGTGATACCCGTGATGGTTGGCGCTCCGGTATCCACTATTATCCAATCGCTGCCCACCGGACAGTAGTTGCCGACATTGTCCGCTACCCAGACATAGAATGTATTGTTTCCTTCAGGTGCACTCGCAGAGTGGTAATCATGTCCCTGTGTAACAGCAGTTTGGGGAGTATTATCATTAACATCTGCGAAGTAGTAATAGATATCACTCCCGCCTGCATCATCGGTTGTGAAATCCCAGTAAAGGTATATCCCGGTATCATCATCATATTTCAGATAGGTTCCCAGCCCGTCTGGGTCGGCCTTTATGTTCTGTGGGGTATGGGGTGCATATACATCCCGCTTGACATTGAGCGCTACAGTGATATGGTTATTCACCCTATCATAGATGGTCACGTTCACTGTTCCGTTGTAGCTAGCTCCAAGTTCAACTGAGTAGGTAATCTCGTAATAGGTAGTGTAAACCGCATCGGTTGGATTATCACCGAAGAGTGCCTGACCCACGCACTGTTCCCTTCCGGAACCGGCATCACTGGTCACTATTCTTATGGCGAACTGGGGTTCGTTTGCACCGTTGTTGTAATAGAATACCTCCGAGGTGTTATTGAAGTATAGATTTCCGGTGTGAAGGACCTCAACGGGCGTCACGGAAGATACGGTTGGTGCGGTATTATCCGTCACTACTGTGAAAGTAATAGTATCGCTTCGGCCTATGTTGTCATAGACGGTTACCGTCTGTACCCCTGAATCGCTAGCGCTTATCTCTATTGTATAGTAAAGATAGTGTCCGGCGGCATAGGTGCTATTCTCGGGAGTATCCCCGAACAGATTGGGCCCCACGGTCTTGTTCCTGCCTGAACCTACCTCATCGAAAGTTACGATTATATGGAACTCAATGGCAATGGAGCTGTTGTAGTAAAGGGTGTCTGTTCCGGTATCGTAATAGATATTGGCTCCGTTTGAGATCTCGTTTATTCCAGTGATATCCAGATTTGACGGGTCATCGGAATCGAAATTGAAGGTCAGGACAGACGTATTTACGTTGTTCACATTGTCATAGATATAAAGAGTTACTGTAATATTGCCTGTTGAATCATCTGCGAGATTCAGAACGGTATATGATCCTCCGGTACCAGAATTGAGGGCAGGATTATCATCGGGATTATGGGATGAATCCCAGTCCAAGTTACCCTTTCCGAGCCCGGATACTCCATCGGAATTGGTCCATGTGAACTCCATTGTGGACAGTACCGCAGGATCGAACCAATTCTCACCCCAGGCCTGAAACCCGATATTCTCATTGAAGGCGAAATCAGAGAGAGCCGGTTCCCCATTATCGATTGTGACCGTGAGGATTGTGGTATTCCAGTTCCCGCAGTTGTCAGATACGTTTATGATCAGGCTTCCGTCGCATGTCTCGTCCTGGTTTATGGTATATTGAAGGGACCAGTAGCTACTGTAGGAATTGTCTGTGGGTGTATTGCCGAAAGCGCTCTCACCAGAAGCGTTCTGCCTGCCAGATGCTCCGGCTCCGTACTCGGTATCGTTTATTCTTATCTCAAATATATCTGCCATACCCTGGTCGTTTGAGAAGTAGAGTGTTCCACCGCTGTAATAGATATTGTCTCCGGTGATTGATACATCGTCTATTGTCAGTGTTGGGGCAGTATTGTCCAGAACCACTGTCAGGTTATATGTTCCGGTATTTCCACAGTTATCGTATACGGTTATGGTTATCTCCCCGTCGCATGTTTCGCCCTGGGAGATTGTGTAGGTAATTTGCCAAAACCCTCCATTATATGAATTATCACTAGGTGTTTCTCCGAATGCAGTTTCACCATCTGCTTTTTCCCGTCCACTTCCTGATTCATCATCCGTAATTCTTATGTTAAATACATCATCCATTGCTTGATCATTTGAATAATAGAGAATATTTCCAGAAATGTAAATGTAAGACGATGATTCAGTAATACCTAAAAGACTGCAAATTGGAGCCACGTTGTCAATTTGAACACTTAATATTGTTGAATTCGAATTTCCTACATTATCATAAACAGTTATGATAATATTATTTCCACCACATGTTTCACCTTGGTCAATTGTATAGGTTAATTCCCAACCAAAAGCACCGTAAGAATTATCATTTGGTGAATCCCCAAATTCGGTTTCCCCCTGAGCAGAAGCTCTACCGCTGTCACCTTCAGTATCTAAAATTTCTATAGTAAATGATTCACTCATCGCTTGATCACTTGAGAAATACAATACATCATTATTGAAATCTATATGGTCACTGCTTTCAGAAATAAAATTCACGCTCATACCCGGTACGTCGTTATCCCGTGTTACAGTATAGGTGCAGGTGTTCGTGTTGTTGACCATGTCGTAGAATGTTACGGTTATTGTGCCTTCCCAGGTGTCTGCACTTCCGACTCCGTTGTAGGTTCCGGACCATCCTCCGGGAGCGCCGTCCTCGCCGGGGCTGCCCAGGTCGTTGGATGAGAAGGTGGCCTTGAAAAGACCGGCCCCTGAGTCCGAAGAGGTTCCGGTCACATTGAAGGCCTGGTTGCCCACCATCAGATCGCTGTAGTAAATGGTTGTTCCGCTGACGTGAAGATAGGGGCTGTTCTCGTCTGCATCCTGGCTGTCAACACTGGGTCCTGCTGTGTCCCTGGTTATTGTGAATGTAGATGAATCCACAAGAGCGTTCCCGCATTTGTCCACCACTGTCACAGTTATTGTGTTGCTGAATACGTCGCTGGAATCGAAACCGTAAACCGCTGTCGAGCTGTTGGAGATCCCCGATATCACATCCACTGCCTGATCCACGCCTACACCAGATGAGTAAGTCACGTTATGGAGTCCCTGGTCGTCGCTGAAGGTCAGGGAAAGGGTTCCGCTCTCCACTTCTCCCATTAGGTTGCTGTAGTATATCGTGTTGTCCGAATTATCGGTTGAAGTATCCACATAAAGATACATATCGGCTTCGGACCAGTCACCGTCGTCAATGGTCGGGTTTGATGTATCCCTCACTAGTGTGTATGAGAAGGTGGCCTGGTTGTTGACAAGATCATAGAGGGTGATGGTGAGTGCACCTGTTACACTGTCGCCGTTCTCAACGCTGTTGTATATACCCTGCCATGTGGCCGGGGTGTTGTCATCTCCTGGGTTTCCGAGAGCGTTATTGGGAAATGTCATCTTCCACAATCCCGATTGACTGTCGTTCCCGCTGCCGCTGAGGGTAAAGGACTCGGCGCCGGCCATGTCGTCACCGTACCAGATCTGGCTCCCGTTGATATAGAGATAAATGGAGCTCTCTGATGCAATGGGGGAGATGATGGTTGGTCCCCAGGTGTCCTTTTCACAGGTAATGTTGTTGTAGCCGACGTTTCCGGCCCTATCCACGAACTTGACGGTTATAAGGGTGTCAGTATCAGCAATTACTATGGCGTATGTATTGGAATCATAGGTTGAACTATCGTCAGTGTATTCCACTCCCTGATCGAATGCAGAGCCGAACTTCACTTCCTTCTCATTGCTCTCACCAGCGTCAAATGCAGCACTTATATTGAAAGAGGCAGCGTGGTCGGTATAATATAGGGTATAGGTGGCCAAATCAAAATAGATATAATCGACATCCGATTGCTCGGTTATGGAAACAGTGCCGTTGGGAAGGGTGGTGTTGCATATTACCCAATCGGCCATCTCAACTTCGCTGGAGTTGTGCCCAACACCATCCACTGCACAGATATAGAGCGTATAATTTCCATCGGCCCCAACCATATAATTGTCATCCTCTGCGTATTCACCCGATGAAGTTCCCCAGTTCACACCTATCCTGTAGTGTGAAATGCCGGATCCAGTGCCGGGGTCCGAGGAGCCGTCCCAGCTCAGGTCGATCTCCCAGTCGTCATTGAAATATACTTCTGGAATGATGCCGTCCCCTCCTGAATCACCGTCGCTTGTGAATTGGAAGTTGGAAGGATTCGTGGGGGCTTGGGTATCACCCTCAGTGGTGCTTGAATCGGTATTTCCTCCTGGGGCAGATCCGAATGTGGATACAACAGAGGTCTGGTTAACGGTCACCTTGAACTGATCATTTGCGTCAAGATTGCCGGATGTCCGTACAATGATATAGAAATTGGCCTCTCCGGGGGATGCGCTGGGTATGGAGATGGAAGGTGTGAAGGTGAAGTTCACGTTCCATGTAGGTCCCATACCGTACCAGCCGTTCTGAGTTCCGATTCTGGTATCGCCTGTCTGGAAACCGCTCTGTCCGTTGCTCTCCTGGTATATGGAAACTCCCGATGTAGCATCATTGGCCAAGGCCGCCAGCTCATCAGTGGGATCGAAGTTCTGGACATTCGTCACTGACACATTAATGCTCGATATGGCGTTTCCTGCACCCTGGCTGTTGTTGTAGGCGGTAATATTCATCATTACGACCTGAGAGCTGTTCTCTCGTATCCATGAAGGCGCCTCATCAGCGGGAGTCGCTACTAGATCTCCCTTTGCGGTCCTGCAGAACAGAAGCACAATGAAGAAGATTCCCAAACCTAAAAGAAAGGTTGTTACAATTGGTATGCGTAAATATTTATTTTTAAAGATTCTAGCCGAATCCATCGTCTCATTTTCAATCATTCAAGGATCCCCCGTATCCGTTGAGAAATAAGTCATCATAAGTAGGTAAATTTGAACCTGTCAACAGGATAATGCAAATCTAATGATATTGCCATATATTATTATTTTTATGTTCTCTATGATAATTGAGATAAATGTTGTTGGCAGGATAAGGATTAATTGACAGATCAAGAAGAGAAAAAAAGTAGAAAAGCAATTGTTTAGGGCAGAAAAGAAATGAGAATAAAGAATAGGACTGCTCTTCTTTTAAAAAATAATCCGCATCAAGCTTTTTACAGTAATGCTATCAGAAGAAGCCGGAATGGAATTAGTCCGATTATTCAATTCTGAATACGTTCATGCCTTCCTTTGAGAGTTCAACTGACATTAGGTCCCTGCTGTGGTTGGTTCCTCTCAGTTTTCTGACCCGCATGAGATTCTTGAAAACATATGGGTTGTCAAGGGTCCGCAGTTCCAGAAATATCAGACCATCCACCATATAAGCCTCCACATCAGCCACGCTGTTGGGTGTTTTCTCTCCAATTATCAGGGTGAACACATTGAGATTCCGAAGCTCTGTAAGGAACTCATACATATATTTTCTATAGTCAAACCCGGAGACGAATAGATGGGACATAGGCAGGGGGTCCACGGTTATGCGGGTTGCCTTTGTCTTTCTCACAATATCTGCAATGGTGGAAAGCGCTTTTTGGGGTCCCATGGATTGGATGGATGTCCCCAGGTCCCAGAACTGAACATTTCCAGATTCTATAAGGGATTTGTCGTAAAAATCATATCTTGACATGAACTTCTTGATCATGAATACAGGCTCGGCAACTCCGGTCATATAGATGTTGGTTTCACCTCTTTTAGCACCATGGAAAAGAGATTGCATTCCGAAGGTTGTTTTACCTGTTCCCGGTTCACCCAATACCATTACTACTGAGGGATTTGGGAATCCGCCTTCAATAATCTCATCCAAACCTGGTATGCCCGATAGAAGTCTTGTTATCATTTTATATCCTCCTTTTCCATGGTCTCATTGATCTTTAATGAATATACCATATGCAGTCACTATGTTAAAATTGAAACTCTTAGTAACTGTGGTGTTAATGAATATGCTTATATTAAGGTTTTATTCCCATTTAACCTCTCTTTTTTAAAATAGGTTTGGTCCGTACCCTACGGACAAGTTCATGATCTGTCAGGTGCCTTAATTGACAAAACCTGTATTTTTCACAGCAATAATATTTACCAATTGAACCAATACCAATGAGTGATAATGTTTATTTCTAATCTTTAATAGAGGAAGGTGAAATAACCTGACCCGATCAGGACCTGCACAGGGAGAAAAAATGGACATGTGGTTTGCTCCTGCTTATTCTATTGGAACAAATCAGGGAAGTGAAAGGAAAAAACGCAGTCCATTGGATATTATCTTCAGGATAGGAAGCATACTCTCAGCCATTGGTCTTCTGGTAATTCTGCTTTTTCTCATAGCAAATTATTTGACCCTGACATATGCGGTTTTCAAGGTGCCGTCCTATCTATATAATACGGTGAACGAACCCAAACTCTTCCTTTTGGCTCCAATTCCCGGAATCCTTTTGCCACTGTATATAGGAAAAGGCGGTTTCGAGGCGGTGATGTTCTTCATAGTTATCGCATTGTTCCTGTACTACTCACCGGTTCATATTTTCAGAAATGAGGGCTATTCCCTTCCTTCTCTTTTCAGATATTCCCTCAAGAAGAAAAGAGCTCCGCCGGCCAATTCGAATAATTCCTTCATAATGGTGTTCCAGTTGTTCCTGGCCTTTCTTTTTGTGAGCTATGTGATAAATATTATCTTTACCATAATGGGAGACCAGCCGGCCGTTCCGGATGATCTCAAGGAAGGAGGGAACATAGCAAAACAGCTGTATCTTCTGGCCGATGCCTCTGTCTACGAGGAGCTGGTGACCCGGGTTCTGCTCATAGGTCTTCCTCTTCTCATACTTGACGGGATAAGAAAAAGGAAGGACCGCCCATGGTACAAATATCTATTAGGGGGGGATTTCAAGGTCACTCCAAGGGTATATTGCCTCGCGGTGTTCAGTTCAGTCCTTTTCGGACTTGCGCATCAGTCTGGCTGGGGTTGGTGGAAGATAATTCCAACAACCCTTACAGGATTTGCCTTTGCCTATCTATATATCAGGAAGGGTCTATTTCCTGCAATAATCATGCATTTCCTTTTTGATTATATTGCAATGGGGCCCAGGGTTCTACAGCAGTTCACAGGCAGTTCCCTATTGATGGATGCCCTTTTCTCTTTGGGTATATTGTATGTTCTCCATTTGGGGGCCCGTTATTTTGCGTACTATCTCCTGAAGACCATTATATTCCATTACAACGGATTGGCCGGGAAATTGGGTTTTAAAATGAGGCTGTTGGCGGATAAAAAGTCCGAATTTTTATTCACTCTGGTGATGCTTTTTCTTCTTTGGGCGGTGATGATAATTTTTATTGTCGAGGAGATCACCATTGAGGATGTATCTGCCTTCTTCATGGCTTTCAAATGTACACCATGGGTATAAATGCTAAAATAAGGCAAAATATAATACCGAATAATCAGTTCAGGAAAAAAGGACAGCTCATCATTGATTGGAATGTTTGTTAGGTTCGGAATGGCCTGTTTCATTCGGTTGAGTGGGAATAATAATATTATTAATAATAATAATAATAATAGTAATAATTAATCAGCCCTAAGTGATGGACAATGGGAAAGATCAGGGAATTTGTCAGATTATCCAGGCTTCAGACTGCTGCACTCCTTACCATATCCCTGCTGTTCGGCTTTCTTGTCAATAAAAGAATGAATGGCCCGTTATTAATAAACGATATCTGGGCTGATATAATTGTTTTGGTATTCATTGGTTTGAACATGCATGTTCTCGGTTTTGTAATGAATGAATATACCGATCTACCCTATGACCGAAAGGACCCTGAACACACCAACAAACCCCTTGTTAAGGGGACCATCAGCATGAAGGGAGCCAGTTGGATAATCATATTGACAATGGCGGTACAGCCCATTGTTTTCATTCTGTATTTCAGGTCCTTTGAGGCCCTATTCATCTTCATGCTCTGTATGCTTTTCGGCACCATGTACAACATATACAGCAAGCGGATACCCGGTTGGGACATTACTCTGGCCCTATGGGCTTTTCTCTTCATGCTGGCCGGTGCAAGAAGTGCTGGGGGATTAACATGGCCGGTTTATTCAATATGCGGAATGGGCGGGATCCAGATACTATTCAATAACCAGATCGAGGGAGGGCTGAAGGATGCCCCAGGGGACCGCAGATGCAAAGCCAGGACCTTGGCGGTGACCCTAGGGGTGGAGGAGGGAGATGTGGGGTTGAAGATATCTATGGCTTTCCGTATGGTATCCATTCTCATTAAGGTTTTGTTCATCGCTCCCGGAGCGGTTGTACTTTTCAAACATTTCAGGGTCCTTCAATCTCCAGATGCTACGGAACTGGCCGCTTTAGTAATGTTCTCCCTGTTATCCCTTATCATGATCATACTCCATCTATACTTTATGTTCAAACCCATTCCGCGTAAAGCTCTGCTGAAGATATTTGCAGTTCATGAACTTCTGTCGGTGGCTCTGATATATACCTCGGTCCTACCCTTATTGGGTTTTTACTTACCTCTGATTTTATGGCTTATCCCTATGCTGTGGTATATGGCAGTGAACAGACTTGTTTACGGGAATTTTCTGGTACCGGACGTATAGTTTCGGTATGTCGGTGAGACCGGTGATATATTGATTAGCGAGATAATGGATTCAACTCTGTGTATAAGGTGCAAGGGAGGTAAACGACTTTGCGGTCTGGACCGCTGTCCTTATCTCGAAAAACTGAACTCTTTCACTTCTGATATGACCATCGACAGCAAGAGTTTCTGGGGTTCTACACCCCCATCGGTTTTTGTTGGACGATACGGCTATCCCAAGGTCAACATCGGCCCTGTTCTTCCTCCCGTCAAGGTGTTCATGCCCGAAAGGCTGGAAGAAACCCACCACTGGCATAACAAGACCATAGAGGATATTATCGGATTGAGAAGCTCGCTGTACCGAAGTAAAAAGCCCCTTCCGGTAAAGAAAAGCTATGAACCCCGGTCCCGATATCTTTCACATACCCAGGAATTAGCGTTATCGGTGAAGAGCGTCGATACCGAGATACATCTCAACTCCTTACCCAAGATCAGGGAAAGGACCCGATTCGACACTTTTTCTGCACCCCTGGGTCCTTCACTGGACGCTAGGAGAATTGATATCGGGGAAAACCCGAAGGTTCCAAAGAAGCTTGACGATCTAACATCCGATATTCATGCTACCGCAGTAACCGGTATAGAGGAATTGTGGGATTCGGATATTTCCGTCAACCATATACAAAGGGTTTTATCTGCAGGGCTGCTGGGCAGGGCAAAGGACAGAAAGCTGGTGCCCACCCGATGGTCCATTACCGCGGTAGATGACAATATCGGAAAGAAACAGGCGGAGATAATAAAGAACAATCAGGAATTGGGTGAAATACGGTATTATCATCATGTGCATTTCGGTAACAGTTTTCATGTTCTTTTGATCCCGGGTGTTTATTCATTTGAGCTGGTGGAAGCCTGGCTAATGGGTGCATTTTGGTCTCCTGAAACCGTTGTGGTGTCGGATTTCGAACCCTACGGCGGAAGGAAGAGTTATGCAGATAAGACCACCGGCGCCTACTATGCTGCCAGATTGTCTGTTCTGGATTACCTGAAAATGATTAAAAGACAGAGTTCAATATTGGTTTACAGGGAGATATCCGAAAAGTACTGGGCTCCCCTTGGTGTTTGGGTTATACGGGACGGTGTGAAGCTGGCCATGGAAAAAAGACCTACGGTCCTTCCAGATATGGATAAGGCTGTTGAACATATAATCTCCAGGGTAGAAGTAAAGAATTGGTGGATCCATTCGAATATGCTGAGAATACTCAGAACACAGAAGAAGATAGACGATTTCATATGATAATGAAATACTCAGCTTTGATCCATACTGCCTGACTTGAATCCTTCCAGATCCAGGGTGATATAAACAAATCCCAACTTTTTCAGCCCTTTTATAACCTTTTTCCTTATTGAAGGTTCATTGAATCTTACGATCTCATCCTGACCCACCTCTATCCTGGCAATATTATCATGGTTCCTGACCCGCATCTGTTCAAATCCCATTTCCTTGATAATGGCCTCTGCTTCCCCAATCATCTTCAATTTCTCCTTGGTGATGGGATCTCCATAGGGTAATCGCGTAGCCAGACAGGATTCGCTGGGTTTGGAATGGACCCATAGCCCCAGTTCTTTCGCCAATTCCCTTATTTCATCCTTCCTCAGGTCTGCTTCGAGCAGAGGATGCCAGATATTTCCCTCATCAGAGGCTTTCATACCCGGTCGGTACTCGCCTGTATCTGAGGCGTTCAATCCGTCAGCAATGATTTCAATACCTCTTTCATTAGCGATTTCTTTCAGAACTGCTATCATTTTTTTCTTGCACAGATAGCATCTCTCTCTGGGATTAACCTTCATTTCAGCTTCATTTAGGATGTCGATTTTCACAATAATATGCTCAAGGTCCATCTCCTTGGCCATCTTCATGGAGTCCTCAATATCCCGGTTTGCCGTGAAATCGGTATGAGCTGTTACAAGAAGAAGGTTTTTTTTACCCAGGTTGTCCAAGGCTATTTTGGCTACTACGGAACTATCAACGCCACCGGAAAAGGATACCAGAAGCTTGCTTTTATCCGCTAACAGTTTTTCCAAACGATTTTTTTTGTCAGTAGGCATGATATTTCACACAGTTGAAAGGTTCACTCTGAAAAAAATGAGTGCATTTTGAGCTTTTGTCGGAATATAATGAACAATGGATCAGACTACAGCTTCCACGGATTTGACTTCGGGAATCTCCTCTTTTAGCGTCCTTTGAATGAAAGTGCTGATTGTGTATTGTCTCATGGGGCATCCTGCACAATGTCCCTTCATTCTGAGCTTGACCACACCATCATCAACGCTGACAAGTTCGGCGCTTCCCCCGTCTACGGATAGAGCGGGATTGATCCTTTTTTCAATAATATCTTCAACTTGTTTTTTTAGATCCATGATATCATCCTTCTTTTATGTATAAGGTTTAGTTCTTATTTATGGGTGATTGAATTATTTGATAGATGAGAAATTCATCGGTGAATTCAGTTGAATGGTCCTTCAGGTTTCACCACTTTTAATATCCTCATTACCAGCTGTTCCCTCACTGCTATCATCTTTATATGCAGAATCATTTTCCTCTCCTGAATCTGCCGGGCCCTTCTCCTCCGGTTCTGAAACCTCTTTCCCTGCGCCCGTCTCTCCATGGTCCTCATTACCTACATCATCGCCAAGGCCGTCTTCACCTTCAAAACTCTTGTCATCGTCTACGGTATCATGATCTTCAGATTTTCCTGGATATTCCAGATCATCGCCTTCCCCATCATTTCCCTTGATTTCACCCGATTCTTCTTTCTTTTTGCTGTTCCTGAAGAAAACAAGAAGCAGTATCACCAGTATCAGCAGTGCTCCGATAGCACTATAGAATAACAGTTCTCCGTAATCATCGGCGGTTTCCTTCTCCTCTGCTACAAATATATTGTCAATCACTGCAGTTTTCGAAACATGACCTTTGGAATCAACCACCTTCAAACTAATTGAGTATAAGCCCGGTTGGGTGAATTCAAATTCTAGTTGGGGTCCGGTCAGGTTAAAGGTTATCACTTCTGTCCAGTTCAGTTCCTTTATGGTCCAGATATACATAATCACACTGTCATCGCTGTCCCATGAGGATGAAGCATCCAGTCTCAATATCTCATTAACCTTCAATTTGTTTTTACCTTCGGGGTTTGTTATCACCGCATTGGGCCATGGATTGAAAGTGATTAGATCCGTTCTGACACCCGAACTGATCCAGAGAACACCGTCATTTGCTCTAACTTCGTAGGTGTGATTGCCGGGTGGAAGATGGTCAAAAGTGATGAAATACCTCTTTCCATGAAGCGTATTGTTTACTGAATCCAAGGATTTCATCATCAATGAGATATTATCATCGATTACCAGGATTATTATTATTGGTAGGTCTCCGTCCGGGTCCGTATAGACCACCGAAAGATTGAAAGTTTCGTCATATCCTGCTTCCAAGGGGGTTATGTTCAGCCCTTCAAGGGAGGGAGGGTTGTTATGGAAGAACCCTATACTGAAAACAGATGTATCATTAATCCAATTGATATTTTTCATGTCTGAGATATTGGCCGTAATTGTGCTGTTTCCCACATCCACATGGGACGGTATCAGTTCCCAGGTTTCATTGATCTTATGATTGAAAAAGGACAGTTGGGAAGGGTTGATCTCAAATGGTATCTTGGTCAGATCAAGGCGTAGCTTCAGTTCTATCCAGTCCAGTATTGTAATGTTAATCTTCGAAATACTGAAGAATATCCCAATATCCCTGTCCCTTATACTCGACGGATTGCCTGTCTCCTTGAGGATGAAATCAGGTTCAGTTCCTCCGATCTCGGCTGTCAGGGAAAGATTGGAACTGCAGCAGTTCATCTCCATATTCTTGACAATGCGCTGCCTTTGGAATATACTTATCTCCTTCCATACCCTGGATACGCCCTGGTAACCGTCATCCACCACCAGGGTAAGATTGTGGCTGCCGGCGGTTTGGAATTTGACTGATGTTTTAGCGTCGTATCCAGAATACAGTTCACCGTCAAGACTGCTTACCCAGCTGTAGCACAGCCGGTCCCCGTCAGGGTCCCAGGATCCAGTAGCGTTTACGGTCACTTCATCTCCAAGAAAGTGGTTGGACCTGGCTTCGGGCTGGTCGATGGTAGCCACCGGTTTCTGGTTCCTTCCTCCGATACAGTAAATATGACCCTTTGATGAAGTGACAAGAAGCACCTCGTCCAAAGCCATCTCTGGGGTTAGATCCCCGCTTGTAGAGTAGCTCCATTTCATTACCAGGCCTGTGTCGTTTCCGTCACCTATACCTCTTCCCCTAATAACATCGAAATCTTTAAGCATTATAATGTTCCCAGACACAGTGGAGATATGAATGGAATTACCACCGGTAGCGAGAGATACTGCATGATCATGGTGATAGACCATTCTGTCCAATTCCTCACCGGATAATGATAACTTGATGATCTCCTTTGTTTCCGTGATGAAATAAACCGCTCCAGTTTGCGCTGAGTAGGCTGGATGGGTTGTGATAGTATCCAGGGAATAATAGGCCCAGGAGATATTACCAGAATAAAGGTCCAAACCCTGGCATTTGTGGTCCGTTGTTATGATGATCTCCTTGGAACCGGGCCAAAGAATTCCCGATATTTCGGATGTGTTTGTTATCTCTCGACTCCAAGCTTGGGTGAAATTATCCATATGGAGGGCATAGATGGACCTGCCGCTGTCTCCGTAGATGAAGTAATTTTCCGCAGCTACCATGTTGGTTGTGATATCCGCTGAAAGGTCCAGCTCCTTCTCCAAAAGGCCGGAATCCTCATCAATGAACAGCAGGGAATCACCCAGGATCAGGCCGATTAATCCCCCTGCAAGTATAATATCGCCTGTGGGACCTTCGGGAAGATCTGCTCTCCATAGGATGTCCGCGCCCTGATCTTCATGGGTTCCCATGACAATACCACTGTTACCGTTCTCCAGCCCGTCAATATCCAGGGCATAAAGGTGTTGTGATGTGGAAATAAAAACTTTTCCGTAACCGGCTGCAGGAAGGCCGGCGGGGGTCTCACCCAAGGTCAGATTCCATTTCCACTGACCAGTGAGCAATGATATGCATTTGATATTTCCTTCATTTGAATTGATCACGGCGTTGTCCCTATAGATAATAGGAGAATCCAGCACCTCATCCAGCTCTTTTTTCCATAACGTGTTGTTCTTCTCAGGAGCATTGGATTGATAGAACGCATGATCGGCTCCGCCCCCGGACATACTCCAGTAATCCCTCAGCTCAGTTGATACGGTCAATTCCAACTTGGCCAGATTATTATTCTGCTTAGGCTCGGAATGGCTGAAGTTAGTTGCAGTTACCCATATGTTCCAGACGTGCAGCGGGTTGTCCAGTATTCTCCAGTGGGCGGATATCTTCAGGGATGCACCTCTCTCGACAAGATGCATTTCTGAATAAATACTATGTACAGTATTGTTATAACGGTCCTTGGCCGCGATCTCTATTAGGGATTGAGTGTCCAACGAACCCCGATTGGATATGTTGGCTTCAATGGATACCCTTTCCCGGGGGAACGGATGCAGGTCAGAGATCACAATCTCAGCCGGGTAAACCGCAAGGTCAGGCGCACCTATTGTATATATGCGATCATCGTTGCTTCCAATAAAAACCCTTCCCCTGGATACCGCAGGACTTGAATGTATGATGTCCATGGTTGTGAAGTTCCAGTGTTCGTCTGCAGAACCATTCTGGTTTCCCTGGGAATCCACAGCGTATAACCTGTTATCGAAACAGCCGAAGTACACCACCCCATTGGATACGGCTGGTGATGACAGGATGGACTCTCCCTTTGTATCGAATGTCCATGCAGTACTGCCTGTTTGAGCGTCAATTGCCTTGAGTCCGTCCCCGTAGGTACCCAGATACAGCAGCTCAGTATCAGGTGAGTAGGAAGCGGTGGATTGTACTCTTGCGGCAGTACTCGTGTTCCATTTCTCAGTACCATTGCTCAGATAAAGGGAATATAGGCGATTTGTTTTTTGATCACTGAAGGTTCCGAAAATCACAGAATCCTCTACTATGGTTGGTGATGCCATTATCTCTCTTGATATGTTCACACTCCAAATAATATCTGCCTGGTTTCCGTCACCATTATCCAGTGTTCCTTGGTCTCCATTATATAAACCATCGGAGTCCAGTGCATAGAACCATCCGTTGGCGCTTCCAATGTACAGCACACCCCCAGACAGAGCCGGTGTGCCGGGGGTTCCCCACAGAGAATCACCCATGGAGATATTCCATTTCTCCTCTCCGGATATATTGAGGGCGTACATTCTGCTGCCGGAGAAAAGTGTGGAAATGTATATGGTTTCATTGTAGATCACCGGGGAACTGCTTATCTCCTTCGGGGTCTGGAATAGAAGCTGTTTTGATCCGTTGAGTGCATTGACCTTCCATACCTTGTTGTATGCTGCAACGAACAGCTCACCGTCATGGTAGGCAGGTGTGGAGCGTATTCGGTTCTCAAGATAGGTCTCCCACTTCAGGTTGCCGTTATCAATATCGAAGGCGGCCATGAAATAATTAGAGGAGCAGACGTAGACCGTATCGTTCACCACTACAGGTGAAGAAACAACATCAGCAGCAGTCTGCCCGGAGAGTTCTTTCATATCGAATGACCAGAGGAGGTCACCATTTACAGGACCTGGGGAGCTGGTGAAGAATGTATGGTTACTATCCTTTCCGAACATGCTCCAATCATTGCTGTTTCCATCACGGGACCTAGCGGCAGTTTTCAGGTCTTGTTCATCAGCTATTTGTATGATCTTTTTATCACACTTGATATCGCCCTTAACAGAAGCCCTGTAGGTGTCCTTATGGTCTATTGACAGTCCAATAAACAGGAAGTTTGATAAGAGCAGAAAAATAACTGAATAAAAAGCAGTTATTCTAAAGACCCTGAAAAGGGATGTTCGGCTCTTTTCTTTTCCATTATATCTATGATCATACTTGTGTTCATGCAGCATTGTACCGCCTCTATGGCTCTCTACCATTCACAAGATTCTTAGGTATCTAGAAATCACCATATCCTTTCGGATAGTTTTGGGGTTCACTTAATAATCTTGCGGAAAAAATCTTTAATGCGCTTATGGAATTCCTTGAATGAGCAGTCATTTATTATCATATGGTCCGACATGGCAATTACCTTGCCGAGGCCCCATGACAATTCCCTCCGGTCACGCCCCTTAAGATCCCCGAGGCCCGATATGTCATCTTCCCTGCTCCTTCTCAATATCCTCTCCAATCTGTCCTTTCTGGATGAAAAAATTGATAGGGTTACAAAATTATTGAAATATGTCCTGAAGATGTCGATCTCCTTGTTTCCCCGCACACCGTCTATAAGAACCAGTTCGCTCTTGCTTTCCTTCTTGATCTTTTCAACCGTCTTCTTTGCCCAGATCCCGTAACCTTCGTGCTCCATTATTTTCTGTATCTCTACATCAAATAGTTCCAGGGGGATACGGTTGCCGTATAGTTTGGCCCTGTGCTCTTGTCTTACCTTATCAGCCACATGGCCAACATTCGAATCGGTTATCTCAAGGCCCAATCTATTGACCTCTTCGATAACAAGGTCGCCCATCCTAATGGAGTAAGCACCCCTTTTGATTCCCTCATTGATTAGCGTGCTCTTACCGGCCCCGGGCATTCCAGCGATGGCAATAACCTTCATTTGAGTCCTCGATTGTAATGTAAATGATCCCATTTAAAAGACTGAATATTTGCTTTGGTTTACTGTCTGACGCCCAGGTCATGGGTGTATTGTAATAATTCTAAATATAATATTATATAATGGCAGATAACAAAGCATGGCCCTATGAACATAAGCTAGGAGCTTAATTATGAAAAGTTCATTTGTGCAATCCATGCTGTATCTTCATTCTGACACTCAGAGCATATTCTTGCAGTTTGGGCAGATGAACCAGTTAGGTTTCACATCCGCACCGCATTTTGAGCATTTATTTCCCTGATCAGCCGTCTGTTGCTGCGGTGCTGCGGCGGGAGCTGTTGTCTGAACTGGAGCCGTGGTTGTAACCGGCGCTGTGGTCACTACCGTGGATGTGACGGGTCTCATAGTGGTTACTGGACCAGTTGTCTGTACCGGAGCTGTAGTGGTTGGAGCAGTTGCTGTAACAGGGGCAGTTGTCTGAACCGGAGCGACTGCAGGAGGTTCAGGTTCATCATCAACTGGCGGAGGTGTGGATGAAACAATAGCTGGTACCGGAGCAGCAGGTTCTTCCGGGGGTATTTCAGGAGGTGCCGATTCCGGGGCCGGTCCGGCCATAAAATCCACAACCTCTTCTTCTGATGGCTGTGCTGCCGGGGCTTCCTGGGGTTGGGTTGGATAGGGTGCCGATGGCCCCTGCTGCACTGTGGTTGCCAGGGTAACATCGCCGTATCCCATTCTGTTGTAATCCTGGGACCCCGCTCCCTGGGCAACATATCTTTTTCCGTCAATCCTTCCTCCAAGCTCCGCAAGGCTCAGCTTCTTCTTTTTCTTCTCCTTCTCCATCTCTTCCTGCCTTCGTTTCTGTTCTATCTTGAGTTTGGCGTTTTTCAGACGTGTACCCACTCTCTTCTGTATAGCTTTGTGCTTTCTGATCAATAACAGAGCGACGAGGATATATATCACAACGAGACCGATTAGCAGAACGTCGCCGTCATCATGCTCACCGTCCTCGCCTGTAATAAATAAGCTAATTACATCGATATCACCCATGAACCCCTTTGTCTTTGGGGGGGGTGCTTGGTAATGAAGTTTTATCAGTACCTTATTATTCTCGGTATAAGCACTGGAATAACTCCTGCTGTCTGAGACCTTCAATGATACTTCGAACTCGGCATATTCTTCGTTCTCTCCAATAGAAAATGAAAGCGTGGGATTATTTAAGGACGCCTTATCGCCTAGATTTACTTCCTTTGCGGTAATCTTGTTAAGAACTTTCCAAGTATATTTGAATCCCCCTTCCACATTGGGGTCATTATGGAAACCATTGCCTACAAATGCCAGGGTTATTCTTTTCTCTCCCACAGCTGTATTAGTGTCAATAATATGTATGTCCTCATCATCAGACCAGTATGTTTCCAGTTTCTCGCCGGCTATAGTATCTATTGTTGCTGAAGGCGGGGATTCCAGTATGATCTTGAAAGGAATATCTATAAGTTGGAAGTGATCGCTGTCCGATGCATTGTAGGGATTTGATTTGGAATTATCCATTACATCAATGGACATTATATATGATCCTGGCTGGAAATTGGCGGTTTTCAGTTCCCAGGTTACTTCCCATGTGCCGCTGTTCTCATCGGATTTCTGAACTTTCGTGTTCTCCAGGTTTGAGATCGGGGTCCGGTCATCCTTACCCACTGATTGGACCGAAAGCCGAACGTTGTTCACCGAAACTCTATCACCGTTATCTAGGTCGAAGTATTCTCCCTTAATTACCACTGTGGTCTGCTTCTCCGGAGGCATCTTGACCTCGAACTCTGTCTCGGGGTCGACCTCAAGGTCGTTTATGGAAATGATCTCGCAATAAGGAGGATTGTTCAGATTGCTCTGGTTGATGTGTATGGGCAGCTGAATACCTGTTAGGAAATCGTTGTTCTCTGATACCTCGAACTCCAGGATCAAGGTCTCATCATCATACAGCTTTGTCAGTTTTGACTTGGACCCTTTGCCGGATAACTGGGCGGTCTCCAGAATGAAGCTCCATTCGGACCAATCACGATTCTGACTTGTATCAGTTACGGTCTGAGCTTTTCCATCGTTGATGGCAACGGTGACGCCGGTTATATAGGCCGATGAGCCTGCGTTCTCCAGGCTAGCTGTCCCGTTAATGTAGATTATACCTCCTATCTCCTGGCCGCCCCTGATGTTGGATTCGGAAATTTTAAGCAGCCCGTCGCTCCCCATTAGAGCGCTCCTGTAGTATATCTTGGAGATCTCAAGACTCAGGATCTTCAGTATCATAGTTTTCTTAACGGATCTGGAGAGTGGAACTGATGCTTGAGTTTCATAAGCGTGTTTTCTAACAATGATCCTTACAGTCTGATCCTGACCAAGTTCATTACCCTTGATCTTTCTTGCTTCCACATTCTCGAAGAGAACGTTGCCTGATGAATCCGTGTTCTCTGCTCCTACACTGTCCCAGCTGTCATCGTCATCTTTGATGAAGACCTCCACCTCTGCATTTGAAATCGGTTCCCTCTGGTAGTCATCTATCACATGGACATTCACATCCCATTTGATTATTATGACCGATTCCCTTTCACTGAAGGGCCTGACCTGACCACCAGTCCCGTCAAGTATGAGTACGTTGTTCAATTCGTTCTCACCAGAAGGACAGTCAATACCGAAGGAATCCTTGGATATCCGGATCAATGTATCGGACCCAGTAGCAACGTTCAGTTCGCTCCTCATTATCAGGTCATCATATCCGGCTACGCCATCGCCCCCCGCACCTCTACCTTCCACTCCACCCAGGGAATATATCGTACAATCGCTGAAGGTTATGTCGTTATGGGCATGTATCAGCATGTTTGTATTTCCGCCGTCTCCGCCGTCTCCGAGAAGCTCATCGCCTATTACATTGGATGCTTCTCCTCCGACACCTCCGCTGGCATTTATCTCAGAAGAATAAAGTCCAATTTTTGGGTCGACCATTTGTTTGGTCTTTGTTTGAATGATTACCTCTCCGAATCCGCCTTTGGCCCCGTCTCCTCCTCTGCCCTGTTCAGACCCGAAAGCTCTTTCACCGCCCTTTCCGCCGTCTCCACCTACGGCCTTCAATACGGAGTTTTCAATTATATTGATCTGGGGTCCTTCCACTATGATTTTACCTACCCCTCCTTCACCGCCTCTTCCACCATCCTTAAGTTCTTCGTTCAATCCTGGTGCACCGTTTCCACCTCCCCCGCCGTAGCTGTATATCTCCGAGCCGCTGATGGTGATAGGTTCTTTTGAGATGATCTCCACAACAGAATTGTTCCCCAGTCTTCCGTCCCTCTCAAGCCCGTAACCCTGGGGATCTCCGGTCTGGCCCCCTGTGATATTTGTAACTTTGATCACTGAATCTCCGGCCATCTCAAAGTTTCGGCCTCTGAACGAGAAGTTGCCTTTGTTGATATGAATCTTTGATCCGCCAAGGATGCTAAGGCTGCCGTCACCAGTGACATTGAACTCACCGTAATGCCCCTCATCCTGAACAATATTCAATTCACATCCGTTTAGAATGAGTGTGCCAGTACCGTGAACCCATATGCCAGTGAAGTTACCGCTGTCCTCGGGTCCCAGTGTTACAGTGTTCTCGCTTATACTTAGATAGGATTCATTGATCCGGCTTTTGTATAGGTATTCTGCCTTGTTGTCAGTATCCACAACGACATTGGAATCATTATGGATGCTTGCATTCAAACCGAAGCTGACATGGTTCAAAGAGATGCTGATCAGCAATAATCCTGATACCACTATTAAAAACAGTGTTCTTTTCTTCAATATACCACCTGTATACCATAAATGTAGTTTGTTCTAGATCCATAGGAAGCCCTAGGGGCCGTGAAAAGATCAATTCAATATTCAGAGAGCAATTTCCCACCATCAAGATCGCTCTTCATTCCTTTGGTCTTCTCCAGTTTAGTATGCTTCATAAGTGCAAAAGTGACACATGCTGCAAAGGCAACAAAAACAAAAACCATGATGGCAATGTTTGTAGTCACGAACAGCAGGAGGAACAATCCCACAGCCAGTGTAAGTACTGATTCACCTAGGGCCATGTTCCTCATGAAGGATTCTTTCTTTATGATATCATCAAGATTGAATATCTGGGCTCTCCTCATGACATCCGAATCCGAATCGTCGGTGTCGATTGCGGTAACCTTACCGCAGTAACGGCAGCTTACCTTGTTCTTGCCAAGAGAATCAATTGTCTTGTTACAATTATTACATTTTATCAATGTCGTCTTACGCATGAAAATCACAGCACAGATTGTAGTAATATTATTTAAATTTTGAAGTGTTTATTATCACCTCTACGCCTCGCCAACATACTAAATATTCCTTATTTTGAAATAAAATATATTCGGTTAAGCTCCTCATATCAACGATCCTTGTTCCCAATCTTGACATTCAGGGCTATATTTGCGATAAGTGCCTCAAGCTGGATCATCTCATTTGATCCTTCCACCATTCTGAATTCGAATTCCGCCAGTTTGTCCACCAGGACCATTTTGGAACGATCAGGAATGTTCAGATTGAATATCTCCTTGTGAATATCCTTTATTATGTCAGATCCCGCAAGTCCGTTCTTGATGATGAGATCCCTCAATTCTGTCCTGGCGGCGTTGAAATTACCTTCGATGGCAGTTTCCAGTATCTTCTTGATGGTCCCGGGATTCACAATACTGAATACCTTGTAGATACCGTTGGAATCGATCCTCCCCTCGGAGGATGCCACAGCCTGGAGCATTGTAATACCTTTCCTCATGTCGCCATTGGCGTATTCAAGAAGTACGTCAAATCCGTCCTCCTCTATCTCCAGGTTCTCCATTTTTGCAATATTGAAGAGATGGTCCTTGATGTCCTCCCGGTGTATCTTTGGGAATCTGAAAAGAGCGCACCTGGATTGAATGGGATCAATTATCTTTGAAGAATAGTTGCAGCTGAGTATGAACCTGCAGCCCCCGGTATATCTTTCCATGGTCCTTCTAAGGGCATGCTGGGCGGGCCCGGTAAGTGCATCGGATTCGTCAAGAAATATCATCTTGAAGCTCAGAGAATCCCCGAAGGTGGATGTTTTAGCAAAATCCTTTATTTTTTCCCTTACAATGGAGATGCCTCTCTCGTCCGATGCGTTGAGTTCAAGGAAATTCTGTTTCCAATTGTCTGGAGCCAACTCCTTTGCCAGGGCCAATGCCACAGTGGTTTTACCCGTTCCTGCGGGACCTGCGAAGAGCAGGTTGGGAATGTTCTTCTCCCTCACATAGGCTTTCAGACGTTCCTTGATGGGATCCTGTCCGACGATGTCATCTATCTTCTGCGGACGGTATTTCTCGGTCCATATCTGCAATATTGATGCCATATTCATCATCCCTGTGAAAGTAATCTAGTCAATAGCTCCTTCAAGTTTTCTATCTTAAAACAGGCATATGAGGGGTTCTATTATTATTTATTTATCCATAAAAAAAATCCTTCGTCATAACTTCAAATAATCCCGTATTCTGTCAATACTGAATTCCTGATCATCCAGTACATTTTTGGCAAATCCGATCAGTTTGGTTCTGGTTGTATCATCCACATGAGGGTAGAAATGTGGGTTTGTAAGTACAGGTATCCGGAATGCAAGAAAGAGCGGTCCGGCAAGATTGATATTATTATCCCATGTCATACCGATATATCTGCTGTGCACCAATTCAAAGAGCTCTCTGAAAGGACCGCTGAAATCACCGGTATGAAGAATTGAATAGAAAAGATAGTTGACAAGCAGACAGAAAAGATCATCAGCCGGTTCTCCCCATATACCCCTTGACCGGTCCAATAGTACTATATTGTCATCCTCATCAAACCAGATATTACCAGGGTGGAAATCACCGTGCACCTGACATAGTCGGTCCATATTGTCCTTCAAACGGTCCCAATGGCTGATGCTCTTTGAGACTATTTCAACCATATCTTTACGCTTTATAAAAGGCCAATCCTCGTAGGTGTCCAGTACTCCCATTAGGCACTCGCCGTGACCCACGGTATCACGTATCTTCCGCCTGTAGAGGGATTTGGCATTATCGCCTTTGTATTTCGTAGAATGTATATTGATGAGGTAATCCGCTAGAGCCTTTGCCCTCTTGATATCCCGCTCGTTCAGATCACCCCTTGAAAGTATATCCTTCAGGTCCCCGAAATATTCATGCCCCTTTGCTTCCTGCATCAGAACATAGAACTCCTTTGAGCCTTTTACCGAATAGAGGTCTTTCTCATTGTATGCCATGACATCCACACAGCGGACGTGTCCGGGAAGCTTGGAATAGCTGTCCTTTGCAAGCAGATTGACCGAGGCCCGATCAGCCATGTAATCATGTCCGAAGTTCTGCGGTGAAAGGGTTTTCAGAACCAGGTTCATTTCTCCCTTAAAAGCATTGCTTCTAAAGGATACCCGGTAGCCTTCACCGTGGACACCCGCGCCCAATCTTATGCATTTTATATCTGATACCTTCCCGTATCTTTTCTGCAGATACCTTCTTATGGATTCATCATCGGGAATGGAAACTATGGACATCATTTCACCCTTTTCTTTGCTGTGCTGACCAAATCCCTACTTCGGTAAGGGGATCATAACAGTAACTTTTCACTATAACTTGATTTTATAAAAAGCCTGACCCTTGGAAAACCTTAATAATGAATAGATATATTTAAACAATTACTATGAGCTCAGAGAATAGACGAGGATTTGGCGGGATCCTTCTGGATATTGGGCCTGTTCATACGGTCACTCTTCTTTTCTTTCCGGTTTACATACTTTTTGCAGTGCTTTTCCTGGATAGATTGGAGCAGGGGAATTTAGATATCCTTATCCCCGCAGCGGCACTATTGGGCGCTTTCCTCCTTCCGAAGTTAAGAACACGTCTCTTATTGAAAAAGATCCGAGCGGGGACGAAGAGCAGGGAAGAACTGATCAAGAGAGAGAAAAGGCTCCGCTCATCGCTCCTTCATTTCGTACCCCTTGTTATAATATATCAGAATCTTTCTTTTTTCGGAACCCCAAACAGAATCTATGACAGCGAAGCACTCCTTATAGACGAAATTATATTCGGAAGATCACCCGTCTTCACGATGCAGTCGCTCTATTCAGATCTGCTCACTGAAACAATGTCCATTTTCTATCTTATTTATTTATTTGTACCTTTTGTATATTTCTTTGTCTATATCAAGGGAAAGGAGAGAACCTACAGGGAACTGGAGCTTACCACCATCTTTATGCATTATATTGCTCTTATGTTCTTCATAGCATTTCCGGTTGAGGGCCCAAAATATCATTACTCCCTGGATTTCACTAGTGAACTGGGGGGATGGTCCCTGACCAAATTCAATGAACATATTTTTAAATCTGTCAGGTCAACTGCCTATGATTGTTTCCCAAGCATGCATTCTGGGCTTTTTATTCTTGTCACTTACAGTATGTTCAGAACGGATAGAAGAACACTGTTCTTCATGCTTCCCATTACAACTCTCTTGATAACATCCACCATGTACTTAAGGTATCATTACGCCATTGATGTAATAGCTGCATTTCCCCTTGTGGTCATATGCGTTCTATTCTCCAGATTCCATCTCAAGCTGTGGGAACGGATAAAATACTCAAAAAGTATTGAAGAATATCCAGTTTAGCAAAATAAACTTTGCATAGATGAGAATCCGGTGGAAAATAAATTTATCTTTCCTGACCTTTCCTTCGAAATAATATATATCTTATGTTCTCCTTTATGAACTGAAAACGAGGTTTTACCATGGATCGATGTGAACGATTGGAACTGCTATCAGCAGTATTAACTGCCTCCCATATAATCAACACCTCCAAGACAGAAGAGAATTTTCATGAGGTCATAAACCTCTTTACAAGGTATTATTCCGAGCTCAACCGCATACTGCCCCTGCAGAATGAATAAGGAAGGGATCAGCAATTTTATCCATCCGATTGAAGATGTTCAACCCGCAGATAGAGATTGGGAGCTGTAGATAATGATAACTCTGATCGGGATAGCTCATGTTATAAAAATCAGAAAGGGGCTTCAAAGGGTAATACAGATATCCCAGCCCAATGTAATCGGCATCGAACTTGACAAACACAGGTACCGGGCCATATTGACAGGGGAACGGGGCTCGGCGACACCCTTGGTTTATAAGCTTCTTTCGAATTTTCAGCAGAAAGTGGCCTTGAGGTATGACAGCAAGGTGGGTGATGAGATGCTTGCCGCAACAGAGGTGGCAAAGGATATGGGGATTCCTGTGGCATTTATTGATGTTCCCACCGTTTCTCCAGACAGCCGCCAAGGCGGAGGTCTCCTCGAAATGCTTTCCTTCAAGGAGAAGGTCATGCTGATCTTCGGAGCTATAGCTGGTCAATTTTTGAAAAAGAAGCGTATAGAGAAGGAATTGCAGAAGTTCAGGGATAATCCGGAAAAATATCTTTCAGTGATAGGCAAACATTATCCTCATATCAAAAAAGCTCTGATTGATGATCGCAACCGGTATATGGCTGCAAAGATACTGCGTTTATCAAAACTCTATCCTCATGTTCTCGCTGTTGTCGGGGATGGGCATATTGACGGCATATCGAAGCTGTTAGGCAGCAATCCCAAGAAGATTATAAGATTGGACATGCTGAGAAAGATGCTGGATGAAAAGGGCAATATTGACGAGAGGACAGCAAGGGCCATGGGTTACCCTTCCCTGGATGAACTTAGGTCATCCAATGCCAATATGACCTTCCATTTTACTGCTGATTGAACCTTCGGTATATTTCTTTGGACTAATAATCATTTTATTGATAGATAAGGGAAAGGATAACTTGAGCGAGGATATGAACCGGACTGACAATTATGATTATCATCTTCCGAGGGAGCTTATTGCCCAGGAGCCTATAGAGCCCAGGGATTCATCCAGGTTGTTAGTGCTTGATAATAAGAGCGGGTGTGTATCTCATAGAATATTCCATCAGATACTGGATATTTTCGAACCTGGGGATCTACTCATAGTAAATGATACGAAAGTGATCCCGGCCCGGTTGTTTGCCAAAAAGGTAACCGGGGGAAGGGTGGAGATACTGATGGATTCTCTGCACGGAGAGGGCAGGGCTATGCTATGTGCAGACCGTCCAATTAAATCAAATAAATGGAAGGCATTCTTGAAGGGTAAGAATATCAAACCATCATCCAAGCTTTTCATGGATGATATTCCCCTGACGGTGTTTGTTGAGAAAAGAATCCACGAAGGATTGTATTTGATCAGTTTCTTTGAAGGGGATGGTTTGTTTGAATGGCTCCGATCAAGAGAGGATTGGATATCGGTAGGGACCGGAATTCATTTTTCAGGGGAAGATGGAATTACCCTTCAGAATATATTGGATGCCGTAGGAGTAATGCCCACTCCTCCCTATATCAAGAAGGAGCTGGACAGGGATGACCGATACCAGACCATCTACGCCGGAGATCCAGGTGCTATTGCTGCTCCAACAGCAGGTCTGCATTTTACAGAAGGATTGCTGAAAAAAATCGATGACATAGGCATCACTAGAACCCAGGTGACCCTCCATGTCGGCACAGGGACCTTCAGACCTGTAAAGGCTGAAAGGGTTGACGAACATGAGATGGACATGGAGTTCATTTCAGTCAGTGAAGAATGTTCGAAGCTGGTGAATCAGGCTCTGGACAATGGCGATCGTATATGGGTTGTCGGAACCACAACAATGAGGACCCTTGAAACATTGTTCTCCAAACATGACCGGCTGAGACCTTATAGCGGAAACACCGGGATTTTTATTTATCCACCCTATAGATTCAAGACTCCTTCGAATTTCTTTCTCACCAATTTTCACCTGCCGAGATCGACCCTAATCATGATGATCAGCGCTTACTGCGGAAGGGATAGGATTTTAAAAACCTACCGTGAAGCAATAGAGAGTGAGTACCGCTTCTATTCTTTTGGGGATGCAATGCTCATAAGGGGCAGACCCTTATTATAGTTCCTTTTTTGAATTATACATTTTTTATAAACGAAATCATAAATTTTTTAAATATTATTTTATTTTTTTTAAATATTATTCAAATATATGTTCTTATAATTTTATTTTATTTAGAATGCATAATGTTATTATTCTTCGTAATAAAATCGTAATACAATTAAATTTTAGTAATATATTATTTAAAATTTGTAATATTTTTAATTTTGATTTATTACTGGGTGAATAATGGGGGGAAACTATATATAATAATACGTTTTATGCCTATGTAGAGAGAGGGAAAATAACTACTAAAAAAGTAATACAAAATCTTGGGGATTTCCTGCGGAATCAACAAAAAAGTGGGGTAATTTTTAAGTATTAAATATTATATTATATTACAAGAGGTGAGGGCAAATGATCGATGAAGAGCAGTCGATTCTGAATTTCCGTGAGAATCCCCAAGTTATCGATGAGATCGATTCCCTAGTATTCAAGAAAAAGTTCAGGTCCCGGAGCGACTTTCTGCGGAAAAGTGTCGCAGATATGCTCCATCGACATTCCGTGTCCGTCAATGCAGATACGCAGGTATTCAGAATTCCGAAACGGCTTCTGAAATGGCTGGAGCGGAATGTGATCCAGAAAGGAGAAGTGTTGAACCTGGAATTCCTGGTGATAAAGTTGCTCCAGGATTACAAGGAGAACATGGAAGAGAAGGTGCGGGTTGAGAATGAAATGCTTAAGGCCAAGGAATTGGAACACGAGAAGGCTTTGGCAAGGGTAAAACATCTCGAGCATGAGATAGAAGAATTGAGATATTAGATTAACAAAGTATCATATCAGGTCAGTAGTAGCCAGAGGGAAGGGGTTTATCTGCTGGTTTGTTCCTCCGCTTGGCGGGTCTTTCGGGGCCCGCCTCAATTCATAACAGAATAATACACAATAACGCTCTATGTATCTCCTCCTAGAGTTGGGTACCTTAGTAAGCTATGGTGGTATACTATGGTACCCTTCTCGTTATTTTTATCAACTTTTTCTACAAACAAGCTATCCCTCAATTTCAAGTCTCTTTTTATTTTCTTAGACCTATTATTACTGAATTTGAGTTGATAATGATAAATAGGTATAATAGTTTACAGCCATGGGGATGTCAATGCTCACTGCAAATACTGGTCCAATAGGGAATAAGAACAAAAGGCTCAAAGAGCTTCAAGGTCTCATAGATCAGGGACTTGTGGATTCGGAGGTTCAGCCTCTGCTGCACCTCATAAATTCCCGAAATGAATACATGACCACAAGTTCCTGTTCTGGCCGGATCCAGCTTCTGGAATTCAAGAACGTGGGTGATAAACAGGAATCGAGTGTCTTGAAGAAATGGCATAATGCACCTACCCTGGAAGAATTCAAGCAGGAAATTATCCAATGGAAGGCTGGATCAAATCTGTACCTCATGGTACAGTCCCCCATCTTCCATATAGAATGTGCAGGTCTAAAGAGCAGTGTCAGATTAAGGAACCTGGGACAGCAGAGTTCATTCAAGTACTCGACCATAAGATCCTTGAGGCTAAACGGGGAAGGCAGCAGAATAACAAAGATCACAGTTGAACTGCTGAGCAGTGAGACACTTCATGTTCCCCTGGGAGAGAATGGCCGGATTTATCCGGATACTGATCAACTAGAATATCTTTATAATCGGGCACTGCATCATCTGAAAAGGTGCAAGGAAAACCTTAAGAGTCTGGAAAGGGCACTTGAAGAATGGGAGTGAGAAATGTCCTAATAAGTTGTTATTGAATCATTTTTCTTGATCCCGCCAATGGAGTTTTGGCGTATGATGTGCACATATTGAATATTAACCAGCCTAATATTAGACCGAATAATATATAAATAGGTAAATTTATTGACGCTTGCTAAAACATGAGGTGATACATATGACACAATACCCACCACCGCCATACGGATCTCAAAAAAGACTTCCTAGCGGATATCCGGAAAGAGAAGTACCAGTTCAATCAGAAGGAAAACAATACAAATATGATAATTTCTTCAGGCATAAGACCGAGAAAAAAATGAAAAAAACCATAATTTTTGCAGTAATCGGTTTTGGCATCATGTTCATCGGGGGATTGCTCATGAACATAAATACCTCCTTTATCACCGATGCAGATGCATTTAAAGCAATGAGTTTTGTAGGCCGTCTTATAATCAACATAGGCGGACTGCTGACTGCCATCGCACTTCTGTTCGGTATAATGAACACAAAGGATTCAGTTCTAAAGTTCGGTCTTGTACTTGCTATGGCGATTGTCCTGACTGCATATCTGATATAGAACAATCGAAAATTTTTCCATAATATGTTCCCGGGTATGGATAAGGAGATTCGAATCCGGGATTGTTTTTTTTCTTGAACATTCTATTCTTCTCTTAATCTGAAAATCAGATTATCCAAATCCTCTACGCATCTTATCTCTTTTGTTACGAGTTTCAGTAATTCTATCCAGATATCGTCTTGCACCGTGATATCTAGGGCAGTAAGCTGTTCTCTTAAACCCTTCATGAGCTGAACACCCCTGGTGTCCCAATCGGTAAGCAATATTACAGAATCGTATTTTTCCTTCAGCCATTCGCTGAACTCCACCAATCCCTTGCCCCTGTTATAGGAGATTATCTCACCTTTCAATCCCAGATTCCTAAGGGAATCCACATCGTGTTTTCCCTCTACCACAACGGGTGTCCCTATGTTTCTCTCCAAAAGTCCAGCCAAGATCCTTTCAAGGTCCTCAAGTATCTCCTTTCCCTTCATGCAAGCTGCACTCCTTGTAATGGGTAATTTTGGTTAATGGAAATCATGAAATCTTATCAGCAAGCAAGTCCAGGCAGGCGTCCTTTACCAGACCCTTGATAAGAACTCTCTTATCCCTTGATGTTTGGCCGTGAATGAGCTCTATGGAATGATCTCTGCCGAAAATGGTCCCCAGATATTCTATCAAACCTCTGTTGGCCTTTCCCTTGACCGCTGGCTGTACCAGTTTTATCTTAAGCGATTTCCTCCATTGATCAATTCCGGATATTCCATTTTCAGATGATCCAGGGGTTACTCTGACCGCAATACAGGTGCCCGAGGGGTGAGAAGAAATGATGTGGTTGAGTTTCTCTATTGTAATGATCTCCGGTTTTGATTTATCCATATGATCGACCTGATAATGTACAATCCGATATCTGCAGGCATCAATCCTTCCCCTTGGTATCTTTCTGCTGAAAAAGGTCTGGTGCTCCAGAGAATCCGTTCATATTCATAATTGATAAATTATCACAATTCAATGCTGAACTTTTTGAGAAAATCCCCGTAATCGTAATTGCTCTGCTCCTTTTTGTCAATAACGCAGATCTCCAGATTATCCGGAATGAAATCCTCTTTGGAACGTTTCAATATCTCCAGGATGTATTTGAAGGATTCCTCAAGGGAATAATTATCCGTGAAATCATCATGGAGATCGTTATAGGCTTCCTTAACACCTTCGGAACCATGGCCGATGGCGGTTATGTTGTATTCGGAAAATGCACCGCTGGGATCAGTTTTGAAAATGAACCTCTCATTGTCCTGAATGCCGCAGAAAAGCATTGATACGCCGAAGGGCCGGGAACCCCCGTACTGGGTCATGGCCCTCTTGATATTGCATATTCTAGATACCATCATCCTGATATCGATGGGTTCGTCATATTTTACCTTGTTATAGACGGACATTCTTCTGGCATAGTTGATCAGAATGCGCGAGTCGGCCACCAGTCCGGAAGATACTCCCCAGCATCTTTCATTGATCTTTGTGATCTTTTCCCTGAAGGATTCCTCGATGAGTCTTGAGCGGGATTGATGGTCAGCCATTAGCAGAATACCATTCCGGTATTTCATGGCAAATGAGAGCGCGCCTCTGCCCACTGCCTTTCTAGCGTATTCCACCTGAAGCACCCTGCCGTCAGGAGTGAAGCTGGTTATTGAAGTGTCATACTTGTTCTGTTCTCCCGGCATAATGATCCCGATCCCTGGTTTTTCTCTGGATTGCCTTCTTGTAAAAGGGTATAGAGGCTGAAAAGTTATGGTATCATGCATATATTATTCTTTTTATGATTAATCCAAGTATGTTCAATAAGACGGATGTGCCCGTATTTCCGATCGATTCGCATTTTATGATCCTTACCAAAACATCGAGTACAAATATGCAGATAGATATATAATCACGTAAGTTTCATATATCCAGGATTACAGATTACCAGTATTCAGAATTCCGCAGGTGTAAATTCATGGCCTTTGATCCCCGGGAAGATAAATCGGAAGAAAATACTCCCGCCCTCGAGGTAGTACCGGAGGTGGAAGAAGAAAAAGGGGAGAACAAGGCCGGGGAAAAAAAAACGGGAGCCAAAAAAAAGAAAAAATCAAAGTCCCTTTACCGGATAGTATTGGTGGTGCTTGTTGCCATCATAATAGCCACTACCACATATATCGCCTTTCTGTATTACGGGGTTGGACAGACCTCACTATCGGATGTACCCGAGGACCAGCTTGATTATTATTATCCCGGAGAACCCAATACCATAGGTTCAGGTTATATGTTCCAGCCCGTGGACGTCCGTTTCTACCGCGAGAAGGCCTTTGAGAAGGATCGGACCATCTACAGGAGCAAGATAATTCCAATCCGGCAAGAGGAGACAACCTACACCAATAGGCTTGACCAGAATTCACGAGAACCTCCTTTCTTCGGTCAATTCCATTTAGGCTGCATTAAAACCCTGGACGATACCCCCAGTTCAATGTGCTACAAATACGCAAAGGACAGATTGGACGAGATGATGTCATTCAGGAACTTCCGCACCCTGGAGCTCAGGGAGATCAAGACCTATGAATATGAGATAGACGGTCAGAGTGTGGAATATTACAGGTATGCTGCAAAGGCCACAGTAGGCGTGAGCTCTAGTGAGCGGGTCAAGGGGGACGTTACAGCAGTAATGCTGATCTGGGCAAATCCCGGCGATAATTCCTATAATTATTTCATAGGTTATTCCATTGTCAAGGTTGAGAGCGAGGGCAACCTCTGGGAACCGGATATTGTGGAGGATGCAACCACATGGGACAAGATAGTCTCGCTTCTGCCCAGAATAAGTGAGGATAACTGAAATCCATGATAACCCTAATACCGATAGGTGATTGTTCTAAGAGTGCTATTGAATATATCAGGGATAATCTTTTTTTCCGCAGTATGCCCATCTGCCTCCGCAGTAAAATTACCTTCCCCGATACATCCTTCGATCCCCGAAGAGCGCAATATGATGCTAAACCTATATTGGATTTGATATCAATTTACCAGGGAAAGAAAGTATTGGGAGTTGTGGACCGGGACCTGTTTGTTCCCGAGCTTAATTTTGTTTTCGGTCTGGCCCGGAAAGGGGGCAGAGTGGCTCTGATATCCTTGACCCGACTGAAGGAGAACTGTACTTCATATGTTTTTCTGAAAAGGGCTCTGAAGGAGGCTAACCACGAATTAGGTCACACCTTCGGTCTTTCGCACTGTAGGGATCCTGACTGCGTGATGTTCTTCTCCAACTGCCTAGATGATACCGACCGAAAGGGTACTGAGCCATGCGGAAAATGCATTGGTCTTATTAAGAATACCTGCTATTGATCCTTATTCTGCCCGAGAGAAGTTCAGGCGTATGGGAATGAGTGAAGAGGTCCGCCGCCCAGGACAGTTCCGCTTATGGATTCAGTCCTTATCAGGGCCCTCAGTGGCACTCCGTAAACATCATCGTTCTGAGTTTTATTGACCAGAACACAGCACATTACTGCTTCTCCGCCCTGTTTCTTGATCTCTGTCACTGCTCCTCTGAGGCTATTCCCGGTAGACAGGACATCGTCCACGATAATGACCTTCTTGCCTTTCATTCCTGAGTAATTGGAGCTTAAATGACCTCCCTTAATGGGTTGAGGTTCGGGTTTGTAGACCGCTAGTTCCTTGCCCAGTAGATCAGAGAGGAAAGTAGCATAGGGAACACCGTTGATAGTTATACCCATGATGGTATCGTATTGGTTCTCGTCGGACAGTTCTTCCTTGATAATGTTAGCTAAGATATGGGCCGTATATTTGATCCTTGTCCCGAAGACTCCTATGGATGTCCAGCCGATCTTGACATCGGAGGGAGGGGTTTCCTTGCTGGGAGCACCGCTCAACAGCCATGTAACAGTATCAATGGCAAGATGAAGATCGCTAGAGATCTCCTTGTGATTATATCCTTTACTATGCAGTTCCTTGACCTTTTTTACAAGTTCTTCTATATCGATCATCTGGTCCACCTGTTCATATTCATAGTTCTACTGGAAAGGGAATGCTTTCAGGGCAAAATTCGGAAATATATTATGCCCAGCATACCGCCTCCAAACGGAACTATTCCAATTAACTGTTATATTGTCATTATAAATATGTCGCTATGAGAAATTTAATATAAAAAAATCGGGCTCAGGTATGAAAACATCCAGTAGAATAAGTGTACATACCAGATTGGGATTTACTTAAGTGGACGGGATATCTTGATTGAGAAGGACATGATAATCATAGGCGGAGGGCCAGCAGGTCTTTCAGCTTCGATCTATTCTTCCAGAAACGGATTGGATACTTTGGTTCTGGAAAAGGGTATATGTGGCGGTCTCATTGCAACTGCGTCCCACGTGGCAAACTTCGTTGGGTTTTCAACCTTGACGGGTATGGAGCTCTCGGAGAAGTTCAAGGCCCATGCCGAGGAATATTCCGACATCCGGGAACTTGAGGAAGTGAGGAGTATAGAATCGATCGAAAAGGGTTTCAAGGTGGTGACCGTAAAGGAGGAATATCTGTCCCGGGCCGTAATTCTTGCCATGGGCGCTCGGCATGCCCAGCTCTGTGTCAAGGGTGAATCTGATTTCACAGGAACCGGAGTGTCCTACTGTGCTACCTGCGACGGTTTCTTTTACAGAGGCCGAAGCGCTGTGATAGTGGGAGGTGGCAACGCTGCAGTCCTGGATGCCCTGCACCTTCATGATCTGGGAGCCGAGGTGCATGTTGTTCACAGAAGGGACCAGCTCAGAGCCGAGCGCTCGCTCCAGGAAGCCCTGATGGAGAGAGGCGTGGATATAATCTGGGATACCGTGGTCAAGGAGATAAAGGGCGGGGATTCAGTGGAAGCAGTGGTCCTCCAGAATGTCAAGACTCGGGAGAACCGGGAAATGGCTATTGACGGGGTCTTTGTGACCATAGGTGTGCTTCCCAATTCCGAGCTCGCTAAGGGACTGGGGGTCAAGGTGGATGCCAAGGGTTTCATCGAGACTGACCGGAGTCAGCGCACCAATATTCCGGGTATCTACGCTGCAGGAGATATCACTGGCGGTGTGAAGCAGGCTCTAATAGCCAGCAGCGAAGGGGCAGTAGCGTCATTGACTGCTTTCGAGGATATGATGGACCCCTACTGGGCCTAGAAAAAATATAGATCATTGTATGGATAATTCCATTATTGTAGGAGAAGATTTTCATGACTGACTATTCCAAGGCAGCGGAAGCGGAGACATTTACTCCGGACACAGAAGGACTGGTGGTTATTCCCTCAAAGGGCCATACACCGGAAGTTGAGATCATATTTCAGGAATTTCAATCCCTTTGCCCCCTATCGGGGAGACACGACCAGGGGAACCTGTCAATTAACTACAAACCTGACGGAAGTATACTTGAAGGCAAATCGGTGAGAGACTATCTTTCCTCCTGGAGGAATATGCGGAACTGGCAGGAATACATAACCGAGGAGATAGCACAAGTACTTTTCGATGCCTGTCAGGCGGAATGGATCACGGTGGATATCCGGTGGAGCCCCAGAGGCGGACTGTATGTGAACACCTTTTCAAGAAGGGATCGTGATCCGGAAAAGAAAGAATGAGAACGAGTATTATCCGAGGTGCTGATCATGGTTGAGAATATTTACATCAACATAGGTGCGGACAGTATAGCTTCCTGCTTCCATCCAAGTCAGGATGGGTCTACCGGCTCGAAGAAATGTATTATCACATGCCACGGGATGCTATCGGACATGAACAGTCAGAAGGCAGTCGATCTGGCAGAGAAAGCGGCGGTCCAGGGATTGAACGTACTGCGTTTCGATTTCAGGGGGTGCGGCAGTAGTTCCGGGGAACTGAAGGATTCGCTTTCCTCCAGGAGATACAGGGACCTGGAGCGGGTCATTGAATTCGCCAGGGATGATCTTGGTATGGAAGAGATAGGCCTTTTCGGGTCCAGCCTGGGCGGATTTGTTTCCCTGTTGAAAGCATCTTGCGGAGAAATCTCCAGTCTGGTGTCGGTATCGTCACCCTTTACCATGGCAGAGCTCTTGGAGAGTATCCGAGACAGTTCGGGTCGGATTATTATTGACGAATATCACATAAGCAATGAGTTCGTGACCGATGCGGTAGTATACGATCAGAAGCTTTGTTCAAACCTGAATCGGATCGAGTGTCCGGTTCTCCTTGTTCACGGGGGTGCCGATCCCTTGGTTCCGGTGGATCATGCCAGGGTCATAAATGAACAATTGGGCTCGAATTCCAAACTGGTGATAATCGATGGAGCGGACCACAGCTACAGCAGGTGGGAGCACAGATCCAGGCTGATTGACCTTTCACTCGATTGGTTCATGACCTATCTCTGAATTACGGTATTAGATGTTATCGGGAGACGTAAACCTTTTCTTATGCAGATAATAACAATGATAGCGAGGGGACAATATGTATATGTCGAAGAAGAAGGACGGGCAGTTGTTCATTAGACTGATGTCCGGTGCCGATATTTTCAAGGGTCTGGAGAATGCCTGTAGAGAGCACGAACTGAAAACTGGAATAGTTATCTCAGGCATCGGACAGCTGAAAGAATTTGCTCTTGGTTACTTCAGGGAAAAGGGGGATTATTCACCCACTCACTTCAGTTCCCCCCACGAGCTTTTGAGCCTTTCCGGGAACATCATCCGGCAGAACGGTGATTATCTTTTCCATCTCCACGCGGTCCTGGGTGATTCAAACAAGGGATGCCTAGGCGGTCATCTTTTAAAAGGTACGGTTGTAGTTACCAATGAGATAGTGATACTGGAATCCCAAATAGATCTGGCAAGGCGTTTGGAGGAGGAGACTGGACTCATGGGCTTATATCTGGATTGATAAAAGGGCCTAAAATTTTGTTTGCTGATGAACCTATAAAACCGTCCAACCCCGGCACAAAGCTTATTATCCAATCAAACGTTTAACCACAGGATGGAATTCGATCAGATGTACGTGGTCTTTCCCTTGGCATTGATAATCCTTCTCTTTATCGCAAGGAAAAGCCTCTGGTTGGCCATGTTCAGCGCCGCGTTTTTCCTTTGTATTTTCAGTCCTGGGATCAAAGGATTCTTCGAGGTCTTATATGATACCTCAACGGACCTTTCCATAGTGTTCCTTTCTCTAGCGGTGGGTGTGATACCTGTTATCGGAGGGGTAATGGAGCATGCAGGGCTTATGGACGATCTCCTCAATAACCTCCGGATGAAAAAGAGGATGTTCATGGGATTCGCTCCTGCCCTTATAGGCCTTCTTCCCATGCCGGGAGGCGCTCTGCTCTCGGCACCGCTTATCGACAGAGGCGGCAGGGATGTGCCCTCAGACATCAAGGTGGCCGCCAACGTCTGGTATCGACATATCTTCATCTACATCTATCCATTGGGTACGCTTCTGACAGTCACAAAGATGGCCGAGATAAATCTCTACAAGGCGGTTCTTTTTTCAGTACCCGGTTTCTTTCTGCTTTGCGTTCTCGGGTACATTTTTATTCTGAGGAAGATCCACGGAGAGATACAGTACAAGGAAAAATTCAGGCTCATGGGCCTGCTTGTTCCCCTTTATATAGTTCTAGGGGCCCCCGTACTGCACATTTTACTGACACAATTACAAAAGAAGATCGGTTTGACCTATAACGGATTCAGTGAAGCTGCATTATTTGCAGGGGTCATATTCAGTCTGTGTTATGCGGTCTTTTTTATCAAAATGAAAAGTTCTGTTTTCGGCAGGGTAGCTTTGAAGATGAAACCCTGGAACTATGCACTCATCATATTCGGTATGTTCCTCTTCCTGAACGTTTTCAAGGCCTCCACGGCCGACGATGCAATCACCGGTCTTCCTCTGTCAAGGGTATTTCTTCTTGTAGGTGTTGGCGTGGTATTCGGTCTGGCCATGGGCAGGGTTTCAGCACCTATCTTCATAATATATCCCATCTACATGGAGAAGTTCCATTCAATGAACCTTAATGCCTTCATGCTCATGTATCTGGCGGTCTTTGTAGGCTATGTGATATCCCCGGTACATCCCTGCCTGGCGGTCTCATTGGAGTATTTCAAGGTGAGCTATAAGGATGCAATGAGGAGACTGGCCATCCCAGCATTCTCCGCTTTGGCCGCTTGTTTTCTGGTAGGCGTTCTCATTCTCTAGCTAGTCACTGAACTGCCTGAACTGTTTGCTAGGTACGGTTTTTTCATCAAATGGAATTTCCGCCCGATTAACCCTTTTTGTCATCCCGTTTAGGATGTTATAAATTCTTGAACAGGGGCATTGAAGGCTAATGTAATAGACTAAGGTATAACATCACAGAAATTTTTAAATGGAGTACCATAATTACCCGAACTGATGGTAACGATTGCCCCCTTCAAAGGATACAGATACAATAAGGAAATCATAACAGATTTTGAGAATGTTGTCTCACCGCCCTATGATGTGATAAAGGGAGAATTGGTGGATCTATTTCACAACCGCTCACCCTATAACATATCCCATATTATAAAGGGAGATAAAAAGGAGACCGACGGTTTTAGTGTGAACGTTTATACGCGGGCCAGGGATTTTCTTGAGGAGTGGGTTGGGAAAGGTGTTCTGAAACAGGAATCCAAAGAGGCCCTGTATGTTTATGCCCAGGAGTTCGATATACACGGTCAGCATCACATAAGATGGGGTTTCGTGGGTCTGATAGAACTCGAGGAGTTCGGTAGTCCGGACGCTGAGGATGATGCGGATTTTGCCGGTGTGCTCCAGCATGAGGAGACCCTCCCCAAGGATATTGAGGACAGGTTGAACCTCCTGAGGAACACCAAGGCCAATTTCGGTCAGATCTTCGTTATTTACCCTGACAGTGAGGGTAAGGTGGATTCCATTCTTGAGAGATGGATGTCAGATTCACCGGTAATGGATATTGACGACGGGGTAGGGGTCGTTCACAAGCTCTGGGTAATCGACGATGCGGATGATATACGATCCATAGCAGATCATATGAAGAGCAGATATGTTATAATCGCAGATGGCCATCATAGGTACAAGACTGCCTTGGCCTATATGAAGGAGAATCCCGATATGCACAGTGCAAGATACAGGATGCTCACCTTCGTTAACATGTCCAATCCCGGCCTTGTGGTACTTCCCACCCATCGTCAGGTCCAGAACATTGAGGGCTTTGATATTGATGAACTCATTAAAAATCTGGAATCGGATTTTGAAATAAGGCGCTACGGAAAGGGCGGAGATGCCAAGAAGAGAATGTTCCAGGATATGGATGCAGATTTTAACAAGAGTGAACACAGCTTCGGGATATATTCCTACGACGGGAACTTCTACGGGATGACCCTCAATGACATAGCTGTGATGGATACAATCCCCGAGGAGAGAAGCAAGGAATGGAAACAGCTGGATGTCACCATACTGCATTCTCTTATACTGGACAGGTACCTTGGGATCGACAAGGAGAAGATGGCCCAGGGAACAATAGAGGGAGGTTCCTATGTGGAGTTCATCAAAGGGATAGGCGATGCTGTTGACCAATCCATAAAACAGGTGGATCGGGGATCCCAGGCTGTATTTTTCATGAATCCCACCAGGATCGAGGAGGTAGGCGATGTGGCGGGCAACTATGAGACAATGCCCCAGAAATCCACCTTCTTCTATCCCAAGGTGTATACTGGTCTCACCATAAACAAGTTAGAATAGTGAATAGATCCTTTGAACAATACCGTTTAAAAAAAGAAAAGAGGTAATAAAAATGGTACACAGAGCATATAATTTCTATGCAGGACCGGCCACACTGCCCCTGCCGGCACTGGAAAAAGCGCAGGAAGAGCTGTTGGATTACAACGGAACCGGAATGTCGATCATGGAGTTGTCCCACCGCTCCAAATGGTTCGACGAGGTCATGAATGGAGCCCAGGACCTGGTGAGGGAGCTTTTGGGTCTCGGTAAGGAATATCACGTGATGTTCCTCCAGGGAGGAGCGAGCCAGCAGTTTGCCTTGGTTCCCATGAACATAAATACCCATGGAAAAATCCCGGATATTCTTCATACTGGAACCTGGACCAAGAAGGCCATTACTGAGGCCAATATCCTCGGGGGATGCAATATTGTAGCCTCAAGCGAGGATGAGGGTTTCCGCTATATTCCCACGGACTACCGGATCAATCCCGACGCTTCCTATTTCCACTGCTGCAGCAACAATACCATAAACGGAACCCAGATAGAGGATTTCCCGGATACCGGGGATGTGCCTCTGGTAAGCGATATGAGCTCGGACTTCATGTGCAGGGAACTGGATTATTCCAAGTTCGGGATAATATTTGCCGGAGCACAGAAGAACATAGGTCCTGCCGGAACCACAATAGTGGTGATCAGGGATGACCTTGTGGGTCTCCACGGGGTAGATGTCCCCACAATGTTCAGGTATCTGACCCACATTGAGAAAAGATCCATGTTCAACACACCACCAAGTTTTGCGGTCTACATGTGCAAGCTGTGCCTTGAGCACCTCCGGGACATGGGCGGCATTCCTGCCATCGAGAAGAAGAACAGGGATAAGGCAAAGCTTCTCTATGATCTCATCGACGGAAGCGGCGGTTTCTACAAGGGACATGCCCGAAAGGATTCCCGCTCCCTGATGAACGTGACCTTCAATCTCAGGACTAAGGAACTGGAGGATAAATGTGCAGCAGAGGCACTGGCTTTGGGTCTTGTGGGTCTCAAGGGTCACAGGTCCGTTGGCGGAATGAGGGCTTCCATCTACAATGCCATGCCCAGGGAGGGTGTGGAATTCCTGGTTGAGTTCCTGGAAAGATTCCAGAAAGAGAGCGAATAGGACCTTATCCGGACTGACCGAGGCCTGTTTACTCAATTAAGTGACGGGCCTCCTGATTTCTACTCGGTACGACACAGCGTGCTTTGTTCTTTTCAATCCATCGATCAGTTCCATCAAGGCATTATATCAAGCTGTTTTCGAATTCCAATGAAAAATATTATAATCAAGATATGGCTTATTTGATTCGGTTCAGTACAATTTAATATAGTTTTTATCAGTAAAACAAATACAGTTTCATGAAAAGAGGATGATAAAATGGCCCAGGAGATAAGAGGTGAAAAGAATCCCACATTGGCAGTGCTCTTGAACATTATTCCCTTTGCAATAGGCTATTTCTACATAGGTCAATGGTTGAAGGCAATAATTCAGATATTACTTCTTGCAGCAGGTATTGGATGGGTTATTTGGATAATCTCATGGTTCGACGTTCACAAGCAGGCCATAGTACTCCAGAATGGCGGAGCCATTAATCAATTGACATTCTTTTCCAATGCTGCCAATAAAGCCCCGACGGCGGAATCCGCACCGGCACAGCCCTCCTCCCAGCAGCCCGCCCAGCCCCAGAAAAAGGCGTGTCTGTCCTGCGGTCAGATGGTGGATGTCAGATACAGCGTGTGTCCCTTCTGCCAGAAAGCCACATCCAAGGTAGGCCAGGGCGAACCAGCCCAGACATCGGAGTATTGAACTTCCGAGACAGTGCCGGTAAAATTATCTCATACTGGAGAATACCATATTATTGTTTTATTTCTATTGAACAGCTTGTGTGCTGATGCATCAGTTCAATTTTTCTAAAGGAGTGAAAGAAAATGGACGGTATTCCAGAATCAATAATTCGTCGCTGTAGTGTCAGGACCTATGGCCGGAGGCCCATTTCCTCAAGTATACTGAAGAATATTCGCTCACTTCTATCAAGGGAACATAAAGGTCCCTACGGGAATACTGTCCGCTTTCGTATAGCTGAACTGAAAAACATGTCCTCAAGGGAGCTGTCTGATTACGGTACCTATGGATTCATAAGGGGTGCTGAATATTACATACTAGGTGTTGTGGCAAAGGGTAATGGCTGTATGGAAGATTTTGGTTATCAGACCGAATCCATTATACTGTACCTGACTGAGATGGGCCTGGGTACCTGCTGGCTAGGAGGAACCTTCAAGCGGAGCAGGATGGCGGAGATCATGAAATTAAAGGAAAATGAGATGCTGCCTGCGTCCATTCCATTCGGTTTTCCTGCGGAAAAAAAAAGGACCCTGGAAAAACTTATCCGATTCGGCGCAGGGTCCAATAAAAGAAAACCCTGGTCTGAGCTCTTTTTCAGTTCAAAGGGGAATAAATTGAAGGAATTGAAAATAAGCTCGGAATACGCAGTTCCCCTGGAATGCGTCCGTCTGGCACCTTCGGCCTCCAACAAACAGCCGTGGCGTCTGGCAGTGGACAATAAAAGAGGCAGTGTGGATTTCTATTTACGACCCACCAAGGGCTACGGAATGCTTGAGGGGAGTATTGGTCTGCAGAATGCGGATATGGGCATTGCTATGTATCATTTCAAGTATGGTGCGGAAAAGGCGGATATTGCAGGAAAATGGAGTTTTGAAAGATCACGGGAAGTCGAATATATTGAAAAGGAAAAAGGATGGATTCACAGGATCAAATGGATCAGGAAGATATGAGCACGAAAATCCAAAAAACGGCCTTCATTTCGACGGTCGTTCCAAAAACCATATTTATAATGATAAACAATATTATCACTGTAAACTTAATATTAAGCAGGGAGATGTGATATTATGAACAAATTGATAGCAATGATGTTGGTCGTCCTGATCTTCACTGGAGGATTGGGCACGGTATTCTATTATTATGATAAGGATGCGGGTGAAGCGGGGGAAGAACCCTACAAGGGAAACGGTCTCACACCCGAGGATATGATCAAGCTTGATGATGATGTAAAGGAGAAATGGAGAAATTATTCCGAGCAGGTGGATACACCGGAGATAATCACCATCGATCCCGGTATTGCCCGGGCGGTGAAGGGCCCCGATCTAAAACAGCTTGCAGAACTTGAGGGCAAGGACGAGTTCAATGACAGTCAGTCCGATGTTGACAACGCCCAGAACGGCGGTGGTGATTATGGGGACGGAGGAAATGATGATGATGAAGTAGATTCGGGGGCACCCCGAGAGGAATTGGCAGCAGACGAGTCCGATAAATCCAGTAACGATGACACACCGTCGAGGGAGGTTGAGGAAGCAGACATTATCAAGGTCATAGGCGATCATATCTATGTTCTGAACCAGTATCGGGGACTGTCCGTTATAGACATTTCCAACCCGGAGAATGCGGAATTGAAGGGACAGTGTTCAGTTGTAGGTTACCCCGAGGAGATGTATGTGGTTGATTTTCTGGCAATTGTAACCGTAAGGACTGACTACTCATTCTGGTACCGATACTGGGAACTGGAAGGCGGAGACGATGGTGCTGGGGCCATAGGTACGATGATATATATCATAAATGTTGCAGACCCTAGTGATCCGGTCATACTGAAAATAGTCGAGGTAGAGGGTTATGCCGGAGAATCCAGAAGGGTAGGGAACGTGCTCTATCAGACCACCAACAACTACGGTATGTACGGTTACTACGATGATGACTGGGAACCCCAGACCATTGTTACTTCCATTGATTTTGGTGATCCTGAGACAGTTGGAATGAAGGACAGGGTAACATTTTCCGGTAATTCAAACCAGGTTCACGCAAGCTGGAGAGCCTTCTATGTGGCCCAGCATGATTACTTTTACAATGACTATGATATCTGGGACATACTTTTCCCTGATGAGAAGGAGGGAGAAGTGGAGTTCGAGGAACGTGAGGAACCGGTTGATCCGGATGACGAACCCATGGAAGGAAACGTCAGCGGGGGTTCTAGCTCAGGGTCAAACGATGCAGTCGCCGTGGATTACGATGATGATGAAAAGGGGTCCACCCGCTCAGAGGATAAACGCCCAGATTCAATGTGGGAATATCCCTATCAGGACACATATGAATATTACACACGGTTCACCTATCTTGATATCACTGATCCTGCAGGAGATATTGAGATCAGGGACGAGTTCGTGATCCCCGGAGAGGTCACCAACAAGTATCAGATGGACGAGTTTGAGGACACCTTTAGGATGGTATCCCACTTCTGGAGAGGAATGGGTCAATCGCGCCTCTATATTGTTGATATCAGCAATCCCAACAAGATCCAGCCCATGGGGGATCTTCTTATCGATGACGAGGGTTCGCTCATGGCCACCCGGTTCGCAGGGGAGCGGGGCTACACCATCCATCTTCCCAGGGCCATCGATCCCCTGGATGTTCTGGACCTGTCCGACCCAAACGATCCCAAGCTCTGCGATGTTTTTGAAATGCCGGGATGGGTAACCCATATGGAGGTCCGAGGTTTCAAGATAATTGCCCTGGGTGTGGATGACTCCGGGAACCAGACAAACGTTGCGGTATCCCTTTTCGATGTCACCGATCCCTACAATGTGGTAATGGAGGAGCGGGTGCGGCTTGGAGGGGATTATGCCTATTCCGAGGCCAACTGGGAGCCCAAGGCCCTTACAGTGGATGACACCCATGACATAGTTATAGTTCCCTATAGTTCATGGGACCGGGACGAAGGACATATAACCGGTATTCAGATAGTGAAGTTCGATCTCGAGGAAGGTGACCTGGAACTCAAGGGAAGCGTTCACGGAAAATATACCATGGAGCGTACAAGGGTAGTGGACGATTACATCCTAGCCACTTCTTTCAAGGGCATGTATGTGGTGGACATAGAGGACCTGGATACCCCCGAGATGGTGAAGACAATAGACCTCTGTACCGATATTCAGGATGTCCTCTATATTGACGATGGCATTTATCTGCAGATCATCAATGACGATCAGAACTATGTAACCGAGGTCCGTACAGTATCATCCCCGTCGGATCTGGTCTATATCGACAGAGTTCCCCTGGAGGCATACGGCGGCACGCTTTTCGAGGTTAATGGGAACCTCATCCTTGCTCTGAATATACGGACCAACGACACAGATGTGAACGGCGTGCTTTATTCCCTGGATGTAACCGAAGAGGGACTCATCCAGCTGGAACAGGTCGCAAGGATGCCAGCCGGTATTCATTTCGGCGCCAACTACAACAATTACTACGACTATTACGGATATGCGGAGGACGATGTCATGGTGGAGAAAGGCCGGTCGGAACCCTACTATTACTATCCAATATACAATCTGGAGACCCGATTCGCGGTGGTTGAGGACAATCTGGTATTCTACAATGTCGGAGAGCATGTGTATTCCTCATGGAGGTATGACGAGTCCATAGATGAGTACCGACCCTATCCTGAAAAGAAGGGTAATGACACTTTATATATCTTCGATCTTTCCGACCTTGAGGATGTTCCGGAACCCACAGCTTTCGAGATGGATTCCTACTCATTCAGGATAATGAAGGTCCTTGGCAGTGAACTGTTCATTCAGCATGTCCAGACCAACTATGAACCAGTGTACAGGTATGACTATGTATATTACGATTCGGTCTATCAGAACTATGTCAAAGTCATGGACCTTTCCGACCCCTTATCCCCTTCAGCAGTGAATGACTACAGCGTACCCGGGGAATTGGTTGGAGTAGCTGACGGTGTGATCTTCACAGTATCAAGGTGGTATGACGGCCAATCAAACGCAACCCTGAACACCCTGGAACGAACCAACGATACCGCGGTTCTGGTCTCCGCACTGGATCTTGGAGACACTTGGGTTGATGTTAGAATTGTGGGTGATAAGGCCTACCTTCTTGAGGGGCCGGATTACTACTATTACTGGGATTACAAGTACGGCGGGCAGGAGATCGAGCTCAACACCACACTTACCGTTCTGGACCTTTCCATTCCGGCGGATCCCTCAGTGCTGGTCACATTTGAGTTCCTGGGAGACCTGAACCTTCAGGAAGTTGACGAGAACCATATGGTCCTGAGAGATTATTCCGAGGACAAGCTCTATGTATATTCCACCTCAACCCTTCCGGAGACTCAGTTCGAGAGCATGATCCTCTTAAGGGGGAGTGTGAGCAATACAAGAATATATACTGATAGAATAATCCTGGCCAGGGGTTATTATGGAGCGACTGAAGCTCTTCTGCAGCCGGGACCGCAATAGAAAATAGAATTGATCCTACCGGGGCCTTCTCCTCCTGGCTCCGGTTTTTATTTTTATTCTTCAGGTTCTATATTCCTCAGCATGATCCTTGTACCGTGAATGGAATGAACCGTGTTGTAATGGGTATGGATATAGTCACTGAAATAGTCCCTGCCTGTGAAGAACACATCCTCCAGATTGGCATCAAGGACCACTAACCGCACCTTTTCATTCTCCATTCTATCCATTATCCCCCTGACTGCGGGATAGCCCTGGGAGGTGATGGACCCGTCCTCTTCATCACTGAACTCGCTGTAGATAAGGGGATGGGTTATATTGAAGAGAACCTGCCTTTGGGCCTGATAGGCATAGACGGGCCAGCAGAATATTTCTTCCCCGGGGCTGGTATTATCCCGGAGGTATGACCCGATATCTCGAATGGTTTTTGGTTCAGGATGTCTTTGGGTATCTCCCAGGTAGATATTGTAGGGATCATTCATTATCACAAAAGGGGTAATGATAACAAGGACCAGCAGAATGAGAAGAAAAAGAGGCCCGGCTCCGGAACCAGTGCTTCTATTCTTTACTTTACAAGATAACCGTAACCCTATCTTTTTTCCTTTCTCTTTATTGCAGCACCCACAGCATAGATATGCTGCAGCTATACCAGTCATGATACTGAATCCGGGCATCATCTCATAGAAATAAATGGGCATCCACCATGATCTTGCAAAATAGAATATGAAAGGTACGCCTGCCAGAAATAGGGGCAGTACGTATTTTGTTTTCTCTTCGTCGTTATTCTTGCAGGCGGAGCCTTTTCTGCAGGGGTTCTTTTTTTCATTGCCGTCCTTCCCGCAGTTTTCCGTCCCTGACAGGGCTCCAGCTCCGGCCGGCAGGATCACCGTACCCCCGGCAATAAGCAGGCTTTCCCATGTTCCAAGTACATCTTCTTTGATTAGAAGAAGAATCAATAGACCCAGGGAGGAGGTGATGGAAAGGACCGCCATCAGGGGTTTGAACCATTTTCTAGTGAGCAGATCATACAGTACTTTCCTTGTCCTCTTACCCTTGGACATGAGAATTAACTTCACCCCTATTACCGCTGAAATGAAAAGAGAACCTGCCAGCATGAGAACTATGTCCCTGTTTGGAAGCCGAGCGGCTGTAAGGGCCAACAGATATACCGCATAAACGGATAGGAGGCAGATCCTGTAGAGTTTTGAAGTGGAACTGTCGAATCTCCTCTCTATTCTTGGATCTAAGGAGTAAAGGACCAGCAGCATGAAGGTTATAACATAGATGTACAGGAACCATTGGATAGTTGAATTATCGGGTTTGAACCCAGGTATCAGGAACACACCGGCCAGGGCCGGGGCGAAGGGCAGATAGTAATAGAGCCTGTCCTTGAGAGTGCCGAGACTGGGATCCAATCCTTTTTCAGGCTGGATAATAAGTATCAGCGAGAATAGAAGACCGCCCATGAAAGCCATACTCGTCAGGAGTCCCTCTGAATCTGAGCTGATAAGACCTTCCATGGTACCCGTGGGAAACATCGTTGATAGGTAAATGATTACCATAAGGGCGGTCGAACCTAGGAATATTCGGTAAAGGGTATCCTTCAGAAGTTTTTTCATGGTGATCAATAAGAAAATTACTGCCGGAGCAAGGACATAGAGGGCTTGGTATCCCAGCTCTCTTATGTTCCATATAAGGGTCTTTTCCATCCTTGCGAACCGCCAGAGTTCCCTGAGGTCGTACATATCCACGGCCACTTGAAGATCACCCCATCCGAACATAAGGATAAGTCCCAATAAAAAGGGCAGTCCAAACCCCAGATAGAACAGACTGTTATTAACCGCGAATTCCTTGATCCGGCCTGTCTTTTGTCCTTTTGTCTTCGATGAAGCGAGCATGTACAAGATAGGCATTGCCAGGGCGAAAATGGCCGAGGACCGTCTTGTCAGGACGGCACAGCAAAGCACTCCGCCGGATATTAAATAAAGCAGGTAGGTGCTCCAGCAAGTTTCCCCATACGGCAGGGTTCGTTCAGTAGATATATAATACAGATATACCGACAGCAGAACAAAGAACACCGAAACGGGTTCGGTGACGGCTAGATATCCGTATCTGAGTGAAAAGGGTGCAAGGGCCATCACCGCTCCTGAGATCACCGCGGTCCTTCTTCCGGCCGTCCTATTTGCAAGTGAATATACCAGCACAACGGTTCCGGTGCTGAAAAGAACTGAGGGAAGCCTTCCGATGAAAATGTCGTTGGTGAATACGGATGCGCTTGCTGCCATAAGGTATAAGAGAAAGGGAGACCGCCCGAAGAAATCCTTGTAAGGGATGAGGCCTTTTGACACTAGATGGGAATTGGCCAGATACCAGGACTCATCCAGATCCAGGGGCATCTTTTCCGCCAGTATAAGCCTTATTGTAAAGGCCAGTAAGAATAATCCCAACACGTCCAGGAAAGCCCTTCTGTTCAATTATCATCATCCCCTTGAGAGGGATTAGAAATGGGGTTTATTTGATTTATTATTTTGCTTATCCTGACCGGTTTAATCTAGCCAAGCTCTTTAGAGCCTAAAGGTCCTTGACCTTTCTAGCGAAGATAAGGTTTCCCTTGATATTTGTAATCTTGATCTGGACCTTTGCGCCCTTGGTCACCCCGGTTACAAAGATGACGTTCCTGCCCATTCTGGCTACACCGTCGCCCTTTGCGCCAATATCGGAGATGAGCACCTCAATGGTCTCTCCTATTCCGAGTTCCTTCTTGTAGGTCAGGGTTGTCTTCTTGGTCTTTATGGGCCGGTGAGCTCCGCATGCATCGCACTGTAGGACATGGGTCCTTCCGTCCTTCACCATTCTGGTGTCAGGGCGGAGACACTCCGAGCAAAGCACGAATGTCTCGGTGTATTTCTGCAGTTTTTCCTCAAGGTTGTTCCTTTGGACCTTACCCTTGAAGATACCTCTGGTCTTTTCAACATTTCCTGCAGTACCCACTTCCTTGAGCATGTAGGTGAAGATGTGCTCCTTATCCCGGTTCAGTGTCTTGCTGATATCACCGAGGTTCTGCAGGACCGAGGTTTTTCCCTCGTAAATGATCTTGATGGAAGGCATTGTGAACCGTTCGGAATTCTTGACAGTCTCGGGAAGGGAATGGAAGGCCCGTTTTACCAGCATTTCATATTTATCCACATCCTTCTTCTCCAGTATAAATTCAGGTTTTTCAATAACTTCTTCCTCTTCCTGGCCTTCATCCACTGGAATCTCTTCCTGCTCTTCTTCCTCTTCCTCAAGAGGAGCTTCATTCTCATCTATATTCATCCTTCCACCTTCCTAAAACTGCATATACTGAAATACGTGGGTAAATCGTAAATGAAGTTATATAATGGTTGGGTCATTATTATAGCAGTCGGTATATTCATTCCGGCGAAGGATGTTAATTGCTTTCCAAAGGGGTGAAATAGGTATGTGCAGGGACACGTCGTGCAGCAATAAAAAGTGCGGAAAAGAAGGACATTCCCGGTGCAGCGGGAGAAAGGACAATATGGCCGAGGTGCTTCTCCGATTATGCAGCCAGCGCGATATCCTTCACGAAAATTTTCAGGGCTGCACGAAAGAGAACCTGCTTGAAGGCATGTCCGAGGTTCTAGCATACGGCAGAAAACCCCGATTGACCGTTGACGGTATTGTGATGAAAGGCAGGGACCTCCTCACCATCAGACGGGGGAATCCTCCATTCATGGATAGACCGGCCCTGCCAGGGGGATTTCTTGATTACGGGGAGACCCTGGAGGAGGCGGTGGCCAGGGAGGTTCTTGAGGAGACAGGCCTTGAGACCCGGGTAGAGGCGCTGATAGGGGTCTATTCCCATCCTGAAAGGGATCCCCGGGGCCATACTGTGAGCGCAGCCTATCTTCTGAAGATCACCGGAGGTGAACTGAAGGCGGGAGACGATGCCTCTGATGTATTCTGGACCCCTTTTGATGAACTCCCCCAAGAGATGGCCTTCGATCACCGGAAGATAATTGACGATGCAATCGCTTATTTGAAAATATCGTGATCAGAGGTTATTCGATGCGTGTAGTGATAAATGCCAGGGATGCCTTGGGAGTTCACCGCAGCGGTATAGGCCGTTACGGAATAAACCTGCTGGAGACCCTGATCGCTCAATTCGCATCCAGTTTTAAGGCTCTGACAATACTTGTCAGTCGAGAGGATATGGACCGGGATGAAAGGGTCAGAGGTCTTGCCGACGGTACCAAAAAGGATACTATGAGTTTTGAAGGACACAGTATCAGGTTCATGGTCTCGGATACAAGTTCAACAGCGTCCAAACTAGCTCACGATCATCTCAGGGATCCTGAAAAAAACCTTGACGTTGGACATCAAATCTATCATTCCCTTAAATTCGTTCTTCCCTGGTTCAGGTCCCGGACCCGGGGTTTCAAGAGAGCGGTTACCATCCATGACCTGCTTTTCCTGGACATGCCCGAGCTCTTTCCCGGAAAGGTCAGGCTCTACTGGGGCCGCTTCGTCAAGAGAAGCGTTTCCATGGCGGACATTGTTCTGGTCCCATCTGAGTATACTAAAGAGCGTATCCTCTATTATTACGGTAGGGAGAATTGGGAAAAATGCCGTGTCATCCCTCATGGGATCGATCCTGTATTCATGAATGAAGGAGAAGAGGATGGAAAAGAAGCTTTGGTTGCGAAAATATCACTTTGTAAGGATGAACCGTATTTTCTCTGCGTCGGTAATCTGGAACCCCGGAAGAACCTTCGGACAATTATCGAGGCATGGAACCGCTACAGGTCCCTCTTCAATGAGAACCCTCCACTGCTGGTATGGGCGGGACAGGAGTGCTGGGAGGACACAGAGGTTCTGAAGGCAGCCGTGAGGAACGGGAACTCAGGCAGGATCCGATTGGTGGGATTTCTTTCGGATAGTGAACTCGCGGGACTCTACAGAAATGCCAGTGGTTTTCTGTTTCCTTCCCTGGGAGAGGGTTTCGGCCTCCCTGTCCTTGAAGCCATGGCCTCCGGATGTCCGGTCATTCATTCCGGAAAGGGTGCGCTTTCAGAGGTAGCGGGTGATGGTCAGATCAGAGTGGATCCCGAGAATCCCGCAGAGATTGCCAGGAATGTGAAGAGATTGATGGAAGATCCTGATGCGGCCCGGGAAATGAGGGACGCCGGAATGAGAAAAGCACGTGAATTCTCATGGGCAGTTTCGGCAAGGGACCTAGTGGAAACATACAGGTCTCTTCTGGATATTGAGGAAAAAGGTGATTAGGGATGGAGACGTTCAGACTGTTCATAGATAGGGCCCTCACGGGTGCGGAGAACATGGCCCTGGACGAGAGTCTCTTGAACAGCGTTGTTAAAAGCAGTTCCGCTCCATGCATCAGGTTCTATACATGGTCCCCCCCTGCTCTGTCCTTGGGATATCTACAAAGGGCCAGGGAAGAGGTTTCCATTGAGGAATGCCGAAGGAATGAAGTAGACCTTGTGAGACGCCTAACAGGAGGAAAGGCCGTCCTCCATCATATGGAGATCACCTATTCAATAGTCATACCGTCCAATCACAGGATCATATCCTCACCAGGGGTCACGGACTCGTATAAAAACATTTCCCAGGCACTGTTATTGGGTCTGAAATACATGGGGGTAAATGCCGAGATGGTTCCTGAGAAAAAGGCGGGACGGCCGGGGACACAGGTATGTTTCACAGTTCCATCATCCTTTGAAATACTCGCTGGGGGTAGAAAGCTTATAGGTTCGGCCCAGACCAGACGTGACAAGATCATTCTTCAGCACGGTTCGCTTCCCCTGGATTGGGATGTGGAGAAACAGCTAGGTGTTATGGGTATACCCAAAAAGGAATGGGACAGCTACGCCACCTTCTTTCTCAGGAAAGCATCCTCTCTTAAGGACCTTCTCCACCCACTACCCGAAATTAAGGAGCTCATATCATGTCTCATTAGGGGTTTTGAGGACGCTTTCTCGGTGGAGCTCATGCCTTCATCCTACACCCGGGAAGAAATGGTGGAGCGAGACCGCCTTATAGCGGAGAAGTACGGAGATGAGAGATGGACCTTTTTGAAATAATCTATTTAGAAATACCCTTGACTAAAAGTTGCGGGTTTACAATGAAAACAATCTAAATGATTATTAACAATAATGGGTTTTGGGGTATAGTTATTTGAGAGAGGTCTTCCGATGAAATTTAAGGGTGTCCTAGGTTTTATTAGGGATGTGGCCGTGTCGGCAGCCATCATAATGCTTCTTCTGGTGGGTCTTTTCATATATACCGGGAACTGGCCTCCACTGGTTGTTATAGAATCCAATTCCATGCAGCACGGCGACGACAGCGAGGTGGGAGTGATAGACACCGGGGACCTGGTGCTGGTCAAGGAGACCGACAACGAGGATGACATTATCAGCTATGTAGAGGGGATGTCCAAGGGATATAAGACCTACAGCCAGTACGGCGATGTTATCATTTACAGAAAGAACAATAACAAGGATACTCCTGTCATACACCGTCCAGTGCTGTATCTTGGTCTGAACAAATCCACCGACAGCAGTTTCGATATACCCGCACTTGGAAAACTCAAGTACGGTCTTGACGCCGACTGGTATCTCAAACCCGACGATCCTGGACGCTGGTGGAACCTGGGCCGTGAGTTCACCATAGCCATCAACAATTACGGCTACAGTAAGATAGAGATAACCATCAACCTCAATAACATTCACAACAAATGTTTCAGTGACCGGGCCTATCATTCCGGTTTCGTGACCCTGGGTGACCACAACGGCAACAGCATTGACCAGGGAAACCTTGATGCTGGTGCTGAAAAGGTCAGGCCTGTACAGCCGGAGTGGATAATCGGCAAGGCCCGGGGCGAACTTCCCTGGATGGGGGTTGCCAAGTTATGGCTTTCCGAGAACAACAATCCCATACCCCGGACCAGCAGGTACATGTTCATTGTGGTGATAATTGCGGTTCTCTGTCTGCCCATTGTCATAAGCTTCATTGCCAGTGCTACCAAGAAGGCCATCAAGGGACGGAAGAAGGATGACCAGGCTGAATCAGAGGATGCTGGTGCTGGTGAAAGGGAGTTTCACGCTGATAAGGACGGTCCTCCTGATACCATTGAGGTGATAGAGGATGACCCCGAAGAAAATGGGGACGGGGCCGGTTCCATTGCTGAAAAGGGTGATGAGGTGGATAATGATTTCGGCCGGGCCAGTCCTGAAGAGGACCTTCGTGATGATAATGATGAAGGGATATCGGTGGGTAGAAGGTCCCGTGGACGGCGGGGAAAGGGTAGGAGATCCGGTAGAAAAAGGGGCAGGAGATCCGGTAGTGGGGGGTCCCGCTGCAAAAACCGCCGATCGGTGGAAAGGTCAGCAGAAAAGAGTAAAGGGACGGGTGAGGATTTTGATGAGGACGAATGGTTCGACTGATATTATTAGAAGTTGTTTTTGACCGATTGGGCTATTGCCGGCGCCAGTGAGAAGACTGTGCTTTCATTTTCCAGGGAATCTGACGTGAAAATGCCAGTGAGCCTTTCCCGAAGTCTAGCCAGGTTTTCCTTGGAGAAAAGTCCATGGGTGCTTGCAGCGTAAATTTTATTCGCCCCCCGGGAATACAGGTTCTCAGCAGCAGTGATCATTGTTGAACCCGTGGATATGATGTCGTCCACTATGCAGATGTTCCTTCCCCTGGCCTTGATATGGTTCAGTTTCATTGCCACGTTATTGGCATCCAATCTCTTTTTAACTATGAAATCGCTCTCGGCGTCCATGCTCTGGGCGACTCTTTCAGCGATATCCTTTGCTCCCATGTCGGGTGCTACGATCAGGTCCACGCCTCTGTTCTTAAGGATTCTGCCCATCTCAACCGAAGCCGTCACATTGAAGGCAGGCACATGGAACCAATCCAGTATCTTCGCCTCGTGTATGTCCGCCAGTATGATGCTGTCGGTGCCCAGCTGAATGCGTTTTACCATGCTAAAAGCGGATACTGTCTCACCGGCTTTGAACACCTTGTCCTGCCTGGCATAACCGAAATACGGAATAATTGTAACCACTAGGGCCGCCCCGGATTCCCTAACTGCATCCTGAAGAAGCATGAGCTCTATAATATTCACATCCGGGTGGGAATTTGATACTATGGACACCTTCTGTCCTTCTAGGTCCTCAAGTATCCTCACATAGCATTCGCCGTCCGGGAACCTATTAATCTCTACTCTGCACAGATCGCATCCCAGCTCGGAAGCGAGCTTGCCGGCCAATGCTGATGATGAACTTCCTGCGACGATCTTCATGGGGGCACCTATGGGTTTGATTGGATAAAATATGAACCGCCTGAATGCCGGATAACGAATAAATCAATACGGACTGCCAGCTGATATCGGATCATTAGGGGCAATTAGGAAAACAACTCATTCCCTTTATTAATGTTTTCATGTAGTAGGAAATCAGTTCGAATCACAAGGATTCCCTTGTGCTATGATAGGTCTAGGTATCGGAGTCTTTTTAAATTTAAAATCTTCGTCATCTTCCGTTCCCAGATATTCTTAAGGGATCCCTTCTTCATCATGGTTATTCTAACGGGCAGCAATATTTACCAAAAGCCTCATTCACCATTGATCAAGATGATAATAACAAGGATCTATTCGGACGAGCAGGGGGAATCCCATTTTCAGGATATGGAGGTACCCTTGAAGGACAGTGGAAGCATCGGGAGGCTGTCCGACCCGATTGATGTGTCGAGCATATCCTTCAGGGAGACAGGGGGGGATTATGACTATGATTGGCATACCGCGCCCCGAAGGCAGTACATCATCATGCTGGGCCAGGTGGATATCCAGGTGAGCGACGGGGAGAGGAGGATATTCGATTCCGGTGATATTGTGCTAGTGGAGGACACCACCGGTAAAGGTCACAAGAGCAGAGCGGTAAGGGGTCAGATGCGGAGATCGGTGTTCGTGGCCCTGGAGTAGAGGCGGATTTGCTGGGATCTTGTTTGGTAGGAAGGGAAAATTGTTTTCGTGGGTCAAAGACAGTGAACGGAAGCTGTTCCAAATCCTGGGAATATTGGTATGTAATAAAATTGAGATAGTTTTAAAATAGATTGATGGCCATTATAATTATGATGGAAAAGGGCAGTAATCCGGGGAAGAAAACAACTGCAAAGGGACCTTCTCCGAAAACTAGTAGGGGAAAAAAGGGGGTGAAGAAGACCCCTGTGAAGAATAAGAAAAAGGATGTGGACATACCTCTGGGTTCCTTTTTCAAGAAGACCGGCAAGACCTATATATCCCTTATAATATGGGTTCTCCCCACTTATCTTTTGGGACGGCTCATTCTTCATTACTGGGGTGTGTGGACCAACAACGGAAAGATGATAGAGATAGCCGGCTGGAGACCCTTCTATTTTTTTCAAATAATAACTGCAAGGTCCGCATATTATATTTCCAAGATATTCGGCATACCTGTGGAATACGGTTTCTACGAACCGAAATATTCACCCACTCTTACCTACACCTACGCCAGTCTGGACGCTCCCTATACCATGAGCGTTATACCTGACTGCGTGGCCTTTCAGGAGATCATGTTCATTACTGCCATGATAATCGGGTTCAACGTAAACATGACCATGAAGAAACGTCTCAAATGGGCCGCCGTTCTCAGCGGTGTAATCCTCCTTGAGAACCAACTCCGTCTGGTCCTGAACGGCCCTCTCCTCAACTGGTTCGGTGTAGAAACCTGGAACGATATCCACATATTCTGGTGGAAGTACGGGCAGCTGGGAGTGGTGATAATTATCTTCATAATCTGGTTCATCCTTGTGGGGAGGAGGGATTCGGACATGTTCAAGGCAGACGAACCCTCCAAGGATAAGAAGGAAAAGGGGGAAGAGGGGAAAAAGGTCAAGAATGAAAAGACGGAACCAGAAAAGGATAATGCATCTGAACCGAAAAGAACCAAGGATGACAAGGGTGACAGTTAGATGAGATCAGGGACTTCTCTTGTATCGAATAGAAGGGGCAGTGTTCACCGTCTGCCTCTTGGCGGGCTTGTGCTCATATTGACAGCTATGATCATCCTATCCGGTCTTGTGATAACTCCCGGAAAAGCTTCCGAGGAGAATTATCGCTGGATTTCCGAGGATACCCGGGCTGCCAAGAAGTGGTCGGTTTTCGTTTACATGGCTGCGGATAACGACCTGGAGGATGTGGGTATAGCCGATTTCAACGAGATGGAGATGATAGGGAGCGACTCCAACTTAAATATCGTGGTCCAGTTCGACAGAAGACCCGGCGGGGACAGCAGCAACGGCAACTGGAATGATACCCGGCGTTTCCTGGTGGAGCAGGATTACGACCCTCAGAACATAGCCACACTGCCCCTGAACGACACTATGGGAGAGCGGGATATGAGCGACCCCGGGACCCTGAAGGAGTTTCTTATCTGGGGTGTGGAATCCTTTCCGGCAGAGCGATATATGCTAGTACTGTGGGACCATGGCAACGGTCTTTTCAGACGCAGTATGGGCGGGGATGATGACGATCCCACAAGGGGCCTGTGCCAGGATTGGACCGGAGGGAGCGACCTGGAGATCTGGGAGATCTCATCGGTACTGTCGGACCTCAACGCTTCCCATTCCCTTCATTTTGACATAATAGCAGCTGACGTATGCTATTTCGCCTACCTTGAGACCGCCTACGAGTTCAGGAAATATACCGATTATATGATTGGCTCTTCTGACGAGGAACCTGCTCCGGGCTGGGATTATGAGAGGGCCTTGGCCAGCATATCCGAGAATCCCACATCCTCCACAAGAGACGTGGCCATAAAGATAGTGGAGCGATATCTGGAGCAGTACGACAAGAGCTACCTCACCATGATGGCCCTTGATATAGGTATAATGGAGAACCTTCTTCTGGACACTTTCACCGATCTCGCCGAGATGCTGATATCTGACATGTACGAGCATCAGGGGTCAATAAGGAACGCAAGGACCAGGGCCAACTCGCCCAAGTCCAATTACAAGGACCTCTACAGTTTCGCAAAGGCCCTGACCGATTCCCGCTCTTCACTGCCCCTAGCACTGACCCAGAGAGCCCAGGAGTTCAGGACCGTACTGGAATCCGCCATCATCGCTTCAGGAACGGGCTCCCAGCATCCTACTTCAAAAGGACTCGCGGTATGGTTTCCCTCCAATTTTCAGGGCACAAGCTACAGGACCAAGTACAAGCAGAACTTCGATTTCTCCGAGCTGAACTGGGACGAGTTCCTTGCGGAGTTCGACGAGCCTACGGAGATATCCATTACTCATGAGCCTCTTGAGGACACCGAGGACCTTGACGGGCCCTACACCTTCCAGGCCAGGATAAATGCGCCAGAAGGTACGATAGTAGGCGTCGATCTCAACTATTCCATTGACGGCAGCAGTTTCCAGTCCATAGCTTTCAGCGAACAGGGCGGTCTTTATACCGCTGAGATAGATGCCGCTCTGAACAATACCCGGGTCTATTACTATATCACGCTCTACCTGGATGACAATTCCACCTTCACAGACCCCAGGAACGCCCAACCCGAGGTGAACGAGACCCTTCATACCTTCTGGGTGGGCCTTGACAAAACTCCGCCGTGTATCACCCATTTTCCCAAGGAGTTCATCAAGGACCTACAGGAGCCCTACATAGTCACGGCCACCATCATGGACACCATGGGCATCGATACCAATAACACTCACATATATTATAAGCTAAATGATACCGGCGCTGGAACACCCGCAGTGGAGGTTGACATGCTGGAGAACCAGTATCCCGAGTATTCCGGAAGCATCCCGCCCCAGCCCAACGGCACAGATGTATATTACTGGATAGAGGCTACGGATTCATCTATCTCGGGTAACAATGCCCGATCACCCATGACAGGCTATTACCATTCCAGGTTCGTTAATACCAAGAAGAGGATACTTATAGATAACTTCCACGGCAATTCGCTCAACTATACGATTCTCACAGATGAATACCTTCTGGAAAGCTATGACATAGAGCTCTTGGATGATGCGGGTATCAAGTATGCCCTTAATCGGAACGATCTGTTCATAACTGCCTCACCTTTTGTCGAATACTCGCCTCTGGAGCTTTCTGAGATAAGCCAGTTTCTGAATGAAGGCAAGAGCGTCCTTATTGTGGGGCCTGGTTCATTGAACGCCACTGAACCGCTTCTTGATCTGGCCAACATGAGCTGGTCAGAGGAGGGCAGTTTTTCCGGCGGCACTACCGACCTTGTTAACCACGATACCGGCAACTTCGAGTATGTTGACAACGTATATTACAGCAATCACACCAGGTTCATCAGGGGAGGTGATTCTCACATACTTTCCACAAAAGGTACGGCCGGGGACCTGTCGTCCTTCTCCGAGGTGGGTTACGGAAGGTTCTCCGTGGTAATAGAGGGTATTCTGGAGGATGATAATATCCTGGCGGAATACCAGGACCAGATACTGGACAATTTCCAGTTCGGCAGGGGGCTGATGCATCTTCTTTTGGACAACAGGCCTCCCATACCGGTCATGGATGTGGAGGAGAACCTTGAGGCCGAGAACGTCCTTGAAGTGGGATTTCCCTACACCTTCACATCTGCAGGCTCCATGGACCCTGACGGCAATCTTATTAACTACACCTGGCTTCTGGACGGCAAGGTAATGGGCTACGGCAGCAAGGTCAAACATACCTTTGATGAGTTGGGCCGATACACCGTATCACTCTATGTGAAGGATTCGGAAGAGGAGTCCGTTCACATCAGCCAGGATTTCTATACAAATCTGCCCCCCAAGGCTTCTTTCATAGCAGCCATCAACGCATCGGGACCCCTGAATCTCTCCTCGGGCTATGTCGACATTCCCGGCGGACAGCCTGTGGAATTCCAGTCCACCTCTGAGGACATAGGCGGGAGCATAGTGAACACCAAATGGGACTTCGGGGACGGAACCAAGGTTTCCCAGAACAAGACCTCGGTGATACATACCTTCAAATCAAAGGGAGAGTTCAAGACAGTTCTTTCGGTCTGGGACAACTACGGTATGAAAAGTACATTCTCCATCTATTTCAGCGTCTCCAACGCCCCGCCCGTTGTCAAGATAAGCGTTCCCGGGAGGGGACAGGAGGACGAGTCCATATTCATGAGCCTTTATGATTCCTTCGATCCTGACGACGAATCGGAGATATTCTACCAGAACATTGTTTGGGATTTCGGCGACGGATCGGTCCAGAACTATTCCCTTGATGCCAGCCATACCTATTATAAATCGGGTACCTACAACATCACGGTCTGGATTACCGACCTTGATCTTGATGATCCCAGGGTCGGATCGGTCGTTTCACCCATTACCATCTACAACAAGGTTCCCAGCGCTGAGGCCAATTACACATCCAAGAAGGGTTCAACTATAGTTTTCACGGCCAAGAACTCCACTGATACACCATCAGACCAGCCCATCCTAAAGTACAGATGGGATTTCGACGACGGGAAGACCGGTGAGGGTATGGAGGTGGAGCACAAGTTCAAGAGGGACGGCAACTTCACTGTTGTTCTTACTGTAACAGATGATGATATGGCCAATGACACGGCGGTGCTCCTTGTGAGCATCAGCTCCGAAAAGGAGTTCACCATTAACTATTATGCACTAGGACTGTTCATTTTCCTGGGACTGCTTCTGATATTCATCTGGATCTACCCCAGGTTCAGGAAGAAGGGGGAAGAGAAGGAGGAAGATCGGGTGGAACAGGTGGATGAAGAACCTGAAGAGGATGGATCCGAGGTGGAACCCGAGGTGGACGAGCCTGGAGAGAAAAATCCAGCTGATGAAGAACCGAAGAAGAAGGCAGCACCTGCACCTCCCAGGAAGAGACCTCGAAAACCCGCTGTCAAGAAGGTAAGAAAACCCAAACCGCCTGCACCAAAAAAGGAGGAAGGATAGTTTTGGGTTCCCGGTATTCCCGCCAGATCATCATGGATGGTTTCGGGGAAGAGGGACAGGAGAAGTTATCCCAGGCGAGGGTCCTGATCGTAGGAGTTGGAGGATTGGGTTCCGCTGTGAGCTATTATCTCGCTGCGGCAGGTATAGGCAGCATCTCCCTTGTGGACCCTGATAAGGTCGATGTTTCCAATCTGAACCGCCAGATCCTTCATTCTGAGTATGATATCGGTGTTTTGAAGATCGATTCCGCCTTTGAAAAATTATCAATTCTTAATTCCGAGGTTGCTTTGGATTGTCATCCGGTCAAGCTGGATGAGGATAACGCACTGGAACTGTGCTCGGGACATGATATCATTGTTGACTGTCTGGATAATTTTGCATCAAGGTATGTTCTGAATAAAGCGTCACTGGAGCTGGGTATTCCCATGTTCCACGGCGCCTGTCAGGGTCTGGAAGGACGGGTGTCGGTGTTCGTTCCGGGGCGGACGGCCTGTTTCAGATGCCTTTATCCCCGAGCTCCGACTGACCGGGTGGTACCTGTCATAGGAGCCGCTGCAGGCGTGGTGGGAACGCTTATGGCCGCCGAGGTCGTGAAGTATGTTGTTGGGATAGGTGAGGTTCTTCTGAATTATTTGTTATTGTTTGACGGGGAGATAATGGGTATTGAAAAGATTGAACTGCTTGTGCGCACCGACTGCCCGGACTGTCACGGCAGGGCTTTGGGGGGTGCGGAGTAATGGAAATTTATGTAAAATTCTATTCCGGGATCGCCCGGAAGATAGGGAAGGAGGGCTTTGTAATTGAGTTGCCTTCCGGCAGTAATGCAGGTGAGCTTCTGGAACTGCTGTATGACCAGTATCCCGTACTTGCTGTTTTCAAGGATTTTTTGGTTGTTGCTGTGAACAAGAAAGAAGCTGTTTTGGAGCGGGAGCTTTTTGCCGGTGACGAGGTGGGTTTAATGCCTCCTATAGCAGGCGGGTAGCTTCCTAGTTGGGATTTTTTAAGGCGGAATTGAAAATTTTTCTAATATATTATGATAACATTTAAATAATTCATATGTCATTTATTGACCGACGGTCGGTCTAGACTGACGGTCAGTCGGAAGTGGTCGAGATGATACGGGTAATGAAGGAACATGATGTGCGGATGAAAGAGATACTGGATGCAGCGGAAGAACTTTTCAGTGAGAAGGGCTACGACGAGACCTCGGTGCAGGCTATAATCGACGAAGTGGGTATAGCAAAGGGAACCTTCTACCATTATTTCAAGTCAAAGAGCATGCTCTTGGATGCGATTCTTGACAGATTGCTAGATGAGATGAGGATGGTTCTGGATGCTGTGCTGGCCAATACTGAAATGGATGCAATACAGAAAATGACCGCACTGACCACACAGTTCATGCAGCTGGGTCAGGGCCGGGAACGTCTCATGGAGTACATTCATGAGGAGAGGAACGCCCGTATACATCTGAAGGTCGAGAAGATAGTACTTCCCATGATAACCCCCTACATGGAGAAGATAATCGAGGAGGGCAACCAGCAGGGTATCTTCAATGTGAAATATCCCCGGGAGACCGGTATAGCCCTTCTTGGTGTTTCAGCAGTGGTCTTTGAAAGGAGGCATTCTGTAAAAATGGATAATGATCATGACCGTAAGCTCATCGAGGCTGTTTTCGACATAGACGAGAGGATACTCGGAGCAAGACCGGGCATTCTCCGTGAGTACTACTTGAATATCTTGCAGAAAAGGAGGTGATATGATGAAGCCGGTAATAAACATAAAGAAAATGTCTAAGGAATACAAGATGGGCGAGGTGACGGTGAGGGCGCTGAAGGATGTGAACCTTGAACTGTACAAGAACAGGGTAACGGTGATACTGGGCCCCAGCGGATGCGGGAAGACCACACTTCTCAACCAGATAGGCGGTATAGACAGCCCCACAAGGGGTACCATCAAGGTCGATGGCACCGAGATACAGGGAATGAGCCAGAAACAGCTTACCCAGTACAGGCAGAAGAACATCGGTTTCATCTTCCAGTTCTTCAATCTCATACCCAATCTTACTGCCAGCGAGAACGTAGAGTTCGTCCTGGAGTATGTCATGGAGAAGAAACCTGACAACGTTAAGAAGAGAGCACTCAAGCTTCTGGACAAGGTGGGTCTCGGTGATCGGGGTGATCATTATCCATACCAGCTCTCCGGAGGAGAGCAGCAGAGGGTATCCATTGCCCGGGCCCTTGCCAAGGACCCGTCGATATTACTAGCAGACGAACCCACAGGCGAACTTGATTACAATACAGGCAAGAAGATCCTGGAGCTGTTGACCTCTTTTGCAAAGGGCGGAAGGGCTGTGCTCATAGTCACCCATAACAAGGAGCTGGCCAAGATCGCCCATGATGTGATCTATCTTCTCGACGGCGAAGTGAGGAAGGTGGAGAGCACCGAGAAACCAATGTCCGTTGATAAACTGGAGTGGTGAGAGGTGTTCAAATGAGAAAAACCTTTCTTAAAAAGGGAATAAGGGAAGTGTGGGAGCACAAATTCCAGTACTTCTTCCTCATACTGATATTGGCCCTGGGTATTGCAGCCTACGGCTCATTCTACAATATGGCAGATTCCAGAAAACTCATCCTGGACGAATTATTCGAGGAGAGCAATTTCATGGACCTTCGGGTGGAGTTCCAGTACGGGGTCACTGCCAACGAGTCCGATGTCATGGGTATAATGGATGATGCCGGTTTATCCTCCCGTTTAGAGACTGCGGAGTACAGGCTGTCCTTTGACGCTTTTGTTAACCATACGGTGGACGGCGAGATTAAGACCACAAGAGCTCTTGTGATCGGATATTCGGCATTTGAGGACGGAAATCTACCCCAGGTCAATACACCGCTTTTCCACGGCGATGAGGAATATTTTTCTTCCTTGGGTGCCAAGGAGTGCTATATTGAGCACAAGTTTCGCGACGTCTATGATGTGAATATTGAGGACGGGATAAACGTACTGAAGTCGGGCAGGGATTATAAGCTGGATATACTTGCCCATGTAGATGTCCCCGAGTATTTTTTCGTCATTCCGGAGGGAAGTATATTTCCGTCAGAGAGATCGCTATGTGTTCTAATAATGCCCAGGACCACCGCTCAGGACCTGTATGCAGGTCCAGCTGAGAATGGTACCCTTGTGAACGAGCTGGTGATAACTCTCAAGGAAGATGAGAACATAGATGATTTCATGGAGGACACCGAGGACGCTTTTCAGGGTGCAGGTATACCGGCAAAGGCCATCCATAAGGACGACAATCCTTCAAGATTGATGTTAATAGAGGATTACGAGAACGATAAGGAGAATATGATGATCTTCCCCATGGTGATTTTCATAGTATCTGGTTTCGGCCTTCTTATCGCTCTTCGTAGAATGATAAGGACCCACAGGGTGCAGATCGGCATATTCAAGGCCCTTGGCATACCCAACGGAGTGGTTATAAGATATTTCGGGTTCATAGGTCTTCTCATAGCTCTTCTCAGCATCCTTTTTGGCTGGCTTCTTTCCATACCCATAGATTCGGTGTTCAACAATATGCTGGACAATCTCTATAATTTCTCAGTGATGAGGACCAGTTTCTCCTGGACCTATTTCATGTCTGCTGGGGGTATTGCAGTGTTCCTCTGTCTGGGGTGCACGGTGTTCCCGGCCTGGAGGGCCCTTCGTATCAAACCCGTCGACGCTATACAGTCCAAGGAGGGCATAAGCGTCAGCAGAGCGGGCAAGCTTGCCGGGAAAATAGGAAAGATGAGCGGGCTGCCTGTGGCCCTTAAGCTGACCCTTCGTAATCTGATAAGACGCCCCCGAAGGACCTTCTCCACCGTGTTCGGCGTGGCACTTGCATTGTCACTGTTCTTCTCCTTCGCTGTGGCCCTTGAGTCAATGTATGTGATACTGAATGATACCAGCAGCGGCAACCAGTGGGATTACGAGGTCACCCTTGACGGTTTCGCACCCTCTTCGGTTACTGCCGTATGGAAAGGTGAGCATACTTCCATAGAAGGTGTGAATCCCGGTCTTATGCTCCCTGCAAGCTTACTTGACGGCGAGGATACTGTTGAAGGTCTGATGTACGCTGTTGATGATGTCGAAGGTGCTTACAACCTGGATATGTTGAAAGGGAAATACGAAGACGGAAAAGTGGTTGTGTCGCAGATGATGGCCGAGCAGGAAAGTATCAAGGTTGGTGGGAAGATCATGTTGATGGTACCTTACCGTATGGGCCCGGTGAACTATACCTTGATACCAATGGAACTGGAGGTTTCGGGTATACAGAGCAACCATATGGGACCTTATTTCTTTGCTGACCTGGATCTGGTCTACGGGTTTACCAATCTTACGGGCGACGCCAATCTGATATATCTTGAAGTTGTTGACGGTGAGGAGAACATCCAGCTGGAGAACTATCTGATAACCACTCCCGGAGTAAGGTCAGTTACTCACATTTCCGAGAGACAGAACCTTTTGGAGCAGTATTTCGATCTTTTCCTGCAGATAATGGGTGTCATGGGTGTCATAAGCATGCTCATGGCAGGTGCTATCGTGTATAACATGTTCAGGATAAACGCCCTTGAGAGCAAACGCGAATATGCCACAATGAAGACCCTGGGGACCTCACTTGGCAGGATATCCAAACTGATATTCATCGAAGGTGTGTTCGTTACAGTTCTTTCAATTGCGCTAGGTACCCTTGGTGGATATTATTTGGCGGTGTATATGATGCAGGCAGCCACAGATATGGGTTTCGATGTGCCCATAGTGTTCTCGCAGATGGGTTTCCTTGCAACCGTTGTGATGATAGTGGTGGTGATAGTGCTGGTTTCGCTCTTGACCATCAGGTTCATCGGAAAGATAACAATAGCTGACGTGATAAGAGAGAGGAGTGAGTGATTTTTATTAGTCACCCGCCCCCGCCCCAGTTTCCTCCTTCCGGCCCCCGCCCGCCCCCTAGTTTATGAATAAGAGCTAGGGGAGGTTTTATTTGGGTAGTTCATTAAGAATGGTGAAAGGTTTATATTCTACATCTACATATGTATATGTAGGGTGATATCATGGTATCAAAGACAATATCAGTTACAGAAGAGGTTTATGAAACACTGAAAAAAGAGAAACTTCCTGGTGAGAGCTTTTCTGAGACCATAACCCGACTTGTCAAACGCAGAGGAAAACTGACGGACTGTGCTGGCGGCTGGGCTCACCTTACTCCTGATGAGATGGATTCCATTATGGAAGGGATGGATGGTGTTAGAAAGTCTGCGAATAAAAGGGTGATGTCTCAATGAAATGCCTTGACACAACCTATTTGATCGACTTGGAAAGGAACGACAAAAAAGCAGTGGATCTGGCTTCTGAGCTTGACTTTGAAGGTTTTTTCTGTACAACTGAGATCAATGTTTTCGAGATATTTGCGGGATTGGAACAGACCCCACTGAAAGATACTGATCTTATGGATAAAACTGAACTGTTATTTCAGAGAATTACTGTCCTTCCACTCGGCAGAAGCTCAGCAAGACATGCAGCCAGGATAATAGGGGAAATGAAAAAAAAGGGTAAACCAATTGATACTCTTGATGCTTTGGTAGCGGGAATCTGCCGCTCTCATGGCTGCGATACAATTATTACGAGAAATACTAAACATTTTGCCAATATTGACGGAATCAAAGTTGAAGAATACTGAATTTAAATATTCTTGAAAAGGTTTTATACTTTGCGAATCATAGTTGATATATGAATCTTTTTGATAGGGAAGGTTCTTTAGTAGAAAAAATCCCTGTTTCAATTGCATTCATAGGGCTGTTCTTCTATACCTTGGTTTTCCTTTCCGTGGTGACCGAAAATTTTGTGGAATTGATAAATTTCTTCGATGATTCACCCATCATGATCATTATATCTTATTTTCTGGTATTGACCTTCTTGATACGTGTCAGCCTGTTCTTTGAGTCCGCAAGAAAAAAATATCGGAGCAAGACAAGGTTAAAAAGATCCCGTGCAGTAATATCGAGGATTCGGAAAGCTCCTATCATTATCTATTTCATTGTATTGGTGGCCACTGCTGCCATTCACCTATATTTTGTCTGGCAGGCTTCCAGCGGAAACGAGATATTTATTGAACGGGACTGCAGTTGTTTATTGTTCCTTGTATCCGCATTTCCTGCGATTCCCTGGCTTATCTCCCTGAAACCTGATCTGTCCTATGAGGAGAAGATAGGACTGGGATCGCATCCCGGTGACCTCAGAGCTTTCGGGACCGAGAAAGGCTATTTCAAACTGTTGCTTCATTTCTTTGTCCTTCACATGTACGGACTGGGACTATGGTTCACAGTGGACAACGGGTATTTCTATAATAGTTTATATGATATTGAAATGTATGTTGAGGCTTCGGCGGTCCTGGGTGGAATTCTATTATTCTTATCCCTTGGAATATTTCCTCTGATACTTCTGGAAATGAACCGAAAGAGGTCCGACCGGAATTACAAAAATCGAAAGAATATTTTGTTTGTCACGTTTTTAGTTCTCTTTATATTGATATATCTGTATCTTGTACCTGGTCAACTTTTTTTACTGGATAATGGCAGTACTAACGAAAACCATCTTCTATTGATCTCACTGGTACTTATCAATCTATTATTCGTGATGAACTTCTTCATGTTCGTAGTATCCAATTTCTGCCCTACGAGGAAAACATTGGCGAAATACCTGGTTCCCACTCTGATATTGTCTTCTCCTTGGGCCTTTGTACTGTTCACAGGTTTTGATCTGGAGAATGACCTGACCTATCCCAGCCTGAATGCAGAGGTCCTCAGTTTTCTATTCCTAGGAACAGCCCTGTTCGCTGTTGTATTTTTCTTATTCGTGTATTTGAAGTTGGAACTGAAAAGTCTGAAAGAGATGTTCAGGAAGGCCCGGTTCGGTGTTGACAAAAGAAAGATAAAGAAACTGATACGGCTGAAGAAGGTCACATCAGTGTTGACAGTGTTGGTTATCGTGGGAGTGATGGTTGGCTCTTATGGGATGATAGAGTACTACAGCAGGGATGTTATGCCCGAGTATGAGTTGAAGGTGAACCGCTACTGGGAGGACCCGGGGTCCATGGAGGCCCTGTTCAAGTCGGAGAACCTGTCGGGGAATGATTTCGTGAGCCTTCAGGATAAATATATCAACCGGACCATGCTTGATGAGGATGTGGAGCGCGTAGAGCTTGCCATGGACCGAAAGGAGCAGAGCGACCATGTTCTAAGGTACAAGGCGGACTCCCGCTTCTTTGAGGAGATCAATCTGACCTGGGATTATGAGAGCTGGGATCCTTCACTGTCCGTATCCTTCATAGACGAGAAGATATATTTTTCCCGGGGAAACGGTTACTTCTTCTACACCGATACCGACGGCATCAACCTGAGGATCAACGACGATAATATCTACGATTATGACGAAACACAACCTATCCGGAATATCTACGACGTGTACGTGGTGCAGGTGGTCTACAGATACAAACATACATATGTTCAGTACACAATGCTGAACTCGGACCTGGAAGTGGTTGGACTTATGGTGGTTTAGGGGATAGGGTTTAATTAAAATTTAATTAACCAATTTAATTAATTATTTATTATTTAATGTCATAATGTATTTTCAGGAATTTTATAACATCAAAATTGTCAATTACTATTTTAGTCTAATATTTTTCCATCCTAGATCTGAAAAACTCTTCGGTACCTTCATCGCAGAAATAAACATAACAACCTTTCATTCCTCTCGACAATAAAACACGATATATATTTTTCACATACTCATTAAACTTGTCTTTCTTCCTTCTAAGAACGGGATCTTTCGTCGCATCAATATTGCCTATTAATCGGCCACTATCTTCATCATATATTAAATCTGGCCCGACGATAACCCCAATATAATCAAATTCAAAACCCTGTGCGGTATAAATGCAACCTACCTGTTTTATACCTTCTGGTTTATAAGCCCATTCATACCACCTAACATAACCTTTTGGTGGTTTAATTCTATCATGTGTTTCCCAGGGCATCGCGAAATTTCCTATGCACACATCTTTTACAAAGTTGCCATCTTGATCAAGAGATTTAGACCAAGACCAGCAAAAACCGGCTGTAAGTCTTGCTGTAATATCTACCTCATTGTTTTTAGCTTGGATTAATCTATAAAGTTCTTCAGGGGAATCAATTATTCGAAAATCAAAATTATCCTTAAAGGTATTGAATGTTTTCAAAGAACTAGAATGTCCTAAAACAGATTCTAACCAATCAAGGTAATTGTCAGATCCGCTACATCTGAATTGCGAAACAAGTTCTGTTTCTTTCAAAACACAGTTGAATTTCTCTGCAGCTTCCTTAATTAAATCAGTATTGCCAACTTCAAGATATCGAATTACTTGTTTATCATCAATAAAGAAGACCGAGGTTTTTGCACATCTAACTAGTTGTTCTACCTGGGGCATATCAGTTCTATCTGCTCTTCTAGTGAATTGATGATTGGATGATCTCCCAATCCTGTGGGCTTCATCTACGATTATAACATCATAATCATTTTCTGAAGATCTCGATGGTATGAATTTGTTCAGAGATGAGAATAATAATTTCGCATCCTTTCGTCCTACTTTGTGCTTCAAAGCTTCGATCAAAGGTTTGGATTTAGATGCAAAGAACACAGGGATTTTCTTCCCCGCTAACTCTGCTAGAATATGTAGTGCAATTACTGTTTTTCCAGTCCCTGGCCCTCCTTTTACAATAACGACATTCTTCTCATTGCTCTTCTGGGCCTTTTTTATCTTGTCTAAAATCACATTCTTAGCAACAATTTGATCATTAAGAAGTGAAAATTCTGTTGGATTTTCAACTATTCTCGAGGCACTTTCTAATAACTTTTTTGAAGGTTTTATTGGGGATTGCATAAATTTATTGAATATCTTGAAACCATCTCCTTGTTCCAATAGATTTTTCAATCTATCTGCTAATTTTTCAACATCATCTCTTGCATAGATGGGATATTTTCCTAGAATGCTTTCATATCGGGAATCAAAGAGTCCATCAGCGATTTTATACTCATAATTTGGACAATAAGAGCATCCAATTAGCTCCATATCTTTTTCATGGAATACTTCCACAAATCCCATTAGATAATTATGGTATCCCTCTACCTGCTGTGATGGATGAGGGACAATTCTAATTCCACCACCAGTGTATGTTTCTACATAGTTATCTTCTACATCGACAGGTTCCACATGATCCCATTGTTTCATTTCGATATGTACTACAGTACCTTTGTTATTCTCATCCTTTCCAAATAACATACAGTCTATTCGACTTTGATTATAAGGGACTTGATATTCAAATGAAACATGAATGTCTGAAAGATTTGCACATTCGATTAAATTCTTAATTTTATCTCCGGATGTGCACCAGGATCTATATTCAGATTGTCCTACTTTTCGACCTGAATTTTCCTCAAAATTATCCCTCATTTTTTCAGCTAGCTTATTACTTCTAACATCATGAAAGAATTGATCAACATGATTATCGTAAATAATATGTCTATTAATCATCATTAATACTCCGAATATTTTTTATTGCACCCTTTCACCTTATTAATGGGGTATTTTCCCTCATTTTTTTGGATTTTCATTTTT
>CAYSHM010000007.1:0-131622 GCA_964430885.1 uncultured archaeon | reverse complement strand
GGGTGGATTGAAATTGCCCGAATTTCTGCACAAATTTGTGTGAGGAGCCTAAATATATTTATAAAGAAGTATACTCTGAATAGTATGAGGAGTACTTCTTATTGGTTAACATTTATACATATTACCCTTATTGAATTTAGAAGAATAATTCCATTTATATCTCAGAAACTAGTTTTTTCATTATTTATAGTATGTATAATGTCCCTATCAATTGGAGGCGAATTTTATACAAATGATAAATCAACAATAAAGGTTATTGGAAAGAAGGAAAATTTGGGTCACCGAACACCTTCATTTTTAGGGGGTGATGGATCAAAATATAATCCATTTCAAATTAGCAATATCCATCATTTACAGGAAATAAACAAAGATCTGAGTGCACATTATGTGATCGTAAATGATATTGATGCATCTGAAACTAAAAATTGGAATGATGGGAAAGGATTTCTACCTGTTGGGGGATATTCGGCCTCCGATGAACATAGGTTATGGTGGCATGATAGTTTCGCTGGTAAATTGTGTGGACAGGGTCATGAAATATCACATCTTTACATTAATCTCCCTAGCTCTGATTTTGTTGGTCTATTTAGTGACATCTATTCAAATGGGTCTGTTAGCAACTTAACTTTGAATGATATGGTTATATCTGGATCATCTGATGTTGGAGGCTTAGTTGGAAATAACTTCGGTAAGATAAAACATTGCCAGGTAGGAGGTATTGTTAGTGGATATGATTCAATAGGTGGATTGGTTGGATCTAACTATGGTATGATTGAGAATTGTAAATCAATAGGTAGCATTGAAACAGATGATGATAATGGAGGGGGTTTGGTAGGCTACAACTTTGGTTTTGTTAATGATTCTTGCTCAACATCTGATGTGAATGACAATGATATAGATGTCAATAAAGATTGTATGGGTGGCTTAGTTGGACACAACTCAGGTTCTATTAATAATTCATACGCATCTGGAAAAATATTTGGTTTTTATGGGATTGGAGGGCTTGTTGGCCACAACACCAGACTTTGGCATAAACCAAATAAAGAACCAATCATAAATCACTCCCACGCTAGAGGGACTGTTAATGGATATAATTGTATTGGAGGTTTGGTTGGAAAGAATGATAAGGGGATAATTAATTATTCACATGCATCTGGAGCAGTAATTGGATATGAAGATGTTGGGGGTTTGGTTGGATTCAATACTGATTCGAGCATCATAAGCAATTCTCACTCTTCTGGAAGTGTAAATGGTGAAGAATTTAGAATTGGAGGTTTAGTTGGTGGGAACTTGGTGAGTAAAATATGCAACTGCTATGCCACTGGACAAGTTTCAGGAGCAGGTTACCGGATTGGAGGCCTTGTTGGAATAAATGACCGAGGTACAATTGACCAATCACATGCAAATGGTGTTGTTGCTGGAAATCGATATACTGGAGGATTGATAGGGGATAATTATGGTGATATTATTAATTCGTATTCTACTGGGAAAGTCACTGGAAGTGATGATGTTGGAGGCTTAGTAGGGAGAAATAATGATGTCGTCCTGAGCTCATATTACGATGGTGAGGTAACTGGTAGTAATAGTGTTGGGGGCCTTGCAGGTTCGAATTATTGCATTGTGGACAATTCACATACTCTTGGTAGAATTATTGGGTTCAATACGGTTGGTGGACTAATAGGGGATAATGAAGGTGAGGTAAATGAATCATACTCAAACACCAATGTAATAGGTTATGGAATGGTTGGAGGATTAGTTGGATCCAATGGTAAATTAATAGTAGATTCCTTCTCTTACAGTACTGTTAGTGGGATTGATCGTATTGGGGGCCTTGTCGGTCTAAATATTGAAGGAATTCTAAATTGCTATGCTAAAGGAAAGGTTAATGGGATCAAAGAAATAGGCGGATTGGTGGGTGATAATGCTAATTATTGGAATAGGAGTAATAATATTTCAAATTCCTACTATTCTATCGACCAAATGATTATTAACAATCAATCCTTCATGACCCCTTATGGAATCTATAAGAATCAATTTAATGACTGGATTGGCAACAATAAATCCTTGATAATTGAAAAATATCTAACTGAAAATCAATCTTCAAATTGCTATGATATTTCTAACCATTGGGATATGAAAAATATTCTGCCTTTCGTAGCTAATTATAATTTTTCATTCAGACAAACATCAGATATCGATCTCGATTCTGAAAGTGGATTCTATATTCCTATTTTCAATAAGGGACTGTACGATGGGAATGGATTTGTAATCAGAAATATAAATCTTACTCAATATAATAATGACAATAAGGGATTAATTGGTTATGCAGAGAAAATTCAAATATCTAATTTGTCGATACTGAATTTGAATATAAGTGGTAACCAGGAAATTGGAGGAGTTATTGGTTTTAACAATGGTGGTTTGATTGATAACTGTTCTGTTAGGGGAAATATTGCAGGATCAGGTTGGAATATTGGAGGACTAGTAGGTAAGAATTATGGTATAGTAACAAATTCCGCTACGAATTGCTGTGTAAGGGGGGAGGCGGAAAATGTTGGTGGTCTTATTGGTATTAGTAAAAATAAAGTTGATAAATGCAAATCATATGGTGAAGTACAAGGTGATTCCTATGTAGGGGGTCTGATAGGATATATTTATAATAGTTATGTTACTACATGCTATTCAAATGTAAAAGTAAAAGGTGATTACACGGTCGGCGGATTAATAGGTAAAATTAATGGGGGGACCATTACTAACTGCTATGCAAATGAAAAAGTTCAGGGAAGAAGTAGTATTGGAGGACTTGTTGGGAGTGCCGAGGAATCAAATATTACCGAATGCTATACGAACAATAATGTCATAGGTAATGATGATTATTACTATGATGATGAAAATATTGGAGGATTGGTAGGTTATATTAAGGATAGTTTCATTTCCGACTGCTATTCAAATGGAAGTGTTCGTGGCAATAACAATATCGGGGGTCTTGCTGGAAAGCTTGAGGATAGTAATATTTACAATTGCTATGCAAATGTTAGTGTTATTGGAGATGATGAAATAGGATCATTGGTAGGGTGGATGTATGAAAGCGGAACTCAAAACTGTTTTTGGAATATTGAATATACTAGATATTCCGACTATTTTGGAGAGGGAATAACCACAAGAGAAATGATGTTAGAAAATACTTTTATAGAAGCGGGATGGGATTTTCAAATGGTATGGTCAATCAATGAATATGTCGAATATCCTCATCTACGATGGGAAAATAGACCCGTCGTTATAGCGAAAGATTCTGATAATGATGGATTCACTAACAATTATGACGATTTACCTTTTAACAGCGCAGCTTCCATCGATACGGATGGTGACGGATATCCTGATGAGTGGAATTCAGGATTTCAAGAATCAAAACTAACTTCTGATTTATATTTAGATGCATTTCCGTTAGATCCATCAGCATCCCTTGATTCAGATGGTGATGGGATGCCTGATGAATGGAATTCAGGAATGAATCATTGGAATAGTACATCTCGTCCACGTTTAGAATTGGACCCTTTTCCCAAAGACCCTAATAACATTGAAAACGTTGGAATAGTTTATAAAATTTATTTAATAATAATAGTACTAGTTTCACTTCTTTTTATTATTATATTTGGTATCAAACTATATTTCTTCACACATCGAAAATAGATTTTGTGAAATCAATAAAATGTCAATTGCTTTGGAACGATATTGAATAAATTTTCTTCTATCAATTATTGTACTTAATTCCCTATAGCAATAAATTCTTTCCAGCTACCCATCCTGTAGAGAAAGCAGCCTGAATGTTATAACCGCCTGAAGAACCATTAATATCCAGGATCTCTCCAGCAAAAAAACAATTCTTCTTCATTCTGGATTCCATGGTTCGGGGATCGATCTCTCCTAATTCAATTCCCCCAACTGTCAGCATAGCTTTCTCAAGAGGTTGTGTGGATTCAACTAGGAAGGAATATTCCCTTAGATTGGATAATAGCCTTTTCCTCTTGATCTTTGAAAGGTTAGAGCAGGAGGTATCATTGCCGACCCCACTCCTTTTCAGAACATTATTTATCAAACCTAATGGCAGATAATAATCCTTGAGAACCGTTTTGATCAATTCTGAGCCTCTGTGAGAAATATTTTCTAAAAATCGACTATCAAAATCTTTGCTCTTTTCTCCTGTAAGGTTCAATCTTATCTCATCTCCAGTCTTTATATGGTGGGATATGTCAAGTATCCCTGGACCGCTAAGTCCCTTGTGGGTAATGAGAACATCACCCTGAGAGGCAAAGAGCTTTCTGGAACTCCTGAATATCGATATGGGGACCGATCTCAGGGTCAAACCGGGTAGATCGGTCATGGGATGTTCCCGGATATTTACCGACGATAGTCCCGACCGGGGTTTTATAATTTTATGACCTAGTGCTTCAGCGAATCTGTACCCGTCCCCCTCTGATCCAGTTGAGGGGTAGGAGCAGCCTCCGGTGGATATGAGTATTTTCTTACAGAAGTAGTATTTATTCATGACAGCTACTGAATAGATATTTTCTTCTTCCTTCTTGTCTGGATGATCCTTTTGCTTCACTTCGATTACAGGACAGTTCGTGCTGATCTCAATATTACCCTTTCTACATTCATTAAGCAGTATTTCCAGCACGTCCTTTGATTGGCTTGATTCTGGAAAAATCCTTCCGTCCTTTTCCGTGAGAATATTCATACCTCTAGAATGGAAGAACTCCATCAGATCCTCATTATTGAATGAGTAGATTGAATGCTTTATCCATTTGGGCCTGTTATAATTTGCAAGGAGCTTCCGAGGAGTTCCGGTGTGAGTAAAATTGCATCGGCCCCCACCGGTCAGGAGCAGCTTTCTTCCAGCTTTCTTCCCCTTTTCAAGTATCATGATTTTTTTTCTAGCATCTGTATTTTTCATAGAAAGAAAGGCCCCTGCCATGAGTCCAGCAGGGCCAGCTCCTATGATCAGAATATCAAGGAGAGGTCCAATCTCAGTATCTTTGGACATGCTCATTATATCAGGTCCGGTATATAATCTATGGAACATTATCATAATGTTTATTTACATTGCACGATGTTATTCTCAATATGTCATTAAGAAAATATTTCGGCCAACCAGTGCACTATGCTTTAGTATTTGCTTTTCTATTTTTGCTTAATCTATTCTGCATATCCATTATCCAGGCCAATAATCAAGATCCAAACGATCATTTTCGAATATCTTCAAAGATAAGTAGTGAAATATCGATTGGTTCCGGGTATAATGATCCATCGGAAAGATTCATAGTACAGTTCACTTCAGAACCCTCAAGGACTGAACTGGATAATATCAGGGGATTGGGCTATGAGATAGAACGCACATTCCATGCAGTACCGGCTCTCTCAGTAAATGGTCCTTTTAACGGATTGGATGCGCTTTCAAACATAGAGAATGTTGTTTTCATAGAGCGCAACGATCCTGTAACTACAGATATGGAGAAATCAACCGATGTGATCAATGCAACACAGGTTTGGGCCTCAGTGGTCAAGACCTCCGAGGGCATCGAGTCACCCATCGATGGTTCAGGAGTAACAGTGTGTGTGGTGGATACAGGCATTGATGCAGGTCATCCGGATCTTGATTACACAACAAAGACCATTTTGAATGTCTACGATGCCGGTAACGGATTGTGGTTGGAAGGTGAGAACACAGATACAAATTACGGGCATGGAACCCATGTTGCCGGAACTGTAGCCGGTAACGGTGATGCCTCAGCAGGTTCTCGCAGAGGAGTTGCTCCAGGTGCCAATCTAATTGGGATAACTGTATCAATTCCAGAGGAGGTAACTTCACCTTACGAGGACGGTTATATTCAGGGACTGGAATGGGTTTACGACCATTCTAGACCTGGTGCCAATCCTCATAATATCCGTGTAGTAACAAATTCCTGGCATTCCACCGTTACAGAATATGATCCACAATCACTATTAACACAGATGATTGAGAAGCTTAGCTTCGAGAACAATGTGGTTTCCACGTGGTCTGCTGGAAACGACGGCAGGGATGACCCCGAGGGCCAGGAACTGACAACTTCCGGTCAGGGGAATACTCCAGTAGCTATAATGGTTGGGGCTTATGAGAGGGATGGATCAGCAGTTACAGATTTTTCATCAAGAGGAAAGGTAGGTGCCAATCATACATATCCCGATGTTGGAGCACCTGGAAGAAGCATCTGGTCAGCCTCGGCCAGAAGAACAATTATCAGCGGAGCGAGTTATGTAGGAGGCAATCGAAATCCATACTACCTGGCCATTTCGGGAACATCCATGTCCACACCCCATGTAGCAGGTTTGGTCGCACTTCTGTGGCAGGCCTGTCCGGACATGGGAATCTCACATCTGCATGAGGATTATTCAGGGGACGACCCTGAAGGATGGTACTCCAATCCTCTTACAAGGATACATGAATCGGAGTGGATACTTGAAGCGTCGGCAAAGTTCCTCCCTCCCACTGAGGAGCACGGGAATGTAGGCGGAGATACAAATTCAACAGGCTGGTGGGGGAAACCTGTGGATTATGTGCAGGGGTACGGTATAGTGGATGCCAAAAGAGCCGTGGGTATAGCCCTGACTCTTCACAGGCTAAGGGAACGCTACCCTGATTCAAATATATCTGTAGGTGATGCTATCCGTTCCTATGATAACTACAATATAAGCAGTATGACCCTCTCAAATACCACCAAGGCCCATGCAAGCTGGTCGGGAGAATATTCAAGATATAATGATCAATCTGGAAATCCACTTTCCCTAGTTAACCAGACGAAATTTGTTGTGGTTCCCAAAGGGGCAGAGGAAGCGGAGATCATACTGGAGTATGCTAACATAGATGTCGAAGAATTCAAAGCTGGTGACCTCGCTTTCACTGTGGATACGAACGGAGATGGGAATCCAGAACATCAGAGCGACCTTTCATTCTTTGGGGGCGGAGTGGACAGAATGGATTTGAGCGTTGAAGGGGGTGGAATGCTAATCTTCGATATAATCGGAATGGGAATAAGGATTCCCCGTCCTCTCCAGGAACTAAGCTATGTGGAGCTGAGGGTTGAATATGAATTAAGCGTGGTATTCACCTTGTCTGAAGGCGGATATCATGATGAGCTTCCTAGATCCGCCATATACGAGGAGCCAACACCTTCGACTGAAAGAGGGGGGTCATATCTGATGGAAAGTCTCTGCTATGATACTACAAGGGCCGAGCTGGTACCTGGCGAATCCATTAGAATCCCCGAATCAAGCGAATTTCCGTGGTGGATGCTTATGGCCGCTGTAATTACATTTATAGCCTTGATCATCTTTCTTTATTCAAGAAAGGGCAAAAAGGACAAAAGCGGGTAGATTGTATCCTACATTGAACAGTTAGTCTGTTGGTTTACCTATTGGTGAAAAGCTTCCCTTGATAACTGCTAGAGTGATTATTGGAACAGTTAGGTTTATATGTTCTATTCTAGTTCAAGGTCATTCCTGTTTCGGAGGACTGACAGTTATATTAAGGAGGTGGCATGACTATGGCAATCCGACAGCCGATTCTAAGTGTTTTGGGTCATGTTGACCACGGGAAAACGACATTATTGGATAGGATAAGAGGTACATCAGTTACCAAGAGGGAATTCGGAAGGATCACCCAGCATATTGGCGCTACAGAGGTGCCCACCGACACCATCAAGAAGATAGCAGGTCCCGAAATGATTCCCCGTACAATAATCCCCGGATTATTGTTCATTGATACTCCCGGTCATCATTCCTTCACCACCTTGAGATCCAGGGGTGGCGCCCTGGCGGACATGGCGGTTCTGATAGTTGACATACTTGAGGGACTGATGCCACAATCCATTGAATCTCTCCGAATTTTAAGAGAACATAAAACTCCATTTGTAGTTGCCCTGAACAAGGTAGACCGTATCAACGGTTGGGTAAAAGGGAAAGGGCTAAGTTTCAGAGAAATGATCGATGCCCAGGAGGAGCATGTTCTTGAAAGGTTCGATCAATTGACCTATAAACTGATTGGCCAGCTCTTTGATGAAGGATTCAATACCGAGCGCTTTGATCGGATAAAGGATTTCAGGAGAACTGTGGCCATCATCCCGATTTGCGCCGAGGCCGGTGATGGGCTTCCGGACCTATTGGCTATGCTAGTGGGATTGGCCCAGAAATTCCTTCATGATGATCTGGATACGCCAATAGTGTCAGGTCCGGGCGAGGGCACTGTTCTTGAGGTCAAGGAAAAGAAGGGCCTCGGTACTACCCTGGATACAATCATATATTCAGGTAGGATCAGTTACGATGATACCATAGTTGTCGGGGGTAAGAATGCCCCTATAGTTACTCGGGTCAAGGCTCTCCTGAAACCAAAGCCCCTGGATGAGATAAGGGATCCGCGGGAGAAGTTCGACCAAGTTAGAAGCGTTTCAGCAGCCATAGGAGTGAAGATAGTTGCTCCTGGTCTTGAGGACGTAGTATCCGGTTCACCGCTCAGGGTGGCCAATGAAAACCTTGAAGAGATCATTGAAGAGGTACGCTGTGAAACGGAGATCAACATCTGTCTAGAGGAGCAGGGTATCATTGTTAAGGCCGACGCGATCGGATCCCTGGAAGCCATATCCAACGAGCTATTAAAGGAGGAAGTCCCCATAAACAGGGCTGAAGTGGGAGACATTTCAAGGAGGGATGTCGTCGATGCTTCCACCATGTGCGGTGAATATAACCAGATGATTCTTGGATTCAATGTAAAAGTACTTCCCGATGCTCAGGAACTTATCAATGAGAACGATGTTGAAATATTAATGGACAACGTTCTTTACAAGCTTCTTGAGGATTTTGCCAAATGGAGATCGGATAAACGTCTTTGTCTTGATAAGGAAGCGAGGGGATGTATAGTTCATCCTGGGAAGTTCGAAATTCTACCCGATTGTATTTTCAGGGTATCCAAACCTGCGGTGGTCGGTATTAGGGTGCTTTGCGGCAGGGTGAGAAAGGGTCAAAGGATCCTCCGGTCCGACGGCAGAGTTGTCGGTTTGATACAGAGCCTTCAGCTGGACCGCAAATCCGTCATAGAGGCCAAGGCAGGGGATGAGGTGGCAATTTCCGTGGAGAAGGTCACAGTGGGCCGACAGATAGATGAAGGGGACGTTCTCTATGTTGATATACCTGAGGAAGATTCCAAGAAACTCCGTTCTATACCTCTCAATGTGGATGAGGAGGACATTCTTGAGACCGTGAGGACCATAAAAAGAAAAGAGAGCAAATTTTGGGGCATGTGAAGGTCATTCTAATACGCCTGCTTAACTATTCTCTTCCCAAATACTGCAAAAGGAATTATTATATTAGAGGGATTATATTTTTATATTTATTTAAGGTCTAAGTGCAGGATTCCCTAACTCGTAATAATTGAGTTATTGAGTTGTTAAGCATATATCAAGTATAGTTAATCTTGTTACATCTTGATGTTTACCTTAGATATTATTTGGAGTTGCGTAGCATGGTTCAATTAATAAATGGCAAGAAGGTTAGTTTTCTAATTGCGTCAATCTTTATTATTTCAATTGTATTTACTTTCCTATTACCATTTTCACAGTTGTCATCCGAAGCCTCTGGGGCACGGGCAAATCAGCCGCCCCAAGCAATAATAACAAGCCCCACCAACGGAGGAACATATGCGAATAATGCAGCCATTCTATTTGACGGATCAAACTCAATCGATCCTGATGGCGATCCCCTCACTTACTCATGGATGCTCATGAATCTTAACGCTCAGCCGGGACCGGGGATGTTTCCGATAATCCGATCCACTGACTTCTTCTTCGAGACCCTCGATGTAGGGAGCTGGATGGTAAGTCTGGATGTGAATGATTCCATAGACAGCGGATCGGATCTGATTACCATCACAGTGGTGGTAAACAATCCACCCACCGCAGCCATATCCTCACCCGGCGATGGTGATGAATACACCACCGATGATTCCATTACCTTTGATGCCTCTCCCTCAAGCGATCCCGACGGGAACGAACTTTATTTCTATTGGGAATCTTCAGTTGACGGCCCCCTGTCTCTGGATAAGAGTTTCTCTACCAAGCTAAGTCCGGGTCGGCATCACATCAATCTGACAGTGTGGGATGTTTACGAATCGCTGGCCGAAGCGGGACTTGTCATCGATGTGAGAATACCAAATTATGTGCCGTCGATCGAATTGATGGATCCACCAATGGGAAATGCGAATGCTGAGGATGAACTCTTGATCCGGTGGAATGCAACAGATGAAAATGAGAACGAAACCCTTTACGTTGATCTGTTCTACAACGATGTACTAGATATAAGCTCAAATAAGGAGATAGCCACGAATCTGATGAATACCGGAGAATATTTGTGGGATATTTCAGAACTTGAGAATGGAAAATATTATGTTTATGGATTGGTAAGCGACGACGAAGGCGCTGACAGCGGCACCTGGAGCCCAGGTTACCTGGAGATCGAGCGGAATCTTCCGCCGTCAGAAATAAATGGTTTCAACATTTCAGATCTTCATGATCTGACTCCGGTACTCACCTGGTATCCTGTGGAGGACCCAAATGGCGACGATGTGGTTTATTCGATAAACATAGGCACTCACCTGGGCGGAAAGGACATTGTGGACGGTTTCAACACTTCTGATCCGCGATATGAATTTACCACGGAACTCGAATACCTCGAAGAATACCATGTTCAGCTTTGGGCTTCTGATCCCGCCGGTCTCACATCCGAGATCTACCAGGATTCCTTTGAGCTGTTTAATCAAGCTCCAACTGAACCCAATATAGTGATCGAACCGTCAAAACCCACTACCCTTACAGACCTCACCTGTAATTTTATAGATGTCCCTGACGATCCTGACGGTGACGAACTGGACTATACTTTCAAATGGTTCTATAGCAGTGAAGGAAGCAATGTGGAGAATGATCCGGGTATAACCGAAAATTCTGTTTCTTCCTCTGAGCTCACCGTGGGTGACCGATGGTGGTGCAGGCTGATGGTCAGCGACGGATTTGCCCAATCCATGGCTGTGAGTCCCAAGGTTTCGATAGCAAACCTGGAACCTGAAGCGATCATAAGCTCTCCTTCAACACAGGAGGATGTATACACCTCATCAGATCCTATGATAGTATTCTCTGCAAACGGCAGTTCAGATGAGGACGGCGACAGACTGTCATACCGATGGGAATCAGATGTCCAGGGGAATCTGGGCAGTGAAAAATATTTCCTTCACAAACTCTATCCCGGAGTGCATCAAATTACCCTTACCATATCTGACGGTCATGATTCTGATTCTGACATGGTAGTGGTCTTTATTCGTGATGGAGAAATACTAGTGGAGGGGATAAACCTAAAACCGTCAGAGCCCGTCATAGGTGAAGAGATGACCATAAGCGCCTCTTTGAACAACATCGGAGGCGAACTGCATGATGTTGCCGTTAAGATTATGGTAGGCGACAAGATAATCGGCGAGCAGTCAGTGGATCAATTCGAGCATTCATCATTTCTGGAGACCAAAAAGTTCAAGTGGACACCTCTATCTGTGGGTAAATATACAGTTGAAGTGATAGTGAATGGGATCTCCACAAAATCAACCTTTGAAGTGACCTTCAGCACTCCGGATACAATAGTGGACCCATATGATGATGTGGAATCCAGTTCAGATGGCGATTCAAAGTTCTACTCCAGTGTAAAGGATAACTACATGATCTTTATAATTATTATCATTCTTCTTTTACTGCTCCTGTTCATGGTAATATTGATCAACCGAGAGCGCAGGAACAGAACCGAAAAGAGTGAGTTTGAGGAACCTGACCATCTGGGGGGATCGGGCATGCATGAAGTTCCTTTCCCTCCAATGGCATTCCCCCAGCTGCCCTGGCCTCCATATCCTGGAGCAAACATGCCCTATCCTCTCCTACCAGAGTTCAATCCCGCATTAAGGCATCAAATGTTCCCGCCTGAAGCCGGTATGATCTCCCCTTTCATTCCAGCCAGTCTAGGTATCATGCCTGACCCATCCTTGGCTCTGGCTAGAGACAGCCCTTATGCAGATGTTGAAGAGGAATTAAAGGCAGAGGCATCAGATGACGATGCGGAAGAGGAGCATGAGAAGGTATTTGATATGGATGAACCCAAGGTCGAATGCTACAAATGCGGGGGCGAGATAGTAGTGACCAGCGACAGGAGACCCCTTATCGTGGTATGTCCAAATTGCGGTACTGAGGGTGAGTTGGAGTAGGTGCATTCATCGCGCCGTTTTAAATTTTATTCTCGATCCAATAGATAAGTGGTTCCTTTCCGTTCGGAATGAAATGGAGATAAAGCTGATGGTAAATCAAAGGATATTAGAAATTTAAAAATTTGAACAAATTATAAATACAAGAAAATACTGCATACTTCATTGGAACGGTCGAAAATATTTGTATTTCCATATTATGAAAGTACATTTCAACTGTTATTTTGGTCAAAATTTATTGTTATTGGGTTGTGTCTATTGGCCGTTCCTCTTCCTTTTTTACCAATACTTGGACATAGTTCTCAGAATGGTTTTTGGTATGTAGATTATTTTTTATGAAAATTTTGCTTCTCAAATGGATTTCAGCTTTAGCTTAATCATATGAATTATTTCTCACAGCGTTATTCTGGGAAACTCTATACTTCATCAGGTTGATTTTCTTCTTCTATTAAATCTACTTCTTTTTCGATTGTTGCAATAAAAATATTATCTGCATTCTTCTTCGTGTTCTTTCTTGTTTCGCCCTCTTTGATTTCGACTTCTTCAACAGTATTTTCATTATCTGAAGCTTCCTTTCCGTCCTTTGTTTCTTTTATATTCATACCATTCCTCACATCCTGGCTTTTCAGCAGATAGTCCCTGGCTATTGCGGCAATAAGTATCAGACCCGCCACCAATAGAACGGTTAAAATGTTCATAATGGTATCCCAATGAGAATCGTTTCCCTTTTCTGCGGAAATTTTCTTCATCTTAGTAATGTTCAATTCGATGAATAAGAAGTCCTGAGTGCTGTTGTCAACAGTAAGGCTCAATTTGATACCGCAGGGAGTTCCAGGTATAGCATCCTCGGAGGATTCTATGAAAAGTATCAATTCCCTTGTCTCACCCGGATAGATACGCATATCCTCATGACTGAGATTCACCTCTATCGGCCCATTTGTGGTTAAACCGAATTTCAGAGTTGATGGTAGTGAGTTGTTCAAATAGCACAGAGAAATTCTGGTCTGAGTATTACCCCTGGGTGTTAACGTACGGTTTGCTGAATGGAGTATGTATGGGGAAACGAAATTGAATATGCTGAGATTCCAGTCGAAATCAAATACTCTTTCATAGTAGGCTGCTACTTCATAATTGGTCACGATCAGGCCTGCTTCCCGGTTCTTAAGAACGGAGGTCCCCCCCCAATTTATGGATGAAACCAGGACACTTTCCCCATCAACGATTATTCCCTTGTTATGGACCTTCTCCAGTGAAGCTCTCCCGCTCATACCGTTCAGTGCTACAAGCCTTGCTTCTAGATCGAGACCTTCCATTCCGGCGATCTTGTTAAGATACCAAACGGTATCGCCATTGTCCCATGAATGGCTCCATCCCCATACAAAAGCACTGTCCAGGAGAACCTTGACCTTTACCCCTCTCCTGGCTGCGTCAATAGTGGAGGTCAGATATCTGTTGAGAACCAGTTCTTCATTGGTTTTCTGGATGTAATAGTCCTCAGGTCTGCTCCAATTAAGCGTCCAATCCCCCCTCCAATGCAGATCAACATCCAGTTGTTCTATTTTTATAGTCCTCACCGCATTTTCTATCAAAGCAATAACCGGCCCTTCCTCCAAACTGGAAGTGTCTGGTGAAAAAACGGGTTTGACTGATGAATTTCCTTTCACCTTAATGGCATCAAAACGTTTCATATAGGCACCAGTTCGGATATGATAGTTCATGTCCATATCCTCTGGGGGCTCTCCGTATTTTTCATTCTTGTCTTCATAGGAGAATATGTCCTTCATTGCGGAATTGAAGTCGTGGAAAAAAACCTGGCTGAAATAATTTGCCAGGTTAGGATCGTCCACCGCTATACCCCATCCTCTATTGCCGTAGGATGAGTTCAGGGGAATGCCGCTTATCTTGAAGTTCTCAGAGAGGACGACAACCGTCCGATTATCAATTATCATATATTTAGCATGGTTGAAATCGTATCTGGCCCCGATCCCTTCGGTCCTATCGGATATCATATACCTTACGTCAGCCCCGGAATCATTGAGCTTGTTGCTCACATATTTCTGATAATCGGTCACACCACCCACAGGTCCTCCTTCCAAAAGGACCTTTATTATTATACCGTCCAGGCTCATATTCACCATCTTATCCAGCAGGTGAGGGTTATGGAATTGGTATACATTTACATATAGGGATCTTTTGGCCGAATCCAGCGCAGTTATCATTTCAGGGAAAGAGCAGTCAGGGGACACAAAGCAGGTGACATTGCCTTCAATATCAAATCCGGCAGTCTTGAAATCAGATTGCCCAGGTCTATAGGGCCGGATATTCATGAAATCCGACGATGAATTGGTATCAATGAAACTCCCGCTTTGATAAGTTCTTCTAAGGATACATCCGCGGTCAACACTAGGAGATGCAGGTCCATTCCACCCAATACCTGAATACCCACTGATGCCATAGGCCGCCGCATCAATGATCCGGTGGTATTCATCCAATAGAAATACATCATCCCCTGGATTGGTGAGGATTGGAATACCCTTTATGGCGAGTAAATCCTGTACGTTGGGCAATGTATCTTTCTGGTACTCGAAATTGGGTTCAATAGTAGTGAGGTCCCAATAGGCCTTTCCCTCCCTGGCTATAAGGAGATCGTCACCGGATTTGATCAGGGTGTTTCTGGGAAATACCAGAGTCCCTTCGTAACCATTATTGCTTGATTGTTTATCTGTTATCTTCCACCATGATAGGTCAATGTCATCATCAGTGGGATTGTGCAATCTGATATATTGGTCCGGACGCTGGGAGGTTATTGAATCATAGAATACTTCGGTTATGATCACTTTCTCGCTTAAATCATCATCCTCCTCAATATCCCGAGAGTTATGCCGGGTTAAGGGTATGGAGTTATTCCACCAATACTCCCATAGAGCATCCATCTCATCAGCTCCATTCAAATTGACCTTCCCAGCCCAATGCATATTCAGATATAGGTCCTCATAAACGAGTCCGGCACTGGAAAGTGCTAGGCTTTTTCCATCCGACTGGATCATTGTTCCCTCTATGCCTTTTGCACCATCGAGATAATCAAAACGGATATGGAGATTTTCAATGTTCAAATCATTGGCCAGGGCATTTATCCATGTTGCAGATTCCATGACTCCTGATGGCTGCATTTGTTCATCCAGAATGTTATAACCGCTCTCAGATGGAGCATTGGCTTCTTCCACGAATCTCAATTCCGCCTGGCTGATGTCCAAGAGAATATTGATTTCCACACCACTTTCCGCCTTGGCCATTAGTGCATAGAGATGCGGCAGGACCATTTGCATCTTTGCATTGATGTTATTATCATCTAGAACAGGCGAGAATCTCTCGGTGAGGATGCAGATTTTTTCTTCTGCGTCCATTATACCTGCCATCAAGGGGTCAAATTCTTGCTGTGCAATTCCGCGGTTCATTATATTCAGATCCAATCCTTGGGTGATAATATGATTTACATCAATAACAGTAGCATTTGAGGCCTCATGGGAACTGTAAGGATATATGCTGATAAAACCCCCGTGAAAGGATTTCAGTTCATCTTGATCATATTGAACAGTATGCCGTATCTCATCGGGTTCGAATTCGTAATCAGGCTCTGGGGAACCATAATGGGTATGGTTTTGGTAGTAATTATTCACATCCATACAACTGCTATTGATGGTGCTGAAAAACAGCTCTCTCATAAATGAAGCACCATTTTGGTCCAGGAGAAAACCCATTCCCTTGACACCGTGATATTCCAATGCGGAACATCCAGTTTCTGTGAAAGGGGAGGATTGAATGATGGCCGATTCGCCGTCCACAACCAGGAAATTGGCGCCCAAGGTCTCGAACCGCCTGAAACCATAATCATTGTATCTATCGTCCAGGTAATATATTTCAGCACCCAGAAGGAATAGTTCATGGGTTATGAACCTTTGTTCATCACTTATTCCTCCATATGGATGCCCTTCAAGGAGTATTCTGACATCCACATTTTCCATCAGCGCTTCCTGCAGCCAGGAAAACAAAGAAGCGCTTTCAAGTTTTTCAGACATAAGCAGCAGCTCTTCATCACTTTCGGATATCATCTGTTCAATTTTCTCAGGTCCGTGATGCGCTGTAGAAAACATTTCCTCTATGCACTGCTCGGAAGGTTCGCTGATTTTTCCTGTGTATTTACCTATGGAATACTGCTTCAATAGGTTGAAGTCTGAAGAAGTGTTACTGTCAGAGTAATCCCCGTCGTATTGGTTTCTTCTGCACATGAAACCTTTGGAAACCCTTGGTACTCCTTCCCCTGACCAGCCGTATCGGTTCAATTCTTCATTTCCGTACAGAACACTGTCAATAACCCAACGCTCATGGGTCCTTAATGTCACCATTCCTGAATAATCCTTCAGATCGATCCATTGGATTTCAGCTCTTTCCATATCTTCAAAAATGCCTCCAACCGTGTCGAAATCCGCCTTTATACGGGAAGTGGTATCAAGTGCATATCCGTTTTTTGCTACAGTAATGTAGTTTTTTGGTATGATATGAGTTCCAGAGGGGAATTTCAGGCCCTTGTCAATAGGAGAGGAAGGATCTGAGCACAGCTGCCATCCGCTAATATCAAAGGTTCGATTGCCTCTATTATATATAGTGACATATTCGTCCTCCTGATCTTCCAGATATGAATAGTAGTAAATCTCTGTAATAATGATCTCATTCTCTCCTTCAGGCCTGACGAGAGGGGTAACGTTCAGAACAGTCTCCACCTTATTGTTTTCCAATGAAGCGTCATTGACGGGAATCCCCGGCTCCAATAGTACAATGAACCTGCGTTTTCCGGGATATAGAAGGGTATCCAATGAGAATTTTGGATGCCTAGCTCCCCCGTAGATTGTCCCAGGAATTGAAGAATAATACTTTGAGTCCGCAATAGTTGTTTCAGAAATCTCGTCCACATATAGATTTACACTCACACCTGATGAATTCACAGGACCCAGATTGGTCAAGGTTAGGGAGATTTCAAGTATCTCACCTTGTGTTATATTCTCGTTATCAAAAATCTCTTTTTCACGCTCAACTATCAAGTCTGAAATGTGCAGATCGATAAGAGGAAGCTGAAAGAAGAACACCTTCTGTTCCTTTCTATGAGGGTCTTCTGATGGCCAGATGTAGAAATTCGCTTTAATACCTAGGGGAATAATATCCGTATGAATTTCGTTTCTCGGAGATAGAACATTCATAAATAGGCTGTTTGATCTCCCAGGGTCAATATTTTCCTGAAAACGTTCTAGATATAGTCCCCATTTACCTTCGGCATCACCTGATTTTACAGTACCGTTTTTTATGGTCAGTACTTCCCATTCAATGGAGATTTCATAGGCTGCACTTCGATTTCCAGTATTGTGGACATTTATGTCAAACCTATTATGGGAGTCATACTCTACAATGCTGAGCTCATGGGGATGATCTATTAAATAGGAATAGATGTCCTTGTTCGGCAGACCTGGAGTCATGTTTTCCATGGGCGGAATGAAATAATCCGTATGTTCATTCGTGTCCTCCAGATACCATTTCCTTGCCAATGTGTATCCTGATCCGGGTTTGGGACAGCTGCCGATAAAAATATCTGGTCTGACAGAAGCCAGATCTCCATCTCCCCATCTTATCATATCTTTGCCGGAATAGGAAGGAGAGATTAAAGCGGCACTTCCTCTTGTATTGGTCCAAATATTACTTTGGTTAATAAAAAGGTGACTGCATTCATCAGAGAAATGGCTCTCATTATAGGGTGTAGAATGGAGGAGAAGGACATTTTCCGGAGACAGACTGCAATTGGGAAAAACATAGATGGGTTCTACTTCATAGATATTTTCAATATCGGAAACATCTGAAAACAGCTTCCAATCAGCCAGGGACACAGCTGTCTCACCCTTGTTTATTATCTCTATCCATTCATCATTTTCCGAATCGGCCCCTTTCGGGTCTATCATGATTTCATTGATCAGAAGATCGGCATTTTTGGTTGCGATTATCTCAGTTAGGAAAACAATTCCCGAGGATAATCGGGATGTGAAAGCAAGATTAAAGGAGATGTTCTCCCCAGACATCACATTGGATTCAGGTTCGATGGTCATAGAGAACCTAGTTTTCTCAAAGGGTTCAAGGTCCAGGTTACCATCATATTGGAGGTTCCAATCAGTTCTGTTCAGATCATCTGTTACCCACCACTCTGATGTTGCATTGCAGTTGTTCCGCATCGTAAAATTCACAGCTTCTCCTGATGCAGAGGTATCAAAACCAGAAAGTCCCGGCAGCGCTATACTCTGAGGCAATGAGTTGTTCCACCCTTTAGTGATGTTTCCTTCTATCATGACTGTATATTCCGAAGCATAATCTGTAACTCTCCCGTTTGGTAAGAGCGCCATTGAGACACCTTCTCCGAGCAGATCGATTGTTCCATGAAAAGCTAGAGGTTCAGGGCAGCCATCCACGCTGCTGCCGTTACCATAGGATATGTAGTCCACACCCACCCCAATATCATCAGACAGCAGGATATCATCGCCGCTATCGGTCAGCACTTGGTTGGGATTTTCCATAAACAGCTCAATAAACCCCCGAGCTTTGGAGGTTTGATATTTTCCCGAATTTGACCCTATGTTAAGTACAGCATAATCGTCGGCCTTGAGAACGAGTTCAGGGAATTGATAGATATTGGAATCCATATCGCTAATGGTCCACTCAGTCATATTGATGGAATCATCTCCAGCATTATAGAGTTCGATCCATTCGTCCGTTGATTCTGTTTCAGGGTCGCTTAGGAACTCGTTTATGGTAATTCTAGGTATTGAAGGGTTCGGAAGCCCAGGTGTGTTCAGTCTTGGTATTGTCCATGTCTCGTTCCCGTCGCCTCTTCTGTTCCAGCATCTGTTATTTTTGGTCGAAGTATAGGTGAAGTTATCTATATCTTCACCATCAGGGGACAACAATCTGACCCGTTCCTCACCGTTATTGTTCAGAACCAGGCCTGTGTCCTCTCTGAAGAAGATCAAATAGGACAAGGGCAGGATTTCCATATTCACCATTTCGTAGGGGGAAGACCCCGCCCCTTCAATATCGTCCAGAATGCATCTGCTTATATTAACTGCTTCCAAAGTGGGATTGAACAGCTCAATATATTCATCATCCGTGTTTGGGCTCCCGTCATTGTTGAAATCCTCCTCGGGATCGGCCATGAATTCATTGATCAAAATGTCGGATATAGTAGCTCTAGCGGATCGGTTCGAATATGTTTTCTTAACGGATTGGTTCGAGGATAGGGATGGTTCATATTCGTTCTTTGATAGTCCGGTGATGATACCTGGAAGCAGTATCAAGAACAGTACAGCTAGGGAAATGACCCATTTCATGACAAGTTTCTTTTGTATTAGACATCGAGAAATTGATCCTATCAAGATATCACACTCACTATTGATATTGAAAAAAAAAAATAGATACGAATATGGGGGTTAAGCAAGGATTGATAATGTTTATATTATTATAAATATTTGGAATATGGTTTAAAAAAAAATCGCTAACGCCCTGTTATTGATGTCCTGCAGTGACAAACGGTTTTGGAAATATGATGATTTTGAATAATCCTGGTAATATCATTCCTGGCTGATTATATCATAGTATTTATTGAGAAGAGTATGGAGGGTTACCTCGCCCACCAGTTTTCTGTTTTTTGTTACAGGTAGTCTTCTGATGCTGTATTTTTTCATCTTCAGAAGTACGCTTTGAATAGTATCCCCCGGTTCCGCTGTTACGACTCTACTGCACATCAATCCACCTATGGTTGAGGTGGTTCTGCCTTTCCATCTGTTAACATCGCTCAAACTGAACAGATGAGATGTCGAACCTCGTGGTGCTAGAAGATTGAGTATGTCGTGTTCAGTAATCACACCGCAAACCTCTCGATCCTTCAGGTTATTCACGATCCAAACATGGTACTGGGAACGCAATATGGCTATCACGTGAATGATGTCGTCGTCCCTGCTCACTATAGGCAGGTCCCAGAACCTTCTATCCATGATGTCCCTTACTTTATGTCTGTAGAATTCAGCAAGGTTATTGATATGCCTGGTTTTTTTAGCCTTGCTCTTCAATTTTACAGTCCTTTTCTCCTTTCCCATGGTATCACCATCATACTATTGGCGGATAAATATATTACCCATACCTTCTTAGCTGTGAACTAATCACAAGATAAATCCTTATTAATATCGCAATTCGCTTCCCCGCTTCTTATCAATGCAAATCGGGCGCCAATAGGCCCTATTATTTCAAATATTATTGTTGTAGCTGTGATAGTTGTAATGATCCAACCGGCCATTTCAGGATTTGTAGAGCTCAATTTATTGGACGCCAATAGAGCCAATCCTAGAGCTACCCCTGCTTGAGGAAGTATTCCGAAACCGAGATATCTTTCCAATACCTTATCAGCTTTGCTCAATTTTGCTCCAAACATGGGACCGCTCAGTTTGCCGGCAGTTCTGAACAATACATAGACCAAGACCAGCATTCCGCTTCCCGTGAGAACATTGATCTTCAGTTCCATTCCCGCAGTTACAAAGAAAACAATGAATATCACCAATGTAAGCTGATTCAGATCGCGGAAAATTATTCTGCTTTCATTGGGAAGGCGGTTTACCAATATAAGCCCCATGATGATGCAGGTCAGAATCACTGAGAACTCAAAATAGATCGATACACCGATGCCGCCGATTAGTAGAGCCATTGTTATAGCAAATAGTTCTATTCTTTCGTGAACAAGCTTTGCAATAAATGTGAGCACGAAACCCAGAACCGAGCCAAGCAGGATCGAGCCGCCGATTTCCTTTACTGCCGGCCAAAGGGTTTCTATTGACATAATACTGTTAGATCCCGCTGTTATTGCAGTCACAATCGCCATAGTCACTGCAAACACTAGTATACCGAAAGCGTCATCCAAACCCACAACAGCTATGATTCCGTCAGTAAGTTTACCTCTGGCACGGTATTCATAAATAACCGCGATAGTGCCTGCAGGTGCGCTAGTAGTTGCCAAAGCTCCAAATATTAATCCCAATGTTAAACTGCCTTTCAAGAGGTAGATGCCCAACAGTACAAAGATAAATGGAACGATCATTCCCCCGAGCATAATCAGAATTATCTGTTTCCCGTTCCTCCTTAATTGGGGCAGTGATAGTTTTCCACCGATTATAAATCCCACAAATCCAAGGGCGAACCAGATGATCATGGACATAACTTCGGAGTTGAGGTGGACTATCTTTGTTACTTCCGGTCCCAATATTACCCCTGTGATCAGATAACCAACTACAGCGGTGATCTTCATCCAATGTGTCAGCTTACCGACGAATAAGGCAGATATGAGAATTATGGATAAAATAATGAAATAGTTGAGTTCTTCCATTTCTCTTCCCCGAATATTCACTGTTTACTCTTGACCAATTATTAATCTTTTTTGTTCTGTTGGGAATTCTGAATTCAGAATGAAAGCAGTTATTAATAGACAACAACTCAAAATGGTGTTAACCTTTACAGCTCGGTATAAATAATCATAAAAAAAAATAAATAAGCTATCTACACCTTTCATTTCCTCATGGGTGTCCTCAGCGAAGCGGTTATGGATTACCGGAAGGATATGGCACGGACCTATCTTCGGGATATATTCAGGAATTATTACATGTCCAATCCCCCATCCATTCCAGACCGCCTTTCTGAGCGGGAATGGGGTTTCTTCTCCTTCGGTAAGGGAATCATGAACCGGCATATCCGATTCCTTGAGCCAGAGGCCATGAGACGTTTTTTCACCCGTTTTGTACCCATGCATGCCTATTATTCCACAGCTCTCTATGAACGGCCCGATGCCAGGAAAATGGCAGAAAAGGAATGGCAGGGGGCAGAGTTGATATTCGATCTCGATGCGGACCATATTCCAGGTGCCGAAAAGATGAGCTACAAGGACCAGCTTATGGAGGTTAAAAAAGAGGTTCATAAACTTCTTCACACATTCATCATTGGAATGTTCGGATTCAGGGAGGAACACATTTCGCTCTATTTTTCCGGTGGAAGGGGATATCATATACATGTAACCGATCCCAGGGTTTACAGACTGGGTTCAAAGGAAAGACGAGAACTGGTGGATATGATAATCGGTGAAGGTTTAGACGAGACCCTTCAATTCGGCAAGACGCAGCTGGACAAGAAACGGCACATACGGCTAATGCCCATGCCCCATGACGGCGGCTGGAAAGGATTGATAGCCAGAGGTATATTTTCTCTGCTGGATGATATCGAGAGCAGATCAGAAGAATCGGCACTGGGTTTTCTTGTGAACTGCAGTAAACGCTATTCCCTCAGGGACAAGAACGGCAGGAGGTTCGGGAAGGTCACAGTAAAAAAAGCATATATAGACCTATTCAGCGGGCCGAATGGGAACCGTCCCATCGATAAAATGAGAAAAGGTATTTTTGAGGTTTTCTCCACCGACCGTTACAGGGATTTCTTTTTTGAGTTGATCCGGTCCATGGCCTTGGTAGATCTCACAGGAGAGACCGATGAACCCGTTACTATAGATACCCACCGATTGATCAGAGCACCGGGAACACTTCACGGTAAAACCGGTTTCCAGACCATGAGGATAGGATTAACTGAACTGGACTCTTTTGATCCACTTAATGATGCGGTGGTATTACCGGAGGAGCCAATGACTGTGGACTGTTTGGATTCAGTTGAAGTGCATCTCAGGGGTGAGGATATCAGTGTTGCCAAGGGGCTTCAGGAATTACCATCATATACCGCAGCCTTTCTAATAGGAAGAGGTCAGGCCATATTGCCCAAGGAACTGACTTCAATATCATGAATGGTTTTCCAGCAAAGTTTTGGAATATCAATTCGAATATATGAATTATAAAAGCAGAATCTGGCCTTTACCTTTCAGTGGATTTATGGGATTAGAAAGGAATATGTTAATAATCACAAAAAAGACTTAAATAATACCGTTGTTAATATTGGTTGACATTGGAATTGATACAATAATACTTGATTATTATAATGGAAATAAATTTAGAAAATAATTCTCATAACAGGAGTGAGTTACATGGGATTTTTAGATAAGAAATTGAAAAAAGCTATGAAGAAGGGAAAGAAGGAATTATACAAGGATATGGGGTATAAAAAATCAAAGAAGCACAAGAAGGATAAGCACCATTATCACTCAGCCTCACCTCCGCCAGGTGTTTCAAGACCGCCGGGCCATTCAGGTCCCCCAGGTGCAGTTTCACCACCGCCTCAAGCCCACAGACCTGCAATGGGAGGTTCTGAAGCGGAGATGTACATCAGTCATATTCAATCCTATGATAGTTCCCAGAGGGATAAGGGCGGCAAGAAATTGAAAAAATTAATCGAGAGTTCTCCGAACTCTATGACACCATACATGGGGCGCTTTCTCCAACTTCTTCAAAACCCCAACACAAAGGTAAGGAAAGAAGTTGCAAGCATATGCCGAAAGACCGCAAAGACAGCTCCAATGCTTTACAAGGATCATCTTGAAACACTAAAAAAGCATCTGAACGATCCCGATTCCAAGGTCAGGGATTATCTGAGAAAAGCTGTCGAGACATTGAATTCCATACTGGGAATGGGAATGGGAATTAGCGGTGACACAACCTATGTGACCAATGTTCATCATCATCACCAAGCTTCCCAGCAACCCCAACCCCAACCTCAACCGATTCACCAGCCGGCTCCTGCAGCAGTAGCTCCTTCAAACGAAGAACCGCCTGAGGTGCATCTGGACATCATAGAGGAGGAGTTACCCTACAAGAGATGGGGGCAAATACAGCTATTAATTGAAAATCGTTCTGATGTGGATATTCACAATGTTGTTGTGGAGATAAAGGGACCCGTTGAGGTCAGCCCCATTGACAAGGTAAGGCATATATCATCAGGTGATTCACATGTTCTTAATATTGGAATGAAAGTTCCTGAGGCCGGAAGAGTACCTGCATATATAACCGCTACTTATAATGATCCCCACAACAGGGAATTTTCCAACAGCAGACAGGATTGGGTCACGGTTACAAAACCGCAAAAGCAAGCTGGAACCCAGGTGAACATAGGTTCCATAGGGAACATAGTTTCCGACAATTCAACTACCATTCAGGATTCTGTTGTTCAAAGGTCCAACATAGGCGGAGGCGGTGGGGGAAGTGGGGGCGGTGGAGGTGGTGGTAAGACCGTCATAAAAGGTTCTACAATGCAGCGGTCCTCAGTGGCCGGAGGCGGAGATGTTACAGTAGAGGATTCGGTAATGATGCGTTCAGAAATTGGTGGAGGCGGCGGATCACCACAATGCCCCAATTGCGGGAATCCTCTGGAACAGGGATGGGCAATTTGCCCTAAATGCGGAACCCAGCTCTGATCTCCCTTGAATATTTTTTAGGGGTGGATAGGAGAATTGCCCGAAGGATTTGATTTGCTGCTTTGTGATTATTGACTATACTTCTTCAGGTCAGTCATCTGAAGTATTGGGAAGGTCATAATAATTGAACGATTCATAATAGAATGTATACAGTGAGGTTTAGGTATGTCAGAATTTCCAAATGTAATTTTCGTAGATTGCCCTCAATGCAGAGATGCTAGGGGCCATGAGGTTCTCTCAGGCAGAGGCGGTGGAGCTGGCGGGGGTTTTGATTGTACAGTTAAGTGCAATGAATGCGGATTTGTTCACAAATCAAGTATAGCTCCTTCCAAGGAAGTACTGGTTCCCTTAATAGTTTCTGATCAGGAGAAATCCAGAAAAACAACCATTCTTCTTGAAGAGGATGATGTGCTGCAGGTCGGTGAGGAACTCCTTATGGAAGAATATCCTGTGAAAATAACTGCCATTGAAGTGGATCCCAATAGAAGGGTGGAGCGGTCAGAAGTTCCGGCCATAACTACAATATGGTGCATGCGGTATGACAGATTGAAGATAGGTCTCTCAGTGAACAGGAAAAGGACCACAACATCGGTTTATTTCTGGGTTCATCCTGAAGAGGATATCTCTATAGGAGATATAGTCAATATAGGCGGTGAGGAGATAGTTATTACCAAGATAAAAACTCCATATGCTGCATATTCCAAAGGATCCATGATCTCGGAAAAGATATCCCGATTGTACGGGAGGCCCATTTCTTGAGCATTTTCGGTAGAAACAAGCATGTGACAGGGGAAGAATTGAATAATCGAAGGCGGCAACTTGTGGAAGGCTTGATAAGGCATGGATATGTCCGTTCAAAAAAGGTGAAGGATGCAATTTCCTCTGTTCCCCGTGAGATGTTCTTGCCAGAAAAGCAAATTTCTTCAGCCTATTACGATACCCCTCAGCCTATTGGCTCGGGACAGACCATATCAGCACCTCATATGGTAGCCATCATGTGTGAAGAGCTCAAACTGAAAAAGGGACATAAAGTCCTGGAGATTGGAGGCGGGATGGGATATCACGCTGCTGTGGCAGCTTCCATTGTAGGTCCTGAAGGTTCCGTGATCTCCATTGAGATAGTCGATGATCTTGCCAGAAGGGCTATGGAAAATATAGCCAGGGCGGGTTTCAGCAATACCGTAAAGGTCATATTCGGTGATGGTGTCCAGAAAGCAAAGGATAATTCACCCTATGATAGGATATATACTGCTGCGGCATCCCCTGATATTTCAAAGGTTCTATTAGAATGCCTCAACCCAGGGGGAATAATCCTGATGCCTGTGGGTAGGGGGCATTTTTGTCAATTGATACGCTACTCCAAGCTCGGTTCGGCAAGCGTGGAAAGTCAGGGCAGTGAGAATGTTAAAAAGGAAGTACTCGGTGCCTGCTCCTTTGTTCCTTTAAGAGGAGAATTCGGATGGGACTAAAAGAGCGGTGAATTGTGGGATATTTAGGTAAGAAGTAATAAAATAAAATATAAAGTCGGAAATAAATAAAGAAAAAAAGCCGAGCCGACGGCCCTGTTTTTCAGGGACCAAGGTTAAGAGCCGGAACATTGTTAGGTAATAAGTATTGACCAGATAGGAATTAATTATTGATTGGTCGTATCAAATGTTAACTGCATCCCATCGGCTGCGTTTTACAACTCACAGAAGTCTGTAGACCTTGTGTTCATAGAGAAATTGCTTCTTGTGGGCATTCCTCTACACAACTACCGCAATCGATACATTCTCCGGCGTCAATAACTGCAACATCGGTCATTGATATAGCCTCAACAGGACATACGTCCACGCAGGCTCCGCAACCAATACATTGTTCTGCATCTACAACAGCTGCCATATTTGTCTCCTCCCTTATTGATCTATATTTTTCTATCATTAATATTTCCAAATCCTCTTCCCAGATAACCGCCGATAGGTAAAACCTGATTTCATCGATTTAAGTGTTTTTATTATTTTCAATTGTGCCCTGAATATCTCATTTCAAAAGGGCAGATCAAGTAAAAATCAATGTTAAATTTCCTTTTACACTGTTATACTTAAGGAAGTTTTTTCCAGTTAAAGCGGGTTTCTATCCTTCAAAGGATCTTCTGAGCTTTGAGACTAATTCCTTCTGTTTTTCATCCATTGTCTTCGGTATAGTTATGTTTACAATGATATATAGGTTCCCGCTCTTTCGGCCTTTCATGCCTGGCATGCCCTTTTCTTTCAGTCTCAATTTGCTTCCCGGTTTTGTTCCGGGAGGAATGGTTATCCGGGCTGTACCGTCCATTGTCCCGATCTCCGATTTTTTACCCAGAATCGCATCGTAAAACGGTATTTGGATATCTCTTATCAGATCGTTCCCGTCCCTTCTGAAGACGGGGTCGTCCTTGACTGTGACATTTAGATATAGATCACCAGGAGGTATTCCGTCACCGGCAGCCATTCCTTTACCTCTGAGCCGCATTTTCTTACCGGACCTTATTCCCTTGGGTATATTCACGGAGATTACATTTTTACCGGAAACTGTGCCCCGTCCTATACAATGGGAACAGGATTCCTTGGCAATCTTTCCCTTTCCGCCACAGTTCCTGCATGCCCCCATTGTAAATACCATTCCGCCCATGCCCTGGATTCTCTGACCTTCTGTTCTGCCGCTCCCCCCGCAGCTAGGACATACGGATACATTTCCATCCTTTGCACCTGTCCCCCTGCAGGCTGAACAGGGCCTATCAATAGGTATTTTGAGATTGATTCTTCCACCGATAAATGCCTTTTTTAGGGATATATCTACGTTGAATTCCACATCTCTGGTCCGCCTATCTTGAATTCCGCCTCCGCCTCTTCCTCCCTGACCGAAAATTGAGAATATGTCCCCTCTAGTTCCTTCCCCGAATCCCTGTCCGGGACCGCCCAGACCACCGAAATCCCTCATGAAAATATTCATTGCGTCGTTAATATCAAAATCAGATGAATACTTGAACCCCCTGTTTCCAGGATCCTGTGCATCTGAGCCGAACATGTCGTACTGCTCTCTTTTTTCATCATCAGAGAGGATCTCATAGGCTTCCGTTGCCTTTTTGAACTTATTAACGGCTTCCTCGTTGTTAGGGTTCTTATCGGGGTGATATTTCAGAGCCTTTTTCCTGTAAGCCTTGGTTATCTCATCCTTGCTAGCCTTCTTGTTCACTCCCAATATTCTATAATAATCCTGTTTGGGCATTTCCGAGAACCCTCCCTGTCAAACTGTAGGTGATTGATCTAAAATTTAAGAATAAATTGACCCGGAAACTGAATTGTTAAAGTTTCCGGGTGTAAGGCAAGGGTCAATTCCCCTTGATAATTCTATGGTCTGAAAAGCTGGCCGCTCTGAAGCTGATCAGTCCAAATCGTCATAATCTACATCGACCACATCCTCGTCATCATCACTGCCTGCACCGCCGAATCCGGTATAATCCGCCTGGTCGCCAGTTCCGCCTGAAGCTCCCTGATACATCTCTGCAAAGAGCTTCTGGGAAGCATCCATGACCTCATCTATCTTAGCTTCAATATCCTTTGGATCATCCTTCTTCGCTGCTTCCTCCATGCGTTCAACAGCATTCTCTATATCTTCGATCTTGTCCTTGTTAAGCTTGTCCTTGTGTTCCTTGATGGTCTTCCGGGTTGTGTAGGCCAGAGATTCAGCCTTGTTCTTTACTTCAATGAGTTTAAGCTTCATCTGATCCTCGTCCGCGTGTTTATCTGCATCGTTCTTCATCTTGTCGATCTCGTTATCGGAAAGACGGGTGGAATCTGTAATAGTGATATCCTGTTCGTTTCCAGTAGCTTTGTCTTTGGCGGAAACATTCAGTATGCCGTTAGCATCCATATCAAAGATCACCTCTATCTGCGGGACGCCCCTTGGTGCCGGAGGTATTCCAGACAAGGTGAAGGTTCCCAGAAGCTTGTTCTGGGAAGCCATGGCCCTTTCGCCCTGAAGCACCTTTATATCCACAGCCGGCTGTCCGTCGGCAGCAGTTGAGAATATCTTCTTCTTTGTTGTAGGTATTGTTGTGTTCCTCTCGATGAGCTTTGTCATTACCCCTCCGAGGGTTTCTATACCAAGGGACAGCGGTGTGACATCCAGAAGAAGGAGGTCCTTCACCTCGCCGCCCAGAACCCCGCCCTGAATTGCTGCGCCTATGGCCACACATTCATCGGGATTTACTTCCTTGCTGGGCTCCTTCTTCAGGTAAGCCTTTATAGCATTCTGGACTGCAGGAATCCTGGTGGAACCTCCAACAAGCAATATCTTGTCAATGTCACTTGGTTTGAATTTTGCATCCTTCATGGCTCTCTTTGTGGGTCCCATGGTCTTCTTGAGTAAACCTTCCGAAATCCTCTCAAAGGTGGCTCTTGTCAGGGTGTAATCAATGTGTTTGGGTTCTCCATCAACCTGTGTGATGAAGGGGATGTTAATGGCGGTTTCAGGTACGCCTGACAGTTCGATCTTTGCCTTTTCCGCAGCGTCCTTCAATCTCTGAAGTGTTGACTTGTCCTCCTTGAGATCAACGCCTTCCTCTTCCTTAAACTTCTTGGCCATCCAGTCCATGATAGTCTGGTCGAAATCATCGCCCCCGAGCCGGTTGTTTCCACTTGTGGATTTCACTTGAAACACTCCATCGCCGATTTCCAGTATGGATACATCAAAAGTTCCGCCTCCCAGATCGAAGATAAGTACTCGCATGTCCTCTTTTTTGTCCAGACCGTATGCAAGGGCTGCTGCTGTCGGTTCGTTTATGATCCTTTTAACGTTCAATCCTGCGATCTTACCCGCATCTTTTGTAGCCTGTCTCTGTGAGTCGTGAAAGTAAGCCGGCACTGTGATCACGGCCTCTTTCACCTTCTCACCTAGGTAGTTCTCGGCATCCTTCTTGAGCTTCTGAAGGATCATCGCGGAAATCTGCTCCGGTGTATGATCCTTACCGCCCATATTTGCCCGAAAATCACTGCCCATCTTTCTCTTGATGGACATAATCGTATTCCCTGGATTGGTTATGGCCTGTCTTTTGGCGACCTGGCCCACCAATCTATCGCCTTTCTTGGTGACTGCCACTACCGATGGGGTAGTCCTCGCTCCTTCAGCATTGGGTATGACCTTTGCTTCTCCAGCTTCCATTACCGCAACAGCGGAGTTAGTGGTCCCTAGATCAATTCCTATTATTTTTCCCATTTCAATCAACTCTCCTCTTTTTTGTAATCTTTATGCTTGTGATTTTTCGTTTTAATTTCATTTATTCCTGATTCTGAAATCCTATTTGTTCCTTGTTGAAGGTCTGAAAATATTCAAAAATTAAATGCACCGGAGATCTGCAGAAGAATGTGGGTGCCACATTCAATTTTCAATGGGCCTTTGCCTCCAGTGCTTAAAACAAATTCCAAATTACTTCCTTTATTTCACCTCTATCTTGTGCTCTTCTGGTTCTTCTTTAGTCATTTTCGGCAGTTTCACCAAGAGAATGCCGTCGTTCATGCTTGCATCTATCTCCTCTACCTTTATGTTCTCAGGAATGGAGAATGTTCTTCGGTATGATCTGGTGCTTATCTCCTGATAGTAGTAGTCGTCCTCCCCCTCTTTCTTCTCAATCTTCTTTTCAGCCTGTATCGCCAGAACACCGTCCTTGAGGTGAATATCGATGTCCTCTTTGGAAATCCCTGGCATTTCAGCAATTATTTCATAGGATTCGCCTTTATCCCTGAAATTGGTCCTGGGAAGATAACTCCTTTCCCTAACTGCCGGTCCTAATGTATTGAATTTCTCAAAGGGTCTGAAAACACCTCGACCCCAGAATTCATCCATGATATCGTTCATGGCCTTCAGTGTTCTGAAAGGACTGTAGAAGTCCTCTACTACCGGTTCTCTCTTCATCAGTTCTCTTTTTCGTCGATTCATTTTCATACCTCCTTCCTTTTTTACATCATATATTGTTTCATTCGGTGTCAAATACAGTTCGAAGGACCCTCTCGATTATCTTGACCCTGAGGTCCAGTTCATCCGAGAGTGTTATTACATCGAACCTATCCATTTCAACGTAGTAGTGTAATATCTCTCTGGCAGTATAGTCCTCGCTTATCTGTGATATTATTTGCCTTGCGACCCTCAAAGCGGCCGATTGGATCTTCAGGAGCATGTCTCTCTGCATTTCCCTTTCCAATATCTCGTTTGATATTTTGTGGTTGAGTTCCGATAGCCGTTTCAGGGATTCCTTGGAACTCGGAGTGTTGATACATCTCTCCAGTTCATGGGCGAACTTGAGCACCTTTTCTCCAGCATCCCGCGATCCCCTGTCAGATACTGTGGGCATCTTGCTTGGCTCTACACGGTTATGGTCCTTGAACTCTACCCGGTATGAATTGTTTGACAGATATATGTCCAGAGATACGTGCACGTTAAGATAGTACATCTTTCTTTCTGGACCTGCCGGACTTTTCACCTTTTCACTTCTCAGTATTCCTCTGTCCTCCAGGACTGAGAGATGTTTCATTACTGACTGCTGTGATACGTTGAGTTCTTTTGAGAGCTGAAGGGGGTAATGGACCTCTCTTGCTATCTTGGAGAGGATTCTTCTCCTCGTGGGATTTTTCAGTACCCAGAGGATATCATCAAGATCAATATTATTTCCCATTTCACCTTCACTACTCATACTATACAACCTCAAGTTGTCAACTCAACATTTACAATAAAAGGTTGACTTTTTATTTAAACATTTTTATTCAAAAAAAAGATGAAAATAATGACAGTACGAATAATAAAAAAATCCAGTAAAACGGGTTGGATAAATGGGAAAACAATTGAGTAAATTGTTTCAAGATTTGTCCATTTACTACATCAGGAAGACGGTCTAAATATAATAATCCGTATCTGTCAGGAGCTCCATATCGAGATTGCCGGGCGTCCCCCTCACTGCCCAAGTGTTTTCAACACCCACTGCACCAATGTCTGGGAACATTATCTTTGGTTCAATAGCTATAACCATTCCCGGAAGTGCCGCTTGTTTCCATCTGCCGAATATGACTGGAAATTCGTCAAGGACCAATCCCACACCGTGACCGAGGAAGGTTACTTTTGCATCACCATATCCCATGAAGTACTTGCCATATCCGTCCACCTCAGCTTTTTCAAATACCTGGTGGGTGATATCGGATAGGGGCAATCCCCTTTTTATCATGGTCACGATTTCCATTTGCTGAACCATGCACCATTGATGTCCCTTCATGGCCTTTTCATTCAGATGACCGTAACAGAAAACTCTGGTCATATCAGCAAAATAACCGTTGCTACTTCCCACCATATCCGCTATCACAGGTTCGTTCACAAGGATCTTTTTCGTGGAGCATCCTACAGGGATCCCATTGGTCAGTCCTTTTCCCCCCAGTATTGCATCAACATAATTTGCTAGCACAGAGTTTTTCCCTGATAGCACTATTCCTGGACTGAATTCCTGTCCCCAGGCATTTCCTCTTACTCCTCCGGGATGCCCTTTCAATCTCATGGCTTTTTCCACTTCGGCCTGAAGCTCCAGTTCAGTGATTCCAGGTCTTAAGATTTTGGGAATGACCTTAATTCCTGCATCAGTAACCTCTGCAGCCCTCTTGATCTGGCGTATTTCAAATTCGGATTTTATCATTCTGATGTTGAGCACATCGGAAGAAATGTCGACTATCTCGGTATCTGCAAGTAATTTCTGTAATCTGCCATAAAAATTGACCGGGATCTTGTCCAGTTCAGCCCCGATAGTTTCGGGAAAGCTGACATCATTACCCTTGAGTATACCTGGAATATCACTGTATCTAGTATAGCCTACTACCTTAAGGGGGGAGATCAGCTCGGCCCTCAAAGCGCCTCGCTTGATAAAATACAGTGCCGTTCCTTCCTTGGGTACGTAAATGAAACCCATCTGTACTATACCGCCGAAATAATATCGGTTCTCAAAACGGAAGAGGATAGCACCGTCCAAATTTCTTTTTTTCAGAATTGTCTGGAGCTTAGTTATTCTATCAATAATTTCCTCGTCCTGAACCTTTTCCTCGTCCATCTCGAAAATTTTAAAGTCCATTTGATATCAACTCATTTATTTGAACCAAACCTGGTATCGGGACCATAAGGGCCCTACCTCATCAATATTGTAATGGGGAAGGGTAATATTGATAAATAATATTTTATCCTCAACTGTAAAATAAAATAATTGTAATCCGGCACTCTCATGGGTAAACCTGTTTTTCTGATCTACGGTGCCGGAGCCATGGGCAGTCTCTTTGGTTCACTCCTCTCCCAGAAATATACCACCTATATTATCGGGAGAAAGGATCATGTAGATGAGATAAACCGCCGCGGTCTTCTGATAGAGGGTATTACTCAAGGGTCTTTCAGTCCGGGTTCTTATGTGAACCTGGATGAACTATTGTGCGATCATCCCGATTTTCGTGTTGATTTCTGTATGCTTTTCTCAAAGTCTCATGGAACCCAAGAGATTCTTGAAACCATGAAGAAATATCCTTCAGTGATAGATAGCAGCTTGACTTTTGTCTCTCTCCAGAACGGTTTGGATAATGAAGAAAAGATACTTAGGGAATTTTCTGACAATCCCATAATTGGAGGATATACCTGTCATGGGGCCATATTTGACAGGCCTGGACATGTGGAGCATACAGGAATTGGAGATACAGTTATGGGACCCTATTCAAATACAGATATGACAAAAGTAGAGGAATTGGCCCGCTGCTTGGACGAAGTAGGGATAGTCCCAACACTGAAAGAGGATATTAGGGATTGGATCTACAAGAAGGTAATAATCAACGCCTCTATCAATCCTCTTACAGCTTTGCTGAATATCAGGAATGGCATGCTTCTTGAAAATGAAGGTCTCCAGAGAATTATCCATGAAATAATTTATGAAGGATGCCGGGTTGCGGAGTTAAACAAGATAAGCATTTCATCTGAAATCGCCTTTGAAATGGTCCGCAAGGTTATACTCAATACCCGAGGTAATATTTCCAGCATGCTTCAGGATATAAGAAATGGCAAACCCACGGAGATTGACAGTATTAACGGAGCCATTGTTAAACTCGCCGAGAATGGCGGATTGAAAGCACCGGTAAATTCTTCAGTACATAATCTAATAAAGGTGTTGGAACAAAAATCGCCATCAATGGGCAACTAGCCATCTCCCGTGGGCCAGAATAGATCAATTTTTGAGATGCTCCCAACCTCTGTTTTCAATGGATTTGAGTTCTCCATCTTTTTCTATGAGGATATCATCATCAGTGACTTCTCCGATCCGGATTATCTCCCCATTTAAGATGAGCCGTCGAAATGATTCCTCTGCCTCGGCTGTTGAGGATGCTGTGAACACCAACCCGAAATCGCCGCCGGAATAAACTGCTTTCCACATAAATGAGGAGTCATGATCTGATACCATCATGTCTTGCAAATTCTTACCGCATTTATTATTCAGAGGTATATTCTCAGCGAAGATTCGGAATCCGATCTGATTTTCTTTTGAAAGGGTGTGAAGAGTAACAGCCAATCCGTCGGAATTATCCATGCAGCTTGTGACCTTACCAGTAGCTGCGAGTTTAATCCCGGTGTCCAGGCAGGGTTTTACTTTGAGCAATGTTTCATAATCAATATGTTCTGGATCGTTCACATCAACTTTCCAATAGTATTTCTTCGGATTTGTTTCCGATCCATCTGCTCCTACAGTATCTTTTCTCCTTCTATAAATGTATTTATTGATACCGAAAAGGGCAGTAATACTTGAACCGATTTTACCAGTTACATAGAGGGAATCGCCACTGCGGCACCCTTTTCTTCTCAGCATATTTTTTTCATCAACACTGCCGAGGACAGTTGCCGCCAGAAGAAGACTAGGGGTATATTTTGTATCGCCCCCAATTACCTGCACGCCGTAATATCTGCAGCATTCATTGAATCCTTCCAAAACCTCCCTGAAATAATCCACGGGGTAATCCTCGGGGAGCCCGATATCCAGTATCATGCTCACTGCCCTACCGCCCATTGCCGCAATGTCTGATAGGTTCACAGCTGCACTGTACCATCCGCACAGAAATGGAGGTGAGCCCTCGGGGAAATGGGTGTCGGAATAGCACATATCGCTGGAGACCAGCAGAATAAGATTTCCAGTTTTTTTTTCTATAGTCTCGTCAAAACTTATCCCTGCAGCATCGTCGCCAATGGATAGGGCAGTACCCTTGCAGAGCCCATTCTTTAGAAAAACCTCACTGGCTATTTGGACCAGTTTCCTCTCACCTAATTGAGATACCCTCATGAGGACACAACAGAATTATCAAATTAAGGATCATTCTAAGACAAGACAATTTGATATCAATTCAGGCTTTCATCAAACTGAAAAGGAATAAGAGCAATCCGATTACTGCTCCCAGTATTGCACCAGCAATACCTACCAGGTGAGGCAGGATGTCCACTTCGCTGAAGTAATCTATAGCCAGTATTGGACCGTCTGATGGAACCTGGGTCAGTACTATGAACGCTACAATGCCAGCACCTAGAATGAATATAACCAGTCCAATGATCCTGCTTTTACCGGCACCGAAATATGTTGTAAAGAGCCCGGTACCGAGTAGAACCGCACCTAACCATAGAATCAAACTTACGAGAAACAGGGGCAAAATTTCCATTATCCACACCTTGTATTTTTTATTATGTCTTTTGGATTGAACCTCAATCTTTTATATTAAATTTTTCCTAAGGAAAACTTATTGCGGTATTGAATTGATATTTAGACCACAGCAGTTATCATTTCGGGAAAATTTTGGATAGAAGTGGCAGTTATTGATCAGAACCTTATACCAGTCAATGTTTTCGTATCGATAACACCTGGGATTGTCCTTATTCCGTCAACTACTATCTCACCTAGTTCATCAAAGCTCTTGCATTCGATCTTAGCTATTAGATCATATTCTCCGAAAAGCGGATGGAGTTCTTTTATGCCCTTGAGCTTCTTCAGTTTATTATATACTTCATGTTCCTTTGCGGGAGCTGTGCTGATAAGTACAAAACCAATTGCCATTTTATCACCTTTATTTTTATTTGATTTGGAATTATATATCAATTACAATATATTTATATTTGTCCCAATACAAAATGTCCGAATTTAAAAAGAATCTACAAAATCCATTCTTCATAAGGAGAGCACTTCATACCCTGTTTTCATGAATTCTGAACATCTTGGTTCTGTATCCTTATCTAAAGCGGACTCCATCCTCTTTTTTTCAATTGGAGTAATCCGAATATTCCAACTCCAAGCAGAGCTAGGACCAATAGGACTGGCACCACTGTGTCAGGCTGCATGAATTTCAGAAATCCTGATGAGCCCGATATGGATACTGTTTTACTCCTTGTGTTGTTACCCTCATTCTTCTCAACTATGAAATTGTCAGGGTCCACAGTGACAGTGAGCTTGCATTCCTCCTTGTCGGGGACTTTCCAGATGAAGGATACGAGCTGTGTCTCCCCCTTGAGTATGGTTTCAACAGGGATATTTTCTACAAGCTTTCCATCAGCATACAGGCGGACGATGACATTCTTGGCCATTATTTCACCCATATTTCCTACCTGAACAGAGACCGAGACCAGTTCCCCTGCCTTCACGCTGGATGGAAGTATGATCTTTGAACTGATGGTCAATTCCACATTCCGTACACTTAGAGGGCAGGTTATATCATCAATGGTCAGGGCAACATTATTGATACATTTGGACGACACAACGAAATAGGTGTCCTCGGCCGCAACGCTGTCCGGAATTTTTACAGTGACTGAAACCCATAAAGTGGTCCTGTAAGGAATCCGGAGTGAAATGTCAGTTGTGGACATCATCTCTGTTTTAGTGTTGTTTGGTATATACTGAGGCCGAGTGTCCAAATCGGTCACATCGATAAGGCGGGTGAAATCCAGCTCTGTAACTCCGTATTCAACCGATGTATGTTCCCTGAAAGATAGCGATGAGAAGTAAATGTCCCACGGCCGCTCCAGTAAGGTATTGGGATCAAGATACAATGGAGTATCCTTGATGTCAAGTTTCACCTCATCCCAGGCATTCCCATTGTTTTTAACTCTTATGAGGAACTGCACTTCCCCTCCGGGTTCGGATACTAGCTTATAGCCGTCAAAGGTCTTCTCGGCGGTATCCGGTATCCAAATTACTTCGAGATCAGATTTTCGCTTGACCGTAGCTGAAGCAAGTAGTTGTATATATTTTTCATCGCAAGTGACATTGAGTCCAATGGGATAGGCGTTCAGTCCCGGCAGGGATAGATCTGAATCTGCTAGTGCATTAGATGGGACCTTTATACTGACAGTTACCTCTATTGTCTGGAAGGCTTCCATCTTGAAGTTCTTTACCTCTTCACCATCGAATATGAACTCGTATTCCCACCCTTCGGCCAGCTGAATCATATCAGTAGTGACCTGGACTATGCCGTTCCCTTCATTTGATATGGAGATGTTGAAGGTGAATTCCTTTCCGGGGTCAACGTTGAATGATTTGGTCCCTATAATGGTTGCATTGATCTTTTGATATTGGTTGACAATGGCTGTCAGCGCGAGGTCGTCTGCAATATTTTTCTGCTGGTGCATCCTCACTTCCAGTTTTACCACGCATCTGGATCCTTCCCGAGCCGTTTCAGGTGCTGTAAGGGTTATCCGGACGATCTTCTTCTGTCTTGGCTGCAGGATGACAGTAGGAGAACTAATACTGCCGGTCCAATCGCTTATAAGGCTCCCCATACTCAGCTCAACCTTTTCCTGTCCATTGCCGTTGTTCTTGACCGATACCAGAAAGCTGACGCTCTTGCCCGGATCAACATGAAGTTCATCATCTTCGCAATAAAGTTCAACCATTCTATTTGATGAAACGATCAATTTTACTTCGTCATCATGGTCGCCTTGGGCATCCTGACCTGTGGAATTTGCCAGAACTGATTCCCCAATGGCATTGATAAGAGCATTCATTCCTTCATGTGCATCAATGGGCGCTCTTACGGAGAAACGCAGGTAGGTTTGATTGTTCTCGAAACTTCTTGCGGGAACTGTAACCCCCTTGACAGTCTTTGTAACACCGTTAAAGTCCCATTCAGGATTTGCTGATGTATCCAAGGACACGTCCCAGCCCTTGGGAACACCCTGAAGACGGATAACGTACGAATCATTCACATTACCGATATTCTTTACTCCCAAAGATATGATGGAAGTCTTTCCGGGATCCACTTCCTTCTTTTTCTCACCGTAATCATCCTCTTCCACAGACCAATCCAAATTGAAACCGATATCAACAGAGACGATGTTAGTTGAGGTAATATCATCGGTGGCGTTCTCAGGATCGTTAATTGAAGTGGCGGTAACGTTTATGAGAGCGTATTCCCCGTCAGTGAGATTTGTCCAGGGAGCTGTGATAGTTAGATTGACGATCTCTTTGTTGCGGGGCCCCATCTCCCTTGTCACCAACTTATCCAGTGAAGCCGACCAACCTTCCTCAACCTCAGGGATCTCCAGTTCGATTGTGTCTTTTCTCAATCCGAGGTTCCAAACCTCAATCTTATAGGTATGTGTTTCCCCGGGTTCGTACATGTGCACCAGAGGTTTTGGCAGTCCTGAATCGGGATCCTTTTCGCCGGATATCAAACCTATCTCATAGGCATCTGGAGCCAACCAATCCACAACTCCAAGACCGAACTCGGCATTGTGCTCGTCCCAGAAATCCTTTATTCCATCATCATCACAATCTCCGTCCGGATTGCCCCACTGATACCACATATCTCCAAAAACGTTAGAGTCAGTGATAAATACGGCCTTTCCAGCTCCAGTAACATTCCCATTGGGTATAGCCAAACAAGCCGGTTCACCATAATAATTGGATGTTCCATCTGTGTCGGTGGCAATGACAGCTATGGATTCAGCAGGGTTCTCATAGACATAAGCGTTGGAACAATAGTATTGTACAGTTGGTGCATATTGAGTGATCTGCCAGATCTCATCCGGGTCGTTCTGGTATCCAGGGTTGTTGTTGAGTGGCATATTGTCATCCCCGGGAATTCCGTTATCCTCCCAAACGATCCAGTAGTTGTAGGGGCCAGTATAATCGTTGCTGTCAGTCACCACATCATGAGCCCACCTCACATGGAATCTCCAGGCGATATCATCCATTGCGTTGGCAAAGTTGGAATGGTCCGCTATGAGGAAAAGCCCTCCACCTTCCTTTACGAATTTTTCAATTGCATCCACCTCACTTGTGGAGTACTGATTGAACGAACAGGGTACGATGAGAACCTCTACGTCCTTTAGCGCCTCATCGGTCATAGTCTCTCCTTCCATCAAGGAGATTACTTCATAGGTATTGTCAGTTATGAACTGGTGGCCTGGGTGGGAGGCCTGCATTCCCAGAGGGTCCCTGAGGACATCGGCGAAATCACTGTATCCCCCGGCACAGCCGCCTACCGATTCATCCGCATCATTGGCAGGGTCGGCGGTATAAGCTGGAAAATGGGCGTCATCGAACATGACCGTGACCTTATCAGATGAACGGATGTTATTATCTATTTTATCTGCAATGCTGCTGACATTATCCGTTTCTGATAATTTATCGATATCCGCATTGGATGAAAGATCGATATTGAACACGCCCATGGTCAAAACGACAATACTAACGCTTAATAAAAAATAATTGAAAAATATTCTTGAACTCTTTACCATGTGATAATTTCCTCCTATTTGTACAGGCATGTTTTTTTCCTATTATAACACGGTACATCACTAATATAATGTATTTAAAATTGTTGTTATAAACCTAATTTAATGATTTTATTCTATGTCCAGAGGGCTCATAAGAGCCCTAATTAGCCTATAGGAAAACAACATGCACACTTCAATATAACGCCGTTATATTTTATAAAAAGTGTGGTTTTTTTTCTTCCAGAAAGATAATCAAATATCATCTCAATCGAGAATTCACAGATAGTTCCAAAACTTGGCGGCGATCGATAAATCAAAAACCGCCCCTTAACCAATTATTGATCCAGTGATGACCAGCCCGCCGTGCAAAACTCCCTTTATGGCCATTATACTGTTGGCTAACTCCTCTATTGTCCCCCCCATTCCTTTCAGAAGTAAAACCTCTAGACACATGTCCTCATCTACATGAATATGTGTTGTAGATATTATCTGCTCAACATTATGATGCTGAAGCTGGGTCAGTCTCTTGTTGACCTCACTGGAATGATGATTGAAGATTATGGTCAACGTACCGAAAACATTCACATTCTTATCGTTTATCACCACACCTTCTATCAGGTTTTTTCTGATAATATCTCTTACTGCTTCCGACCTATTGGTATAACCCTTATTCAGCATATGTTCGTCGAATTTTTTCAATAGTTCATCTTCCAGTGAGATGCCGACTCTCTGCAGGGACATGTAATACCTCCTTGATAATCTGATACCGCTATCAGTTTATAAAACATGTTATATCCATTATCTTAATTATCTGCATAAAAACAACATTGAAAAGTTTTTGGATAGTACGACCCAAAAAGATATAACTTACAGTTAATAATCATTAAAGAGCCGATTTCTTAGGGCTAAGAAAAGAATGATTATTCATAACCTAAATCAGGCTTATGATCTAACATAGCAATCCAATTTTTTATGCGGGTGTGAAATAGTATGGTCTATCATGACAGCGATGAAACACTTCTCAGTTTGTCGGAAATAAATCAATTAAGAGACAGAATGGCGCCTTTGGATTATTCCCGGGGGAATATTGAGGGTTCAGAGGTTCTGGTAATCAGAACTGCATCGGAATATGTGGATATAGTCGATGATCTGGAAACAATGGTTGAAATTTTCAATCTTGACGACCTAATGGACCTTGACAGGGTTTATTTGATATCCGGTGAGGACCATAAATTGATCCCTCCTGAGATATTGGGCGAGATTGCGGTGGAGAGGGAAAGGTGTGAGAAGGAGTATATCAAATTCTATTCACCCATATTGGATAAGCCCTATATAACCAAAGAGTTCATTGATGAGGAGGATACTTTCAGTTTGATACGTCTGATGATCAGAGTACCCTTAACCAGCAGTGAGTTTCAGAATCAGCCCATAGAGAACATACTCAATAACATGTACCATATCGCAGAAGATGTCAGCCTGTTCTATTTCCTTTTAGATGACGGATACCTTCGATTATCCCGGGATGATATTTTTAGTACATCGGATGAGGAGCCCAAGGGCAAAGGCAAAGCTGATGTTCAGTCCAGTCCTAGGGATGTCCCCCGTGAGGCCGAACCGCCAATAGAGACCAGGAAAGTAGATTTCGAGATGCCCGCACCAGTAAAAGAATTGGATACAATAGAATCTGCTTCTATATTAGGAACTATCGATGAACTCGCCAAAGCTGTTCCGGAAGACAGTATTGACAAATCAGCCCGGGGGGTGGATATAACTCAGGCACTAATGAAGATACCCATTAGCCAATTGAGCGCTCTTCAGAATATTGATTTCAGTAAAATTCCCCTGCCCATGCTTGATGAGCAGAATTTCGGTTTTCCCAAATATACCCATAAAAATGTAGGCTCAGAGAAAGCACTTGAACAAAAACTGGATTCTCATGCATCAGACAGTTACGGTAAAATTGAGACCATATCCAAATCTGAACCGCCTATTCAGGATATTTTATCGAACTTGGAACCGTTAATGGATCACTCAAGAGGTGAACGAAAAGGATGGATGGAGGAAACATACGGCGGGAGCACGGAGAACAAGGATATATATGAAATGATCAAGGAACATATGCCTGGAATAAACGTTATGTATCTTGATACTGGGGATGAAAATGACTTGGTTCTCAAGGCACAATTAAGGGACGGTAGCCGAATTCTTGTGGGATGGGTGGAAAGGTGCAAACTGAATGACATCAAGCATCTGGAGGACCTTGTTGATAAATACCATACCTCACTGGGTGTTATGATATCGAAGAAATTCAATTACGCTACAATGCTCTATATTGTCGGAAAGGATCTGGATATTGTGGAGTGGGATAAGTTCAAGCAGGAGGGTATTCCAGGTATTGATTGACCTGGTGCCCTAAGGTGGTATGGACCGTTAGTCCTCAGGACGGATTCAACGTGATGACTGAATAGAAGTGACCGCTAACTAAGGTCGATCTATTGGTATGAAGAAATAATGCTTGGTTCCGACCTGTAATCTGGTCTGATATAGCTATTCAAATATTTAAAAAATCATCAGTGAAACGGAGGAGAGGATATCAAACATCTAAAAAGCGGTTGTCAGCCTCTGGACGAGTTATTGGGCGGCGGTTTGGAAAACGGGACCATAACCCAATTCTTCGGTAAAGGCGGTTCAGGAAAGACAAACATATGCCTTCAATTCGTCAAGAAGTGTATAGAGTCGGGTAAAAGGGTTATTTATATTGATACAGAGGGAGTATCTGCAGTAAGGATGCAGCAGATTTTCGGTGAAGAATCGGACAGGATCAACAGGAATGTTCTCTTCTTCAAGCCCTATACATTTGAACAGCAATATGAAGCGGTTGAGAAATCTAAAAAACTTGTAGATACCACCGACGTCGGCCTGATGGTCGTTGATTCCATGACCAATTTTTATAGGAAATATTACAGCGACAGTTCAAACGATGGAAGAAAAGGAAGGAGGATTCTCGCAAAGATGATGATCGAATCATTGTCTTTAGCAAGACAGAAATATTTACCCGTGCTAATAACTAACCAGGTTTATACCGATATCGATGAGAACAAACTGAAACCCATAGGCGGGCATGTTGTGGACCACAACTCCAAAACAGTAATGCAGCTGAAGAGACTTGCCGGGGGAAGACGGAAAGCGATCCTTCTGAAACATCGTTCTATGAAGAGCAATATTTCCATCTATTTCGAGATAGTGGACTCGGGAATTTCCACTGACAGTCTTTTTGGGGATGTTGAATTCCATGAGGAAAGGGACCTGTATCTGGATAACGGGATTACCGGGTAGTGGAAAGAGCACTATCAGCCGGGAATTTATAAGAAGGACCAAGGATAGAGGTTTCCGATTTATTCATCTGGAAATGGATTCTCTCAGGGAGGAGTTGATTGCAGAGGTCGACCAACCACGCTATACCGATGAAGATAGGGACAAAGCCTATGGAATGCTGACTTTTATAGCTCACCTTCTGACAGCCAAGGGGAACAATGTAGTTATTGATGCTACAGCTCACAGGAAAAAATACCGTGTTCAAGCAAGGGAACTGATGTCGTCATTTTTCGAAGTTTCCGTCATAGCGCCTATTGAAACCTGTATGGAACGGGAAGGAAAAAGGAATGGAGGTGAAATAATGAGAGAATTGTATGAAAAAGCCTTTGAAAGAAAAGCTACAGGCAAATATTTTCCGGGTTTGGGAGATGTCATTGGGGTGGATGTTCCCTATGAAAGGAACAACCAAGCTGAATTGGAAATTGATACGTCTGAAATTGCCCCTGACCTATCAGCCGATATAATACTGAAGGGCCTTATTGATTCCCAGGGCGATTTTTAAATAAAATTTTTCTACTGTATAAAAGTAAATTACAAATATTCATTGAATATATGCGGACATCTTCTCTTTCATCAATTTCTTCTCCTCATCGTCTATCTGGGCACCTCTGATGAGGATGTTTCTAATAAGTGTTGACATGAACTCGTTATCTTCCTCGAAGGCTGCACGAATGGTGTCCCATTCATGTTCAGGAGGGATTATATCTCTAAGCATCTTTTCCAGACCCTCGGATATAACTATCTCGATATATTTATTGAAATCAGTATCCTCTTCCATTATATCATCGAATATTTTTTTAAAATTATGTAGTTTTTCGATGATCTCTTCATCTATTGATATCTCCATAGGATTCAATCCTCCAAAGCCTTATAATCGTTTTGGTAAATCCATTTAGAGTGAACCCAATACTGCTGCAGGTACCATAAATGGAATTTTTTTCCTTGTAACAATACACCTATTATATATTGTTGCCCTTCAATTTTGAAATAAACCCTTTTGGGATAGACAAGCAGACCTATTATAACAGAAAGCTTTTTTATATTGGGTTATATTTACAAACAATATCAATGCTGAACACCATAATTAAGACAAGCAAGTAAAACAAGGAAAGGGGAAGGCAAAATGAACATGGATATAGAGGACCAGATTGCCCGGATACTATCCAATACTGAAGAGGTAGTCACCGAGGAGAAGCTCAGGGAACTGTTGAACAAGAAGGAAAAGAGGAAAGCCTACATCGGATTCGAACCCTCTGGGAAGGTGCATTTGGGATGGGTAATAATTGCAAACAAGATCAAGGATTTGAACGATAGTGGTTTCAGTGTTATTCTTTATTTGGCGGATTGGCACGCTTATATCAATGATAAGTTCGGCGGAGATATGGAAAAGATAAGAAAATGCGGGAAATATATGGAAAAATGCTTCGGTGCCTTGGGTGTTGATACGGAGAGGAACAGTTTTGTGTACGCCAGTGAGCTGATAATAAAGAACAGCTACTGGGAAAGAGTGTTCCAGATGTCTAAGAACTGCAGTTTAGCCCGTGTGAAAAGAGCCATGTCCATCATGGGCCGGAGCGAAGAGGAAAGCGAGGCGGACGCATCGATGTTCTTTTATCCGCCGATGCAGGTGGCGGACATTTTCCAGCTAGGCGTGGATCTGGCCCTGGGTGGTTTGGATCAGCGCCGCGCTCACATGCTGGCATTGGACCTTGCTGAAAAATTGAAGTGGGATAAACCAGTGGCACTGCATACTCCCATATTAGCAGGCCTTGATTCCGGCGGCAGAATGGATATGGTCGAGGGTAAGATGTCCAAATCCAAGGCCGAGAGCTGTCTTTTCATCCACGATGACAAAGCATCACTTGAGAAAAAGCTGAAAGCCGCCTTCTGCCCGGCCGATGAGATAAGGGGAAACCCAGTGGTTGACATCCTCAAATATATTATATTCCCCCAATCTGGTGAATTTCACATTAAACGGCCTGAAAAATGGGGCGGTGATATTCACTACGAAACATTCGAAGATTTCACAATCTCGTACCTAAAGGGCGATCTTCATCCACTTGACCTGAAGATGGCAGTAGCTCAAACCCTGGTTTCCCTAATGGAACCGATACAGGAAGTTCTAATAAAGGAATACGGAAGCCTGGAAGCGGTGGAGAATATGGATTTTCTTATATAGGCATCAATATTTACCCTTATGGGGTATACAGTATCTGACACCGCCCCGCGGGTCATCCACGTCCCCTTTATATCTCGGAATGAGATGGCAGTGAAAATGCATGACTGTTTGGCCTGCATACCTTCCGCAGTTCATTCCAACATTGTATCCATCAGGAGAATGACCGTTTTCCTCAAGGAACAATTTAGCCTTCACTATGATCTTCCCCAATTCCCTTAGTTCGTCCTCTGTCAACTGAAAAAAATCTCTACGGTGGTCCTTTGTTATTATCAGCATATGTCCAGGTGAAGCAGGGAAACTGTCGAAAATAACAAAGAATCTTCCGCGGTCTATGAGAACATCCCTTTTCGTTGTGTTGCCCTTCTCATCTTGTCTTCTTTCAATGAAATCCTTGTATATACAGCAGAAAGGGCATTTATTAGCGGAGATATTTTCGTTCAAATGAGGCACCGGTGATGTAATAAAGTTTTGCTTATTAAAAAGTAAGTATGTGAATGACAAATTCTCCGTTTAAATACTAATTTGATACCAGTAGTGATGAAAAATAGTTATATAATCGGTGTGATATTGTTCCTGTTAGAGTTTCGCCATTCATGAGTAAATACAGGTGAGGAATATGGGTTTGAGAGTTTTTAATACTGCAAGCAGAGAGATGGAAGAGTTCGTACCGCAGATACCTGGGAAGGTAGGTATGTATGTGTGCGGCCCCACTACGTACGACCTCTGCCACGTGGGTCATGCCAGGGTATATGTGGCCTTTGATATCATCAGACGCTATCTGGAGTATCTGGGTTATGAGGTTAATTATGTTCAGAACTTCACGGATGTTGACGATAAGATAATCAACCGGGCTAGGGAAAAGGGAATGGCACCCCTTGAATTAGCGCATCATTACATTGATGAATATTATACCGACATGAAGATGTTGGGGGTCAGGGACGGAACCCATCATCCTTATGCATCAGAGACAGTGCCCGAGATGATAGATGTAATTCAGGGCCTGATCCAATCCGATTTCGCCTACGAGGTCAACGGCAATGTCTATTTTTCAGTGGAATCCGCTTCTGACAAGGTTGGGACCCTGACCCGCCAGCCTTTGGAGGATATGATGGACGGAGCCCGGGTCGATATTAATCCCGAGAAACGGCATCCCAAGGATTTCGCCCTGTGGAAGAGTTCCCAAGGAGAGGAGATATTTTGGGACTCTCCCTGGGGGAAAGGACGCCCTGGATGGCATATAGAATGCTCTACAATGTCCACCAATATCATAGGGCCTACACTTGATATTCACGGCGGAGGCAGGGACCTCATTTTCCCACACCACGAGAGTGAGATACTTCAGTCTGAATGCTATACTGGTCAGGCATTCTGCAGGTATTGGCTTCATAACGGTTTTGTAACCATCAACAGTGAGAAGATGTCTAAGTCATTGGGTAATTTCTTTACAATAAGGGATGTGCTGAAAAAGTACTCTCCGGCGGTCCTTCGTTTTTTCCTGTCCTATACCCATTACAGGCGTCCAATAGATTTTTGCGATGAACATCTGGAAGAAGCCACCCGCTCACTGGAACGTATCAGGAACACCATAATCACAGTCAGAAGGTATTTGGATCAGATAACGGTAAAAGAAAAGGATTCGGAAGCTCAAATATCCCCGATTAACTCTACCTCTTCCGCGGACACATCCCAGGATTCAACAGCTTTCATCTCTCAGGGGATGGGTTATGCGAAGGATTTCATCAGTTCTATGAATGAGGATTTCAATACCAGGGAAGCTATTGCAGCGGTTTTCAATATGTGCCGGCTTCTGAATAAAGGTGTGAACGATTCGGTGGACCCCAAGGAAATGAAAACGATCTTCAGAGAATTGGAGAATCATCTCGGTATCTTAGGTTTCACCTTTGAAATGATACTTGATTCCAGAGCTCTGGATGATGAAAGTCCTGACTCGGCCGGATTAGAAGATGATCTTGTTGAGCTGTTGATCGACATCCGTACGGCTCTCCGGAAAGAAAGGAAATGGGAATTGTCAGACAGGATCCGGGATGGTCTGGCCGAATTAGGAGTTGAGCTTCAGGACCTCAAGGAAGGCACCATCTTCAAACGCAATTCTTAATAATACCATTGTTAATACTATTATTAGTCATATTATCGAAACTAATCTGAGGATTATATTCAGAGCTCTAACCTTGCGTTTTTCAAAAATCCTTAAGCCGGAGTTCCATCTGGTTTACATGGTCCGCTCAAGCTGTTTGAGCCTTCTGATTTCCTTTCTGGTTTCCGCAAGCTCCTTCCTTCTCTTACCCATGCCAGTAATGCTCACTTTCAGGGTCCTGTATAATTTGATAAGCGGTTGTCGTCTCCTCCAAACTATCACAAAAAGGGCCAGAATAGAGAACAGGAGGATAGTTGACACCATAAGTCCCAGGAAGGAGTTTACCTCAAGGCTTTCAGCCAATCTCCGTGATCCTATGGCCCCAATAAAGACAGCCCGGTTCATAATCAGCAAAGCCACGATAATACTGGGTACTAGAAGGTAGATCAAATGGTAGAAGTATGAGGACAGGGCATATCTGAAATATCTCACCCTGTCGGAGTTTCTAGGTTCATTTATTTCCTCGGCCAATTTATAGTATTTGACAGAGGAGGCCTGGGTTTCGATATATAGATACAGTGTAACGGCATAAAGGAAGAATACGAATAGATTTACTCCGCTGTCGTTTATATTCCCGTCTTCGTTGATCTGAATAATGTTTGATATGATTACGATTGAAAGCAACACAATTACTCCGCTCATGGACAGCAGCCAAGGTGCCTTTCTGGACCAAATGGAGAACGTCCCCAATATGGCTGGAGACATATAGATGAGCACTACCATTACCTTTCCCAGGAACATAGTCATGCCCAGGAATTGGTCTAGGCTCTTGTCCAAGCCGAATCCGGTAAGGAATGTTAATAGTGGCAACAGCAGCAGTACTGCACCTAGCAGGATCAGTAAACCGAAACCCAATATTCGTTTAATTCTGTTTTTAAGCTTCAGGAAAATGGTTAGTCCCAGACCCATAAAGATACCGATGACTGCCGTATGAAATATTGGCAATGTAACAATAGCACCGTTGGATAGATCACTAAGGCCGTCGATAACCTCCTCCCCCAGATTGGAGGACATGATAAATAGAAGGAACAGACTGCAAGTTGCTATAATGTTCATTGAAAATATGAATGAGCCGAAATTGTCCACGATATGGGGTTTGTAGAAAACCCTCATTAGTGCTTTAAGGCCGCCTTTTCTGATGGATTCTTCATAGGGTTCAACTACTACGGCCTCATCTCCCCCTAGACTGTATTCCTCATAAAGACCTTCATCCCAATATAACTCTTCCTCATCGGACTCCGAGTCCCACTGCACTGGAATGTCTGATGTATCCAGAAGGTCATTTTTGGTAGGGCTATGGTAGCTTTCCTGGTAGACTGGCTCATCATAATCAATGTAGTGATCCTCTTCTCTCCTGGATCTGACATCACTCAGTCTGCCTGGGAATCTTCGTGGGGAAACCCGATGCCGCCCCGGTTCATAGTATTGAACGCCAGGGGCCTGAGAGTATTCCTCTTGCTTGGCGGCCCTATAATATTCGAAATCATTATCATCATATGACCGGGAGCCGAGCCATTCATCCGTTTCTTTCCCTTCATATTCCTCCCCTTTCTGATCAGGAATATTCTCCCATTGGTCTCTACCCCTTTGAGTTCCCCTTACGGATGATCTAGAAGGAAGATATTCGTCATCATCATCGAACCAATCATCCTCCCCTGCATCGCTCAACCAGTACTCCTCAGTTGAATATGCCTCGTCCTCGGTCCAATTGATATCTGAATCCCTGTCCCTGCCCCTTCGGGTGCTGTAGCGTCCTGATCGTCGGTCCCGGCTCAAAAGCCCACCTCCTGTATTATGTTCTGCAGGGGTCTTTCGGGGGTCCAATCGATGACATCAGCACCGAGTCCTTTTATGGTAGCCAGCTGATTATGTCGCTCCATCTTCACTAGTAGGTACTTGGGCGAATAACGTCCCATAATATGCCTTTCAAAATCGATAAGTGAGGGCGATATCAGACAAACCTGGTATCCTTTTGTGATCATTATCTCCAATGCGTCATTTATGGTATTATCGTTCTGAATGGGTGTGATAATTATTATGGGGGATTTCGGCGTCAGATAGGGCATGCTGATATCAAGGGCGTCCTTGAATGTCCTCTTCCCCTTGGAGTATGTGCTTGTGAGACTGGCTAGAATAGTTTCCATATGGGTGGCAGAATTACCAGGGGGTATAACCTTAATATCGGACCCATAGGTGACCAAACCCACCCGGTTCATCTTTCTTACAGCGATATTGGCCAATGAAGCGGCGGCCTTCACTGCATGCTCCAACGGATTATCCACCGGTGTACCAATCCTTGTTATGTGACGGGCATCGATGAATATCATGAGGTCATATACGTCCTCAAGTTCATACTGGTTCACCATGAGCTTTCTCTTCCTGGCCGAGGCTTTCCAGTTGATCCTGTTAAAGGGGTCTGAAGTCACATAATCACGTATTGAGTGGAAATCCATGCCCTTCCCAAGGGTTCTCATGACCACAGATCCGGGATTAATCTTCTTGTATTTTGTACTAACCTTGAGGTGTTTCATCTCCACGATCCGGGGATATATTGTCATAGAGGAGAGCATATTGATCTCTCTTTCCCTGTGGAATATGCCGAACATGTCATGGGATCTCACGAAGATGGGACCGAGGTTGTAAAATCCCCTTAGAGGGGATGATATGGAATAGATGACCTTTGCGGTCTCGCCCCGCTTCAGCCTCATAACTATGTTGTTCTTTCCCTCCACAAGCAAAAATGATTTGGGGAGTTTATCATACACCTCAACTAGGCTGGTGAAGAACCCTTTATTGCCGATCTCCAGACCGATATCCGCCACATCTTCCTCAAATATCTTAGGATGGTATACTATTCTTTTTATTATTAGGTTCTCAGTTAGAGAGGCGTAGGAAATGAAAAGAATGCTTGAAAAAAGTATTGATGTTATTATGAAGAGCACCGATTGGGTCACGATACCCACGGCTGCAAGGGAGAAGGCCAGGGAAGCGATGATAATTCCTTTCTTAGTCCAGATAATAATCACCGTCCCTTCCGGGAATCCAATCCCTTATTTTTATTAGAATGTCCTCAAGTTCCCTGTCCTCAAGGTTTTGTCTCGGGCCCAGGAGAAATTGGATGAGCTCATCGTCATTAAGAAGCATCTTCAATCGTCGGGTATTAATCTGTCTGAAATCTTCCTTAGATACTCCAAGGGCCAGCCTTACCTTTTCCAAAAGCAAATGCCTAATGCGGTTGGAGTCTCCGCTTCTGATGTTCTGATTATGCAGGTTGTAAATGGTCTTATGTCTGATATTGTAAATATGCCTCCTTCGTAGAGGGTCGTCCACAGCGATTATCACAACCAGAAGGAACATGATTATTATCACAGGTGTAAGGATCCGCAGATTTGTTTCTGTAAAGAGGAAAACCAAAGTGAAGTACAATTCCTGTCTGAAGGAGGTGACGACGTTATTCGGGAAATGTCTGGATTCATCAAACACTACATTGTAATCCCCGTTTTCCAGCTCCTCTTCTCCCAGCATGTACCTTACCAGATCCTCACAGAACCCCTCATTGAATTCCCACATGTCGTTTATGAAAAGGGACGGGTCAGATATGAAAAGAGCTTTCCCTCTTTTTCCGTCATCACTTATGGAGGTGAGCTCATACATGAGGGGGTATCCACCGGGATACCTCCGGGCATCGGTGGATTCCGCAATATCCCGTTCTCCATTGCCGTTCTTGTCCAGCCAGGACAAAGGAAAATTGTCCTCTATATCGAAACCTGATGAAGTGGCGAGGACGTTTTTGGTTTTTCCTCTTGACGGAACAAAGGCTGACGGTTTGTTGAGTACAACTGTGTAAGAATAAACCTCAACACCTTCCGCCGTTAATTCAAGCCTGTATTCCCTGTAATGGTTGTAAAGGTCCACATCTGTAATCTGCCAGGTGCTCTCCCCTACCTTGGTTACCTTTGCTTCATTGGCGATCTGCAATCCATTTTTTATTATGACGTTCTTGAGCTCGGGAATGATTGGTCCGTTGGCCAGATAGATGCTGTACTCACTGTTCAAGGTGAAAAGGTAGGTTCCCTTGAAATCATAATCGAAGTCCATGGAGTTGATGGGAATAGTTACGAACAGCGGGTTTTTAACATATCTGCCATCATACAGAGGAGCATTGGAAAATTCCAGTCCGAATCCATCCCATCCACCGCTGAAATCCTTGTTGGAGATGGAGTTTCCATAACCGAAATCATCGGCAATTATTATCTTGCCGCCGTTTAGGAAGAATTTGTAGATGGACCAGGCTTCGCTGAGGGTATACTCCTTTTCCACTCCCAAAGAGATGAACAATGTGTTGTGGATCTCCATTGTATTGTTCAGTGTATCCAGAAGCATAGGCGAGGATACTATGTTATTTACTCCAACACCCATTTCGGATATGGATTTTCTGAAATTTGACACATCGTTCCAGGAGGATCCGTATGCAGACATTTGGCCTTTGTTGTCAGAAGGCCCCCAGATCAGGATCCCGCTTATGATCCCCGCGGATAAAATTAATAAGAGTATGACCCAGAACAATATTGTTCTAAGAGAAACCAGAGGTTTCCTTTTCTTGACAGGTTTTTTTTTCTCTTTTCGATCCATGGGATCACTCTGAGGTATTGGTTTCGGTCAATATGGATATATTTCCAATTTATGTCGGAAACTACGACGGAACGGTATTGATTTTGTATTATCGCTGCTTTCAATTCTCGGATAATGTTCCTGGATCATATTAGGTATAAAAATTCAGATATATAGTTATGAATTACTACTTAATTATATCCAATTAATTGTATTTGAGCAGAAATCTCAACTTCTTGGCCCAGGGCTATACTGCCTAAACTGCAGCATATGTTTTTATAATCACCCTTTCAGAATATTCCGCTCTGCAATTATTATCCAAATCCGTTAGGAAATAGCTTCATTCTGTCCGCAAATTGAATTAGGGAGGGGAAAAAAGGGATTTGTTTCAATGAAACTGCCAGGAAATAATACCATAAAAGGAAAATACTACTTTCTAATAATGGGTCAAAAATAGATGAATCCGGGATGGACACTTCATCATTATGGATATCAGCTTAAATTTAAATTTGGATCATTATACATGATTGTATGGATCTTAAACTATCAAAAATGAATTAGACATCATTCAGGAGGTATTCTGTGGAAGAATCACTCGTAACCATAGAAATATACAGAGAGGACGAAGATATTGTCAGCAAAGTTCAGTCTGACCTGGGAGGGATTAGGGAATACAGGGGATCCAATTATGAGAATATGCTCAAGGAATTGATCAATGATCTGCTGGAAGAGTTCGAGGATGTAGATTTTGATGATGACATGATGTGAAATCATTTATTTTTGACATCTCAGTCGCAAACCTAAGTATATATTTACCATTAGATCCGAATGCCCTATTTCATATTTGGCTGAACCATTGATCCCTCTGTAATTGATAAAGATGCGGTCCTTCACATGGCCTAATTTATATTTATCGCTTCACGGATAGCAGTTATTATGATAATAACACCAGATCAACGGGGAATTGCACTTGAAATTGATGGCGATCCTGCAGAAGACGCTGCGCTGGAGGAAAGAACCCTTTCCCGATTGGATATTGCTTCATCTACTGATTACGATCTTACACTGGACCGGATCTATGTGCTGATGAAGGGTTTTATGAATCCTCAATCGAAATATCCTTCTATCCTTGTAGGGGGGACCAATGGTAAAGGTTCCACAGTCCATTACATATCTGCAGGTCTTAGAGCATCAGGTATAAAATGCGGAAGCTATTTCTCACCCCATGTAGAATCCATCACCGAGAGGATATCCGTCAATGGCAAGAACATATCCTTATTAGATCTGAACGAACTATTGAACCAGATCGATGAAATGTCGCACCATTTAGGCATTTCGCCCTCGTCCTTCGAGAAACTAACGGCCGCTGCCTTCCTGTATTTCTTCAGAAACGATGTTGATATTGCTGTTGTAGAAGTTGGTCTGGGTGGAATATATGATGCCACAAATATACTGGAACCCATCATGTCGGTGATTACCAATATCGATATGGATCATGAAAAATACCTTGGATCCGCCCTTGAGATGATAGCTGATAACAAGCTGGGAATCTGCAGGAAGAAGGGATTGACCATCATAGGCCAAACTTCCGATTCCAGTGTTTACGCATATATGGAGAATCACTGCCGAAAGAAAGGATATCCACTGCTCCTTAGGGACAGGGATTTCTCTACCGAACTTCGCAGCACCTCGGGTTTGGAGACCGAGTTCGACCTGTTAATTTCTCCTTCTTTTTCACATCATCTTTTCGGAGCCGGTAGTTCCAATCCCTTATCTGGCGAATGCCCCCCGCCCATTTCCAGTAAATCCGTGGGCGATATTATCAATGATGGCTTCACTAAAAATGACAATGCCCTTGGAGGTTCAGGTATAACCGAAAACGCAGATCAAATGCTTCATGTTGAAAAATTCCATATCAACGGTCCGAGATATCAGATGTACAATGTCTCATTGGCCTTTATGTCCCTGATATTCTTGAGTAAACTGACCGGTTGGAATATTGCCCGCTCATTTACCAAGAAAACATTGGATTCTATAAAGATACCCTTTAGGTTCATGATTGTATCGCTAAAGCCCTTGATCATACTGGACTGCGCGCATAATCCTGCCGGAATATCGGCCTTGGGTAATGGTATGAAAGGAATAATCAGTGGATATAGAGAAGCAGAGCGGCCTCAAGGAACCCACATCCAGAGAAATGTTAACATCGTTTGCGGGTTCATGGCAGATAAGGATATCGAGTTCATGCTGGAGACCATGCTGGGTTTCGGGAACAACATATACGCATCCGAGACACCGATTCCCCGGAGTGTGACCGTAAAAGAGCTGTGCGGGCGGGCGGATTTGGCTTTCAGAAAAAAATTCGATGAATATACACTTCTGAGAAAGCAGGGGAAGAAAGGCCCGGATGCAAAGGTCCGTAACATTAACATCTATAAGGATCCGGCAAGGTGTATAGAATCAGCCGTGTCCAATACCATGGATGAGGATATTCTGCTGGTCACGGGGTCCATTTACACAATGTCCATTTATATTGAGTACTTGAAAAAGTATTTGATCATTGACCTAGGTTATTCGAACCTTAAAAAATAAAAATCCGATAATTTTTAATATATTCAGCTATACGAGTGTTATTATGAAAGAGAAGGAAAATTGTGAATGCAGTTCGGTATTTCAGGTGGATAGTTGTGTTTCTGAAACCCCTGATCCCTTTGCGGTTTATCCTCTGAATCCCGTTAAAAGTTCATGGTCGGAGAGATATTTGGAAGAAGTAGGATGCAGCTGCAAGGGCATTGACATAATGAGGGAAAAATACGTCCACAAGGTCTTTAAGGTATTGAATGTGAATTCCCGTGCGGCACTGATCCTGAAACAGAACATGCTTTCTATTGGGGGTGAGGCGGGAATAAGCAGAAGTGCTTTGGTGGACCTTGATGACAAGGGAGATGTGGTACTGGCAGGGACAATGGTCCAATTCAAACGTTTAATTAAAAAACTGAAACTCCAGCCCTTTGGACTGGCGGATATTGCCGATAAGATCTCTTGCAATCTGACAGGATCCAATGAGACCCGGACCTTTAATGCCCGCGGGAGATCCCTGAATTTTCCTCCTGTTAGAATAATGGGAATTATAAATGTCACTCCCGACTCATTTTCTGATGGTGGCTTGAATTATTCAACCGAGTCGGCGGTGGCTGCAGGAGTCCGTATGGCCGAGGAAGGAGCTGACATATTGGATATAGGCGGTGAATCCACCAGGCCTTACGCCTTACCAGTTTCTCCGGAGGTGGAAATGGCTAGGGTGCTACCTGTAGTCGAAGAACTTCTTGAAAAAACCGATGTACTGATATCTGTGGATACCTATAAATCAGTTGTTGCAGAGGCGGCCTTGAAGGCCGGCGCACACATAATTAATGATGTTTACGCCCTTGGATATAATGAGAATATGGCAAAGATCATCGCCCGTTATGATGCAGGGGTGGTGCTTATGCATATGAAGGGAACGCCCTTGGACATGCAGGATAACCCGGTTTATTCCGACACTGTCAGGGAGATCATCCTGTTTTTAAAGAACCGGACCGAAAGCGCTTTGGAGGCAGGTATAAAACAGGAAAATATCATCATCGATCCCGGGATAGGATTCGGAAAACGGCTCAGTGATAACCTAGAGATACTGAGATATCCCGCATCCTTATCCTCTCTAGGCTTCCCGTTGTTATTAGGTCCTTCTAGAAAGGGGTTCATAGGACAGATAACTGAACTTCCTGTTGGTGAGAGATTGAGCCCAAGTGTTGCAGTTACAACACACTGTGCCATGAACGGAGCGGATATCATAAGGGTACACGATGTTAAAGAGATGGTCTCAGCTGTAAAAATGGTTGAAGCGCTTTCCAGTATATGAATCGGTCTAAAGGCCTAATTCCTTTGAATATGCTTTCCTCATCTCGAATTTCTGGACCTTTCCTGTCACTGTCATGGGGAATTCATCTACAAATTTGATGTATCGCGGCCATTTCTGATGAGCAATCTTGCTCTTGCAGAATTCCCTGATCTCTTCAACGGTGACTGTAGCGTCTCCCTTGAGTTTAATCCAAGTAGCGATCTCTTCACCGTATTTTTCATCTGGAATACCAAATACATAATTGTCCTCTATCTTGGGGTGGGTATGAAGGAATTCTTCTATTTCCCTTGGATAGATGTTCTCCCCACCTCGAATTATCATGTCCTTGATCCTGCCGGTTATCTTGCAGTATCCGTTTTCATCCATTATGGCAAGATCCCCTGTATGGAGCCATCCGCTTGCTTCAATTGTCTCGGCGGTCTCCTGTGGTTTGTTCAGATAACCCCGCATGACCTGAGGCCCCCTGCAGCACAGCTCTCCCTGTTCACCGACTGGGAGGACCTTCTGGGATCCAGGGTCTATTATCTTTATTTGGGTATGCTGTATGGGTTTGCCTACGGTCTCAACTCGCAGGTCCACAGGATCGTCGGTCATTGTCTGGTTGGTCACAGGTGAACATTCTGTCAGACCGTAACATATGGTTATCTCGGTCATTCCCATCTTGTCCATTACCTTTTTCATAACCTCTATGGGGCATGGGGCACCGGCCATTATGCCTGTTCTAAGGCTGTCATAATTATACTTATCGAAATCAGGATGCTGGAGTTCAGCTATGAACATGGTTGGTACACCATGAAGGGCGGTGCATTTTTCATTCGAAACCGCTTTCAGTGTGGGTATCACTTCGAAATATTCCCCTGGAACCACCATTGTTGCACCGCTGGTAACACATACCAGATTTGATAGGACCATGCCGAAACAGTGATAGAATGGAACAGGGATGCAGAGTCGGTCCGCCGGAGTGAATTTCAGATTCTTTGCTATCAGATGTCCGTTGTTAATGATATTGAAATGGGATAACTGGGCTCCCTTGGGGAATCCGGTGGTTCCCGAGGTATACTGGGTGTTGATGACATCATCGGGATCGAGCATATCGCATCTTTTCAGGTAATCCTCATCCGAGACGCGGATTGATTTGTTACACATCTCATCCCATGTCATCATACCGGGAAGAGACTCATCCTTGAGTATTATCACATTTCGAAGATGCGGCAGTTTCTCTGAATGTAGGTTGCCCGGTTCGGCAGTTTTCAGTTCTGGACATACGTTGTAAAGCATTTCAGGATATTCTGAATACTTGAATCTCTCTATGAGTACAAGAGTGTTCGCAGCAGAATCCTTGAGAACATATTCCATCTCGTGCTCCCTGAATGCGGGATTGATAGGGATAAGGACCGCTCCTATCATTGCCGAGGCAAACTGGGATATGACCCATTGGGGGTAATTGGTAGCCCAGACAGCGATCTTACTGCCCTTTTCCAACCCAATGCTCATGAATGCCTTTGCAGTGTTCAGGCACACATCATAGAATTCCTTGTAAGTGTATCTCCCACCGGTCCATGATACCAGGGCTTCATTGTCCGGGAATCTGTCCCTCTGTTCCATCAATAGCTCCCCTGTAGTGCACCACAATAGGGGGTCTTCCGAATTCGTGAAATGATAGCTGAGTTCTCGGTTAACCATCTTAAAACCTCATTAGATATCTATGTTAGATTTTCTATGTCTGATTTACTCATATGTTCAATCAAGCTGAAGAACAAACGATTTTTTCTCCCTAATAATAACATGATATTTTATTTTTAGGAAACAGCTCACAAAAAATTAGCTTTTTTGAAGTAGTCCGAGTGAAAAATATGACTTCGATTTGATCCAGGCTTATGGTGCTGACCTGCGGTAACAGATTGGATAGATTGATTTTTATTCTCAGAGCTCAATGTGACGGGGTACATTATAAGTAGTGAAGTTCATTTTCATAATTGGTTTTACTTCAAATTGATCCATTCTGCCGGATCTGTTTCATATACACTATTCGATGATTTCAGACCGAAGTATATTTTAAGTATTTTTTTAGGAAAGGGCCTGATCAGTATCTGAGGTGATAGTCTTGTGGTGCAAGCGGAAAAAAGATAGTTGTTTCCTTTTCTTCACAACCATTTTATTGGTATCACTTTTAATGCTCAATATGCTGCCTTACCCCTTGCTGCACCAATTGAGGCCGGAGCACCAGGCCCTTCATCTATCAAGTCCTTTAAGGGTCTCTTCTGAGAAAGATCGGAATGGAGTGGGAACCTATTCCAACCTTATCTCCCCAAGCGCTGTACGTGACTCGCCACCGTTTCATGCTCTTTGGTTTGACGGGTTCGAGGATGCTGATGATATTGATACCATGCATAGACTGACCTTATCGGACAACAATCTACACAGTACCGGCTGGCAGTTCAAAAGGGTTTTAACCTTCAATTATTCCGGCCCGCCCTTAATGAACCATCAGGTCCTATTGGAACTCAAAGGCGATGATTTTGATCACCGTCTTACCCAGAATAATGGTGCTGACCTGCGGTTCTGCCATGAGAACGGCAGTATGGTACCTTACTGGGTGGAGACCTGGAATATAGGGGCTTCAAGCAGGGTTTGGCTGAATCTATCCCTTCCAGGAAATGGATCGGGGGTCATAAAGGTGAACATGTTCTACGGCAATCCGGAAGCGGATCCCGCGGCTTCAGGAGAAGATGTGTTCGTCCTTTTCGATGATTTTGAGAATGATAACTGCGGACAGGGATGTGTTCCCGGCGGTTGGTATCTAGACGCCGAGGGTCAGTACCAGTTCGGAATGGAGAACATTCAGGGATTGGGCAATGTATTCTGGCAGTATGTCCCCAACTGGGCTCAGGACCCGCCGCATGGGGGTCGATCCAGAATATACAGGGATGTTTCTCCCATGAATAAATGGATCTTCGAAGGGAGAGTGATGTCCAATAATGCTTATGGAAATAACCTTTATCAAACCTGGCATCTATGCGCTTTCGGCTCCTCTGCTGCTACTGGAGTATTCAGGCACCACCAGGGAAATCATATCTGTTACATCGGTGGTTCGGGCCTTCAGCCTTTCCCTTGGAATGACAATACATGGTACGATTTCAGATTGACCTATAACGGAACCACTCATGAGCTTTACTTCAATGATATACTTCGCGCCTCATGGACAAGTCCCGGTGGTGTGGCATCCCGATTCTATCTTGGAAGCGGTTATTTCGGCAAGAATCTATATTCCACTCCAAGAGTTAGGAGATTTTCCACAGGTGCACCCGAGGTCGAGATTGGTCCTGAAACTCAGAACTATATACAGTTCCCGTATGTCCTGAGCAGGGAGATAGTCCTGCCGGAGAAGATGGCCAATTACACTGTATTCCTGGAAAAGGAAGAGCCCGGTGAAAGCAGGATACTGACATCGGTTCTGGACCCTCGGACGAATGCGACCATCGGAAACCTTGATCTCCTGGGAAACAGCAGTATCAACATCACGGAATTCATAAATGATTCCCTTTCCAGCGTGAGATTGAGAGCAGAGTTCAGACCGGATCAGGGTGACCTGCCTGTTTTAGGTTCCTGGGGAATAGGATGGAGGGGAAGGTATCCGTCATTCAAAGGACCTATACCGGATATTGATATTCTTGAGGATGATCCGGGAAAAAAAGAGATGGATCTTTCACATTACATAGTAGATGATTACTCTGAATCATTGGGTTATGAGATCCAGCTTGTTGCAGAAATACCTGAAGGGAATCTTTCCATACTTCTGGTAGACACAAATCTATCAGTATTTGATCTAGCGGATAATTATTCGGGGAAAACAGAAATCAGGATCAGGTACGTCAACGGTTTCGACCTCCCAACCCTTTCAAGCATTTTCAGTGTCAATGTAATTGAAGTGAACGATCCTCCCTGGTGGTTCAGCCCCTACGAGAATATAGCAGTTTACGAAGGGGACGAAATAATATTTCCAGGCAGCATATTCGGTAGGGTGAAGGATGCTGAGGATGACGAACTGCTTTTAGAAATAACCGCCGAGGACCCTGATGATCCTGACCTGGAAATCACATCCCAAATAGACCCCAGTACGGATTTTTTAATTCTGAATCCTCCGGAAGATTATTTTGGAGACCTCAATGTGAAAATCAGGGTATCGGAAAAGGAGAATCCATTATTTTTCGATGAGATGGATGTAAGGGTTTCCGTTATATCGGTAAACGACCCGCCAGAACCTTTGAACACTAGCTTTGAACTAAGAATACCTGAAGATTCGTCAGCACTCATCAACACAACCGAATTATTCGGAGACCTGGATCATATTGATAAAGAGATAAACTGCTTTATCACGGGTATTTCTGCGAATATTGCCTACAAGTATCTTGGCAACGGGACCTTTAGACTAACACCATCTCCTAACTGGTACGGATATCAGACTTTCAATCTCACAGCAGTTGACCCATTAATGGGTATGGGATTCATGTCAATTGATCTAATAGTTGAATCAGTGAATGATCCGCCTAGATCTTCCATACTCCCTTCTTCTTCCTTGTTTAATGGTGAAAATGACGTTATATTAAAGGGTCTCGGTACGGATATTGACGGAATTGTAACTGAATACCAGTGGTTTTCCTCCATCGACGGTCCGCTGGGCAGCAATAGTACATTGAAAATAGACCGCGGTTTGGGATTGAGCCCGGGCAAGCATTCCATTGAATTCAGGGTAATGGATGACAATGGGGATTGGTCCGAGTATACCAACGTGATGATATGGGTGATAGAACCTTTAATAAAAATAGGTTATTTTGTGGTAACACCTAGTGATCCGGTGGTTGGAGATTTGGTAGAGATCGGGGTTTGGTTGGAAAACCCTTCACAGGTACCTATTAACAATATCACCATTTTAGCGGAAGTGGACGGTACTGTCCTGAACGAATTCTTTTTCTATCATATTCCGCCTTCTGCAAATATAAGTACTCAATTCCAGTGGGAAGCAGAGTCTGATGAGCATAATATTACTCTGAAAATATTTGATTCAAGAGGTATTATTCATGCTGAAGAACAGGTTAATATTGGGGTGAATCACCCAATCTGGGATCTTTCAGGTGTCGGGGCCGTTTATTTATCCCTGATTGTTTCATTTATCCTATTATTAATAGTACTTGTACTGATGCTTTTATTGAAAAGGCAAAAACACCGAAAGGCTCTGGCAAATCTCAAGGAACGGGTTGAATACCAGAAGTCCAGGGGTGTAGGCGTTCATTTCATAGAGGAGAAGATGTCTCTAATAAACAGAAAGTGATACTTGTGATCATAAGAAGTATCAATAACAAATAACTAAGAATCCAGGAACAATAATTCAATATTCCTAAGCGAAGATCATAGTGTTTTTCATTCCTTCAGAACTACCCTGCAGTCAAATAACCATCACTTTTTATTCTTTGGCCGCCTTAAAATTATTGAAATACCTATTATTAGGGCAAGAACAATAACTCCTAGTATGATTAGAAAAACTGTGGGTTCAATTATTGTTTCCTCTTCAGCTCTGCCATTGTCTGTTGAGCGCTCTACATATACCTGGGTCTTGATTATGTTCGAAAGGTGAAGGCCATCGCTGCACCTGAACTGAAAGAGGTAAGCTCCATTATCTAGCTCGGAAACATCGATCTCAGCGATCCATCTTTTTGTATCCTCATCAAGCATTGTCCAGATGACCTCATCTTCATCGAGTGTATGCCACTTCCCACCCCCTATCTTCAACTGAAGTGTGACTGGATTGGTATGATCATCCACGATCAATCCCGAGAAATCTGCAATTCGGCTAACCGTACCTGGATCCTCATTGGAATCACTGCTTTTCAGAAACTCCAGTGCTGGTTTGATGTTCCTTTTTATCACTTCCAATTCCATGGAATCACCGGAGCTTTCAAGTCCCCCGTCATCCAAGGCCTTGAGGGATATTATATGAGTACCCAAAGATAGACCTTTTTCAAGGATCAGGCTCTCACCCTGGCCCAGATAGCCGTCAAGGTTGGAGGTCCAAATGAATTGGCTAATCCCACCGTCAGCATCCTCGCCCTCGGCATAGAAGTAGGTTTCTTCTCTGATATATGCAGGTATGGGTTCAATGAGAAGTATCCTGCAGGTAGGTGCCAGGTTTGGTCCGCCCACGGTAAGTGAGGTAACAGCCGGTTCTGATACACTTCCCATGTCATCTACCACCGCCAGACTTATGTTGTGTTTGCCCGAGGATAATGCTGATGTGAAGAATTCAGTTCCATTATAGAGCAGCCCGTCCATATCGGAGGTCCAAATATGGCTGATCACTGCTCCGTCCCTGTCCTCTCCGTGACCCCTGAATTCCACCCTTCCCCCTAACTTTGAAGGATTGGGATAAATGAGATCGATAAATGCCGTGGGCATCATGTTTGGAGGCCGTATCTCTACCATGGCGTGAGATTCGTCCGACCAGCTTTCTCTGTCATCCTTTACCCTGAGGTAGATGTCATGCTTTCCAGGTGTTAATTCTTCTGCCTTGAGCTGGAATTTTTCGTCATGGGACAGCGTTCCGTCAAGGCTTGAGCGCCATATGAGATCAACAATAACTCCATCCTCATCAGTACCTTCACCATGGAATACCACACTATCGATTCCCTGCCTTGCGATTTGGGGTTCTATTGAAACTATTGAAGCAGAAGGTTTCATGTTCTCAGGAGCTGTAACAACGATATCCTGGGTAACTGGAGATCTGGCAGCTTCTTCGTCTCCGTCCATCACATTCAGGGAAATGGTAAATGTACCAGGGTAAATAAATGTATGCTGGACGGTCGGCGAAATGATCCAGCCTGTGCTGTTGCCGTCCCCGAAATCGAAATCATAGTGGGTTATCATCTCATCATCACTTGAATCTGAAGCATCCAAATCGAGGGATTCCTGGATCATTATCTCATAAGTGTCCAAATTCAGCACAGGAACCGGGGGTAGGTTTTTCTCCCTGATGTCGATGGTCTGGCTCTTGATGTTGTTCTCAGCCTTTGAATCCTCGGGAACAATATCCTTCACCTCGGCAATAAGCTCATGTTCATCCTCAATCCCTGAGGTATTAAGAAAAAATTCCAGGATTCTGCTGTCCATGGTGTCCAGGTCACTGATGATGATCGTGCTTCCAATAGTGTTCTCAGGGTCAATATTGTCCAGATACAGACTGAAATTCCCCTTCTCGATGGTCTTTGCACCCATATTCATGATCCTGCATTGGATTGTGATGTTTTCCCCTATTATTGGGCTTATCCTAGAAGGAATTATATCCCTGACCGCCAGATCCGGCAGGTCCAGAGGTTCAGTTATGTTTACGATCTGGTTAAGTTCTATCCCGGTAAGGTTCTGGATCTTACCTGGCCCCCAGGTTACGGTCAGGTCCACTGGACCCTGGTTATCACCCAGACCGAAATGGAGTGTGAATGGATTCTGCTGTCCGTGAGCGCCCATTCCCGCTTCCACCTGTTTAGAGAACTCCTTTCCGGTTGTTCTCACCGAGACCATTGCACCAATTCCCTTGGTATTATGATCAGTACCCTGAAGGTTCACCCCCAGCCACTTGTTGGTGTTCTCAAGGTTGTTCCTGAACAGTCTTATCTCATAACTGCCGTTCTGAAATGGATATTTTCCTGCGGTAAGAAGGTCCATCATTCCGTCATTGTTGTAGTCGCACCAGGATGACGCATAGGTATTCCAAACCCTTACCCCTGCCTCTTCCGTAATATCTGTAAAGGTGCCTTGGTCACCACCCTTGTAAAGAAATGAATAGGCATAATTGACCTCGTCGTATACCTGAGGCAGAAAAAGATCGAGGGACCCGTCATTATCCATGTCATCCCAGGCGCAGCCCACGAAGAGTTCGTCACCCTGGTTAGGAGCGATGTAGGGTTTAACAGGTATGCCCTTGTCTCCCCTGACATTGCGGAACTCGAAAAGGGGTGCCCCCTGATTTTCATAGAGAAGGGAATCGTCGGATGTCCTGAAATCCTTGTGATTGAGATTTGTCACCCAAAGATCCATATCATTGTCCTGGTCAAAATCACCCCATATGGAACCTACGCTGTGGCCCGCCCTGTCATAGGGGTCGGGATTGTTGGAATAATCCGGGATCCCGTCTGCAACGCCCTTTGCCGGGGCAACATCAACAAAGGTTCCGTTTCCCTGGTTCTCGTATAGGTAGTTGGGCAGCTGGCGGTAGTTGGATATATACAGGTCCAGCCAACCATCCATGTTGTAGTCACACCATGCCACCCCTCTTGAATATGTGGGACTTACGCTTTCGTCCACACCCGCTGAAAGTGTCACATTCTCGAAGCTTCCGTCCCCGCGGTTCCTGTATAGAACATTTGGGTAGTAACGGGGATTTCCGTCGTTCCAGTCCTCTCCTCTGGCAATGAAAAGATCTGCAAAACCGTCATTATCATAGTCACCCCATCCGGAGGCCGTGGTATGTGAAAAGTCCTGAATTCCTGAGTTTTCTGTAACATCTGTGAATGAGCATCTGCCGTTCTGATCCGGCCCGTTATTCATCCAAAGTATATTCGCACCGACCATATATATGTCGGAATAACCGTCATTATTGAAATCACCCCAGGTTCCATGTCCGCCTCCGGTTATCCCGCAGGTTTGGGTGACCTCGATAAATGTCCAGGAAGGAGGGCCCAGGTTCATGAAAAGCCTATTCTGGGCCAGGAGATCCTGATATTCGTCATTGTTGAAATCACCCCATGAGAAGAAGTTGCCGCTTACACCTTCTAGACCGCATAAGGAAGTAACATTGGAGAAGTAAGTGCCGTTCCTTTCTCCGTTCATCCAGGGTTTCAGTCCGCTTTCTTGCTGATTTGTGAAGGTTGCGGATATTGGTAGCAGGAGAAATGTGAATATCACTAAAATCAGACCGTATCTTTTGAAGGAATTCATGTTACCAGCTCTTTACATAATATTTGGATTGCTAATCTGAGTAAGATGTATAGATAATGTATCTGTCAGAAAGTACGCAGATCCTACCCTCTATCGGATATGGGTAGCCGATAATCATCATATTGTTGGATAAATAGATAATTGTCCTTTGAAGCAAGAAATCGTGATATTGAGGTGAAGCTTTCAGGAGGTATTCTCATCCGAGGTTACCCTTCTTCATTTTCTTCCTGTATCTCCCTAGCCACCCTATCCAGGAGTTCTTCAAGAGATTGTGCTTCTCTTTCTCTGATAGGTATGGATTTGGAATTAATTATTGCTCTGAATTTATTAGCGGTCCTCACTATCTCTATCTCATATTCAAGATCTTCTGCCATAGATATGAACCTCCGTAAGTTTGGTTGCGCAATATATCGATAATTGTTGGAATCTCTCAGAAAAAGAAAGATTTTTTCTTATCCTTTTCCTCTTTTTCTTCCTTTTCTTTTTTCATGAGCATCTGGCGAGCTTTTTTCTTTCGCCGGATATCGTTTCTGAGTTCTCTAATTTGCTGGTTGTGTTTGTTCTTAATTTCATAGTATTTGGCTTTGGATATCTTATTCATGTTCTTGAGTTCCTTTGCCTTTATGATCTTTTCCATATGAATCGCGATTTTCTTTTCCTGTTTCTCTATCATTCGGTTTAATTTGGAAATATTTGCCATGTATTCACCAATATTTATATTGCTTTTCGTTGCTGTTGCCTGTAATTAACCCCGTAGTCATACTAGCGATTGTTTTTAATTCTTTGTTATGATTGGATATTCATTCCCTTCTTAAGCAGAGTGAACATATCATTGAGTACTGTTATTATTGTATTGAATGTGTCAACTCAATCTCTCTTAAATTGATATTGGTATATGATGGGAATCATGTACGATAAAGGATGATATCGAATTCTCTCATAAAGAAAACTAATAAATAAATCTTTTCATCATTCCCGATATTACAAATACCCTGAAAGCCGGTACTAGCAATATATGAGACCTATATATAAATAAATAAATTTCAAATTATAATTCCGTCATATGATGTACATTGAAAACTTATTTCATATATGGGTTAATTTATCAATGCCTTTTCTGAAAATGCTTATTTTCATCACGGTCACTCATGAATTGACCCTTCGGCCGCTCCAGACCTATGCTGTACCGCAGTGAATAACAGTAGGCGTCCAGATATAAATTATCCACCCTTAAGGCCTTGCCCATAATTGCTTGATAACAATGGGCGCAGTAGAGTCCGGTGAATTTTTCAGTCTTTTGTTGCATTTGTCGGTCTTTGGAGAATAAGGTGTTTATGACCGGATCAAACAACAATTGGCATCACTCCCCCGATATCCTGCGCCATTCTTGGTTCTCAGGATCAAATCTTTCATATCCATGCTGATCGAACCTCACATTACAACGCGGATTTGTACACATATATATTACAGCATTTATACCTTCTTCACCCAGATTTACTGGTATCAGGTGTCCGATCTTGCAGATCCCGCATGGCGGATAGAGTGTGTTCATTTATTTCCAACCTTGATAGTTGTTTTTAGGTGTTATTGATCAAATATTGCGAGTTATATCACCGGGTAAATTGATGGCGGAGAAGGTATTAATAAATTGAGTATGTTTTTTATCATTTCTTCCAGAACATTCGATTTCATCCTTATCAGGGATTATTTACCGTTTCAAAAAAACAATACTTCACTGCGAAAATTTTATAAACAAAATTCGATAATAGGTAGTTCCCTTATTCATCGACGTTGGGAGAATAAATAGGTAACAGAGGGTTTCTGATGAAAATAATACCATTGATATTGATAATAGTCGGCTCAGTGCTGGTTTTAGGCGGGATTGTATTGGCGATATTTCTGCCTACCTTAATGTTCGATACTCCTGAGGACATCAGGGATATGAAGGTTGGAGATAGGATCGAGGTCTACGGCGAGCTTGAATACGTACCTCCGAAAAATGAGTACTATTTTGCAGGTTTTGATGAAGCAAATCAAAGCTGGGATTATCAGAAATACCGATATGAATTCACCACTGGAGATGTATTTTTTTCAGATGTTGAAGATAATCCGAGCGAATTGGGAGTAGAGGAGGGTTCATCCAATGTTATCAAACTGGTTTACCGCAGAGGAACATCCCAGGGTCCTGAGGGTGCCTATCTGGATGGTTCTCCCAGCAAAGCTGTATCCGGTACAGTTGGATATCGTTTCATAGGGATCGCAATTGCTGTAGTGGGTGTGGCGCTAATTGTCACAGCTATCATTTTCATAATGTCAGATGTCAAGGAAGAGCAGAGGCTGGAGAAGGAACGGAGGAACAGAAGGCTAGCGCTCGACAAGGAGATGGCGCAGATCGAGATGGAGATACAGTCATCATTACGATCTACACCCAGACATCAGATGGGTAGAGGTCCGCCGCCTGGACAGATGCAACCCGGCCAGCAGCCCCGGCCCCAGGGAGTAATGCCGCCTCAAGGTCAAAGACCGGCTCAGGCCCAACCAGCCCGTCAGCAGCCCGCCCAAGGTCAAAGACCGGCTCAGGCCCAACCAGCCCGTCGACAGCCCACTCAAGGTCAAAAGCCTGCCAATGAACAGCCCCCCAAACGTCCGATACCTCCTAAATAGATTTTGAATATAACTTCATAACTGCAGTTATCCACTGCAGATTACAGGATATGGATGTCAACTAAATCAAATTCGTAAAAATTTTACAGCCCAACCGCGGAAAACTTGAACCGGCAGAGTTTCAGTAATGATCTACTCTTGTAAGCCAAAAAATAAATAGATTTCTAGTTTAGCCTTTTCCCGCACATTGAACAGAACGCGCTTCCCTTTGCTATCTTGCCTGAGCAGTGGGGACAGACTGAAATATCGTCGTCCATGTTCTGATATCTGTTTTGGATATCTGACAGCAAACTTTCTGTGGGCATTGTTCCGATATCGGTTTTGGTTTCAGAAGAGCTTTTATAAATGGGTTTCAGTGATACAGCAGGTCCGGCCCCTAATTGATCGTCATCGCTATATAAAGAGTTAAGGATATCCTCCGTTTCCTCATCGAATTCGGTCCCTTCAGTTGATTTGGTATCCTTGACCTTCTGCTCGGTCTGTGAGAATTGCAGGAGCTGGGCTGACAGAGCTTTTTCCATAACATTCTTGGCGATGCGTTTGGAAAGATCATATTTTTCCTCACCCAGCATCCGTTTAAGTCTCATGAACATGTCTTCCAGGTCAGACACATCTATTCCAATTTTCCGGGATTCATCGATCTTCGTCCTGGCCATTTTGACCAGTTCCATGGTCTCATGGAAGATCTTTATGGAATCCCTGAGCCTTTCCCTTGTAGCTTCCATAGCAATTCTAGCTTCCTTGAACTTGAATTCGGTTATATGTATCCGGGCTCTCTCAACTTCTTCAGCAGCTTCCTTTACATTGACCCTTATCAGTTTGGCTTCGCGGATCTCGCTTTCCAGGGATTTGAGCTTTTGGAGAAGTTCAGCCTGTTCGTGATACAGCTCTATCAATTTTCGGCACTGTTCACCATACTGGATCACAGTATTATAATCTCCCTTCTGGAGCGGTGCTCTGGAGCTGTGAAGGATTTTCTCTCCCTGACTGACATCCACACCTTTATTGCTCAGCTCATCAAGTTCCTGCCTTATCTGTTTGAACATCTGGATTATATCCTTGTATGTGAGGAGTTCATCAACCTTTTCTTCGGCCTTTTCCATCTCGATTAACGCACTCTCAATGTCTCCGGTGGCCACAGCAGCTCCTACCTTTTCAAGAAGCTCATCCACTTCCCCGAGCTCAAACCCGGATTGGAACAGGTTGGAAACATGGTTCTGAAGGGAAACCATCCTTTTTTTCAGTATTCGGGTAAGACCTCTCTTCTTGATTGAATCTAGTTCCTGTTTCAATACCAAAGACATATTGCGGGCATCATTTACCTTGTCGTTCTTTAGAAGTTCCTCTATTACGATGTGGTGCTTTATAATGCTATTAAGATCAAAATCCTCATTTTTCAGTATGTTCTGGGTTGATCTGCTCTCCTTGAGGATCCTTTTGATGTCCCTGATAACAATTTTCTTTGACTCCTCGACTATAAGCTTTTCGGCATTTGCTATATATCTTCTTGCAAATCCAATGTTTGAATCCAGCATGGATTCAGCAATATCCAGTTCATACAGGACATTTTTCGTCAATTCCTCCGGATGGTCCTCTGCCAAGATACCATGTTTGAAATTATTGATCTCCTCGAAAACTTCTACCATCTCTTCAAGTTTTTCAATTGAGATCTGTATCTGTTCTATACGGTTCTTGGTCTCTTCCTCGTCACCTTCCCGGGCCAATTCCCGCGCCTCTTTTTTGTATCTCTGGATGTCCTCAATTACTATATTATTTCCAAGTTTTTCCTTGTAGATGTAAAGCTCTTCAGTGATCCGGGATAGTATGGAAATGGTTTTCTGTTCAAAGGAGGCGACATCTATCCTTTCAATCAAGGAGCCAATGTGTCTGAAAAGCTCTTCGAAATTCCGGGACGAGTACAGGTCCAATGCAGCATTCAGCTCATGGATAAGTTCAGTCATCCTTTCTCCGTCAATTATCTGGGTGATGTCGTTCTTCAACAAAGTGAGTTTGCTATCAAATCCTTCCATTATCTTGGCGGTCAGGTTATCAAGGGTTCTTTCAGCAGCGATATATTCCTCTCTTTCCAGGTGGGAGGAGGCAGTAAGCCAAATATCCTCTATCTGTTCAATTATCATATTGTCCAAACCCAGCTCCTTGACCAGGTCCAGATCCCTTTTGCTCTTATCCAATGAAACCCGGATCAACTGGGCCAGAACCTGTCTTTTCGCTTTTCCGAATAGGGTTAGAAGTTTCTCATAATGATATAGGAAAGCATCCTTGTCCTTACCGATCTTATCTTCCGCAGATTCCATTTCCATCAATATGCTGCCTGTGGAAACCCCTTTTCCCCTCAATTTCTCAATCTCTTTTTTCTGGTCATAGAATTCAAAAAGGCTTTCCTCTATTCCAATTATGTTTGATACGATTATTTCCCCTATATCCAATAAACCGGCCAGCTCATCGAAGTTTTCCTCTTCCTCGGCTTCGTCAGCCTTCAGAAATAATTCCTCCAGTTCCCTTACCACCGGTATGTCAATGTTCTTGATGTTATGCTTTTCAGCATCTATGGCAATACGGAAATCCTCTAACCTTGATCTGAAAACCTGTCTTTTTCTTTTGTTTCCCAGTTCCTCCTGTATCAGTTCCGCTCTCTCTTTTGCATCTACAAGGTTCCCTGATTTGAATGAATCCCTGGTAAGCTTCAATGCAAGTTCCACATCCTGGGTTTCAAGTCCTTCAAGTGAAGCTTGGCTTATCATTTCTTCAGTATGGTCAAGAATATTCGACATATCCAGTTTCCATTCTGCCCACTGTTCTTTGCAGTAGGCTATGGCGCTTTCTATCTCTTCCAATGAGGTTTTCAGTTCCATTTCTCTTTTGGGGTCATCAAGGATCTCAAGCAGTCGAATGACCTGGGAATTGTCCATGCCCGATCGATACATCTTTTCTTTCCATGTCTCCAACTTGACCCTTCTTCTCTCGATCTTATCCCTTAAAAGATTCGCTACTATCACTTCAGGGGGCAGTATATCTTCTTTGGGTTCCACAGGAGGCTCTATGTTGAGAGGCGGTAGTATATCTCCAGGTATGGTATCAGTTAATGGTTCTCCGTCAGGGATTATATTATCAGGAGGCGGTTGGGAAAATATCATCTCAATATCGTCCCTGATGACAGAATCGGGAGGTAAAAGGGATTCTTCATGGGGTTTTACCAGGCTTAGAACTTCCAGTTCTTTATCCCCGGGGACTGGGAGTGGAGGAAAAGTTTCCTCCGCCATCTCATGTCCGGATTCATTAGGTTCTTCCAATGGCAGGGGTTCCGGGTCGAAGGATGAATGCAATAGATCGAAAGGTTCAGGATCGTCATGATCTTCCGGGGCTGTATCATCTTCAATTAATCCGGAAATGTTGTCGAAAAAGTCCATCTCTGCTTCATCAGGTTTCTCCATTGGGATAGGCGGTTCTTCCTGATATTTATTTTCTTTATCAGGCACATATTCCTCAGTCCCATCCTGGAAAAGACCTTCAATGTCGCCTATAACATCAAAAGCATCCCCTTTCTCTTCACCATGTTCCTTTTCAAATTGTCCCGGAATTTCGGGTGCATGGATGGGCTCAGGTTTTTCAGAGCTAGATTCATTTATTTCTCCATCCTTAGAGCTTGCCTTTTCATCTACAACCTCCAGAAAGGACATCACATCATCAACAGTATCCTCGATATTATCCAGGTCTGTTTCGGCAACATCAGATATCTTCTCCAAACCTTTCTTGATATCTCTAATTATATTCAATACGGCAAGATTATCATTTTTTCCCAGGTATTCTACAGCACTATCAGAAAGCTTTTGTAGCTTCTCTTTTTCAGCCTTCTCTGTCATATCAGTAATTTTATTACAGATATTATTCAACAAGCCTTTCATCATTTCAGTGATATCACTTTTCAGACAGTCCAATCCTTTCTTGGTACCGCCTAGATCCCCTTTCTCTATCAGCTTTAATGTTTCCAGATGCCTCTGCATGCATTTTTCCACTCTTTCGCCTTCCCAGGGTAGAGAGAGGATCCCGCCAAGTTCTTCCCCCACCTTTTCAAGCGCTTTCTTCATTACCTGTATCAGAATGTTCTTCTTGGAACGGGAATATTTCTTCCTTGCCTTCTGAAAGTTCTCCTTGAAATTGTTATTTGAAAAACCCAGTTCATTTTCCGCGATCTTCACCTGACATTGGATATCACCAATATCTACTTCCTTTTCGATCATCTTCTTGATCTCATTCCGAAATTTCATGAACTTGGGAATTTCTTTTTTGACTTCATCTAAATTATTGAGTATTCCCTCACCGACCCGATTCCAAACCTCCAGGCCAGATAAGTCATTTTCCAGCAGCAATTCGACCATTTGATCTTTGATCAACTCCAGATCCTTGTTTGCAGGCATTTCACTTTTATATTCATCCATAAGCAATCTTTGCTTCTCCTCGAAAACTCTTACCGTATTTTCAGGATTATCCAATCCCGGGGGAAGCGGAGGTTCATCTGGGTCGGGCAGTTCGGTGTTCAGTAGGATATTGTCCTCCAGGGATAACCGTTTCCGATAAAAATCTGCCAGGAGTTCTCTGGATTTTTTACGGGATCCCTGAACCTTATTTGTCAAAGCTGTCCCTTCAAGGGCCCAAACACATCCATTCCGGGTCCCCAATGCTTTTTCATAATAGTCAAGTGCGGTCATAGGTTCATTCCTGATATGATAATAATTACCAATGATATTGAGAAGCATTGGAGAAATACTATCCTCTACAGGGTCAGATAAGGAATCGAATATATTTTCTATTTCAGAATCAATGGCCTCCCATTGCTTTTGTTGGAGTTCTCTCTGGAAATCTTCCGCCATGCGGAAAGGTATTTTATATTCAGTCAATTTCCTGGCAAGCTCCACGGACCCCGAGTGTATTGGAGTATTTCTAAGTCCTTGACAATTATCGCAAAGGTTCTCTTTGCTGCAGTAGTACTTGCCGCATATCATACAGTATTCCATAGTCATCCCCCGGAACAACAGGTCTAAGAAACCGTTAGTTAATGTGGTCTTTTCTTGTCCTGCAAATTCTGTCAAATCAAGCGGAGCTAAGCCTCAGCTGCACTCCTTGAAATTGAACAAAGGCCAAAGGTCTTTTAGGATATTTGAATGGATTGAATACACTTTTTGAAATTATTATTATCGTCAATATTTTTATTTTTAATTTGGAAATAGAGCCTCCCCTACGGTTGAAAAAGGGGATATTAATGATATTCCAAATAAATGAACAGTTATAATAACTTAACTCTACAAGACCCAGTTGCGGTAGTTAAAAGCAGCAGCAGCCGTCACTGGTGCGGATGAAATCATCTTCAATAATCGTCTTCAGTCTGTCAGGTGGATTCACGATCCCGCCGATACCTGCTCTGATCATCCTTGTGAGTTCATTAACGGTGTAATGGGTTCTCATGCATCCAAGGATCAATTCTGATTGTGGCAGATAGTGTCGGGAATATTCAATAATCTCTATTACCTCATCTGCAGGAACCGGTTCAACACCCTGGTAGGGTGTTCCCTTCTTTGGTATCAATGTGAGAAGAACCAATTTTCTCACATCACCAAGCTGTTCTTTCACCATTCTAACAGCATCTTTCTCGTGTCCAAGGTTTCCCCTGTCCAATCCAATAGTGATGTGTGGTGTAATATCCATGATTCCGGAGATTCTCAGAGCCCTCAGTGTTTTTTCACTATCCGTATCTTTCAACCCGTAAACCCTCTGGATGACCTGCCGATTCCCAACAACATCCACACACACATTTTCAATTCCAAGATTCTTTATGTGTCTTACCCCTTCCATATCGACAAATCCTGAATGCAGATTCAATTTGATTTTACCCTCATTAGTCAATTTCCTAATGGACCCTTCAAGATGCCTGAAATCAACCTGACCACTGCTGTTGCACCCTCCACTGAGCAATATTCCAGTAGTTCCCCTATTTCTGAGGAGTTCCACTGCATGATCGAATTTCTCAGGTGTGGACCCATCGATCATTTTCTCTAGAAACAGACCTCTGCAGTGTTCACACCTTAGAGCACAGCGGTTTCCAGTGACTGATAGGGAAGCATGGGATGAACCCGGATAGTAAAGCCGTATTGTTCTGCTTTCTTCCATTTATTAGCACCTACTGCTAAATCCTCAGTCGTTTTTAGTCAGGTTTACCTTGGCGACCACAACCTCACCCAAGGTCTTATCCAAAAGGGACCTAGCGACATCCTTTTTCCTTTTAACGGCAACTATGGATTTCGGGTAATGGAATGATTGGATGAAATGATAAAGGTTTTCCATTTTTATCAGGAATCTCTCGCTTCTCTCCATTTCACCGATACGGAGTAGGTTCAGAATGTGTCTTCTCAGTTCTCCCACTACATCGCACAGACCCATGAGATAGGGAACTGCATCCACATCAAGCTTTTCCATGGAAGGTATGTCAGCCTCCTTGATAAGTGAAATGAAGATCATTGCTTCACAGTATTCCTGAAGTGCATCATCCACTCCCCGATTGTATCTGATCCTGGGATAGTCCTTCAGCAGTGAGAGCATTTTATCCTTTGTTTCTTTCAGAGCCCAAATAATTTTATCGGTTTCAGTATCGTCAATACCAGTAAAATATAGATTCTGATATGAATTGATCAGATTTGAGGACAGTCTAATGAGATCTCTGCTATGGGTCAGGGTGTCGTCCCTAACCTTCAGCAATAAGTCCAGTTCTTTTCTAATTAACCCTTCTTCCAGGTTTAATTTTCCCATGGTTTCCCCTTCTAAAATATTCGAATCAAATCATAAAACTGCACAATTCGGAAAAAGATTTCATAATAATATGTGACAAATCAATTTCGGTATACGACATGTTATGCCTGAAGCGTTGATCTTAAAACAATTTGAATTGTTGGTACAACGAATGCTCATCAGTATAATGAGATTGGGAATTGTCAATAGTTTTAGGAATTTTTATTCCAGTTTACCTTGGGCACCGCAATAGGGACACGTAACAGTTAGAGGTCTTGCGGATGTTGTGATGGTAATGGGTTTTTTACATTTATGGCATCTGACCCTTGTTACCTTAGGTTCCTGAACATTGTCGGCATCGGTAATGGGCTGTTCGGCAGTATCGGCAGGCAAGGCCTCTCCAACACCAATTACGGGAGTCTCCTCTTGGGATGTGACTTCTTCACCTTCGTTCTCCTCCCATTCAGTGCCGTCTTCTTCATTATCTCGGTCGAAATTCTCCTGGGCCGGTTCTTCCAGAGATGCAGGCATATCCATGAGTCCAGCTTGAAGTTTTCTCCGTATCACATCTTGAAACTTGAGGTCGTTCTTCTCAGCGATATCCTTGAAGGTATCAATAAGCTCTGCAGGTAATTTGATGGATATTTCGGTATAGTTCTGTAAGGCTTTATTCAATTTTTTAAGTGCCAGGGCTTCATCAGTTATCTCGAAATCCCCCTTTCCTATCCTTTCCTTTATCTCCTCTCTGAGCTCCTCCGCGGATTTCCAAACCTCTCCGACCTTTATCTTTTCCTCTTCAATATCAATTTCTTCCATTTAGGTCACCTTCATAATGAAATCAGTTATTGTTTTTTGTTAAATCTGTAAATGAAAACAGTACTGTATCACTGCTGTGATTGTAGTAAAAAAATATCTAGGGGAATCAATTTTGAATTGTCGATTCCCTAGGGCATTCAAGTATCAATTGTTGATATGGGGGAAATGCTTATTCCCTTGGTTTGATCCTTGCCAGAGCTTCTTGATAATCCTTTGGTGAGAAATATCCCTTGAAGTTCCCTTCGCCATCGGTTACGACTACAGCGTATGGATCTCTCTTGGTGACCTCTGGAACAACATCCATGATCTCAGCATCGTAACTGATCTCCATGATATCTGTATTCATAAGGGCTTCGGTTGTGCAATCAGTTGGATTTTCCCCTTTAACAATGCTCTCCAGGAATTCCCGTGCGGTGAGAACTCCCTTGATGGCATTTGCATCATCAGTGACCAGGACCACTCCGCGGGGTATTTGCATAAGCTGAGCTGCAGCTTCCTTTCCGGAGGAGTTTACATTTATCATCTTGAATTCGTCTGTGATGACAAGGTCATTCACCTTCATTTCCTGGGGGTCCTTCATCATGCTCTTGGGGACGCTTTTCTTTACAACTTTTTTCTGAGCCATTATAATCGCCTCGTTTAAATTATTAGATTACAGTTTATTCAAATATATTAGCTGTGAATGGAACATAGTATTTTCGTTATATAATAATATCGGTATTTGTATTTTTTTCAAAATGAAATCATTTTCTGGGTTATCAAAAATATATAATAGATGATATTGCTGAAATGGGCTTTCGATCTATCATAATCCCGGAATGATCCAATTAGAGGGGAATTACTAATCCTTATCCTCATCTTTTTTTCTTCTGCAATTCTGCATTAAGATAACTGAAGGACCGGCCTATCTCTTCTTTCAGGAACGTCTTGATGAATTCATTCTGTTTATCTAAAAGCTCCATTATCACAGATTTGATCCTTTCCCTTTCCTTGGAAAGTTCTGGGGTAAGACCATCCAATTCGTCAATAGGGGATGGTTTCAATTTCATTAGTTCTGAATCCTTTTCTTCAGTGGGTTCAACCGATTCAATTGGGTCCTTTTTTTCATTGCTTGTACTGCATTCTCCCGCATTATTTTTTCTCATGTCCTCGATCCATATCCTCTGGAGCGACATTAATTGATCCTTTTGTTCCTTGGTCAGATCGTCAGCTTCAGCTATTGGTTCGGATATGCCGCTTTTATCAATCCTGCAGTCACATACCTCATCACTGGCTCTCTTGACCACCTTAAGCTTTTTTTTAACCTTCCTCGATCCTCTGCTATCTTCCATTTATCTCATCCCGTATGTATCAATATGAATAATAACTGATCAAAAAAAAGAGGATGCTGATCTATCAAATCGGTTCGTAGGATAGAACCCTGATATTGAAACCGTCATATACCTGAAAGCCCTGTATCTCTCCACCCACACCCTTGGCGGATATGTCCAATTTCCATATTCCGGATACGGGGGACTGCAACACAATTGGTTCGATTGTGGTTGTTTCATAAAAATCTCTCTTATACACCACAGTGGAATTGGAATCAGTTAAGGTGACCTTTACATATCTTGTTAAGGTTTTGTTGATCCCCAAAGCCTCAAGAAGGTCCTGGACGAGATTGTTCTTGTCCAGGTTCACAGAGATGGTGATCTTCAGCCATCTGGTGGAATCAACTACACGGAACTCCTGTCCCCCCATGGTCTTGTAGAACTGAGAGGGTGCCCCGCCGACAGAAGTGTTGAATGAATAATACACCGATTTCTTTTGAATCAGATGGTAACCGGAACTCTCTTCTTTCGAATAGGGGAGCATACCGTCCATAAGCTCCATGTCCAGACAGCCCATGGATAAGATACAGCCGACTATAAGTAAGGATGTTGTCATATATTTCAATTTAATATGGGCCCTGGCCATTTTATTCATCTCGCTGAAGCATATCTATTATTTCTATCATAATAATCAGATATACAGTTTATCGGTAATTCACTTACTTGAATTCTTCTTCATTAAATCATATAGGGAAATTTCATTATCCCCGACCACCTCGAAATCACTGATAGCCACCCTTCCGTCGATGGAATGGCTGTTTGCAGACCCCCAATCCCCGGATAGATCTATGTTTCTCCCCTCCTGCATTCCGAAAACTGTTCCGCACATTTCGCAGTACTTATCACCTGGTAAAACAATCATTCCACAGTCCGGACAGACAAGTTTGTTAGGGACAAATCTAGCACCGCAAGTATTACAGCGATTGTCCTTTTCACCGACATCGCTTCCGCAAAGGGGGCATTCAAAGCTCTCCTCATCACTGGAATTGAAGAAGCCTGTACTGGGCCTGCTGCTGGATTTACTGCTTTTTGGGAATGCCCTGCTCACTTTTCTATCAGAGGTGTCATCTTGGGAATATTTTGCCTGGACGAACTTGTAAAGGGCTATCAAAACAAGTATTAGGAATATAATGAGCAGAACTATGTATAAGACCGGAAGACCTTTCCTGCCATCTTCCTTATCCTTACCGTCTGCAGGGATTATGTTAATTTCCTCCTTTTTTACACTTATGTTACCCAATTCTTCCCTCTCCCCGCTGGAAACATGTACATTGGTCCTAACGGATAGGTTATACCCTTTCTTATCCAGATAAAGCAGATAGATGCCAGTTTCCACATCAAGGAAGGTAAATACTCCATCACTGTCGGTAATAATTTCGTAGGCAGTTGTTCCTGAATCTTTCATAAGGACCTTGGTATTGTTCAATGGTGAACCGGTACCATTAACCAGTCGTCCCCTGACTTCACCCTTGAGCTTGGGTGTCAGATTAATCAATCTAGGTGCGATGATGATACTGTCCAAGTGATCATTCTTGGAAATGTTGCACCAAATAGATCTGTTTACATGAACCGTACCCATACTGGTCAATCTGGACCATGGTCCGTCTGGAGGGGTAAAAAAGAGCATCTGACCATCTTCTATATCAAATCCCTGGGGAATATCCAATCCCGTGATCGTGATGTTTGTCCAAAAAACCTCTCCCGTCCCTGCGGTTTGCAGCTCTAGGAATAGTTCCAAAAAACCGCTGTTGAACCAAGATGGATTTTCCACAGACGTGATGTTCACATCAACAACACCTCTGGAACCAAAAGTCCAAATGACGGAGATGTTGTTCTGAAGGAGCAGACTGCGGTGCTGAGTTCGGTAGGAATCATCTAGGATCGTTATCATTGTTTCATTTCTGGAGTTGTAATATATGTCCTTTCCGGCAGAGATATTGATATTCACCAGGATATTCTGTGACACATTGGATGTGAATACGGTAACGTTCAGGAATCCACCAGCATCGGTCAGCCCTTCAAGTATGGATATTTGAATGGGTCCTGTGAATTCGATGCTCACAAGAGCGTTCATTACCGGACTCCCGTCCTCGTTCACAGCCTTTACCGTCAGGCTGGCAGTATTGCCTTCGATTATTTGACTGCTTGTGAGCGTCAGGATCAGTTCCATCCTGAATTCAGGATCGCTCTTGACAGTAAAACCAAACGAGTTCGCTTCCAGAAGCGGATTACCATGGAGGTCTGTGGCATTCTCATGAACATTTACCAAGTAATGAGTCGATCCCCTGAGGATTTCAAGGGGTACCAGGGTAAGAACACGGTCAACAAGCCCCCAGTTGTAGCTGATTTTCGGAGTGATTCTGATAACTTCATCAATATTGGTGATGTTCATGGGTTCGGAGAAGGTGATCATTATGTGGGTATCATTGGATACGTCCATATCTCCGTCAGCTGGGTCAGATAATTCGACCGTTGGAAATGTCCCGTCCTCAAAGGAAATTACGAGAAATCTGAGATTGGCGTATCCCTCGTCGGGCTGGCCGCCGTTGATTATTACCGCCATAATCACTTTAAGGGTCATTTCGGTCACTGGTGCGGTATAATTGAAGGAAACCTTTCCATTGAGGCCGGTTAGGAGTTCCTCCTCCGAGATATTTCCATGGGATACAATGGGTTCCACAGAAACATTGCGGACTGGAGCGAGGTCATCGGTGACATTAACTGTGACGGTAGCGTTTTCACTCGAGGGTACATTTGTACGGTTAATGGTAATTTGTATATATAGTTCTCCATTGCGGGAAATTGATCCTGCTGTATCATAGTTACAGATGGAAATTGAATCCGTATCTAGTTTCTTTGTATCAAATAATGAACTGAAGGGTATATACATTACTAGTGTACATAAAATGATCAGAATACTAAATAATTTACAAGTCCTACTGTTATGATGGTTCATTTCAATCTGCCTAATAATACGGGCAGTCAATATAACTGTTTTTGGTTTACTGTAGATACGCAAGAAAATCGAAAAACCGTCACTGGACAGTCACGGGGAATCCAGGCAAAAACAAGGCATTTCATATCACGTTCATCGATTTAATCTGAGCAAAATATCGCGACCAGCAAATTATAAATATAATTACCGGCATATAATCTCCAGGTGAAATCATGCCTAGAACGGGATATAAAAACAAAAGATTCTACAATGACGAGGAAGCGGATATATTGGGAATGCCTCTGTATCTGCTCATTATCATAATCATAACCGTGATCGGGCTGGGAATATTGGTCGCATGGATCAGCATGGCGGATACGTCCCCTAACAAGATCGATAAGATAGGAGTGAACTCGGGTCAGGCAGATGCCACCCAGATAACAGTGTCCCCCACCGATCTGGATGTTGAAGGTTCAGCCACGATCGATCTTACAATAACAGTGTGGACTGGTGATACCAAATTAAAGGGCGCCACCGTATCCCTATCAAGATGCGGTACCACCGGCAATGCGGTACCTGGTAAGACCGCTGATGACGGCACAGTTACCTTCAACGGGCTAGAGGTTACATTGGCCCCCGGTTCCCAAACCTGTCAAATGCAGGTAAAATGTGAGAAATCAGGTTACTCGTCCTACACCGGAAGCATAATTGTTGTTAGAGGATAGATGCCTATCCAATTTCCACCCTATTTCCATAATGGCATAAGAAATCCTAATGGGTCATCAGTTTCTTGATGAAAGGCTGGCACTCTTATAGTTTTTTATTAATAGTGATCAACATGAAAGGAAAACGACCGAGATTGATGGATTCTGATGAAGGTGTTCTTGAGCTTCCAATGAAGTTATTGATCACCGTTATTATAATGGCTATAGCGCTCCCCGCTGCAATAGGGGGTTTCAATGCCTACCAGGAAAAACAGGCCAAGCTCGAGCTTGAAATGGAACTTGACAAGATCAAAGAAACAATCCAGAGGGTCTACAGCAGCGGTAACGGTACTACAAGAAATCTGGATGTCAACATACCTGACCGGCTCATGGCGGGAGTGGATTATGTGAAGATCGGCGACAACATCCTTCCACTTGATTCAACAGACCCAAGTCCATATGCAACCCTGATCCGGTATAAGATGGATGGTGAAAAGGTAGGATATATCGAACTTAATCTCTATGCGACAAGCAAGACCTGGGATAAACCCATAGTTCTGCACGGTGGAAGCTATGAATTGCGTTTTGTCAATAATAACTACGAGGGTCAGAAACATTTTGTTTCAATTGAGTTTCTCTAATTATTCAATGAGCTATAAATATGACATACTACAATAGTTTGGTTAATGAGGGTTGGTACCCGCCGGTGGCCGGCCCTGAAAGGTGATCCATTATGTTGTTCGTAACCTTCATAGATACACTTCCTGGTAAGAATACCGAAGCTATCAAACTTCTAAAGAATCCCGTCATGATGAAGGGTGTGGAGATAATAAAATCAGTAGGGATGTTCGGACAGCCAGATGCCCTTATCCTTTTTGAAGCAGAGAATGAAAAATGCGCCTCGGATTTTGTGGTGCAGTTCACCGATGTTGCCACTATAAAGACCTCTTTGGCATTTCCTCTGGAATCCCTGCGCTGGACCCAATAGAACTTTTCTGATAAGGTTTCTAGCTGTTTGAATAATCAGGTAGAGGAGGGTATGATTACCCTTATCTCACTTTACTCTCATTTCACCCTGTGATGTATCTGCTTCTTGATCCATATCCTCGGGTTTGACCTTTTTAACGGATATATTACCGTAGTCGATGAGGACGCTCCTGTTGGCGATAATGATATTCTGATGTTCCTTGTAGGGAACAATAAAACCAAACCAGTATATGACCATTCCCGGGCCGAACAACCGCCGGTATGGTTTTAACTGCTTTGTGTAGTTCTCCCGCATAATCTTCCGATCTCCGAAGCTGGCCTTTGACTCTATCCAATTGAGTTCAAGACCCTTGTAGATAATTGGGACCTTCAGTTTGAAATCGGGGGTTTTCTGGTGTCCCATTTCCCGGAGATCGTTCTCATGATAATATCCAACACCCATCTCCTCTAACCATATGCCTATTTCAGCCTCGGCCATGAGCCCCCGTTCCCTCTGGACTTGGTTTCCTTCCTCAGAGTATATAATATCTTTCTTCACCAGCTCCGTCATCTCCCGTCTTATTCGGGGATCCTTTGCCAATGACTGATCCCTGACGTAGGAATTGTAGGTCTTTCTGGGTATACCATGGTGGGCCAATATGAGCTTGCCTGTCAGGATAGGCGGAAAATAATGGCTTTCTGCCAGCTGTAGAAGGCTGGTACCTTTTGTCCATTTCTTGTACATCTTGGCTGAACTGCCCTTTATCTTGTAAAATCGCCTCTTCGTGTCATAGATCACATTCTGGGTGTAGAGGACCAGGGCCATTTCTCTAGTGATTCCGTGACGTTTTGATACCTTTTCGATATCTTCAGGTAATTTGAGTTCATTTATCAGTTTTTTGTATTGCCTGTCATTCATTCTATTATGACACCATCCAGAGTAAAAACCTTCCCTGTGGTTTAGAGCTGTTTATTCAGGTAACAAACAAAGCTCATTATGGGATAAGGGAGAAATGATAAGAGTTCATTTGAGGAATTTCAGGCAACTAGTTTCAGTGAACCTATGTGATAGATCATAGCTTCATTCCAACAGTCCTATTTTCCTCACAAGCAGAGGAGCTATTGTCCCTCTTCTAAGAATTTTTCATATTCCTGGCTGGTGAGCAAACCGTCAAGATCTCCAAGGTCGGTTATCTCTATCTTTACTATCCAACCCTTGCCAAATGGGTCGGAGTTTATGACCTCGGGCTCATCTTCCAGTTCAAAATTGAGCTCAGCAATGGTCCCGGATACGGGACTATAACATGGGGAGGCAGATTTTACTGCCTCAATGGTTGCGAAGACATCCTTTGGGCTAACTTCATCATCCTCAAAGGCTTCAAATTCTACATAGGTAATGTCACCCAGCTGTTTTTGGGCATAATCACTTATTCCAATGGTTCCTAGGTTTCCTTCAACCTTAATCCATTCATGGGATTTGGTATATTTTAGGTCTTCTTTCACTGTATATTCTTCACTCATGTCGCCACTTCCCCTTGGGTTTTTACTAATTATATTTTTAAATTTTTCTTTTATTTGATTTTTTATTTCCTTGATTTCCAATATGCATCAATGATTCTCTTATTGTCCATTCAAACGTTTTGTTATTGATTATACTAGGTCCATACCTAATTAGCTAATTTGATATTTTAATATATTGACCTATTTGGGTCCGAGCTGATTTTGGTCATAGTCCTTGAGCCCGGTCCTCCATCTCTCCGTCTTCAGGGAATCTTGTCAATATTACTGACTCTTCAGGTATTACAGTCCTATCTCCAGGTTTCCAGCTGTTCCGGGGTGTTTCCTTTGGTGCCCGACCGCTTCTGCCCAATGGGAAGATGTTCAGCTTTGCTCCCGTTCTTATCTCCTTCTTCTTTAGATAGGCAAGTCCTATCTGTCGGTCACCAACCAATACGGAGCTGGCCACATAGCCTACACATCTGCCCTGGCGGTTGGCAACAGGATCACCGGTATTGAGCATCTTTATGTTGGTATTTATCATCTGGAATCTGGCAATCTCCATTTCAGTTCCTTGTGCCTGTATCACAGCCCTGTGTCTTCCAATAAAGAAGGGTTTATGAAGCTTTAGGAACTGGGAATAGCCGTTCTCCATTGGGAAGACGCCTAGTTTTCCTTCGATCTCATGACCGTATAAGGGGAAACCGGCTTCAGTTCTGGTGGAGTCCCTCGATCCCAAACCAGTGGCTGCGATACCCTTTTCCTTGCCCTTTTCAAGAAGGGTACGCCATAGCTTGCAGGCATTGTCGGGGTGAATGAAAAGTTCATAGCCTATCTCCTCACCAGTATAACCCGTCCTAGCCACCATTACTTCAATACCCGCGATATTCACTTCGACGAAATCGCCTTTTTCAAGTTCTCTCAGCTCCCTCAAATGGGATTCTTTGCATAATGATAGCAGTATTTCCCTGGCGGTTGGTCCCTGAAGGGCCAGATCTATCTTCATCTCATCTCCCGAACTTCTATCTTTGAGATTCCGTATCACAATTCCCTCAGGCATTCGAATATGTGGATTCTTTGAGTCCAGCAGGATCTGACCGGAATTCACCGCATTTACCCAAGACCATATCTTGTCCGCATTGGCAGCATTCACTACCATCATATATCGATCAACTGCCTTTCTATAGATGAATATGTCATCAAGGACCTTCCCGTCGGGTCCGAGGATATAGGCATATTGGGTTTGCCCAGGTCTAATCCATCGGGAATAATTTGTAGTAAGCATATCCAGGAAATCTGCCACGTATTTTCCGGTGAAATCCATGACTCCCATGTGGGATACATCAAATAGACCCGCTCCGATTCGAACAACCTTATGCTCCGGCATTATACCTTCGTAGAATACAGGCATTTCCCATCCTGCAAAAGGTACCATACGTCCTCCCAATTCCACATGGTCCTGGTAAAGAACGGTTCGCTGAAGACCCTTTTCCTTCTCTGTCCATTTCCAAGTTTTTTTCTCTTTGATGGACCCATCCTCCAGGTCAAGCTCATTCAGTATCGGTTTCTGACCGACGAAATAGGGTTTATGGAGTGCGAAGTGGTCGGGAAGTGCATGGAATATATCCTTAGCGATTACTGCCTGCCCCTCTCCCAGTTCAGTATAGCAGGGCAAACCTTCTTTCTTCCTCAGAGAATCAGTTCGCTTCAGCCCGGCCTTTATACTCACTTCTGACCAGATTTCTTCAATCGATTTCAAGGGAGTGATGATGTGGACGACATCTTTCCCAGCTATTTTTTCATAGGCTGTGATAATGCCTGGATATTTGTTCCTGATGGTTTCGGCGATTTTCAGAGTGTGGTCTCCGATGATGACAAGACAGGTTCTTCTGATGGTGATATCATCGTCGCTGTGAAGATCCTCTACAACTGCTGGCCCCTCCACTTTTCTGTAGATGTCCTCTTCATCAAAGATCAGGTAACCGTCAGCTATGCCCCTGATCCATTCCCTGAGAACATAGGCGTTCTCGGCATTTCCTATCATATAATAAGAGGCGAAACCCTGACGTGGGTCATGGATCCTTGTTATAAGCACATCGTCTATTACATTTCCCTTTTCATCCAGAACAAAGGTCCTTGTTGATTCGTCTATATCCAAGAGCACCTCTCCGGTGCACATCTGCCCGAGGAAGGGTCTTATCCTCTCCTCATCTCCTCTAATCCTTAAGATAGGCTGGCATGAAGCATCGATTATAACGGGAGCGTTAATATCTCCAGATGATTCCGCCTTATAAAAGGGCAGCCGCCACCCGCATCGCTCTTCCATTTCGGCCCCGTTTTCAACATGCAGGTCCATAAGAGGGGACTCACCACCGATCTCCGGATTGTTTAGGTAATAAGGATACCCGCGCTCTTTATCATAATCCTTCTGATGTATGCGCTTGATCAGGTCTCGAGTTCTTTTCCTAGCTTTCAGGAGTACCTCCAGCTTGATTTTTCCCCGGCCTATCTCATCATCCATCCCTTCATAGTGGAATGGCTGAATGTTCCTGATAACATAATCAATTATCTCCGCCATCTCCCTTATATCATCCTTTGAAACACCCCTCTGGGTTATCCAGGGTGCACCGATCCTTAGACCTGTGGGATGGTTGGAGTTATCGTCACCGGATATGGTGTTCTTATTGAGTGTAATACCTATCTGATCAAGTATCCTGGTGGCTATTTCACCGGTCACATAGTATCCGTTCTTCCTGCCCAGGCATTTCAGGTCAATGAGGAAAAGATGTGTTTCCGTACCACCGTAGGCGATCTTCAATCCCAGTTCTCTAGACACTTCACAGAAGAACTTGGCATTTTCCACCACCTTCTCTGCGTATTTCCTGAACTGCTCTGTTGCGGCTATCTTGAAGCATACCGCCTGGCCGACTATATTATTGATGTGGGGCCCGCCTTGTTCCCCTGGAAAAACCGCTCTATCAATAAGACTGGCATGTTCTGGATTAGTGGTCAATAGCGCTGCCCCCCTCGGACCTGCGATAGCCTTGTGAGTGGTGAACATCACAACATGGGCATGCTCGATGGGATTGTTGAGGATGCCTGCAACAATGAAGGCTGAGATATGTGAAACATCGGCCAGCAATATACAGCCGTCACCTACCTTATCAGCAATATTCCTCAATCGATCCCATTTGATATCCCAGGGGTAGGCGCTGTAACCCGCGATAATCAGCCTGGGTAGGTGTTCCAATGCCAGTTTTTCTATGCTGTCGTAGTTGAGCTTATCCTGTCCTCTTTCCAATCCGTAAGGGATCACCTTGTGGAAAATGCCCGATCTGTTCACCTCGCTGCCGTGGCTCAGATGTCCTCCGCAGTTGAGGGCCATACTTAGGACGGTGTCCCCGGGTTTCAGGAATGCCGTGAATACCGCATTATTGGCCGGAGCGCCTGAAAGGGCCTGAACATTGGCATATATATCCTCTGCGGGTACATTTTCAGTGGCAAAGAGCTCAGCCACCCTTTTCTGTGCGAGGGCCTCGGCAAAATCGGCAAATTCAGTTCCCTTATAGTACCTTTTATCGGAATACCTTCTCAGATATGCCATCTGATGTTTGTGGTCTTTCAGCAGTTCCCTTTTATCCAATCCCATTTGGGTAGAAGGATAACCTTCGGCATATATGTTGGTATATACGCTTCCAAGGCATTTTCTCACCGGTTCCGGGCTGATGCTCTCCGAGGCAATGAGGATAATCTTCCTCTGCTGTCTCTCTTCTTCCAGCTTGATCAGCCGGGAGACCTCATGGTCAAATTCCTCAAGGTCATAATCAAAATAAAAAAGCTCTTCCTGCTGCTCTACCATTTTTACAACTCCTAGCATATGTAAATGAAAACTATTTTCAGTTCCCGTCCATGAAACCGGGTTCGGGCAATTGATTTTCCCTCTTCTGCTGAAATGAATTCAGCATGTTCAAGACGGTCAAAATGGGTAAATCGGTTCATTGTATAAAAAGGTTGAATGGGACATATCCCAACGAAAAACTATCCTTAATAATTATTGTCCAAGGGTGAACTGCGGGATTAGTTTATTCCAATAAGTTTATAAAAACCCGAATATAGTAAAATATTCAGATATGAATGATATATCGCTTGTCGAACAGGGATTTTGCTTCATTCAGATGAGCTATTTCTTGCTAGATCCTTTCTTTTTCTTTTTAGACGTCTTCTTCTTTTCAGGTTTCTTGTTCTTATCCCCACCCTTTTTGTCCTCATTATCCTTCTTATCCTTTCCTTTATTTCCCTTATCCTTGGAGCAGACATGAACCCGGGCATGACGAATGATCTTCTTATATTTACCTATCTTTTTCTTCGCCTTCTTCCCCTTTTTATCCTTCTCTTCTTCTTTCTCATCCTCTTCGTCCTCTTCATCGTTCAGAAGACCAAAGCCCTTTTGGATCTCCAGACATATTATGCCGTCGTCGTAGTCATCATTATGAAGCATGGCTAATGCATCGTGGAGTTGAGGGTCGAACTTCTTGCCCACCGATTCGATAGGCTCAACACCCTCACCTTCCAGAATGCTCAGGAATTTCTTGCTCATCATCTCAAGGCCTTTGAGCAGGTCCTTGGAGGGCGATTCGGGATCGGTGTTGGATATAGCCCTCTCAAAGTTGTCGAATATTTCCAGCATTGTCCCTATCATCTCTATCTTCGCCTTCTTCCCCATCTCACTGCTCTTCTTGGTGACCCGCTTCTTGTATTTCTCAAAATCCTTGTTATAGACCTCGAGCTTTTTCTCATATTTATCTATCTTCGCCTGGTTGGTGTCCTTCTGAACCTTGAGTTTGTTCAGTTCCTCCTTGACCGAATTATAGGTGTACTTAAAGTTCTCCAGAGCTAGTTCCAGATGTTCGCATTTGTTCGCTACCTCAAGCATAACGTCCTTTTCGACCACCTCTTTCTTCTTGGCGATCTTCTTGGCAGTCTTCTTGGGTTTCTTCTTTGTGGCCTTTTTTGGTGGTTTTTCTTTCTTTTTATCCTTCTCTACTTCTTCTTCTTCATCCTCTTTCTTTTCCTTCTTTACCGATTTCTTTTTCTTCTTAGGAGGTGGGAGATTGGTTTTCACCTTCTTTTTCTTCTTCTTTTTCCGCCCGCCACTCTTCTCTTTTTTCTTGGGGTTGTCATAGAGAATATCAATGGTATCGTCTAGAAGATCATCCAGTTCGTCCAGGTCCTCTGCGGATTCCTTTTCTTTTTCGTCCTCTACTGCTTCGAAGACAATCTCTACATCATCCTTGTCGGAACTCTTTTTCTTTTTCTTCTTTGCCATTGATTTCACCTGAAGGAGGTTTTGGAATTATTTTTTAGCACGAAACCTATCAATTGAATTGATTAGCACGATATATCACTTGTTGAATATATAATTTATGAGCAATTCCTAATAACCATTAATGAAAAGTCCTTTTCGGTGCTGTTCTCATAAGGACACCACTTCTACTGTTGACCCGGTATATCTGGAAAAGGTCTGAAGTTTTTCAGTGTAGTTCTCCGGGCCGGCTTCCAGAAGCTCTTTGGCAAAGGGTTTCAAAAATTCGCCCACATCCCTCTGAGACTCCTGGAATTTCCATTCCCTTCCCGAAGTAGAGCTCAAGGCCAAAAGGAATGCATATATTGTCCCGTGGGATTGATTATCCTTTGGGCTCAAACCGCCCAGATAGTTCACTGCAGCGTTCTTCCCCCTGCTCTTGAATAGTTTGGCGGTTTTGTCTGCAATGATAATGGGCTCGGGCAGGTCCTTGGATGAGAATTCAGGGAATTCCTTTAGAATTGATATTGATCTCACGGATTTCTTTGCTTCCTCAAGGTGGTCCACGATTGAAGTTGTGGATACGTCATCTTCAGTGTGGAGTTCCTTTGCCACTTTTTTGTCCTTGCAGACCGCAAACAGCGCCCAGTATCCGTAATCCTTCCAGTGATTATGCAGAATGTTCAGGGGTGATTCCTTCTTCTTGTAGATCTTGGGGGTCTTTACCCTTTTCAGAACCGCTTCCAATGCAGTTCTTACACTTCCCTTGACACCCACATGGTCAAGAAAACCCTTGATATTGGAGGTGAAGCAGTACCCGTCATAAAGAAGTATATTCCTTTCCGAATCAGAGTAAGCTTCCAATATGTCCTCATAGCTTTTCTTGATAAGCTGGTGGTCTATACTCTTGAAATCCTTGTATTCTCCGTAATGCTCTTGGAGGTCAGGGTGCAGATCAAGAAGGGTGCAGTCATCCGACTTTTCAGCACACTGGGGAAGGTATTTGACCTTTACTGAAAAACCGTCCTTGATATTGGGCCCCGCCACCAATCCAGTCAAGGTGGCCATTGTATGGGTCTTGGTTCCACGCAGTGTTACCTCATCAAGTGCGAAAGTTGTCTTGGCAGGGGTCCATACCAGTTCCATGTAAGGCACCCTTGTCTGTTTGCTGTTTTTTATCAATTTTGGCCTGAGGTTCTTGGTTAAGTATATATATCCCTTTTTGGAAGGCCTCAACTTTACCTTTAGCCTGTCAACGCAATCCTTTATGAACCCTTCAGGAGGTGCCATTACCGACCCAGTACATACCATTCCATCTTTTACTGAGAAAATGTATATTTTCTTTTTTATTGCCAGGTCCATGAAGGTCATGAGCCGGTATTCCTGGTTGTCGAAATGCTGTATTCCGATGAGCTTTCTAGGATCGTTCTGACCCACTATGGCAAAAGGGATCTGCCCGCTCGGGGTTTTGAACAATTTCATGAAAGGAGTGAATTCCTTGTGAGCTAGCATGAGAGTGCCAGCATAAGCCCGGGCAACCTTGTTGCCTCTTTTGGAAGCGCTTTTTAGCTTCTTCAGATTATCGCTGTATTTCTGGATGGATCTGATCTTTTTCTCTATAGTCTTGAAAGGGCATCCGAAGCATTTCCCTCTGCATTTGGGAATGATCAGTCCGGGGTCCTTGGCCAATTTCTTTGCTTTTGCACGCAGTTCCCTTTCCTGCACCTTTGATGAGGATATGGATCCCGTACGGACCCGGAATTTTTTATTTGTGTCAAAAAAACCTGCCATGGCCATCATCCGTTAGTAAAAATGCTGAATTTAATGTGATAACTTCAAGTGTGTTAATTTATTATTTTATGCTTTTGGGGTCATTATTTCATTTTCCCATTCATAACCTTTGAAATAATGTTAACATGAGCCCCTTCAAATTCCGATACTGAATAAGATATAGATATTTTTTTCCTATCGTGTAATTATTAATGTCCACACATCACCTATGAAGATTCTAATGAGCTGAAACACTTCAGGAAATATTTAATTATGTCAATTTCCTTAAGGGCAATTATGTTAGACGAAAACAATGAAAATGAACAGAATGAGGAAGAGATGAACGAGCAGTATGAGGATGTCAACGAATCCCAGGATTCCTTTGATTTCGGAGGATCTCCAGGAGGAGGGGATGGCGATTTCGGTCCGGGAATGGGTTCCATGGGCGGAGGGCCCGGTGGGAAGATAGGAGGAATGATGAGCAAGGTAGGTCCCATGCTGGAGAACAAGGAGATGTTCTTCTCAATGATTGACAACATTTTCCTCCCCCATCTCGAGGAAACCCTGGACAAGTATTTCTACGGAAAGTACCTGGAGCACAGGGCTAAATTCTTCTACAGCTATTATACCCATCTCAAGGAAGCAGGATTCGACGAGGCCATGGCCAAGGACATCGTAAAGATCATGGCTCAGAAGGAATCGGTCCTCAAAGATATTGTACAGCTGGTTCCCCAGATGACCGCCATGAAGAAACCTGGCTTTTAGAATATTCAAAAAAAAAAGAATATCCATCATAGGTAAAACAGAGGGGGGATGACCATTCATTCCTTCTCTTTTTCTAAAAGATATATTACTCTTCGGGGATATTGAGAATTACCCTGTCGTTTTCTTTATAGCTAGTAAGGATAAGCATTGATTTTGTTTTCAGAACACCGTCTATCTTGGCGATCTTTTTGATAATATAATCCGACAGCTTCTGCAGGTCATCGGCTTCAACCATCATCAGGATGTCCACATCACCAGTAACCATGTACAGGTCGGTGATACTCTCCTCCTCAACAAGTTCGCGGGCCAATTCATCTCCCCGTTCAGTCCTGACCTGCAGGCCCACCAAGGCCCTGACCTTTTGTCCTTTGAAATATCTCCATAGTTCTGAATCGTATTTTTCTGATAGGTCATCCGCTTCCTTGGGCATATTCATCACCGTAATATTCAGTTAGTAATATTGTAATTTTGTTCTTGAGTAATATTATATATCAATGCTAATATGATACAGATATATAATAATTCCTTTATATTGTAACCGAAAAGAACTGCTTTTTCCATCGGGCCGCGTTCTATCGATAAATCGGTTAGCTTTGGTGCAGAAAATGAAAAAAATATATTTCGGATGTGCGGGAATACCCCTGTCAACCAAGAACCCTACATCTCCGAACGGTGTACGGAGGGTGAGGGAACTGGATCTGGATGTTATGGAGCTTGAATTTGTAAGGGGAGTAAGGATGAGTGACACCCTTGCAGAAGATGTCAGAAGAAGAGCAGAGGAGAACAGGGTGCATCTTACCGCCCATGGTCCATATTGGATAAACCTCGCTTCACTTAAACTGGATGTCCGGAGGAGTTCAGTTGAGCGGATCTTGAGAACCGCTAGAGCTGGTTGGAAATGCGGTGCTAGGTCTATAACTTTTCATGCGGGATATTATTACAAGGATGATGTGGGTAAGACCTTGGAGCTTGTAAAGAAAGGGCTTACTGAAGTGCTGAGTGTATTGGAGGACGAGGGGAATGATATCAGGGTATGTCCGGAATTGATGGGAAAGGCCAAATCATTTGGAAAGCTTGATGAGCTCTTGGAAATATGCGATGAATTGGAAGGGCTCCACCCCTGTATTGATTTTGCTCATCTTCATGCATATAAAGGAGAATACAACAGCTATGATGAGTTCTCCACGGTTCTGGGTCTCATAGAGGACAGGTTGGGCTCTGGGGAACTAAGGGATATGCATATGCACATTTCCGGTGTCCAGTACGGGGAAAAAGGCGAACAGAAACACCTTGAACTGGATGATTCCGATCTCAATTACAGGGATCTAATCCGTGCGCTCTGTGATTTTGACTGCAGAGGTGTGGCAATATCGGAAAGTCCCAATATTGAGGATGATGCAATTCTCATGAAAAACCTATATGACGAATTGAGATATTAAGAATGGTAAAAAGAAATAACGCGGAGGTGAATTATCACCCCCGGTATTACAAATCGGAATTATTATAATATTTTTCAATATCGATCACATTGGAGGCATACCGCCCATTCCTGCTCCACCGGGTACAGGTCCGGACATCTCCTTTGCCGCAATGACATCGTCGATCCGGAGGATCATGACCGATGCTTCTGTTGCTGAGCCCATGGTCTGAAGTCCCACTTTAAGGGGTTCCACCACATTTGCCTTGAGCATGTTGATGACCTTGCCTGTGAACACATCCAGACCCGCGTGTACATTTCCTTCCTTGTGAGCCTTTCTCAGATCTATCAGTGTATTGACCGGGTCAAGACCTGCATTCTCAGCTAGAGTTCTTGGGATGATCTCTATGGCATTGGCGAACTCCTCTATTGCCATCTGCTCCCTTCCGCCTACAAAGGCAGCATATTCCTTGAGCCTCTGGGCGATCTCCACATGCATGGATCCCCCTCCCGCGATGATCTTGTTCTCCTCAACAGCTGTAGCTACCACTCCGAGCGCATCCTGAAAAGCTCTTTCCAGTTCATCAACCACATGTTCAGTGGTGCCTCTGATAAGGACGGAAACGGCTTTGGGATTCTTGCAGCCTTTGACGAAGGTCATCTTGTCGTCGGATATCTTTTTCTCCTCCACGATCTCCGCATATCCCAGATCATCGGCGGCAATGTCGGTAATACTGGTGATTATCCTAGCACTGGTGGCTTTGGAGAGTTTTTCCATATCGGATTTCTTTGCCCTTCTTATTGCGAATATTCCTTCCTTGGCAAGGAAATGCTGTGCCAGATCATCGATGCCTTTCTGACATATGACCACATTTGCCCCTGCTTCCTTGATCACATCGATGTATTTCCTAAGAGCTCTTTCCTCCTGATCCAAAAATTCCTGCAGTTGGGACGGGTCCCTGATGGATATCTTTGCATCGACCTCGGTCTTCTTTACCTCGAAGGCCGAGTTGACCAGTGCTATCTTCGCTTCTCTGATTCTCCTGGGCATTCCTGAATGAACCCTGTCCTTGTCGATTATAATGCCGTCAATAATGCTGGATTCCTCACCTGTGGCTCCCTGTTTCTTCTCCACCTTGATATTGGCCTGGTCCACGATGTACCCTTCGTCCTCCTTCTCTGCCACACTGAGAACCGCCTCTATTGCCAGTTTGGAAAGATGTTCCTTGATTATTTCAGCGTTCTTTCCTGTCATGGAAGTATTGGACAATGCGGCCAGCATTTCCTTGTCATTCCAATCGATCTCTATAGCGAGTTCCTTGTATATCTGGCTTGCTTTCCCCGCAGCTTTCCTGTAACCGGAAATGATGAGCGTTGGGTGGACATTCTGTTCGATGAGTTCCTCTGAACGTTTCAACAGTTCCCCTGCCAGGACAACGGCAGTGGTGGTTCCGTCGCCGCATTCCTCATCCAGTGTCTTGGCCACTTCAATTACCATCTTGGCGGCCGGGTGCTCAACATCGATCTCCTTGAGTATGGTAACACCGTCGTTTGTGATCACTACATCACCCATTGAATCCACTAGCATCTTGTCCATGCCCTTGGGTCCAAGGGTTGATCTTACCGCTTCGGATATGGCCTTTGCAGCCTTGATATTATTGCTCTGGGCTGATTTGCCCCTGTCTCTTCTAGTACCTTCTTTAAGTAGTATAACTGGTTGACCTCCCATCATATAAAACACCTCGGCAGGAATATGCTATAACTTCTATATAAAACATTATGGTCATTAAGGTATCATTCCAATCTTATTAGAGTTAAGGGGGTACCTGGAAGGAAAAAAGGAATCTAGATAAGCATGCCGGGAACTTTCTTACTTCATTGAGAACCAACTATATAGGTAAAAGAGAAATATTAAAACATTATTGGTTTAGACAGTTAGAGATTGAAGTTTTTGATATCGGAGTGGTAGTATGAACATGGAAAATGTATTTGAGAAGATCAACAGCTACGAGAGGCAGATGTACGATACGCTGATGAATGTTGTTAGGATCAAGGCACTGGCTCCTGAGAACGAAGGCGACGGAGAGCTTGAAAAAGCAAAATATCTGGTACATATTATGCGGGAGATGGGTTTTGAGGATGTGAAGATAGTTAAGGCTCCAGACAAGAGGGTCTCAGCTGAATTCAGGCCGAACATCATAGCGCTTGTAGCAGGAAAACAGCCTGATAAAGGCACCATCTGGTCAGTTGCTCATACCGATGTAGTCCCCGAGGGAGATATGAAACTTTGGGATACCGACCCATACGAACCAGTGGAAACCGAGGACCGGATAATAGGCCGGGGAGTGGAGGATAACACACAGTCCCTTATCGCCTCTCTATTCGCTGCCAAAGCTATCTTGGATACAGGTATCAAACACGATTACAATATAGGTCTGGCATTTGTGGCCGATGAGGAAGTGGGTTCAACCTACGGGATAAAATACCTGGTCAAGAACACCCAGCTTTTCAACAAGGAAAAGGATCTGATACTTGTACCTGATTTCGGACTGCCAGACGGAAGTTTTATTGAGATATCAGAAAAGAGTATAATGTGGCTCAAAGTCACCACCATAGGCAAGCAGTGCCATGCCTCATCACCCGATCAGGGCAACAATGCCAACAGAGCAGCCATGAAATATCTGATAAAGGCAGATGAGATGCTCCACAGCAAGTACAATTATCAGGACGATCTCTTCGATCCGCCTGAATCCACTTTCGAACCTACCAGAAGACTACCCAATGTGGGAAACATCAACACCATTCCCGGTGAGGATATCTCCTTTTTCGATATGAGGATTTTGCCTGATTATGATCCCGAGGATATTCTCAGAGATATGAAAGAGCTCGCCTTTGAGATAGAGAAGGAGTTCAATGTAACGATCACCGTAGAGAAGGAGAACTATGACCGAGCAGCACCTCCGACCCCAGCCGATGCCCCTATTGTGACCCGGCTCATGGACGCGATAAGATACGTTTACAGGGTGGAACCCAAACCCGGCGGCATAGGCGGGGGCACATGCGGAGCCATTTTCAGACGGGCTGGTTTCAACGCAGCGGTCTGGAGCAGAATAGCTCATCAGGCGCACGCACCAAATGAGTTCATCTACAAAAAGAATCTAATGGGCGACTGCAAAGTTTTCGCCGCGCTCTTCGCAGGGGTCTAGAAGTCATTACCGGGCAGATTTCAGTCATATTGGATCCTCCCGGATCACAACCCAATAAACAGTATGGCAACACCGCACAATACCAGAACTGCACCTGCTATGGGATGGCCGAACCTCTCTACCTTGGGACTGACGATCCTTGAGAGCCCGTAATGGGAAAGTGTCACTATACCCAGCATTGTAGCGATGGTAGTTATTCCGAAAATCAGAGCCACAGCTACTACAGTAACAGGACTGTGGTCGAGAGCAGGGAACATGAGAAGCGGTATCAGGGGTTCGCAGGGCCCGAAAACAAATATGATGAATAGCACCCATGGGGTCAGTTTTTTCTTCTTGTCCGGGTGGACGTGGGTGTGCATGTCGCGGTGAGTATGCTCGTGGGCGTGCTTTGTTCCGTCCATATGATGATGGATATGTTTATGAGGCTTATTCTTAACAGCTCGGTGTATTCCCCATACTAGATAAGTAATGCCGAAAATAAAGAGAAACCATGCCGCGATCTCGCCTCGGTATGATTCGATGGTCTCAAGGCTTGTAAGGGCGATACCTAAGGCCAGACCTATTGCCCCTAGAAGTATTGAGCTGAGAACATGTCCTATTCCGCATAAAAGGGTGATAAGAAGTGTTTTCTTTATTTTCCACCCCCTGGATTTTGAAAGTACGATGAAAGGCATATAATGGTCAGGCCCCAAAAGGGTGTGGGTCAGTGCTATGATGAAAGCGGTTCCTGCCAGAACTGAGAATGATAATGTCAAATTCAATCACCTGTGAACCTGTTTTATTGATTCTTCAAATCGTAGCAACTTAATAAAAATCGTGCTACGGTTAAGGATTATTATGATATTATAAAAGAATAACCATCGCAAAAATTCGGTATGATTATTTCAGCGGTGAAAACAAAGCTGTAGGTATTCAAAGGGTGCATTCACTGCAGTCTAGGCTAGCGCAGACTTTGTTCTCAACGATCCAACGGTGGGCCCAGCTTTTAAACCCCTTGATGACATCTATAAGATCAAGACCCATCTCTGTTAGCTCATATTTGACCTTGATAGGTATATTGGAATGGTCTACTTTCCGATTGATAAGTCTAGTTTCCTCGAGCTCCTTGAGTCTTTCGGAGAGCATTTTCGGGGTTATTCCCATAACTCCCCTTTTGATAGTGGAATACCTTTTCCACCCTCCACCTTCTCTGTAAAGCTCCAATAGTATTAGCATGGACCATTTCTTCGCTACTAGATCTATGGTTTGGTATACCGTACAGTTTCGATGCATATGCTGTGTAATTGACTCTATATTTAATAATTGATATACAAAAATTACTTAATATGGATTTTATATCTACTTAACAGCGGCCAATATTTATATTCATTGAGCCCCATTAGATATGGATTCCAAATTGTTATTGAGAGGCTGATGATATGAAGACCTTTGATCATGATTTCTGCTCGATCCATTACCCTGAAAACTATTCTGTTGATCTAGATGAGAATCAAAGGGTGATAATTATTGGAGGTGAAAAGGGACGGGTGGAGATATTCCGTTCTTCGGATTTCGGAGAACGCATTCATGGTTTTTCAAGTTCAGGCATGGAGGAATACGAGTGCAAATTAGTTCCTAAGGAAAAGACCCGCAAGGGGGAGCTTGAGATATGGCTTTTCTATCATAGGGATGATAATAGTACAAAGGATGAGTTGAGGGATCTATTGACTTTGATTATACCGAAGAAATAATTATTTTTCCCTCAGTTATTATTAAATATTGGTGGTACACGGTATACTTATAGTAACTCCTTCATTTATATATCAAAGTATCATTAAACTATTTAGTATAAAAAATATATCTTATTGACAGGTGAAAAAATGTTTTGCAATCAATGTCAGGAAACAAGTAGGAATATTGCATGCCAGAAAATGGGAGTATGCGGTAAGACCGGAGAAGTTAGCGATCTGCAGGATCTTCTTATTTTTGCTCTGAAGGGTTTATCGTTTTACCAGAATGAACTAACTGTAAAGAAAGCCAATTCAAAAGAAGCAGATGATATGGCGGTAAAATATCTATTTTCTACAATAACAAACGCCAATTTCAGTAAAGACAGGATGATAGAATATATCCTGGAAACAATCAAACTTAGAGATGTTCTCAGAGCTGAGCTCGAGAAAAACGGATGGGAATCCAATGGAGAGCTGCCAGAATACGCTGTTTGGAGCTTTGTGAATGAGGATGAGGCTCTTATGAAAGCAGCAAGCGTGGGCCAATTATCCATAATGGATGAGGACAAGAGGTCACTTTCATCACTTCTGCTTTACGGCATCAGGGGTATGGCAGCCTACCTGCACCATGCTTTGGTCCTCGGATACCGGGACCCGGGCCTGTTCGCATTTATCCATGAGGCCATTCTTGCCTACGGCGATGAGAAAAAATCTGTTGATGAGCTTCTAGGTTTGGTACTGAAATGCGGTGAACTGGGTGTTACAACAATGTCCCTTCTGGATGAAGCAAATACCACGACCTATGGCATACCTGAACCCTCGGAGGTCAATATAGGCGTTGGCCATAGACCGGGAATATTGGTCTCTGGTCACGACCTGAAGGATCTGAAGGAACTATTGGAACAGTCAGAGGACGGCGGTGTAGACATATATACCCATGGCGAGATGCTTCCGGCCCATTATTATCCTGAATTGAAGAAATATTCTCATCTGACGGGAAATTACGGGGGATCATGGTGGAAGCAGACCTCGGAATTCGATTCTTTCAACGGTCCGGTCCTGCTTACGACCAATTGCCTTGTACCACCGAAAGATGGTTACAGAAACAGGGTATATACTACAGGGATGGTTGGTTTCGACGGTCTCAATCATATATCTGACAGGGAGGACGGGAGAGGAAAGGATTTCAGCGGGATAATTGAGCACGCAAAGGGATGTCAGCCCCCGGTAGAAATCGAAAAAGGCAGTATAACCGGAGGTTTCAATCACCGTACTCTTTGGTCCCTTCGGGATACGGTACTTGAGGCAGTAACTGAGGGGAAGATAAGCAAGTTCGTGGTAATGGCAGGGTGCGATGGTAGGCATCGTTCCCGCCAGTACTATTCGAATTTTGCTGAAGCCCTGCCCAAGGATGCAGTGATTCTTACAGCAGGGTGCGCCAAATACCGGTACAATAAACTGATAACCGATGACATCGGTGGTATACCCAGGGTCATAGACGCCGGGCAGTGTAACGATTCCTTTTCCCTGGCACTTTTCGCAGTTAAATTAGCAGACCATTTGGGTGTTGATATAAACGATCTGCCCGTTGAATACAATATTGCCTGGTACGAGCAAAAAGCGGTGCTGGTTCTTCTGGCCCTATTGCACCTTGGCGTCAAGAACATCCGATTAGGCCCCACACTTCCAGCATTTGTTTCTCCCAATGTCCTAAAAATATTGGTTGAAAATTTTAACATAGGGCCGAACACCGATGTTGGTAAGGACATCGAGGAAATGATGAAATAGGTCCCAAAACATCTGAAGTACAATTAAAAACAGGAGGAGATCATGTGAAGATCATCAAGACCATGGAAGCTTCTGGAAAGAAGAACCCGCATAACGTTGATGCCCGACTGCTTTACGATAAACCCAATGCCCAGGCGGTTCATATTAAACTGTCGCCGGGGCAGTCTCTCCTACCCCATATCACCCCAACGGAAGTTTTCTTCTATATACTGGAAGGCAATGGGACAGTTGAGGTGGGTGATGAGACCCGGGAAGTCGAAACGGATACTCTTATCGAGAGCCCGAAGGGGATAAAACATCGTTTGATGAACTCGGGAGAATCCGATTTCCGATTTCTAGTTGTCAAATCACCCAGACAGAAAACATCAACACGGTTACTTTGAAATAATCGGTCGGGCGTTAAGATTGTCTCGCCCCAGGTCCCAATTTGATATTTGATTGGGACTTGTTAATTTTATAATCATTTCTGCCTAAAATATTATTGGGTTTGAAGACCATTGAAGGTACACATGGAAGGTTCGGAGAAACGAAGATTCTGGGAGGTCGACGCTGTTCGGGGTGCCGCAGTTGTCATGATGATCTGCTATCATGCTGCATACGACATGGATTACTTGGGTATCATTCCCCTTTCCCTTGAAAGCTGGGGATGGTGGATATTCGGAAGGAGTATTCCTGTTTTGTTTCTATCGGTCCTAGGTGTGTCGGCCGCCTTGAAGTACAGTAGAATGAAATCAAAGGGTGCCAAAGACTCAGAATTATTTTTGTCTTTCGCAAAAAGGGGTTTTCTGATCTTCATGCTGGGAATGCTGATAACGGGTATCACTTTTTTTCTTTTTCCTGAAAGGTATGTGCGCTTCGGCATTCTGCATCTCATTGGCCTATCACTTGTGATGATCTTACCTTTCCTGAAATTGAACTACTCCAATCTGTTTTTCGGCGCTCTGTTTGTGATATCTGGAGCACTGCTTTGGAATATGGAGTTCTCATTTCCCTATTTCATATGGCTCGGTTTGGAACCCGCGGATCACCAGTCCTTCGATCTTTTCCCCCTGCTGCCCTGGTTCGGTTTGGTTCTATGGGGATTATTTATCGGCAAATATTTTTATCCGTTGGGGAAGAGAAGAATTCAATTAAATTACATGCCTAAAGGTAAATTAAAAAAGGGAATTGAATTAATTGGAACACATTCACTTTTGATCTATATTGTTCATCCGCCAGTTCTAATTGGAGTTATGTATTTGATCCTTAAAATCAATTAATTAAATTCAATTGATTCGATAAATAAATTAGTTAATTGATTCAACTTCTGAACCATTCCTTTATTTTATCAGGCATGAAGGAGCGGTATATTTTGAAAATGGAGCGCCATGATTCGGTCTCCAGATCATCGGGCATCTTACCAACGACGTAGCCGCCGATGAGTTTCTTATTCCCTACATCCATTGTCACCACCGCAATATCTTCTCCGTATCTCATTATCTCGATGAACTTCATTCTTGTAGATACGGGCTCACTCTCAATATCATAGCTGTCAAATGGTTCGTTTATTTTGATGGGGAAATCAGACCTTTCGAGGAAATAGTTGCCGTGTACAACAGCTATTGCCTCCAAGGGCTGGTCGAACTTGTCCTCAGGATACTCCGGGCAGTACATGATCACCGATGTGTCTTCAGGAAATCGGGTCTTGCGGCAGTCAGTAGCAGTATAAACCACCAGTAGCCGGGTCCCGTTATCTATGGGATCGTCGTCGCAGAACACATTGAAAGGTTCTTTGAACATTATGTCATTCTTGAAGTTCATTCCCAGTTTGATCCCGTCAAAGGTGTAGTCAGAAGCGGGTTTGAATTGCATCTTTTGAGTCATGAAAATAATATTGCGGATTCTGCAGATATAGATTGCGGGAATAATCCCCAAGTCCAATAATGGAAATGGTTTCATTGGCTGCGAAGATATTTGCAGGCAGTAATTATTTAATATACTGCTGTTAACCCGCAATAACGCAGCACAGTTCAATTTCAGTTTATCAATGTTTTGGAAAGGCCATTTTCATGGATGAAGAATCTAAAAAGAGGCATTACCCTCAGACAAAAGGGGAGGAGATTGCCAATTCCATAACCCACGGTTTGGGAGCATTATTGGGGATTGCGGGACTTGTTCTGCTGATCGCATTCTCTGCACTCTATGGTGATGTTTGGCATGTTGTCAGCTTCACGATATTCGGCTCAACTCTGATCATACTCTATTCAATGTCCACGCTATACCATGCCCTGACACATAAGAAGGCCAAGGAGGTATTTCAGGTTCTGGATCATGCAGCGATATTCATTCTCATAGCCGGAACCTATACCCCATATACTCTTGTTACCATCAGGGGTTGGATGGGCTGGACGATTTTCGGTTTGATCTGGGTTCTTGCCGTGGGCGGAACCGTAGTTGAGACCGTATTTCCAAAAAAGTACATGAAGCTGACTGTTGTTCTGTATCTGCTTATGGGCTGGTTCTGCCTGGGCGCCATAAAACCAATCTACAGCGCTCTCCCCAGGAACGGATTTTATTTATTAGTGTTCGGAGGCATCTGCTACAGTTTGGGTGTTATATTCTATGTCATGAAAAGAAGAAAATATGCTCATACTGTGTTCCATATTTTCGTTTTGGCCGGAAGTACCGCCCACTTTTTCTCTATACTGCTGTATGTTCTTTAGATGCAGTTTCATTAGAAGCAATAATTAATTCCATCAATGACACGGTTAAATCACGAATAATCGGTCTTTTTTTCAATATAAAACCCGATAATAATTGCTGGGCACCTTCAATTTAAATAACATATCGATACTGCAAAGCCCTACGCATGATAGACTGTATTTCAACAGACAATGTGTATTAATAATATATGTGCATCAGGAAGCATATGAAAATTGAGGAATTCTACAATGAATAACTGCAGTGAATTAGGCCTAAGTGCTGATATGCAAGAGGTCATCAGAAAATTGGGTTACACAGCCTTAACTGACATACAGGAAAGATCCATACCCTTGATAATTGACGGGAAGGATGTGATCGGCGAGTCCGCAACAGGTTCGGGAAAGACCCTGGCTTTCGGAAGTCCCTTGATAGATAAGATAAATCCCAAAATGGGGATACAAGTTCTTGTATTGACCCCCACCAGAGAATTAGCTGAGCAGGTCAAGAAGGATCTGACAGGCATATCCTACAGTAAAAAAATCCGGATTACCTCGGTATACGGGGGGGTCTCAATTAATAACCAGATAAAACTCCTCAAGAAGAGTGAAGTGGTGATTGCGACACCGGGAAGACTTCTGGACCATATTGACCGAAAGACAATCGACCTATCTTGGCTCAATACCTTGGTCTTGGATGAGGCGGATCGGATGCTGGATATGGGTTTTATCGGCGATGTTGAGAAGATAATCAAGTTCTGTCCAAAGAAAAGACAGACCCTTTTCTTTTCCGCAACAATATCCAAGGCGATACTCCGGCTTACAAAAAAACACATGAATGATCCCCATCTGATAAAGGCTGAAAAAATGGTGGACCCGGAAAAATTAGAACAGTTCTATTACAATGTCAAGAAACATGACAAGTTATCTCTTCTCACTCATCTATTGAAAAAGGATCCATCCCGCCTTTCCATGGTCTTCTGCAATACCAGAAAAATGACCGATTTCGTATCGGATAACCTCACAAACCAGGGCAGTTATGCAATCACAATACACGGAGGATTCACCCAAAGCCAACGCAATAATGCCATCGCCCGGTTCAATAACTCAAGGTCCAGTGTGCTGGTCTGCACCGACATTGCTGCCAGAGGACTTCATATTGAAAATGTGTCGCATGTCTTCAATTATGACCTTCCTGCCGTTCCCAACGATTATATTCACCGGATAGGTAGGACGGCCCGGGCAGGTGAGTGTGGTAAAGTTATAAATCTGGTAACTGATTTCAATAGAGATTATTTCTCCCGGATTCTTAAAAAATATCCCACTTTTTCCATTGAGAAGGTGATTCCGCCCAAGTTCAAGAAGCTCAAGGTGGCCAGAAAAGGGCGGTCAGGTAGTAATAAGGGTAGGTTAGGTAGTAATAGTGAAGGAAACCGGAACGATTTCTTCAGAAACAAGAATCGGAAAGAAAAAGGTAGTAAGAGAGGATTTGGACAGAAAAGAAATTTTGAAAAAGCCTCATCAAAAAACAATCAAGAACGTTTTGGAAAAAAACCCTTGGGCAAGAACAAGAAAAAATTTGAACCTGCCAAGGATAAGAAATATTTTTCAAGAACTGCCAAGCCGAAGAATGCTCATGATAATTCAAATTCGAAAAATACCCCTTCCAATAATAATAATAATAATAAGCCAAATCGGAATAACCGAAATAGAAAAAAGCGTAATGGGAATAAAAAATATTACGGCCCTTCCAAGAAGCAGAATTGGAAAGCCAAGAAAAAAAGAAATGTTCGACCCCTGACAAATAGAAGTTCCAGAGATCGATAGGCTCGGTAAATCTTGGTATGATTAATTGACCATCATATTATTTCAATAGTCCCTTTTCCACTTCAGAAAGCGCGGTATCTATTATGTCCATGGCTTCTTCAATTTGCTGGTAGGTCAGAGCGATGGGGGGTTGTATCCTTATCACATTGCCGAAGAGCCCTCCCTTACCCACAAAAAGTCCCTTCTCCTTGCATATCTCCATAACCGCAGCAGTCTCTCCTACAGCAGGTGTTTTCTTATCCCTGTCAGTCACCAGCTCAAATCCCTGCATGAAGCCGAGTCCCCGTATATCCCCCACAAGTTCCCTCTCTTCAAATATTTCCTCAAGCCTTTTCCGGATAACCGCACCTTTCTTCTTGGCCTGGCCCATGTAATCCTCCTTCTCGATGAGTTCCAGGTTTGCCAATCCGGCTATACTGGCAAGGGGATTACCTCCGAATGTGGAGAACAGGTCCTTGGGTTTCAGACAATCGGCAATGTCTGTTCGTGTTATGAATGCACCTATGGGGAATCCTGATCCTATGCTCTTTGCCATGGTCATGATGTCCGGTTTTATACCCCAGTACTCTATGCCCCACATATGCTCTCCGGTCCTTCCGAATCCGGTCTGTACCTCGTCGCTGATAAATAGACCGTCATATTTCTTAACGATCTCGTACAGGGTCTTCATATACTCGGGATTCTTGGGTATCACAATACCTCCGACACCCTGGATGGGCTCAGCTATTATTCCGCCGATCTTTCCGGCCGTTTGGCACTTAATCATCTTGTCAGCGAACCTAGCGCAATCCACATCGCATGTTTCCGGGTCCTTGCCGAAATCACACCTGTAGCAGTTGGCGTTGGGGATGCCGATAACGCCGGATGGGTAGGGTACGTTCTGACGCCAGGAACCCTGCTGGGTCAGTCCCATTACCATGAGTGTCCTTCCGTGAAAGGCCTCGTTCAGGGAGCACATAATGCTGCTACCTGTATATTTCTTGGTCATGTGGATGGCAGCCTCGTTTGCCTCGGAACCGCTGTTCACAAAAAAACACTGGTCAAGCCCCTCGGGGGACATCTCAGCCATTTTCTTGGCGTAAAGAGCCATAGGGACTGTGGGATACAGAGTCGTGGTATGTCCAAGTTTGTCCAGTTGTTTTTTCAGCGCATCTGTTATATATGGATGATTGTGACCTGCCCAGACGGTACACACCCCGCCGAACATGTCTATATAGTCCTTTCCATCAGTGTCGGTCAGCGTTCCCATCTCACCCTTTACTATCAGGGGTGGCTCTTTATAATAATGCACCAAAGCGGGCACCATATGTTTTCTTTCCAAATCCAGGATCTCTTCCGCGGAAAACTTTTCCGGTTCAAGCGCTTTTTCTAGTAAGCTCAATCTATCACCTTTATCAGTAGAATATATTTTTAAATTGTATCAATGATCGCTCTTCTTCAATGACCGTTCAATCAGCGGTATAAATTTTTCAGCTCCGGCAGTATATTGTTGCCGTTCACCTCTAGAGCAGGACCAGTTCCTCGTAGGTTTCAGGACGCCTGTCCCTGAAGAACTGCCAGCCGTTCCTGACCTCGGTTAACATGTCAAGATCGATATCCGCTGCCAGAACGAACTCCTTGTCCCTGGGTGCTTCGGCTATTATCTGGCCTCTGGGATCGCAGAAGTAGCTTGTCCCGTAGAATAAACCACTCTTCCAGGGCTCTTCCTCCCCAACGCGGTTGATTGCGCCTACGAAATATCCGTTGGCAACAGCGTGTGCAGGCTGCTCCAGTTTCCAGAGATATTCGGAAACGCCCGCAGTGGTTGCGGAAGGATTGAATATGATCTCAGCACCGTTGAGGGCAAGGGCCCTAGCCCCTTCGGGAAAATGCCGGTCGTAGCAGATATAAACCCCTACATCAGCATACATTGTCTGGAACACGGGATATCCCAGGTTGCCGGGTCTGAAATAGAACTTCTCATAGAAACCCGGATGAACATGCGGGATGTGATTTTTCCTGTATTTACCGATATATTCTCCGTCTGCGTCTATAACCGCAGCTGCATTGTAGTACTCACCCGGCATTTCTTCCTCATACAGAGGTACAATTATTACCATGTTATGCTCCGCAGCCTTCTCCATCATGACCTCGGTGGTGGGCCCTTCCGGCACCATCTCTGCTAGTGCGTACCATTTCTTGTCGTGCTCGGCACAGAAATAGGGTCCGTTGAAAAGTTCCTGAAGGCACAGTATCTGCACCCCCTTTGAGGCTGCCTCGTCAATGAGTTTCAGATGCTTATCCAGCATGGCCTGTTTGATCTCCTCTATGGTGTGATTCACCGGTGAAAGGACATTGGTTGTCTGTATCAATCCGCATTTTACCATACGTTTCATAATATCGCTTCTCCTTTATCATTTCATGAGATTTGTAATAGAAATATAATTCAAAATCAGCAGTATAAAGGCAGATAAATTTTATTCTATAAATAGTGAAGGCCAAAAGTCTCGCAACCAAATGGTCATAGGGTCATGGAGGGAAGAGATTGGAATAATTTGCATCAGTATCAGTTCAGATCAATTTATTCCGTAACCGCTCTAATAGAACATTCCCACGAAAAAAAAAATACAATTTAGATGGTAAGATTATTAAACGGCGAGATGATAACCATGTAAAGGATAGCTGTGCTCTAGGGAGCACTGCAGGAATTGGATAGATAGGACGGGATCAATATGGACACGATAATCAAGAACGGAATAATAGTGACGGATTCTGAAATGTATAAGGCTGACATAGGAATAGAGAAGGGCAAGATTGTCCTTATAGGACAGGACCTAAGCGGTGCAGATGTGATCATCGACGCCTCTGGGAAATATGTTATGCCGGCAGGGGTTGACGTGCATGTGCACCTTCAGCTTCCTTTCTGCGGCGAGGTTTCGGCAGACACCTTCGAGACAGGAACAAAGGCCGCAGCAGCAGGAGGGATTACCACTCTTATAGATTTTGCCATTCAGTCCAAGGGGAATTCACTCATGGACGCGATCATTGCCAGAAGAGAGGAGGCCGACGGTATTGTCAATGTGGATTACGCTCTTCATGGCGGCATCACGGACTGGAACGAGAGAACTAAGGGGGAGATCAAGGAAGCTATCGATTACGGCGTATCCTCTTTCAAGATGTTCATGATCTACAAGAGCCAGGGCTGGATAGCATCCGATCCAATGCTTGAGGCCGGACTGGAGGAGGCTGCCAAATACGGAGGTATGATAGAGGTCCACGCCGAATCCGTAGATATGCTGGATGAACTCATATCCCGCTATCATAACAAGGAGGATATGGAGAAGTACGGCGCTTATCTTCATGTTATCACAAGACCCAATTATATAGAGGAGGAGGCCATCCAGAGGGCCATTAAATGGGCCGAGGTGTCCGGCGGTAACCTGTACATAGTCCATATGAGCACAGGTGGCGGTGCCGATCTTGTAAAGGAAGCAAGGAAAAAGGGTATAAATGTAATAGCTGAGACCTGCCCTCAGTACTTGCTATTGGACGACGAACTTTTCAAGGGTGCGAACGGGCATCTATACGGGACCTGCCCTCAGCTTAAAAAACCCGAGGATATGGAAAGGCTCTGGAAAGGCCTGCACGACGGAGAGGTTTCCACAATAGGAACTGATACATGCACTTTTGACACCAAGCAGAAGGCGATGTGGCAGGGTGACTTCACAAAGATACCTTTCGGTATGCCGGGCATTGAGACCATGCTTCCTCTGACCTATTCAGAAGGTGTCGGGAAAGACAAGCTAAATATTCATAAATGGGTGGAGGTTGTCTCCACAAATCCCGCAAAGATATTCGGTCTCTATCCTGATAAGGGCTCCCTTCAGATAGGGACAGATGCAGATATTACTATATTCGATCCAGAAAAAGAGGTGACCATCGACTGGAAAAATATGGAAACCAACTGTGACTGGTCCCCATTCCAGGATTGGAAGATAAAGGGATATCCCCACATCACAATGTGCAGGGGCCGGATAGTTGGGAAGGGAGGCAAGTACGTTGGACCGGAAGGATACGGCAGATTTGTTAAAAGAGGACCGTCCGGGTCATTCTGATGATAAATATTCCCGATGAATAAAATTGCCAAATATGTTCCTTATGCTAGTTTAGAGCAGCCCGATGTTCTTGGAATTATCTTTGGCGAATCTGGAGAACAATCGTGAAATCTCTCTTGCAATTACCAGTGAATAATCCGCAGAATCCTTATAGAATCCGGAGCAGGTCTCTTCCAATTTTTTGAACGTGTCAATTGTATCAATGAGTTCTTCAGCTGTGATATCACCTATCTCAAGAAGGTAGTCATCACCTTTTAGCGAAGTGACCGGCTCAATGGTAATTTCATTAAGTTTCAATCGAAGGGCATTCTCCAATCTCTTCTTGTTCTTCTGATGTTTTTTGTGAAGGTTCTGGAAAATATCTTTTTTATCCCGAAATTCAGGATGAAGAGTGGCCTTGCTGTAGCTTTCGATCATGAATTCTTCTAGAGTGATTGCATATCTCATCATTGAACCGAAAGTGTTTATCTGTGGGAAATTGCTGTTCTTCATAATTATTCAACTCCATTCAGAACCATCTGTTGATCACGACTTTTCTCTCGGTATAGAACATGAGCCCGTCCTTCCCTTGACCATGGAGATCTCCGTAGAATGAGTCCTTGTATCCTCCGAACGGGAAGTAGGCCATTGCAGCAGCCACTGCGACATTTACGCCTATATTGCCCGCTTCAACATAGTACTTGTAATCCCTGGCAGCCTTGCCGCTGCTGGTGAAGATGGAGGAGGCGTTACCGTAGGGCAGCGAGTTCTGGATATCAATGGCTTCCTGAAGGGAATCCGCCCTTACAATACTAGCAACCGGTCCGAAGAACTCCTCTTTGAAGGGTGTCATATCCGTGGTCACCTTGTCAAAAACACAGGGGCCAATGAAATTTCCTTCCTCGTATCCTTCCACCGCCACGTCCCTTCCGTCCACTACGAGTTCGGCGCCTTCGTCAATACCTTTCTGGATCATGTTTAGTATGCGCTGTTTTTCCTCTGGTGTGATGACCGGACCCATCTGTGAGCTCTCATCCAATCCGTAACCCACCTTAAGGTTCCTGGCCCCCTCGCAGAAACGATTCCTTACTTCTTCGTAGATGTCTCCGACGGGAACGAGGACCGAACCTGCAAGGCATCGCTGTCCGGCACATCCGTAGAAGGACCCTAGCATGTTGGGGATCCCCTTGTCCAGATCTGCATCTGGCATTACTGTTATACAGTTCTTTGCTGCGGTCTGGCACTGTACCCTTTTTTGATTCCTGGCGGCCTTATCATATATGATGCGTCCGACCTTGGAAGATCCTACGAATGAAACACCCTGGACCATGGGATTGTCCAGCATCGCGTTGATGCCATCCCTGCCGCTGTAAACCATGTTGACGATCCCTGGGGGGAGATCCGCTTCCTCCAGCATCTCGAACATATGCATTTGGGAGACTGCTGTGTATTTGGACGGTTTGAGTACGAAGGTATTGCCGGTAGCCAGAGCCATTGGAATGAACCAGAATGGTACCATAGCAGGGAAATTGAAAGGACTAATTGCCCCGAAGACCCCCAAAGGCTGGATTATCGCTTCTTCATCAATACCTGCAGCCGCCCCGTCCTCAAGATTGTACCCCATCATCAGAGATGGCACCCCGCATGCCACTTCCACATTCTCTATGGTTCTTCTTACAGAACCCCTTGCCTCATCGATGAGTTTTCCATTCTCCTGGCTAACAACTCGGGATATGGATTCATAGTTATCTTCCAAAAGGGATTTGAGGTCATACATATACTGGGCCCTCGATTGAGGCGGTGTTTCCCTCCACTCCATATAAGCTTCCTGGGCGCATTCGATGGCATAATCCATCTCTTCCTTGGTAGATATTGGGACCTCTGCAATTGGCTCCTGGGTGGCAGGGTTCAAGGCAGTGTACCATTCATCGGTCTCCGATTCCACCCATTCCCCGTCGATGAAGTTCTTTAGTCGTCCGTAATGTTTTTTCAAAACAGGCAATATTGTTCCGCTCATAATATTCACATCCATTATTTTGTGGATTTTTTTCCTCTTTGACTTTGATATAGTTCAATAAAAAATATCCGGGATCGTATTCGGTTCATATGTAATGTCAAACTAATGCAACCTCGGTTAAGGTGTATATCAATTATATTATTTACCCGCTGTAACGCTCATTTGGATACTGGAGGCACTACCTGCTTCTTCCCTGGTACATGCTTGTAGGTAATGGTTCCGTCAACAGGGCAGACGAATGAGCAGATCATGCAGCTCAGGCAGTCATCATCATCCGGGACGGGTCTTCTTTTACCGCTGTCCCACCCCAGTCCCTGTCCTCCCGCATCCTGGCATACGATGTAGCACTGGCCGCATCCCACGCATTTTTCAAGATGGTACTCTGCGATACCCTGTACCGAGAGATCGAAGGCATCGGTGGGATGGATATTGGGAAGTGCCTTTCCCACGATATCCGAGACCCTGTTGAATCCTTTTTCATCCATGAAATCGGTCAACCCTTCAATTAGATCATCAACGATGCGGTGTCCGTAGTGTATCACACCGGTTGTCATCTGAAGTGTACTGGCACCAACAAGCAGGTATTCAACTGCATCAACCCATGTTTCGATCCCGCCGCAACCTGATAATGGCAGCGCAAGCTCTCCGCATTGGGCCAGCTGGGTCACGCATCTGAGGCCGATGGGCTTGATGGACGGTCCTGAAAACCCGCTCATCGCCCCTTTTCCAGCCACATTGGGCGTCGGCACGAAATCCTCTAACCCTATCTCTGTAAGGGCGCTCAAAGTATTAATTGCAGTAATGCCGTCAGCACCTCCTTTTTTTGAGTAGAGGCCGGGTTCAGTGATGTCGGTAACGTTAGAGGTAAGTTTGGCCAGTATCGGGATATCCACCTCATCCCTTACGATTTGCGTGAACTTCTCGATGAGACCCATGGCCTGGCCGACCTTCATGCCTGAGCCTTCAACGGTCATATGGGGGCAGGAGAAGTTCAGTTCCAGCATATCTGCCCCCGCATCCTCGGCCATCCTGGCAAGCTCCTTCCACTCCTTCTCGCTGAAACCCATGATGCTGACTATAACCGGATGATCGGGCCAATGTTTCTTGAGATAACTGATATCAGCAAAATTGTCCACAAGGGTCCTGTCGGTGGTCTGCTCCACGTTTTGAAGTCCCATCAGCTTCTTATTTCCGTAATCAAAGCCAGCCATCCTGGGAGATGGATGAATTATCTTGGTCCTGTCGTGGGTAATGGTCTTGTAAGCAACCCCTCCGAAGCCCCTGTCAAATGCCCGGCCGATCATCTCGGCAGTATTGGAGACCGGTGAAGAAGAAAGCATGAATGGATTTGGGAATGTCACGCCGCACATCTCGATGCTCAGGTCCTTTCTGGCAGTCATTTCAATCACCTCCTTCCTTTTCCAGGTATTCAATGATCTTCCAAGCAGCTTTTTTACCGTCCTGTATGGCATCAACAACCAGTCCGGAACCCCTGATTATATCACCGCCCGCAAATATTTTTTCATTATCAGTGGAAATGCCATCATCACCAACCTTGATCAATCCGCCCTTTAAATGCTCAATCCCGCCGGCCAAACCGACATTCCTCTGTTCCGGCCCAGAGCCAATGGCCATTATCAGCATATCAACATTGAGATTGAATTCGGTACCTGGAACCTCCATAAGGTTGTCGGAAGTGGTTTTCCCCGGTTCTTTCCAGTCGGTCTCAATACCCTTCAATCCAGTGAGCACTCCGTTCTCATCGATGATCTCCTTTATAACGCTGAAAGGCCTGATTACCACATAATTGGCCCTAGCCATCTCCACATCGTTGGTATCTGCGGGCATCTGCTCCAAACCTCTTCGGTAGATCACGTAGACCCTGTTTGCACCCATAACCGCGCAGGTGTTGGCAGCGTCCATTGCCACCGACCCGCCTCCAGTTACAGCTATGTTATTCCCTTTTATTATATCCGTCAATTCCTTCTCATTTCCGCTCCTAGCCTTTTCTAGAAAATCCGTAGCGGTGATGACACCTTTCAGATCATCTCCAGGGATGTTCTGTCTGTAGGGCTGCCATATTCCAGGGGCAATGAAAACTGCGTCGTATCCCTGGTTCAGAAGGTTGTCTGCACCGTCCTTCTCGATCCGTCTGCCGCATTGAAAGGAGACCCCCAGTTTCTTAATATCCTCCAGCTCCCGGTCCAGAAATTCTGCATTCAAACGGAACTGGGGCACCCCGTACCTCAGAACCCCGCCAGGTTTATCCCTTCCCTCATATACTGTCACTTGATAACCCTTCCTGGCAACCTCTGAAGCACAGCTAAGGCCGGCCGGACCTGACCCGATAACAGCAACTTTATCGTCCTTCTTGGTCATGGATTTTCCCGGAATGAGCGGGTCGAACCCTAACTCCCAAGAGTGCTCCACAAGGAATCTCTGCAATTTGCCTATCTGTATGGGCCGGTCGATCTCGGTAGCGCTGCATGCACCCTCACAGAGCTGGTCTGTGGGGCATAGTACACCGCAGCATCCACCCAAAATGTTTGATGTTCTGATGGTCCTTATGGCTCCCTTGACGTTCCTCAGCCTAAGTTTTCTGATAAATGTACCTGGGTCCGTTCCGGATGGACAGGCCTGACTGCAGGGGGCTTCATGGCAGAGAAGACAGCGCTCGGCTTCGGCCCTTGCATGCGCAAAGGTAAAACCTTCCTCCATATCGTACAGATTTTCGAGATGCTGGGATTTTCTATTGGCATATTTCATTGAATATCACCCGGATGATTTACTTACTTTCATAAATTATTGAAATTCTTGGTTCGGTATTGATGATGTCATAACATTTACGTACCTTGGACAGGATAACAATAAAATAATAAATGTATTTAATAATAACCCGTCTAGATTGTGTTTAAAATTATCTAGTATTATATGTGGTATGTATGGCATTGAAGGAAGGGCTTATGGGAAATATGGAATTCAGGAAGATCGATGAAGGGGATATTCCCGGGATAATTGAACTCTACAAAAAGACAATTCTCCCGGTTTGGATCGATAAGGGCAGGGACCATGATTTCAAGAGGATAGAGCGGAATATCCGGGATAACCTCCATATCCGTGATTATTTTATGAAGATGATGAGGGAATCTTCTGATGATGAAAGTAATCGTTCCAGAACCATTGGTTATATCGCATGGGAGATACATCTCGATCATACTTCCCATCACATTATTGCCCATCTGCGAATGATTCTTGTGCTTCCGAAATGCCGCCGAAGGGGGCTGGCCCAGTTCATGATGGCCGACTTTGAGAACGAGGCCCGTGAGAGAGGATGCACCAAGGTACTCTTCGATGTTCTGAAGGGATCGCCAGCCAATGAGTTCTACAGGAGCCTAGGTTTCCGTCACTGGAGCAATTACATGGAGAAACACCTTTAAAATTATTGGGTTTGATAAAATCCACATAAATTTAATCAACAAACAGAACCCTATTCTTCAGGAACATTATGCCAGGTAAAAAGAATAATTCAGATACGGAAGATCATTCTCATCACAAGGGTCAAGTGCATTCCCGCAAACATCACCACAACCACGGCCATATGGTTGAGGGCTCCCTAAAGTTCGGGATCATTCTGACCCTTATATTCTTCTTTGTGGAGCTGATAGGCGGATATATTTCCGGTTCCCTTTCCCTTCTGGCCGATGCAGGGCACATGTTCAGGGACGTGTTTGCCCTCCTTTTGACCCTTATGGCTGTCAACCTGTCAAAGAGGGTTCCCTCCAAGACCCGGACATTCGGGTATCATAGGGTTGAGATACTGGCAGCCTTCCTCAACGGTATTCTTCTTGTAATAATAAGCATCTGGATATTCTGGGAAGCCTATTCACGATTTCAGGATCCTGAATCCATCAAGGGCATCTATATGTTCGTGGTGGCAGTAATTGGTCTTTTAGTGAATCTCATTATAGTGTTCAAGCTCCACGGAAGCCACGATCTAAATGTCAGGAGCGCTTACCTACACGTGCTGACCGACACCATATCATCGGTGGCGGTAATCGCCGCATCGGTTTGGATCTATTTTACCGACCAGACTATAATGGACCCCATTCTGAGTGTGATAATAGGATTGATAATTCTCATCTCATCCATTAAAATAATAAGGGAATCCCTCTACATTCTTCTGGATTTTGCCCCCAGGGATATTTCCTTCGACAGTGTTGTGAAGGACCTGGAGAGTATAAAGGGTATAGATGAAGCGAGAAACGTGCATATCCGTACCCTTTGTTCCAACATACATTCCATCCAGGCACACATCCAGACCCGGAAGGGCAGCATGCTCAACGTCGAAAGGATACGGAAAAAGGCCAAGAGAATGCTTGACCGAAAATACAATATCAAATTTGCCACTTTGGAATTCGAATGCTCCACCTGCCGGGAGTGCGGAGAGATGTGCGTCATGGATGGCAAGATAAGGAAGCTGGAGCATTGAGGGGTTTTGATATTACCGATGAATCGATCTTTTTGAAAATACTATATCACGGAGTGAAATAGAGCCTGTCCCCGCAGTCTCCTATTCCCGGCATGATATATCCATTCTCGTTCAGTCGCTTGTCGATATTTGCCGTGAATATTTTAACGTCTGGGTGGTTATTCTGGAGCGCCTTGATCCCTTCGGGTGCGGCGAGGATGGACATGAATTTTATCCTTTTCGCGCCCTGTTTCTTCAGCATGGTTATGGCTGCGGATACAGACCCGCCAGTGGCCAGCATGGGATCAAGCACAAATACAGTAGCTTCTGATGGGTCAGGTACCTTGCAGTAATACTCCACAGGCTCCAGGCTATCCTCGTCCCGGTAGAGACCGATATAACCCACCTTGGCCATGGGGACAAGTCTGAGGAAACCATCCATCATACCCAATCCCGCTCTGAGTATAGGTACCACTATTATCTCTTCTTCCATAACCTGGCACTTGGCCATTGCCAAGGGAGTCTGGACCCTTTTTGTTCTGGTGGTAAGGTTCCTGGTTGATTCATAGAGCATCAGGTAAGTGATCTCGTTGATGAGGTCCCTGAAGTGCCATGATTCAGTGCTGATACTTCTCACATAGGTTAGCTTATGTTTGACAAGCGGATGGTCCATTTCTATAACCTTTGACATAAAAAACCTCCTGATGAAACCGAATGAAATTGCACCCTGTTCAATACAGCACTCTCCAAATGAGGGCCAACTATATTAAAGAATTGGTTTTGGACCTTGTATATTTCAATAAAAACAGGGCTTTTTTTCTCTCTTGAACATGGGTTCCAACGGTGCTAACTCCTTCTTCAATCCCGAAACTTTATGACTTCAAACGCCAATTCTTTGGATACATATATATAAATTTTTGATATACATGTGATTACCAGAAGTATTGTTGGACGATAAATTATCCGCCGTCCTAATTTTTTCTCTTATATGGAGGCCCTTTTATGAAAAGAAAGCTAATGGTCATATTGATATTATCATGCATGGTTCTGCAATTGATACCTCTCTCCACCGCTCCTTCCTCCCCCTCGGCATCCGCTGCCCAGGAGGAGCTAATGAACAGGAATGGTCTTCTCTGGATGAACGTGAAAGGATTTACAGGCTATATCACCACGGACATACTCATTGAGGATATGGAATCGCCTGCCGGAGATGATACGATACTTTTCGGAACAACATCCGGGGTGTATATGCTGGATATGGACACAGGTGATGTTAGGATGAGAATCTCAGTCTCCTCAGCGGTGACCTCAGTATTCGTGATACCTGATGTCGACAGCGACAACCACAAGGAGGTGGGATACACATCCACTGACCAGGTGCGACCCAATGTTGCGGTCTATTCTGGAGCCACGGGTTCAAAGATATGGGACTATACTCCCAGCGAGAGGGTTTATACGTCAAATCTGGGTTGGGCACCCCAGGAAACACGCTCATGGGACAGCATCGTGATAGACACGGGTCAGGGAAATTTAGTGATGGTCAGCTCATGGAGAAGCGTTCACTGCCTGGATGCGGGTACCGGGGAACGTCTATGGAAGCATAGTGCGAAAGATGACGTATGGTTCCTGTATCCCTTTGATGACATAGACGGTGATGGAACAAAGGACCTGCTCTCGGCAGGACAGGACGGAAAGCTCCGGCTGTTCTCCTCCGGGAGCGGCAGGATAATCTGGAAAGCCGACCTTGAGGACAGTTATGATTTCATGGCCCGTCTTGCCTTCGCCAAGCTTAAGTTCTCATCGCCTAAATCACTATGGAATCCAGTCCTTGTTGACGATATCAACGGTGACGGAATTGACGAAATCGCCATTGCCAGCGAGATGGGTATGATCTATATGGTAGATGGTTCTCAGGGCAAGACCCTGTGGAAGGAAGAGGTGAAGGACCTCAAGAAAAGCGAGAAGGCCGAGAGTTCAGGGTTCACCGATGACGGTTTCGGCTCAGTGGTGATGAAGACAGTATCGGATATGGATAGGGACGGAACCCAGGATCTATGCGTTCTGAGCATTGAAAGCGGCCAGGAGGATGTGGGGAGCGGTTCTCTCTCATTGCTCTCCGGGTCTGAGAACAGAGGAAAGAGGGCCATATCAGAGAAGAAATCCACACCCCAGTTTCCACTGACCGGGATTGGGGATTTTCTCGTAATAAACGACCAGAACGGAGACGGTCTGGACGATATTGCTGTGATGACCGGCGGGGAACTGGGAATAATAAATGTAATAGGAGGCAATTTTTCCGGGTCGCTTTTCAGTCATCCCTTCTTCGAGGCCAACAGCGGTGAGTTCGATGAGCATACCAGGATACTCCCCCTTGTGGAGGGGAACATATCGCGGTTATTGATAACCTACGGGAACCAGGGTATACTTCTAGTGGATGTCGATACCCAAAGTATCGTATGGGATCTGCTCAGAAAAGATGATGTGGCGGTTTCCACAGTGGGTGATATTGACGGAGGGGGGCTTGAGGACCTTTTGGTGACAACCTACATATCCTACAGCGGAAAAAGGGTAAGGGACATATACGCCATAGCATCTGAATCGGGCGAGGTACTTTGGGAACTTACCAGCAGTCTGGAGGATATCAGGAAGTTCAGCTATCAGGGGATAAAGGTCATGGATGATGTGGACGGCGACGGCATCAATGATCTATGCGGATTCCTTCAGGAGGAGTTCGGCGACGGCAACGGCCACAGCTCCTACGGCGGTTTAGGCATTTACAATCTGAGCAGGAACTCACGGGTATTCATCATATCGGCGGCCAGCGGTGATTTCATTTGGAAGAAGAACCTGACCGCTCCTTTCATTAATTCCCTGCTTACTCCATCCCTGGGTCTTTACGGGGACAGCAATGCGGTATTCAAGAGAATTTCCAATGTGGAGCCGGTGGGTGATATGAACGGCGACAGCGTACCCGATGTTCTGGTGCTGTCAGAGGCCCTGTATCATGACCAATCCATCCCTCCAAAGCTGTATCTGCTCTCGGGTGTTACTGGCAAGATTGTCTGGATACGAGGATATTCCTATTCACACGGGGGAGGTGGCGGAGACGGGTATATGGGTCCCACTACCTATCTTCGCTCCTTTTATGAAGGGAATGGTACTGTCAGCTGGTCCAGTTCCAGGGACGGTGCACTGGGAAATGGTGAGGAGATTGAGACAGTTCTCACATCCGGTAAGCATACCATAACGGCATTACTGAAGGATGGAGCCGCCGAGTTGGATAACCATTCAATTGAGATGAACGTGGTGCAGGAGGGTAGCATCTATTCAGAGATTAATTCCGAATCGAATGTGGCGCTTGTCGGTGAGCAGGTTCACCTTTATACTCACGGAGACATGAACTATAACTATACTTGGATCTCGGATCTGCAGGGTTTTCTGTCATATGACATGGATGTCTGGACCGTACTATCAGCAGGCCTTCACAACATTACCCTCACGGCAAGGGACGACAGTGGGAAGGGCGCGGGATCGGTTTTCCAGGATACCTTTCAGCTTCAGGTGCATCCATCACCGGATCCCTTATTGGTTCTGCTGATGGACGTCGATGGCCAGGATATTAGATATATGTCTCACGGATCCTACGTGACAGAGAACAGCCAGATAAATATGGGCGTGTACGATAAACAGGATGAGGGAAATCCCCTGATGGATTATGATATGGTATTCGAATCTGATCAGGACGGAATGATAGGCCAGGGGAATCCAACAACCGCTTCATTGAGCACAGGAACACATAGGATTACTGCCAAACTGTACCCTCAGGGCAATACAAGTGGTTCTTCATTGTTCAATATCTCAATGGATGTGGATGTTGAGAACCACCTTGATCCGACTGCTGATATCAATCTTCACGGCCAGGCTCGGCTTAACGACTACCTTTTCAGGGCTCATGAGCATATGAATCTGGATGCAACCTCTTCCTCTTCTGCTCTGGAAAATCCCGAGGAGCATACTATTACCGATTATTTATGGGAGGTGGACGGTCAGCCAGCAGGGAATTCCAGCAATGAACTTCTCTATTTCAATTCATCAGGCTTTCATACGGTTTCGCTTACAGTCTTCAACGAGTTAGGGCGGAATTCAACCTCCCAGAGGACCATTCAGGTTTTCGAGGATCTGAACCTCGAGTGCTTGATAGGGGGAGCGGACAGAGGAACTACCTGGGATACCTTGGAGAGGATATATCTATGGTCGGATTCCCGGAACGCTTCCTTCCAGACCTACTGGTGGGAGAGTGATCTTGATGGGATAGTTGCCCAGTCTTCTGATTCCATGAACACCTTTCTCAGTCAAGGAACACATAATATCACTTTGTATGCGACAACTCATTCAGGTATAACACTATCAGATACTGTGAAGGTAAAGGTAGACCGAGGTCCAGACCTAATACCCTATATAGATTTGCCGGGAATGAACATGAATTTCCCTGACATTGTTTCCAATTCACCTCTTGATGTGAACCTTATAGTGAACACCCAGGCTAGGAACATAGATGTTGATGAACTGAACATCACCTGGATGGTCGATGGAGAGATTGCAGCCTATGGTCAGGATGCCCAGGTCCCGCCTATAGCCCCCGGTGAGCATGTTCTGGAAGGGGTCGTCGCGGGGATGGGTCAGGTGCTGAGTCATGAGAGATACATAACCGTAAGGGGACCCGGTTCACCTCTGGTGGAGGTCCTTTCACCTGATAACGTTTCAGCAGTTCAGCAGGACATCAACTTCAATTATGTTAACAGAGGCCAGGTCAGCGTGGATAATGTGACCTGGACATTCTCTGATGGCAACATATCATATGATCATTCCCCTTTTCATTACTTTGATTCTCCAGGTAATTACACTGCAACTCTGTCTGCATTGAACGAGACAAACCAAACCTACCACAACATTACAGTCAGTTTTAGGGTGTATGGGAATGGCCGCCCTATTCCCCGATTCCAGCTCTCGCCCCAGCTTTATCTTACCACTGCGTCAGATATCAATTTCAATGCCGGGACCAGTTACCACCGCGGGGCTGATACAATTGACAATTACACTTGGGATTTCGGCGACGGATCCTACTTAGCTTACGGGGAATCGATAAATCATTTTTATTCCGATCCCGGCACCTATAATGTCAGATTGACCTTAAGGGATACTGGGGGTAATTCGACCTGGTTCGAAAAGAAGATGAAGATATTTTGGGCCGCCCATCCACTGAGCACTTCATTGAAGATAATGAGCAATACCGATCCCAACTTCAGGGACCTTCCATGCGCTCATTCCGGCGATATGATAAACTTCTCCGCAGAGCTGAACTACCGCCAAATTCCAGCCTACATTTACGACCTCTCGTACAGCTCCGACAGGGACGGATTGCTGGGTCAGGGTGATTGGGTGGTGACCTCTTTGTCTTCTGGTCTTCATACCGTTTCCTGCGATCTGACCAGGGACGGCCAGACTGTTGAGCGCATGGTAAGGGAGATATTCGTATACGGTTCGGGTAACCCCGTTCTCTCACTCAATTCCTGGAACGACGATCCCAATTTCAATTACAATGGCTTTGCCTTTCCCCGAGGCTATAGGGTACAAATGGACATCCAGGGTTCATGGGCCTCGGCGGATCAGGGACTGAGTGCTTCATTTACAAACATCAGCTATACTATAACAGGAATCGATGTGAATGCAACGCCTGCAGTCCTTTACGGCCAGAGCGTATACCATTATTTCACCGAAGCAGGTAATTACAGGGTGATCATTCAGGCGGAAAATGATCAGGGCGGGTCATCAGATGTTTGGAGGGAGGTGACGGTCTATGAAACCGAACCTCTTCTGTGGATCACCTCACCGGAGGTCGGAGAGAGATCTGGAAGAGAGGGTCAGTCCATGCAGCTGTCGGTGAATACCAATCCCAATAATCAGGGTTTCGAGGGAATTGAGAAACTGAACATAACCTGGACATCTGATATGGATGGTGTTCTGGGTTACGGGGAGAACATTGACGGACTTCTTTCAAAAGGGGCTCATAACATAACTGTAACAGTTGACAACGGATACGGACTGACATCTTCCAGGGACATAACTGTCATTATCATTCAAGGCGGCAAGGCCATTGCCAATATCAGGAACAAGAGGGAGTACCTGAGTAGGATATACGGATCGGATGAGAACATCGGTCTCTACTGCTATACGCCTTTCTCCTATTCCCAGGCTTACAGCTGGACCTCGAACCTGGACGGTCATCTTGGAAATTCCGATAATATCCAAGTCATGCTATCTCCAGGCATACACCGGATAACTCTGGAGACCTCCTCCGGCCCCGGGAGCACAGCATCTGATGAGATACTTCTGAAGGTAGGAGGCGGTCAATCCCTCATAGTCATTACTGACCCCAGAGACGGTTCCTACACCTGGGGAATAAAGGGTTCAGGCATTCTCCCGGATGACGACGATGACGGAGGCCAAGATCCCTTAGATTACAGGGAAGTGAATTTTCTGTCCCGGGAAGCCCACCAGAGCATATTCACCCCTCTCTCCAACGGCAGTCATCTCCTTATTACCACGGATTGGGACCGGATCAGATGCGGACTGATCTCAGCCGATGGTTATACTCCCAAGGACCCATTCTGGGTTTTCCCCGATACTTTCCTTGATTCACTAGGCAGTGGGAATGGATCTGATGAGGGTGAGGGAGAGGGTGACGGCGGGATAGGCGCCCTTAATCAAATGTTCCCCTTCATAGAGAACATCGATGCCAACACCCTAATGGAAACCGGTGATATCAATGACGACGGTGTAAAAGAACTGTCCTTGAAATACTGGGGTTCCTCAGGCGAGGGTTTGATAATCATTGATACATCCACTGGTCTGCCTGTCAACCTGGACCCGGATGTTGATATGGGCTTTAATGAGCTGAAGGACCTGGGACGGTATAACATAGCTACCTATGGTTTGGAGAAGGATGCAAGCATTTTCGGCGAGGACATCAACGGAGACGGTTTCGGAGATGTTCTGGCCTTTGATAAATGGTCTGATGACTGGGAACTGGGCAGTTCCATAAAGGCGATTTCAGGAACTGACGGTTCTCTTATATGGGAGTACAAGGGGCTTTTCGGACGAGTACAGCAGGACACCCAGAACAGTCACCCTGTGACCTTCATTGATGATATGGACAATGACGGCATGAAGGATGTTGTGGTAGCATCGGTCACAGATGTACTACTGCTTTCAGGGAGGGACGGTACCGAGATGGAGCGGTATCATTACCAGAAGTCCCCTATGGAACTAGAGGATGATAACAATCCTCCGCCTGTTTCGATGATTAACACTGTTGACGATTTCTCCGGAGACGGCAAGGACGATCTGGTGGTCCTTTACCAAGTGGAGGGACAGTTCAAGGACATAACAGAGATGCTCCTTATTGAGACCGCGGATTACACACCGTTCCGCACCTTCCCCCTTCCTGCTGCCAGCATCCTATCCTCGGGTGATGTCAACGGAGATGGACTCGCTGATATAATGCTAGCCACTTCAGATCTCCTGTTCAGACTGGATTCCTCTTTCAGGCTTAACATACTGTCCCCCGAAGAAAAGAAGGTGAAGGGTGATTCGGTGAAGGTGACATGGGATAAACCTGATGTCCGGTGCGAGGTTCTGGTTGATGGTATCAGCTGGGGATATTTCGATGAGGGGGAAGCTGAACTGACCCTCACCGGCGGGGAGCACAGGATAGAGGTTCGATTGACCGATGATCTAGGAGGTACGATATCGGATACAATCATGGTCAAGGTTCCTGGCTCGATCCTTCCCACAGTCATCAACTATACACTCTTAGGAATTCTGCTGATACTGCTGGTCCTAAGCATTGTGATGCCAATAATTCAAAGATCCAAGAGGGAGAAGAAGATCAAGCGGATGAAGGAAAAGGATTCTGGAGAGAGTGTAGAGGACCGGGAAGAGTTCCTCATGAAGGCCAGAAAGAACGTCATGAGGGTCTGGACCCGGGAGAAGACGGAGATAAATATATCCGGTGTTTTCTTCGAGGATAATGAAATTGAATTTGATGATGATGCAGATGAACAATATACTGATGATGTACACGGTGAATTTGACGGATATGACGAAAGCGCCCTTAAGGACGGTTTGGGCGATCCGCCTGCTCTGCCCCCGCCGGAACCGGAGGAGGATTGGGCTGAGGAAGGTTCTGCTGAAGATAACAAAGGGGGTGATTGGCTTGACTGAATATGCAATAGAGACCAGGGACCTTAACAAGAAGTTCGGAGTAGGCCCATCCGCTTTCCATGCCGTGAAAGGTATTGACATCAAGGTAGAGAGCGGTATACACGGATTCCTTGGGCCCAACGGTGCTGGCAAGAGTACCACAATAAAGATGCTTGTAGGGGCCATATCCATCACCTCCGGCAAGGCATACGTAAGGGGTCACAGGGCGGGTTCCGTGAAGGCAAAATCCCATATTGGATATCTCCCTGAACATCCCAAGTTCTACCATTATTCTTTCTACAATTACCTGGTATATCTGGGTCGTCTTGGCGGATTGAGCCGAAAGCGCTCTCGGAACAACGCTATGGAGCTCATTGAGTGGCTGGAGCTTGAGGAAGCAATGGAGAGGGATGTGAACGCATTCTCCGCAGGTATGAAGCAGAAAGCAGGTCTAGCCCAGGCGCTTATTCACGAGCCGGACATACTGATACTCGACGAACCCACCGCCAACCTCGATCCAATAGGCAGGGCAAATATTATCGACCAGATACGCTCCCTTGCAGACGAGAAGCAGTTGACAGTTCTGGTGTCCAGCCATATATTATGGGAGATCGAGAAACTTGCCGACGAGGTGACAATAATCAATGCAGGACGTATCCTGTTATCCGATAGGCTTGAGAACCTGAAGAACCTTTATGCAGGCGACCATTTCATCCTGGATACTGACCACAACGACGACATGTTCGAGGAGTTCAAGAAAAAGGAATATGTTCCCAAGATGTGGTTCGACGAGAGGGACAATCTTCATGTGATCTCCGAGGACGCAAACAGGCTGAAGGACGACATACCCCTGATGGTCAGGTCCATGGATACACGCCTTCATACCTTTGCCAAGGAGGATGTGACCCTGGAGGATATATTCCTGCGGGCTGTGGCAGAGAGCAAGATGGCAGGCCGGGAAGGCGGTGGCGGCAGTCCACCAGGGGGTAATGCCGATGTTAATATTGGAGGTGGTATGAATGGTTAGGCGTCGAGGTGGCCCACAGGCTGATGGTTGGGATGAATGGGGTGGTGCGAAGGAGCAGGAATGGGGTAATGGTATGGAAGATACAACGGTCGATCAGAATAATAATGAGAATAATATTGAGAAGCCCGGAGCCGGGGAGGGGGAGAAGGTCAAAAAGGGCGGGGGCTTGACCATGCTGTCCAGGTCCAGAGAACCCAAGAAGGCCAGCAGCGCTTTCAAGTTCCACGTTATAACCGGAAGAGCCTTGAAGGATATTTTCACCCTAAGAAGGATAATTGTCTACCTAGTGATACTCCTTGCAGTTCCGGTTATCACTTCCTTCTTCATGTCATCCAAGATATCCAGTTATCCAATAGATATGCAGGTAGTAAAATTGACTGATTATCTCTTTGTTCTCTCCTACCTCTGGATAGCAGGAATACCATTGGTCTTCATGAGCGCCGGAACCATATCCTCCATAGTGACGGCTGAGCGTACCCAGGGGACCATGCTCCAGCTGGTGACCAAACCCCTCAGAAGATGGGAGATCATAATAGGGAAGTTCTTGGCATTCTTTATTCTCTTTGCCTTCGTTGAGATACTGGCATTCCTATTGAGCATATATCTGATGATATATTTCTCAGGCTGTCATATGTCTGTTTTCCCGTCCATGCTGGCTTTTCTGCCGCCTCTGCTGCTTTACTCCTTCATTGTGAGCATATTCTTCGGCTCAATTGCCCTTTTGCTGTCTACCGCTCTCAAGAAGACAGCTCATACTATACTGATAATAGCATTTCTGGTGATGTTCTTCTATATCGGCTTTCTATTCTTCAGGCTTCTGGGAACCAACACATATCTGAAATTCTACCTGAATTATCTGGATATAGGATATATTCTAGGGAATGTATACATAAGCCTGCTGCAGGGGTTCTCCGTAGACCTTTCCCCCAACTTCCAACTGATATTCGGTTTCACAGCCGGAACATACGACCCGGCAGCATTCATGGATACATTGGATCCAGATCAGGGTTTCCAATTAACAACCCTGCCGGCAAATAACTATGTGTCGGCCCCCTTTTCCATGATTTTGAGTCTGCTGCTGCCTGTAGCATTTATAGTGCTCTCGGTGTTGAGGATCGGAAAGATGGAGGTAAGCTGAGAGGGGTAAATGGGTTAAAGAAGAAGTGTGTTGATTTACGGCTCACAGGCGATAAAAAATATTGGAATGTTCACTGCAAGTACTGGCCTGCTGCTTCAAGATCGTCCTTGCGGATCTGGTAATTACCATCAACTATCTGGAACTCAAGATCCATGGGAGTGCAGCATCCTGGCTGACCGCTGTTGAGAGCATTGATGGGGTAGCTGCAGAACTCACCCTGACAGACTATCATGTCGTCCTCCTGGATCCATCCTGTGTTTCCAGGATGCAGTTTAACACATAGATCTATTCCTGCGTGATATTTGCTATCCGGTCCCCTTATGAGAAAATACCTCAGAACCTTCCCTTCCTGAGTCTTGTAGCTGTATTTATGAAGTTCTCCGTCGTCCATTCTTGAAACGGGAACGTAGATGTGCGTATCGTCTTCCCATGCCTTGCCTATGTTAGTGTTGGATGAAGGATTAGAATTACCCATGAAATTACTGTAAACCCACCAACCGCCTGCCAGTATCAGTATCACCAAAGCGCTCACTGCCAATACCTTGTTCCTCTTTTTCCGTTTTTCCTCCAGAAGTGCCAATCGGCCGGATGCGGATTTTCCAGCACCGCTCCCTTTACTACCTATCTTTGAATTTGAAATGCTTCCGCCATGCACCTTTCTTATGTGTTTATCCATATTCACGGATTTGACCTTGCTTTTGCAGTGCTGGCACTCTTCATACTCATCATTGTCAGAGATCTTGTCAGCCATCCAATTTCACCTTCATATACCTTCATATAATTTTAGCTGTCAGGTTTACCTATTTCTTATCTGCGCCATTATTTTTATTCAATCTTATCAGGGAATCGATAAAATCATTCATGTTCTTCTCACTCGTTGAAGAATCTGCGTTCAATTTACCGTCAACAAGGTAGATCACCCTATCACCTTCCCTTGCAAGTTCGGGGTCGTGGGTGATAAATATCAGGGTTTGGCCTTTTCTTCTGAGCTTCTTGAAGATATTCATGATCTTTCCGCCAGTCTTTCGATCCAGGTTGCCAGTGGGTTCATCGGCAAGTATAATGGTGGGTTCATTGATCAGAGCCCTGGCAATGGCAACCCTCTGTTTTTCCCCCCCGGAAAGCTTTGCAGGTGTATGCGTAAGCCTGTCGGATAATCCGATGTTCTCAAGGGCAGCTTTTGCCGATGCCTTGTCCACTATGCTGTGCATCCTCTGGGCGACCATGACATTTTCCAGGGCATTTAGATAGGGTATCAGGTGGTACTCCTGGAACACTATCCCTATATTTTCCCTTCTGAACTTTGTCAGGGTCTTGTTGTTCATCTTATTGATGTCCTGTCCCAGAACATGGATTGTTCCCTTTGTTGGCCTATCCAGACAGGAGATCATATTCAAAAGAGTGGTCTTGCCGGAACCAGAAGGGCCCATGATAACGGTCCATTCACCCTTGTTGATCTTCAAGTCCAGACCTTTGACTGCAACAGTATTCTGATCGTATCTCTTGTATACGCCTCTGATGTCTATAGCTGCTTTTTTCATTTAATTATCCTCTCAATACTACTGCAGGGTCAACCTTCAGGGCCTTTCGGATGGGAAGCAAGGATGCCAGAATCACTGTGACAAAGGCCAGTCCCAGGGAAGCGAATATTATCCACCATTTCAGATGTATGGCGCTGTCGAACACCATATTTCCTATTATCCGGGCTGTCACAATACCTAGTCCGAATCCGGCCAGACCTCCTATGAATGCTATAATACAGCCCTCACCGAAGAAGAGCAGCCCCACGGTTGAATTGTCAGCCCCCACAGCCTTCATGAGCCCTATCTCCTTCTTGGATTCGATAACACCCAGGGTCATGGTGGTCATAACAGCAAGGATGGAAGTAAATACTGCGATTATGGAAATGAATCCGACTAGATTCTGTATAAGATCAAGTGTATCCCTCTCGGCATTGGCTATCTGCTTGACCGTGAGCACATCTATGTCCGGGACCTCACGCTCGATAATATAGGCTATAGCGTCCGGTGTACATTTGTTGCATAATGTGGAAATGTGGAGTATATTGATCTTGTTCTCCCTTCCGGTGAGGTTCTGGGCCGCATCCAGGTTGCAGAAAATCCTAGAATCGTCCTCACCGCCGGTGTTCACTATACCGGTTATGCGGAACTCCTTGGATGCCAGATACTCATGAGTACCTGTCTCATTGCTGTAGAACTCTGAATAGGTCAGGATCATTGTATCCCCGACATTCTTTCCCAGCTTCTCGGCAGCGGTCTTTCCTATCACTACCGAACTGTCATCCACGGGGTATTCACCTTCTATGGACCACCAGGAGTTGATAAAAAGAAGCTCGTCGAACCATGTGCCTGCAAGTATGACTTCTGTGGAATTGTCTACCTTTACAACAGAGTACAGAAATGCATTGACACCGGGTTCCACACATATCTTTCCCTCGTAGACGTCCAAAGGCAGTTCTCTGAAAAGCACCGCACTGCTCTCGGGAATGTATTTGGTTTCGCTGACCGATCCGATGTTCATACCGCCGATGGTGAGCTCGATCTCCTCGCTCTCAGGTACAGCTATCAGATTGGGGCCGTAGTCCCTTAGCTCCATTGCGATCTTCTCCTCCATATCCAGTGAGACCATGAGAAGCCCAGATGCAATGGATACTCCGATTATCAAAGCGATTATCGGCAGAATATAGCGGGCCTTCCGCTTTATGAATGATTTATAGATGAGTGTGAGATATATTGAATCACCTTGAGCTCTATCAGCTTTTATCAAATAATATAATAATATAACACTGTTATAAATCCATTACGGGATAATAATTCTGCATTAATATTTTAGTGTTTTCAAATTATTTTAAAGGATTGTCCATCACTTATTCCAAATATAACCGCCATCTGCACCATTCGTCCCCGTTCCGGTCATCCGGCGGACAGTGAACACAGTCAACCTTGGCTTTCGGATTCATGGTATTGGCGAAGGTCTTGAGGTAGTTCCATCTCACCTTTTTGCAGGGGAACACCGGCAAACCTTTACCTACACGGGTATTCTGGGTCCGGCAGTTGATCACACCCAAGTAAGCTTCTTCACCAACAATCTGAACCTCTTTTTCCTCAAGGTCAAGTGCCCAGCTTGTAAGCCGGAGTGCGTCCATTATTTCCTTAACGGTATCTCCTCTCTTGCCGAGTTCTTTCTGGAGTCTTCTGGCTTCTATCTTTCCCATAAGGTTCCAGACATCTGCGTCTATTCCGGTAGCGTTCTCTGTCCCGTGCTGCGCCTCTATACCCAGATAGTAAAGGCCGTCCACGGCCCATAGGTTCCTCATCTGTAAAAATAAAAGATCAATAAGTTCTTCCTTTTCCATTCCCTGAAGCATCTTACGATCGTTCTCTCTGCCAGCATCCATGAAGTTCATCTCCTAGTTCAATAATTCATTTCCGTGTTGATTTAGATTCATTGAGCGTATAAATCAATTGGACATATTCGAATCCTTTTAAGAGAATTTCTATTATCCTTATTAAAATAAAAAAAAGCCCGTTCCCTGAAGGTTCAGTACCTCAAATCAGGGTCAGGGCGTTAATACAGAGTTTTCATAATACTGCTCTCAGTTCCGCCTGTCCATGATTATGAAGATCACTCCGACAATGATCAGAAGGACCGCTAAAAGGTACAGGATTGTGGGTATGGTTTTGGCGGCGAAATTATATTCGTCCTCTTTATCTTTGGCAAAACCGCCCCAGTAATCAACGGATCCCTTGTTGTCATCGACATCCTCCCAGACCTGTTTGTAGTATACATATGCCACTCTGTTGTTCATGGACTTCAGAAGCCCGTCCATCTGATGAGCGCCTTTAAGTGCTTCCAGGTCGGCCAGGCTTGCCATGGTTTCCTCGTATTTAACAACCATTGATGCCTTTGTATCCTCATCAAAGGAGATATCCAGTATGAGTGCCGGTTCATCTCCGTCAGCGATATCCAGAAGAGGCGATGTGAATGCAGCCTTACCAACAGCAGCTGTCACATCATTGTCTGAAAGAACGGTCTGCACGGAAAGGATGGTCATATCCGCACCTGACAGAGCCCAGCCCACCATTGCATTGGAGGTCTGCATTGAGGTTTGGGTTGTGGATGTTGTGGTGAAGGTGGTTGTCTCATCCATTGGTATGGATGCATTGACCAGCCTAAGGACCGCAGAGGTATCCAGCACGCTACCGGTGAGCTTGTCAACAAGATAATTATGACTTAGGGTCATGGTCACATTCACACCCGCCAGATTAGCGCTGAACAGACCTCCGTCCACTATTTCCTGGCCCGTCCAGTTGTACCAGACCGCAACTCCGGTCTCTCCGCCCTTGACGGCAGCGCTGATAAGTGCATGTTCCCCGACGGTGAACATCATAGGATATGAGTTCATCTGGGTCGGGTTTGCCGGGAACAGCATGTACATTCCGGTGGGGGTTCCGTTCGCATAAAGCATCTGGTGAGATGTTGTATTGATAAGTGTTCCTCCCTCGATAGGCGGAAGGAAATCCGTTCCGTTTGGATACTCGTATGTCTTGGTGACATTGATCATCGTTGTGCCGTCGCCAGCATCGGTTCCGGTCAGGGTCTGTGTAATTGTTATAAGATTGCCTCCGTATGTACCCTGGAGCACGGTAGTGGATTCCAGTGTGTCATACAGGTAGTCGTAGGTTGGAGGATGTATGGTAATATCCATGTTCCTCTCAAGGTCCAGAAGTGTGCCGGTGTCGATATCTACTGTATATATGAAGCTGCATCCGTAGGAATAACCTGCTCCGGGAACGCCGGGGTCTTGACCTATGGCACCGATTGCCTGCTGAAGGGTCAGGGGTATTCCTGTAAGTTCCATTACATACTTGGCCGCCTCCCTGCCGTTGAAATCTTCCTGGCTGTCAAGAACTGCCGGGAAGGACATCATCAGGTCGGAATTGTACAGTGTATATGTAGTGCTGACATTACCGTTGTCATCCAGTATTCCCACCGGGAAGGTGAACACACCGGTCCTGTCCTCTGTTGACCAGCCGTTGACGTTCACATACTCCATTGTGTCCGCTTTGACTCCGAACTTGGTAGCCACAGATGGTGCCATGGGAGTGCCGTTGGGCAGGTATTTGGTCATGGTCTCGGTGATCTTGGCCACGGAAAATGTGGCATCGGTATATCCTTCACACTCAATTACCTGTTCGATATATATCTCCATTGAGGTAAGTGATTGGTCAAGAGGATTGATTATGTCTATCGTGGTATTGAGGGTGACGGTCTTGTTGATGGAATCTGTATCTGCGGGAAGTCTTCTTGCATCCTGTTCTCTCCAGTTCCAGACCTTCTTGTTTGCATCAAGGACGATGCCTGTCTGGGGCTCAACCCAGTAGGTCATATCCAGTGTGGCAACACCGCCAACCGCGTATGCGCCCTTGATCTCCTCAACATGATAGATGTATGCTTTAAGGGGCGCGAATGAGGTGTTCTCCATACCCATATATTTGGCAGTGAGCTGCTTTCCGAACCCGTCATCCCAGATCTTGTAATCTGTCTTCTCCATACCTGTCAGGGGGAATAGATAGGTTCCGTTCCTTCCCAATCCGCTGTGCTCGCCGGTCTTGGAGTTGAATATGACCGGAACTGTGGAGCCCAGTGCATCCAGGGGAATTCCTCCTGCTGCGGTGGCTGTCACCGTCTCGGTGGCTGTCAGGTCGTATCCGCTGCTGTTGGTTACGGCAATATTTCTTTCAACTGTCACCTGCGGGAATGAATTGAAACTTGATGTTGCAGGATCGAATATTGTCACTGATCCGTTGAACACTGTGGTTGAGTCCAGATCAGAGGGATAAACTACTTCAGGTATCTCAGGAAGGGGCGGAAGATAAAGGAACTGCTGGATCTCCTTCTCGAAATCCACAATTGTCCCGGAAAGGGGGTGGACCCATGCCTTTTCCCATAGTGAAATGGTCATTCTGGAACCGGGCCCCAAAGCACCCAGTGAGGTTTTAAGTGATTCAGGTAAGGGTATCTCGTACTCTACTTCCTCTCCTCTGAAAATATAACATTCCACACCGCCTCTTTTTTCCTTGCCTAGGTAATGGGCCTCGGAATAGTTCAGAATGTTCATGTTCCAGATCTTGAAATCATCATCCTTGTCTACAGGATGGGGGAATATCCAGTTAACTTTGTCAGCGTCAGTATAGTTCTGTTCGTATCCCATATGATTGGTCACATAAGATAGAGTAAGGTCCTTTTCGTCCACATTGTAGACATGGTGCTTTGCCAGGTCGGGTATGGATATATTAGTTCCGTTGACAATAGCTGTTACCTGTTCGTCGATCTTAAGTTTTCCACCGTCCAGCTTCTCATCCACCTTGATATGTCTGTCAACTGTGAAGTTAGTGGAATCTATACTGCCGGTTCCTGTATTTAATTTATCTATGAATCCTCCGTATACGAAATGGTCGTCGAAATCCGAAGGAAATGTTGCTTCTTCGGCCTTTTTTGGAACAATTGAGAACATCAACAATGCTCCAATTCCAGCCAATATTATGGCAATTACAATCAATATTGCCGCTATTACGGTCGCTTTTCCCATATTATCACCTAATTTATAGTTTCTTTTTTTCAACAATTCAAAAAGTTCGGACTAGATGAAATTTTCTACTATGAATAGATTACTATGTATATGGCAGGGGTAAATAAAAGAAAAATTCAGCAGCTTTCTCCGCCTTTCAGTATCAGGTCTCCAGGTTCGGCGCCCAATTCACCGGCAACAACTGGACATTTTCCGATAAGTAGAAAGAAGACATCATCCCTATGGCTGAGACCTTCGAAATTACCCTGGCCCTTTGATATGACCATATCGCCGGTTTTTAGAAATTCACCAAATTCAGGGCTTTCCCTCAAATCTCCGCTTCCTTGGACCCCCGTTCCCATTCTATGGAATTCGATCTGAGAGATATCCCCAAGTCCAGCTTCCAATGCTTCTCTTTCAGTGGCGTCATTAATAATGGGCGCACCTTTGACAACGAATTTAATTTTTTCAATTTTATGCAGTCCAAGAATGGTTTCCAATAGCAATTTGTCGAATACAATTTCACCTGAATTATCGGCCAGATAAATTATGCTTTTGGCTTTCATCAATTCACTCTTGAAATTTTCGTAATCGTTAACCCTGATCTCCTTCCCCCTGACATCCTTCAGGGTTTTCTCAAGGTCATAGCCATCAGCAGCACCCAGGTCGATGATATTTCCAGCTATGGCCAATTTAATAGCTCTTAATAGGGGATCCACCGCCTCTTTTACTTCACGTTTAAGTTCGGGATATATTTTCAATACCAGTTCATTGGCCTTGACCTTTGCTTCTCTATAGGGGTCATCCGCTCCTGTTACCTCTCTGACTATTCTGTGCACTCTTCTCGCCATGGTCGGGGGTGATGCTGTCCAATCAAGAGAAACCAGTTCTTCCATGACTTTCCGCAGGATCATCTCTTGTATCTCCAGGTCCTTAGTTACGAACCTTGCTGCCTGAAGCGCCTGTCTTTGGAAACATGGTATGCAGTCCAGATGAGTTAACATATTCATTTCTCCTAGGAGCCCGCCCGAGAATTAACCTCCAGTAACCAAAATATTCATTATAACAAT
>CAYSHM010000006.1:0-150644 GCA_964430885.1 uncultured archaeon | reverse complement strand
TTCGGTACATGAAGGACTTTCCCCATTTATTGTTGATAAAATGAATATAACCTATATACATACCCTCAAGATTTGAAGCTATTTCTTCAATGTTTTCCTTGTGACGGGAAGAATCGTGTGCCAATTTGAAGATGACCGTCCTGAACTTCACACCCATGAAAAGAAATGCGTTCCAATCGAGATCGTTCTCCATCATCTCCTCGTAATAGAAAGCACGCTCCAGGAGTGAATAGAGTTCCTTCTTGCTCTCGATGTGGATTTTAAGCTCATCGATCATACCTGGGTTAAATGGATAATTATTATAAATATGTGTGTCCCAATATTCAATTACATGAAAGCCCCACTTGAATATCCGAAATAATGACACTGATTTTGTTAATTTATTAGGCATACGTATATAATGGTAGTTTATTCAACCTGTAAATCTTATGCAGTGAATATGTAACAGATTTGTGTATAATATTATATATTCCCATATAGTTAATGTTTATAGATTATAAATAAATTTTTTTCTTGCTTCTAGAGGGGTGAAGATTATGCCTACTTCTAAAAATAAAAAAACAAATAATTCTCTAAATCGTGAACAAGAAGGCTTCCAGATTCTAGATTCCAAAACATTTGAGAACGGACTTGTGAAAGTGGATATAGTAAAAGATCTAGAAACAGATCTGGAACGGTATGTTGTCAACGAACCAAAAATGTCCAAAAAGGAAAAGCGGGACTTAGAATTCCTGAAGGAGTCCCTTGTACTATATTACATGAGCAATATGGATTTTCTGAAGCAGATGGACCCCCAGAACAAAGCAATGGGTGAAGCCGACCAGGTAGGTCTTGATGACAATGACGTTACTGGATCGAAGAAAAGGAGCAAAGACAGAAGGAGGCACAAGCTGAGAACCAGAGGCATATTCTCTGACAGCCCTTTGTTCATCAAGAAGAAGAGCCATAAGAAACGGGAAAAATATACACGGAAAAAATCATACATGGCCAAGGGCATTAGGAATATAATAAATAGATATTCCATGGATGTAGATGCTGAGGAATTGAAAAAGCTGAAATACTATATTAACAGGGATTTCATCGGGTACGGGAAGATAGATCCCATAATGAAAGATGGTGATATAGAGGACATCTCCTGTGACGGACCAGGAAGGCATGTCTTTGTAGATCACAGGAAACACCAGTCACTAAGAACCAATATCTTGTTCAATGACGATGACGTTCTTGATTCCTATGTCATATCCCTGGCCCAGCGAAGCAACAGGTCCATAACCATAGCCGAGCCCATTCTGGATGCTACAATGCCTGATGGCTCAAGGCTCCACGCTACACTTTCCAACGAAGTTACCATAGGAGGTTCGTCATTCACTATCCGGAGGTTCAAAGAAAAACCCATGACCCCCATAGACTTGGTTAGAAACAAGACCATCACACCTATTATGGCGGCCTTTCTATGGATAGCTACTCAATACGGATTCTCCATGATGTTCGCAGGCGGTACTGCATCTGGGAAGACCACTATGCTCAATGCAACCTCCCTGTTTATTGATCCCAATAAGAAGATCGTATCAATAGAGGACACCCATGAACTGAACCTGCCCCATGAGAACTGGATCGCCGGGGTTACCCGTGAGAGTCTCCAGGGAAGCTCTGGCGGCGGCAAGGTAAGAGGGGACATCGACATGTTCGATCTTGCCAAGGCGGCCCTTAGACAGCGGCCTAAATATATAATAATGGGCGAGGTCAGAGGCAGGGAAACCTATGTTCTTTTCCAGGCAATGGCTACTGGCCATACAACCATGAGCACAATCCATGCTCACTCACAGAAAACCCTTGTGCAGAGATTGGAATCTCCCCCTATCAATATCCCTAGATCACTGCTGCAGGCCCTTGATTTTGTGATAATCCTTACGCCGACAATGATCGGCGACAAATATGTAAGACGTGTGAAAAGCGTTGTCGAAATACGCAAATTCCAATCTGAGACGAATGATCTGATAACCGGCCAGGTATTCAATTGGAATCCAGAGGATGATACATTTTCATTTTTAGGAGATTCGATTCTTTTCGATAAGATCATGGAACTAACCAATTTGGACCGGAAGGCACTAATTAGGGAGCTCAAGAGAAGAGAAAGAATAATCAAATGCATGGAGTCCAACAATATAAGGGAGTATGATGAGTTTGTCAGTATTATTTCCCAGTATTACAAGAATCCAAAAAAGGTAATGAAGATGTTCAGCAAGGACGGGCCATTCGTATGCAGAGGAACGAAGAAAAGAAAACGGATCACAATACAGAAGGCCAGTAAGGAGGAAAAGGTGGAAAGCAAGGCCCTTGTTCCCATGGGAAGCGAAGATCTGATACCTATGGAAAGCAAGGAGTGGGGGAGTCAGCTCGCAAAGCCTTCCAAACCCCCCAAACCGCTTGAATTGGATGACATACTTGAGGTCCCCGCCCATGTATTGGATGATGATGAGGAAGATGGTGTTGAGGTATGGTCCATGGATTATAATGGGGATGATGCGGAGGAAGAAAAGGAGGATTATGAGGACGATCAGGAATGGGACGGCGAAGAGGAGGAAGTGAAAGAACTCCAGGAGCTAAAGGAGAAATGCTCGATTGAGGGAGGAGAGAAGACCATTGGCGATGGAATAGAGGAATGTTTCAAGGATCAGCTGGAAAAGGCCAATATGGAAACTAGCGAAAGTAGTAATTTAGAGAAAGAAGAACCCCGATCCGACGATTCCAATAAAAGCTTGAAGATTCGATGTCAGTGCCGCAATATAATTAATATCAAGAGCAAAAACCGGCCATTTGAGTTCCGATGCAGTCAATGCGGAGCTGGCGGGAGGCTCACTGAAGAGGGTGTTGAGGCATTGAACAATGATGAAGAATATGCTGAGGATCACGGAACCCTCTCGGAGGAGTGATTCGGGTAAAATAAAAAAAGGAGGGAAGGATCATGCCTAAAAATAACAGGAAACAGGGAACCTTTTATTCCCAAGTAAGGGATACTGCCGAAGGAATATTGGACAATCATCCCAAACTTGAAATGAACATACTCAGGAGTGGTATAGAAGAAATCCCAGAAGATTACTTGACAGTATGGATACTTGCAGTACTTCTTTCCGGTATGATAGGTTTGGCCTTATCTGCAGTTATAATAATCGCACTTATCTTCACCATGCCTGAAATCGGAGCAATGGCATTTATTTTACTGTTCCTTGCTGTGGGTGTAGCCCCAGGTGTCAGTACATACCTTTATTATCTATTCAAGCTGAAAAAATCAAAGCGTGATGAAAAGTCCCAAGAAAGAAGTTATGGATTTGAAAGTTTTTCAATGAAACTCTTTGGAAACTATGCAAGAAAATCGATCTCCCGTTATCCTGCCCTGCCGTCAAAACTTGTCAAGATCCGGTTGGATATCAGACCTGAGGTCTACATAGCCAAATGGTTCACATCGGTCCTGATCGCATCGGCCGCAGGCATTCTGTTCTCTGCTTTCGTAATCTTCCTAATCGCTCAGATACCTGATATTGCAAACCTCCAGATGATAGGTATCTTCATCATTGTGTTCTTTGGGTTATTTCCATCGGTAATAACCTATGCTTACTACATATCATTTCCCTCATCCCGATTATCCACTCTGCAGGCCGGTATTGACAAGGAGCTCCCTTCTGCTACCAATTTTATGAGCGCTCTTACCGCCTCCAATGTTAATATAATCAAGATCTTCGCAATATTATCGAGAAAGAATATCTATGGCGAGCTATCCAAGGAGGCTGCGTTTATAGTTAGGGATGTCGAGATATTCAAAGAGGACACCATCACAGCCCTTAAAAGAGCAATTTCCAGAAGCCCCTCAAAGAAGTTTCGGGACTTCCTTCAGGGATTGATAACCACCATTTTATCAGGGAACGCCATCAAAGACTATCTTATGGACAGATCAAAACAGTATTCAACAGAGAGCAGGATAGAACTGAAGGACAAGATGGAGAAGATGGACATATTGGCCGAAACATTTGTTGTGGTCGCCATCGCCGGGCCCCTGTTCCTATTCATAATTGCGCTGATCATGAGTCTTGTGGACGCTCAGGCAACATCTTCATCAATGGCACTTCTGAAGATGGTTGTGCTTCTACTTATGCCTGCTTCATTATTCGGATTTATACTGCTGTTCAAGAGTTCGAGGGATAACTGAAAGAAAGGAGGTGAACATCATGAAGGATAATAAAGACAAACAGAAAAAGGAAATATACACCGACCAATGGATGGAATCCCTGTCCTTAGATACCGATAGCAGGTATCAAGAAGTTCCCCCCGAGGAGGACGGCATGGGTGAGCACAAGAAGGCTAGAACTCTCAGCTTCTTCCTTACTGGTAGAAGGATCACTATAATAATAGTGATATTATTTCTAATATCTCTCATCTCGGTTCTGCTGATTTTCTCAAATCCCGAATCACTTTCCTTAGCAAGTGCGAAATATGACAATGTTGTGATTATTCCTATGATCAGTATAATAATTGCTGTTTTCCCCCTGGTCCTCTACATCAAGGAGGTCGGAGGGGAGATTACAACATCGAGAAAATATCATGGTGACTGGCAGGAGATGAAGTTCTTTGCTTTCAGAAGGCTAACTTACGGTATAGCACTCATCCTATCAGGAATTTTCGCCCTGTTCTCGCTACTCGCCTACAAAGGGAGCATAACCTTTCTTTCATCCCTTGATTTCATGATATTGACTGTAATAGGTTTCACCACACCTGTGGGCATCTATTACACATACTACGAGAGCAGAAGGGAGGAATTGATCAATAAACGTATACCTGAACTGCTTCTGGATCTGGCAGAAACGGTTTCAACAGGACTTCCGCTCCACAAAGCAATAAAGAAGGCTGCGGACGGCAATTACGGTATAATTCAGAAGGATCTGGAGAAACTTGCAGCCCATTTAGAATGGGGTTTAACCCTGCCCAGGGCCCTTAAATTATTCGGTGAACGTGTAAAAACTCCGTTGACCCGAAAATCCATAGCTCTGATAGCTGAAGCTTCTGTGTCAGGAGGAAAGATCAGCGATGTGCTCCATGGTGCGGCCAAAGATGCACAGGAGATCGAGTATCTGAATACTGAGAGGAGCAAGCGTATGAGTACATACATGGTCATTATCTACATCTCCTTCATGGTGTTCCTTCTGGTGGTCTCACTTCTCATGAGTACTCTTGCACCAATATATGCTCAGGATAACCAGATGATAACCGGCGAAGCAGAGGACAGTGAACTCTCAGACTCCGAAGCACTTCCTGAATCATTCAGCGGAGGATTATCCGAGGAAACCCTCCAAACCCTTGAGGATTACTCTCTATTGGCAATATTCGTCCAGGGGATCGGCGGAGGTATTATGGTAGGCGTTATGTTGGACGGTACCGTGAAAGGAGGTTTTAAGCATATATCCATTATGCTGTTCACGGGCCTGGTACTATTTAATCTGGTGGTGTAAATGAAACGAACGGCGAACATAGGAAAGGATGGTACTCTTATAGGCATACTGGGGACATTTATTCTTCTTCAGCTTATGGTTTCACCCATTACTGACTTAACTTCTGCAGAAGCAGCTAGTACGCTTAATAGAGGGGGATCTCTGATTCTCACGGATTCCATTGTATGGGATGATTCAGAGCATCCTGTCTTCAATGATACAACAATAGTTCTGCTTAATGAGGGGGCAGACCTGGAAATTAAGGATATCACCTGGAACTCTGCAGATGTGACTTTCGTCCTCGGTCCTGATTCGTCTATAAGTATTATGAACTCTACATTCAATACACCCAGTCATTTCAGAATAATAAAGTCCCAGAACAATCATGGATCAGGAAACAGTATAGTTATCGAGGACTCCAAGATAATTACCAACGAATACCTGAATTCCCTTGGGTACGGTACTTTAGACCTAATGGAGGAAACCATTCATGCTAACAGTGCTATTTTCAAGGGAAAGGTCATAAGGATTTCCAACTGCATATTTGACATCAATGGAAATGCCGAGATCAATTCCACAATTGTCTACATCTTAGGTACGGAAATCGAGTTTTCAAACAATATCGAATTCAGATCAAATGACATACTTATTGCCAGATCAAATATTGGTTCTAAGAACCCAGATCAGGGGAAAATTCATCTTCACGGCAGTGAAGAATCAGGTATTTCTAAAAAGGTTGAATTGCATTTTCTGGAGGCCATTCTGGACGGTTTGACCTTGAATAGAGAGGACAATCTGAACCTAAGCTTCTATATCACAGAGGAAAAAAATCATCTTGGCAAACTATTGGATGTCCCTCCGCATCTTGTGGGAGAATATGGTTATTCCGACATACCTGGATCAACTATCAAGAAAACCATTGATGCCTGGGAACCAGCGGTTAGATACCTGCAGCTGAAGGACATTGGTCTTTTGGATCCTCTTTATAATGTTATTCTTCCCAAATACCACCTGCCTACAGAAACGGGCGATTTGGCGAGTGCGGGGAACTATTTCATTACAACCTATACCGGGGATCTGTATACTTTGAATGGTATTGAAAATACTGAAATAAATGAGATATGGTTCATCAATATGACAAGGTCCACCGATACCGCGTTCATAATGGATTTCTATAATATTTCTGTGGATAATGGTGGGCCTGAATCAGAAGATGATGACACATCTGGAGATGACGATTCAACAGAGGATGATGACATAACCAGTGATGACGATACAACGGGGGATGACACCTCTGGAGATGATGACATATCCGATTCAGACAATCCCAACGATGACAAAACTGGGAAGGATGATGAAGGAATAGGCCTCACCGCAGTCACCCTGATTATTGCTAGCATTGTTCTTTTATTGATTTCTTTGGGGGGATTGATCATGGAGATGAGGATAAGAAAGAAGAGGAAAGAAACTAAGTGTAAGGTCAAAGGCGGGGAATCCCATTCGGAAAAAGGTAGAGCTTCCCGGAACAGACGATCTAAAAGAGACAAGAATGGTGTATCACCGGTAATAGGAACTATCCTTATGGTTGCTATCACGGTTGTTCTAGCCTCCATACTCGCTTTCTGGGTTTACAATGTAGAGAAACCCGAAGATATCGATTATGTGGAAATGGAAGGCTCCTGGGATATTATAAGTGCCAACAGCACAGGAAAAATCACTCTTTACCATCAGGGAGGAGAATTCCTGGATGTGGAGGATTACGAGGTGAGGCTGTATTTCAACGATATAAACAAGGAGTTCGTGAAATTGGGAGACGGGACATTCCATAAGAACACCGGCTCCCAGAACATCGAGAGATTCCAGCCTGGTGAAACATGGTCATATTATATCTTTGAACCCGATACAACAGCCAAGGTCAATGTATATCTATATAATCTGAGAACAAAGAAAACAATATTTGAGGATTCATTTTTTGCAGAAGGTGTTACCAAAAATCCTAATGAAAATGAAATTCAATCCATATTCAATAACACAGGGGGACCAAATTCATTTTCCATCGTATCCACTTGGGCCGAACCCCGAAGCATAGATATAAGTATTGAAGGAAAGAAGACCGTTGTTATTTATGCAAGATTGATGGGCAGCGGTGCTCCCGAGCTTGTAAAAAATGTTGAAGTCAACCTTACTAAGCTTGGCATGGGGGTCAGGGACATTATGATGTTGGATAACAGCTTGACGAGCCTTGTGACCTACAAGAGTCCCAGATTGACCCTGCCTGAAGAGATTGATCCTGGCACCTATTGGTTAAAGGTTACTTCGGAAAATTCCGCCACAGGGGACATCTATTATAACGAAATCCAATTCACAGTCACTTCGCTGCATAACACAAGACCCAGGGTTAGTATAGTCTATCCGGTTGGCCGGGAGATTGTGACCGGAACAATACCCATATCCTGGGATGCCTGGGACCGTGACGGGGATGAGGTGAATATATCAATAGAATACAGCCTTGATGGTGACAATTGGATCATCCTTTCCGAGAACGAGACCAATGATGGTGTATATTTCTGGGATACAACTGCATATTCTGACGGTGATTATTTCATTAGGATCTCTGCATCAGACGGAACAAAAATCGGCACAAATACAACAACTGAACCAGTCCATATAGACAATTACAACTCTCCGCCATTTACCCAAATCGATAGGCCTATCAGCGGAGAAATAATAAATGCTTATTATGATATTCAATGGACCGCTTATGATGAAGACCCACACGATCAGATCACGGAGGTAGACCTGTACTACAGTCCCGATAACGGTGTTACTTGGATCGTGCTTGTAATGGGCACACCCAATGACGGAATATATACATGGGATACAAATATTTTGAGTGACGGTGTTGATTATCAGATCATGGTCATGGCCTTTGACGGAATAGAAACATCCTATGATATATCAGATGGGAATTTCGCGGTGGAGAACATCAATGAGGCACCTAGTGTTGAACTTCTTACTCCTATAGGTTCAGATACTCTCAAATTCATTGATGAGACCGATTCCGATTTCCAGGACGGCAATATAACCTGGATCGATTGGAATTCCACTTATGGTGAACTGAAACTTTATGCCGATGAGAATGAAGGGTGGACCGAAATAGATAAAGATCAGAATATAAGCGCTGATGGAGTTGATTCGGAATATACTCGGGATTTCGATTACGGCCCCGAAGAGGAATTGAAACTTGCATATGACGAAGTAAATGACGAACAGGGCATATTTATCCGCAACTACGGGGGTAATTTCAACTATTATATTGATTTCAATAAAGACGGGACTCCGGATATCAGATTCACCCAGCTGGGACTGCAGGCGGATACAAACAATAACGGAAATTTTAATAATGTATACTCAACAGGAGTTGGCTATAGAGCTTACATTATTGGAACTGGGACCGACTTTTACTTCGATTATTTCAGGGACGGGAACTCCCCCATAACCCAGGAGATGAGAATCTTCGACTTCCAGCGTGATATTGGGGCCAATTTCGACTGGTCCACCAACCAGGGAATGAACAGTCCCACCTACTTCACTACCAGTTTGGTACTGGAATACAAGCCTTCTGGTGTATATATATCTGGAGGATTCAACGGCGGAGAATCAGTCATATTCGATTTCATCGATATCGATGGAGTAATCCCTTTACAGACCTCAGTAACAGTTCATGTAGCCATTTCATCGGATAATACCTCATGGTCTAATTGGATATCTATACAAGAAAATTCCACCAATCCTGGGAACTGGACTTTAGAATCCATTGGCAACAACCAATACATCCGCTACAGACTAATACTGGCGAGCAATATTATTCAGGAATCGCCGGTTATCCGGGGAATAACCATCGGATATTCATTAGGTGGCTTTTACAGTGAACCTTCTATCAATATCACATGGATAGCGTCAGACCCTGATGCTGGAGCTGTGCTTTATACAAGCCTGTTTTACAGCATAGATAACGGAGTGAACTGGGTGGGCATAGCCTCAGGTTATTGGAATGTATCTAGTTATTCCTGGGATATAGTAGCCATGGATCCCGGCCGTTACATGGTAAGAGTTCAGGTCTATGACGGGGAATTCACAGCCATTGACATGACCTATAATAATTTCTGGATTATTGAAAACACCAGAAGCATCACTGAAATAACAAGTCTATCTGGGAAAATCACACCCGAAGAAGATCTGACTGATAATGGAATTCTGGCCCCAGCTGTTTTACTTCTTCTGAGTACCGGAATTATGTTATCGTTTTTCTCTGGCAAAATCTCACATAGAAAGAAGACTAGCTTAGATAAAAGAACGGACCAAAAGGCTGTTTCATCTGTGGTGGGTACCATAATGGTTGTATCCATACTTGTACTGATAATCACTCTTGTACTGGCTTTTTATGTCCCCAGATACACCGAGGATGCCGAGGAGAACTACCTGGATGATGTAAGGATGGATTTCATGGACATGAAGAGCGGTATGGACCGATTGGCTCTGAACAATATATCAGGAAGCAACATATTCGTACCTCTAGATACAAAATCCCCTTCAGTTCCATTGGTGGGCAGTTCTGGAAAGGAAGGGCATCTGCGCTACAACGAAGAGATGCCGTTTCTGTCAATGGAGATCGGAAGCAAGGGGAGGATGATCGGCTGGGGCGGAGTGAAGTTCATACCTTATCTTCAGCATGCTGCTGACCGCGAATACCGACTCGAGCTGGGCGCTGTTGTGGAGAGCCATTGGGGCAGCGACAGCCCATATATCACTTCCGGACCGGTTTTCAAGATTGAAAAGATAGGAAATGAGACAGTTCTTACTCTAGATATGTACAGCATATCATCCTCCAACCAGAATCCGTCGCCTTCAGCTCTGATGTCCACTGGTATAGAGTTCTCACTGGTCCATTCACACCCGATGGTTTTCGAGCTGGGGGGTGGCGAGATGATCTATATAAATATATCATCCTCGGTAGCCAACGCCTGGCAGGATTATATTGAGAACAATATCAAGGACCATACTGATTATCATATTCATCGAATGCCTCACGGCGAGAACGACGCAGATATGATTGCTATAAGATTCGACAACATAACCCGTGTCAAGAGCAGAGTATCTGAGTTCTGGGTAGCTTGATCGGTAGAGTTGTGGAATTACTTTGGACTGTAGAGTTTTAATATAAGTTTTACTATTTTGCAAAATATGATATAATATTCTAATACAATTACATATTTCAGTAACTGGGTATTGATACTAACTTAGATGATTTCATACTGAATATATTAATCCGCAACTATGGATTTGAATGCTGTTATATCGGGGCTGTTCAATGGAAAACGATCTTGACGGGATAGATGTTTCAGAGGAAAAGATACTGATTGTGGATGATGAGAGTTTCATAAGGGTTACTTTCAGCAGGCTTCTGGAAAAAAGGAATTATCCTGTATTTACTGCCGATAACGGCATTAGAGCCCTCGAAATGATGGAAAAGGTGGAACCTTCTGTGGTCCTTCTAGACATCAATATGCCCCAAATGAGCGGTCTGGAATGTTTGTCCTTGATCAAAAATAAGGACCCCAATGTTCAGGTCATCATGATAAGTGCCGTTGATGATATAACAACAGGTGTGGATGCAATTAAAAAGGGCGCTCTGGATTTTATTGTTAAACCTGTAAAAAGCAAGAAGCTCTTTGGTGCAGTTGAAAACGCTATTACAAAGAAGAGATCCTTGACAAAGTTCGATACATTTACAACTACCTATGTAATGCTTTTGAAAGAAGGTGGTCTAGTGATGTATAAAAAAACCGTTAGAGAGGACCTGAACTTGGATGATGATACATTTGGCGGGATGTTCACTGCTGTTAAGATGTTCATATCCGATTCATTATCCGTTGAGGGAAACCTGAAGAATATCAAGAAAGGGGACCATAACATACTGATAGAAGAGGGTATAGGGTTTTATCTTATTGTCATTGGAAAGGGAGAGGATGTTGAACCTGCCATCAGCAAAATGAAGGAAATTGTCAATAGGTTATCAACTGATTTCGGCGATATCATTTCCAACTGGGCCGGGGACGAAATCGAAATTGAAGGTTTGAATGAATTAATGCTTACACTGGAATGAAAACGCCCCAAATTCTATCAATATTGGATTAAGATAAATTTTATAAATTCTAAAAGAATCATTAAGATTAACCCTTCCTACTCCGACCCTCAGTATGATGCATGAAGATATCTTCAAGCTCCGGCTCCTCGATGACAAGAGAACTTACCTTCCAACCTTTATTTGCCAGTATTTCATTCACCTTTACGCTTAGTTCGCCGTCCAAAGCAAAAATGATCAATTCCTCATCAACCATTTCCAACCTCTTCACTCCCTCCAATGCGCTGATATCTTCTCTAGGTGATTCTCCCTCGCCTGATATCCTTATTCGGATCTTTACGGTCTCACCTCCCAGCATGGTTTTCTGGAGTGAACTCATTGAACCGGAGCTGATCAGTTTTCCTTTCAATATTATACCTGCATGACTGCACATCTGCTGGACCTCAGGAAGGATGTGTGAGGACATGATCACCGTACGCCCTCTTGTGCATAGTTCCCTTATCATCTCCTGAAAATCCTTCTTACCCTTGGGGTCCAAACCGCCTGTAGGTTCGTCAAGTATCAGGAGCTCAGGATCATTGATCACCGAAACAGCCAGGGAGAGACGCTTCTTCATTCCAAATGACAGGTCGTCTGTTTTCTTTTTACGGTTTGCTTCCATATCAACCATTTCCAATACAGTGTCTACCCTTTGGGAACCTTCCTCCCCTTGATAACCATAAAGCTTGGAATAATACTCCACAATTTTTTCCGTAGTGACTCCAGAATAAAATGAAGGGATCTCAGGCATATAACCGACCTTTGACAGAATGTTCTCTCGGTCCTTTGATAGATCCATACCCAATACCTCAACGGATCCTCTAGTAGGAGGGATGAGGCAGTTAAGTGTCTTAATTAGGGTGGTCTTACCAGCACCATTGGGTCCTAGAAGTCCGAATATCTGGTTCACCCCTACCGTGAGATTCAGTCCTTTGAGGGCATAGATACCCTTTGGAGAATCATTTTTATTTGCGGATCTTCCGAAATTCTGAAATAATGATCTTTTTTCCGGGAAGAATTTCACCAATCCCTTTACTTTGACCGCTTTGTTCACGAAACAGCTATAGCAGTGAAAATATATAATTCTTTTATGATCGTTATCCTGATATCCAATTGCTCATTTTATCAATATTGTATAGATCTAGGTTTTGGTTCAAAAAATATTTAAAGCTAGTTGGTTCTTAATATTGTCTGTAAAGCGGAAACATATGAGATAATCTAGATATGTTCAGCTATAGGAAATAGAAATTTTCAAGCAAAATATAATTGGCTGTATTATCAATACCTGTATAAATAATAATTTTCATATCGATAGCATTTATTAAAATGATAATTGGAAGTGATATAATCTCGATTCTCAGCGATGTAGATATAATTTCAGCCATTGAGCATAACGAACTGTCCATACAACCCTTCAGGGAAAAGGACCTGACGCCAAACGGATACGACCTTAGAATAGGCGAAATTTTGATACCCGAACTGATGAAAACCGTGACCAATGAAATGACCCTTATACCATCCAAATCCCGTTTCATAATATCTACTCAGGAAAAGCTCAGGTTCGGACCTAATCTAGTTGGAGAATGCTGGATACGGACAACATTCGCCAGAAAGGGATTTCTACCCGCTTTCGGCAAGATCGATGCGGGATTCGAGGGAACTCTGACCCTGAGTTTTCTTAACTGCTCTCATTCAGACATCATTCTGAAGCCAGGTGAGAGGATTGTCCAACTGGTGATCCAGCGTCTGACTAGCATTCCTTCATCTCTATACGAAGAGAAGAGCGGAAACTACATGGGTCAGTCAGGTATAACCCTGAATCCCATAAAGAAAGACCAGTGGTAATTATGACTGAGCTCAGACCTCCGGTTTCAGGAGGAATATCGCCCTGCAGGGTGCACAGTTGCTACCGTTGCTGTCAGAATACCGAAATGACCTTATCCCTTAAGGACCTACGTGCCATTAGAAAGGCGGGGTTCAGTAATTTCACCATTAAGGTCGACGGATACATCCAGCTGAAGAATGTGGACGGAAATTGTTTTTTTCTTGACCGCGGTAATTGCTCCATATACGATATAAGACCTTTGGGTTGCCAGCTGTATCCCGTAATATTCGATCCTGACCGTGGCTGTGCCATAAAGGACACATATTGTCCTTGGTCGGACAGTTTTATTGTGGAGAAATGGCACCATGAGCTGCTTAAAAGGGAGATTCAGCAGGAGGATGACGAGCGGGACAGAAGAAGGAAATAGTCTTTGATACCTTGGATGACCGATAATTCATTTCAGCCAAGATCCCGCAGGTTGATCATATCCGCACCTAAGGCCTCCATCTCTTCCATTGCCAACCGTGCCCCACCAGCATCAACACCGCCGATAGCATCGGTCAGAAGCTTGACTACATATCCACGTTCGAGGGCATCTATCACCGTCTCCTTCACACCAAGTTCAGTTCCAAGACCGCATACGTAAAGGGAGCCTATTCCCATGTCGTCCAGAATAACATCGAAACTTCTTCCCTTATTATCATAACCATTGAATGCAGAAACACCTTCCTCTCTGGGTCCCATTCCCTTGCTGATGACAATCGTTGAGGCGGGCAATTTCAGATTTGTGGGGAACATCGCACCGAAAGTATCCCGAACACAATGGGGGGGATATTCACCTCCATAAGGCGTGAAATGGTTGGTTTTAGCTGGATGCCAGTCTCGAGATGCAAAAAAGTGGACCTTTAAACGCTGTATGTATCTGTTGAGGGTTCTTAATATATTTTCACCACCCTCGATCGCCATACTACCTCCGGGACAAAGGTCGTTCTGAACATCAATTATCAGTAAAGCTCGGCTAGACATTCTATCACCTACCATATATCCAATCAGGGGTTATATCCTTTGGGGACGCTTTAATAAAAGCAATAAATTCAGACTTGGGAAAATTTAGGGCATCAGGGAGCTTGTGGAATAAGCCTATTTTCTCGATCTCTTCTTTATCGAAATCACCCTTCATCTTTCCAACCCTGCCGTAGACCACTTTACCAGCAGTCTTCACTATCTGAAGATCATGACCAGTTTCCTCCATGAACTCTCTCAGAGCCGTTTCCTCAATTGATTCTCCGGGTTTCATTTTTCCGCCAGGAACCTCCCATCCCTTCCGCTTTCTGCTCTTTACCAGTAAAAGGCAATCGTCTTTGAAGGCATAGATGTAGACCGACCTCTCACGGTTCACCAATTTCCCATTGAAAACCTCGATATTTCCATTCTTAATGACATGTCTGATATGATTCACACCGAATTGGTAGGGTAATTTCCGATAATCATCAAGATCGAGAACTGATATGTCGGCTCTCTTCCCAACCTCTATTGATCCTATCTCATCCTGCTTTCCTATGGAAAATGCTGCATTCAGAGTTGAAGCGCTTATCACCTGAGCAGGGGTCATACCCATATTATAAACTGCCAGACTCAAAATGAACTGGATATTCACACACATACAATTCGGGTTCAGGTCTGTGGCCAATGAGACTATGCATCCTTCATCTATGAACTCCTTTGCCGCCGGATAATGACCGTCCATCAATGAGAAAGGAGTTCCCGGAAGGAATATGCAGGCGATCCTGTTCTCCGCTAATTCACGGATCTGACGGGACGTGGTCTTTACCAGATGCTCCGCAGAAACCGCACCGAGTTCGCAAGCCAGATCAGTTCCCCCTAGGTTTTCTATCTCGTCAACATGAAGTTTCAGCAGAAGGCCAAGGTCCCTGGCTGCAGACAGCAATCTTCGGGATTCATTCACCTCGAACACTCCTTTTTCAAGAAAAACATCGCAGTAGTGGGCCAAACCTTCCCTGACTATCCTGGGGAGCATATCGGTTATCACATGGTCCACATAATCCTCATGACTATTATACTCCGGAGGAAGAGCATGAGCCCCCAGAAATGTGGGTATCAGATCGACGGGGTGTGAACTGTTCAGGAGTGATATGACCTTAAGTGACCTGAGTTCCGTTTCAGTATCCAAACCGTAACCGCTTTTGGCCTCAGCGGTTGTGGTTCCGTGAAGGAGCATGCGGTCCAGCCTTTGGCTAGCTTCATCCATAAGGTCATCCAAAGATGCATTACGGGTCCTTTTGACAGTGTATAATATCCCTCCGCCGGCTTTCAGTATTTCCATATAGCTGTGACCCAGGAGCTTCATCTCCAGTTCATGCTCACGGGTACCAGAGAAAATTAAATGCGTATGCGGGTCAACAAAACCCGGCAGAGCAATGCATCCCCGGCCGTCTATTATTCGAGTGGTATCATCTATCCTTCCTTTTTCCGGAAGACCTTTACCTACAAAGACTATCCGCCCGTTCTTTATACCTATATCCCCCGTCTCAATGAGGTTAAGGTTATGGAGATCAGGTCCCTTCTTAAAGGGCTGATCCTTCCCTACACAGACAACTTGACACAGATTGATTATGGCAATATCCAAAGCCTCGTTCATCCGTACACACCTGTAAAATCTCAATTTTAATTACCGTTCAGGTTATGATACCAACACTGAATATGAAATAGTTACAGGTATAAATATATATATAATATCTTGAATAATAAATAAATTCAATTTTTAATCCAAATTCATCAGGCTAAATTGATAAATGGGGGTAGGCCATTTTGAAAACGAACATAATGAGAAATACAATCCTGAATTTTCTAATAATTTTGATCCTGATCGGTGCGTCATTTCCCTTCGTGATCAACACCAATGCCACAATAGATGATTATCTCTCTGACAACTCCTTCAGGAACCATGACGGTTTCGTTAATTGTGTATCATGGGCCCCCAACAGTACAGAGCTGGTCAGCTGCGATTCCGACGGCGACGCTATGATATGGAAATGGAACGAAACTGACGAGAGGATACGTTATGCGATGCATTCTGACGATGTCCTTTCAGCAGAATGGTCGCCTAATGAAATGCACATTGCCAGTAGTAGTGCTTCAGGAAAAGCAAAGGTATGGAGCACCATAACCGGTAATTCTGAAGCTACTTTTCTGGGTCACTATGACGGTGTTCCTGACAATAGGGTCACAGATATTTCATGGTCCCCGAACAGCGACAAGGTGGTATCCTGTTCAGAGGACGGTGAGATACTTATCTGGTACTGGAATGTGGCAAATCCTGACGATATGGAAATACTATCCTTCACCCAGCATACAGATCAGGTTCGGTGTGTGGATTGGTCGCCCGGGGGAGATGAGATAGCTTCGGGAGGTAATGATTCCAAGGTATTCATTTGGAACCCTCAGAACGGTAATGTGGATCAGGAATTGACCAGTCATTCGGATACTGTCAACGACGTTGCCTGGTCTCAAGACGGTACTAAGTTAGCAACTGCATCATCGGACAATACTGTGAAAATCTGGAATGCAGACACCGGTGCTGAGCTTTTTGTCTATGAGGAGCATATAGATGATGTTCTATGTGTGGACTGGTCATTGGACAGTTCCAAGATCGTAACCGGTTCGGCTGATCGGGATGTTAAGGTATGGGATCCGGACACCGGGTATACCTATGTCAATTTCACGGGTCATACACAGGCAGTATCATCTGTTGACTGGTCTCCGGATGACGAGATGATCGCATCCGCCTCAAGGGATGGTACCATTGATGTTTGGCTACTCACAGCTCCCCCGATCCAGCCGGAAATAAATATTCCCAAAACATCGGTTAAACGTGGAAATACCACCAGAGTTTACGGTAGAACTGAAAGCTATTTCTCACTACCTGACCAATTAACCGCTGAATTCCAATATAAACTTCGCAACCCAGGAGGTAATCCATGGAGTGACTCCATGTTCACAAATCCAGTTTCCCAGGGCAATTGGTGGTACGTTGACTTCGAGCCTGAACTGGATACTGAGACCGGTTATTACGACATCAGGGTGAGGTTCCAGGACCCTAACGGACTATACAGTAACTGGGAAACAAAAGCCCAGGGCCTCAGAGTGATCAACAATAAACCTGTCATCGAAAATATTCTAGGGCCTGTATCACTTTTCAGAACGGAAACATCCACAATGTACGTGGCAGTTTCAGACGAGGAGGATTACGAGGACGAATTGGCTGTAGCAGCCCAATACTCGCTTTCTGATGAAGAAACAATTACCTGGCGGTCCGATATTTTCACGGAACCCATCTTCGATGACAATGAGGGTAAATGGGGTTTCGACCTCACATTTCCAAAAACATCCAAACCCGGCCTTTATGATATCAGAATAAGAGCTGAAGATAAAGATGGGTCGGTATCGGATTGGTACGATATGAACCATCAGATCAATCTCCACAACAATCTACCGAGTGTTGCTAACCTGACCCTATCACCCTCTGTTTTCCATCGAGGGGAATGCGGGGTGATCTGGATAGATCCTGTAGATCTTGAGGACGGATCGGACATTTTGGATGCCCGGGTCGAGGTAAAAAACAGCACTTCAGACTGGACTCCTCTCCCAGTGAACCACAATGAGGACGGCATCAATTTCAGCGTATGTTTCAATACTACTTTGGATCATGAACTAGGACAGTACAGAATCAGGGTTTCCCTGGAAGACCGGGACCACGGTATGGCTCCCTGGTACTATTACAACAGTACACTTGAGCTGATGAACAATCCGCCTGAGATCTTCGAGGAATTCACAGTGTTCCATCTTTACAGCCACCGAAGCAGGGAGTTCTCCCTGTGGGACCTAGCCTGGGACACCGAAGACCCCAAAGAGGAACTGGTTTGGAGTATCAAAACAGCAAAGACCAACTTCATAAGCGCTACTGTAAAAAACAATAATATACTGAACATAACCCCGGTGTCCATGCTTTCAGTGGGGGAGTTCTCCATAGCTCTCACTGTAAAGGATAAGGACGGTGATAGAAGAGATAAGAGCATTTTTGTCAACATCCATGACTGGACCGAATGCCCTGATGTAGGGATATTCCAGACATACCCATTGGATCAGATCACTCTGTCCGATAATACACCGGAATTGAAGTGGGATATAAATTATACCGAACGCTCCCCTTCATACGCCGTTCATATGGGATTGTTCCCTGATCAAATATCTCCTGTAAGGGAGGGAATTATAGCGAATTCATATACCACTGAAGAACTTATCGACGGCATGACATATTACTGGATGGTGGAGGTCTCCTTCTTCGGTGTGTACAGTACATTTAGGAGTAATATTCGTTCGTTCAAGGTCGATCTGGATTTTGAACCTGAACATGATATCTCAATAGAATTTGATACTATCCAATTGACACAGCTGAAGGAAGGGTACACCACAACATTCAATGTCACCGTCAGCAATGATGGAAATGTACCTGAAGAGATCACATTGACGGTTCTTGGTGCCTTCGACAGCTTTACCCAACTCGAACATGATTCATTTCTGCTCCATCCAAAGGACGATAGGGATATTAAACTAACTGTTCATTGGCCCGATTTGGACCTCATGGCTTCAAAGTTCTTTGTGAAAGCGGTCTCAGCGGATACGGACATCTCCCAATCGATTCCATTTGAGAAATCTGAAAGGGAATCATCTTCTGAAGGAAACGGGGGATCAGGTGCTTCCTGGGTGTGGTTCATACTGATCATTATTATAGTTCTCGGTCTTGGATTGGGTATTGCTCTGTTCATCTGGAAGAAAAAGAAGGACGTGGATGACAGAGAATCAGAACCCCAGGACGCTTCAATGGACCTTCTGGCAATGGGAATGGGACAGTCCAACATGGGACCGGTGTATGGTGGAATACCATCCCAGGGATATCAATCAGGTGCAGGTTCTCCCCAAGGATACGGCGGGCCGCAGCCAGGAGCAGCTGGGGGGCCGAACCAAACTCAGGCACAGGTAGGCCCCGCTCCTCAACAGCAGACTGGAGCAGTACCTTCCCGACCGCCTTCCTTTGCACAAGGAGCTAGAAACCAGAAAAAACGAAGAGAAACAGCTTCCCAAGGTGAAAAAGCAAAAGCTCAGCCGCCTAAAGCCAGACCGCCGAGAGCGGTTCAGAAGGTTACAGCTGGAGAAAAGGAAATAACAAAGCAAGGAGGGGAGGATGAACAAAACCAGAAGGATATGGGAGAGACAAAGGAACTTCTGCAAACCCTGGACCGCTTCAAGATCAATATCACCCAACAGCTGGCGGACCTTCAGGCTAGGAATGCCCCAGAATTAGAGACCGCTCCGTTACAGATCAAACTGGAAAATCTTGATTCACAGAGAAAAGAGTTAATGGAGAAACTATCGGGAAAGCCTACTCAAACATTAGAATCCAACAGGACTGCTGCTGAGAAACCTCAACCTGATTCTAAACCAATCCCTTCACCGAATGAAGTTCCTTCCCTAATGGAAACACCTCATGAACCTATACCCCCTAAACCCCCTGCATCAGTATCTGAAACCCAAAACCCTCCTCCTCCACCGGCAAACCACGGAGACAAAAGGACAAATGGACCTACTGCAGGAAATGAAGATTACGAGGATGTTCTATCCACCCTTAATCAGCTCCGTTCATCCCTCAAAGCCGAGAAAAGCTGAAGCAATAGTCCGAGATTTAACACTGAATCCTAGTCATTTTTTCAGCCTTTAGAGCTTTATCACTTCAAGTTTTAAATATCTCATTAGCAAATTACCTGTCTGCTTTTCATACTTCTGATGACTCTGTAACTGAAAGCATGATCTAACAACCAATAATCCTATCGGCAGTAGCTTAAAGGTGGTAAAAATGCAGTCTTCTAATGAATATATTGAACTTGAGCAAAAATACGGAGCACATAATTACAAACCGATACCTGTGGTCATATCCCGGGCCCAAGGTGTATGGGTATGGGATGTTGAAGGAAAAAAATATCTGGATTGTCTTTCCTCGTACAGTGCGGTGAATCATGGTCATGTGCACCCGAGGATAATGAATGTCCTGATGGAACAATCCCAAAGAGTTACTCTGACCAGCAGGGCCTTTCATAATGATAAGCTGCCCCATTTCTTGGAGAAATTGGCAAAATGCGCTCAAATGGAAGCTGTTCTACCTATGAACACAGGTGCCGAAGCTGTGGAAACGGCAATTAAGACAGCTCGGAAATGGGGATATATGAAGAAGAAGGTCAAGGCCGACAAAGCACAGATCATAGTATGCGATAACAATTTTCATGGGCGTACCACTACAATTGTAGGATTCTCTTCCGATGAGGTGAACCGAAAGGGATTCGGGCCTTTCACACCGGGATTCAAGAGCATTCCTTTCGGCGATCCGGAAGCGTTGGAGAGAGTCATCACTCCCGATACAGCGGCTTTCCTTGTTGAACCCATACAGGGGGAAGGCGGTGTCATTGTTCCTCCGGAGGGTTATCTGAAAAAGGTGAGAAAAATATGCACGGAACATAATGTTCTTCTGATATTCGACGAGATACAGACCGGTCTCGGCAGGACTGGTAAGCTCTTCGCACATATGTATGAGGATGCAAAACCTGACATTTTGATAGTAGGCAAGGCTTTGGGTGGAGGTGTTTTTCCAGTATCCGGCATAATTACCACCTGGAATATACTGGATGTTATCGGTCCCGGCGAGCACGGCAGTACATTTGGAGGTAATCCCCTCGGCAGTGCTATTGCTTCTGAGGCTATTGATATTATTCTTGAAGAAAATCTTCCCCACAGGGCAACCGAAATGGGTAAATATTTCAAAGAAGGACTGAAGTCCCTTGAAAGTCCGCTCATCAAGGAAATACGCGGAAAGGGACTTCTTATCGGTGTGGAACTTAAAAGGGAATATGGCGGCGCCCGGCCGTACTGTCAGCGTCTAATGGAGATGGGTGTTCTAGCCAAGGATACCCACGGTCAGACCATCAGATTCGCTCCGCCTCTGATAATTTCCAGGGAAAATATTGATTTCATTCTTGAACGGGTGAAGAAGGTCCTGAATCATTAAGGGGACCCTGGGAATATACCATCTGTAATTACTTATAGCATAACATTCATATCCTGAACCTGCCATCTGAATGTCCCTATTTCATTGTATGATTCATTATATATTATCTCTAGGAATTTATTTGATATCCTTCATTAAGACAAATCAGGGTTTAACAATTATCGTTCCCTAGAGCTTTGATCGTAGAGGTGCCCAAGGCATGTACATAATTATTTCCGGTGCCGGTGACGTGGGTCTGAGCATTGCCGAATCCCTCACCAGGGTTGGTCATGATATTACTATCATTGAAAAGAAGAAAGTAAATGTAGATAGAGCCCGCGCCTTGGATGTCAGGATTTATCATGGGGACGGAGGGAAAATGGAGGTCCTTGATTCGGCACAGATCGACATGGCGGAATTCTATTTCGGCGTCACGAATGATGATGAAGCAAACATGCTGGGATGCGTGATTGCCAAATCAAGGGGTGTCAAGACCATAGCTAGATTGAACAACCTGAGCTATATCAATGAACCTGTATCAATGAAGTTCTCCTCCATCGGTATTGACATTGCGGTTTGTCCTAAACTATTGGTTGTTGAAAAGATAATGAACATCATATCCATACCTGCTCTAATGAACCGAACTGCAATGGCCAAGGGAAAAATGATGCTCTTAGAGGCGAAGATAGACCATTCATCCTCCATGTGCCGCAAGAAATTAGGAGAGATCAACCTACCCAAGGGAATATTAGTTGGAGGCATATTCAGGGGCATAAAGGTGATCATACCCGAGGGAAAGACCCGGATAAAAAAGGGAGACCGGCTGCTTCTAGTTCTTGACTCTCCGGACAAGATCCATAATATCAGAAAACTTGTAGGCCGTGTCGAGGGAAATAAGGGCGACAGAACCGATGATGTGATGATAATTGGCGTAGGAGATATGGCCATTCATCTCGCCAGGCGTTTGGAAAGGAAGAACATCAATGTTACACTTATCTCTGATAATATCAAAAGGTGCAAACGTGCAGCATCCATACTGAAGGACAGTGTGGTCATCAACGGAGATCCCACGGATAAAAAATTGATTCTCGAGGAAGGATTGAAAGAGATGGATGCCGTTGTTGCTATGACCCGGAAGGAAGGTATCAATGTCCTGGTATCCCTCCTTGCAAAGGTTTATAAAATACCAAAGGTCATATCCCTCATAAACAAGACCTCCATGAAAGGAACTCTTGAGACCATAGGTATTGACCTGGCTCTTTCCATAGACAACCTCACCGTGGAAGCTTTGCTAAGGGAGATAGGATATCTCGGAATTCTCAAGACCATTCCCCTGTACGGAGGCGATGTGATAGTATTCGAGACAAAGGTGGGAAAGAGGTCCTCGGTAAAGGGCAAGAAGATTAACAAAATTAAACTGCCCAGGGGTGTTTTGATTATTGGGGTATTGAGAGGCGGAAATACAGTTATACCTGGAGGAGATTTCAAACTGGAGAAGAGAGATAGAGTCCTCCTATTCTGCTACCAGGAAATGATGGAACAGATGGACCGCTACTTCAAGGGAAAAGGATTGATCATTTGAGGTGCCACGAATGAGATGGCGAGTCATTCTGGGTAACATTGGAACATTATTGAAGTTCTTCTCCTTCTTCATGCTCATCCCCCTTGTGGTATCATTGATTTACTGGGAAAAACCCCTGATAGGCGGCATATATCCTGCCAATGCATTCTATTTCCTTTTTCTCATACTGTTCACAATTACCCTCGGACTGTTATTGGAAAGACTGGGGAGACCCTATGATTTTCTGGATGTGGAAGCCTTTGCCATTGTCGCTCTAAGCTGGCTTATCATTGCCCTTATCAGCACTACTCCTTTCATGCTGAGCAATACCCTTCCAAGCTTCGTGGACGCTTTCTTCGAATCCATGTCCGGACTCACAACCACGGGGGCCACGGTTCTCCATGTGGAAACAGGTGATTATCTTGATAATTATGCCCACAGCATAATGCTCTGGAGGGCATTGATACAGTGGTTGGGCGGAATGGGAGTTATAGTCCTGTCGGTCGCTATTTTATCCAAGTTCACCAGGGGAGGTATAAAACTGATCAAGGCTGAATCCCCGGGTCCTACCATCACCAGGCTTAAACCCCGGGTCACCCACACGGCAAAGGTCATGTGGCTATTATATCTTGGTTTTTCCATAGTAGAGTTCACCGCTTTATTTTTACTGGGAATGAACCCCTATAATGCTCTTTACCACACATTCACAACAATGGCAACAGGAGGTTTCTCATCCACTGTGGATTCCATCGCCGCATTTTCACCTGCCATTCAATGGACAATAACCGTTTTCATGGTCATCTGCGGCGTGAACTTCGCTCTAATATATTATGCCTTCAGAGGGAATGTCAAGGAGATGCTGAGGGATGCGGAATTCAGATGCTATATCACCATATTTCTAATGTCATCGGTGATAATCGCCTTCTTCATACATGATGCCAATTCAAATGCTGGTGACAGTCTGAGATTGTCATTCTTCCAAACCGCTTCCATAATCAGTACAACAGGTTATGCTACTGCCGATTTTAATGCGTGGCCAGAGATGGCCCGTTTCATTCTATTGATGCTAATGTTCGTGGGCGGTTCGGCCGGATCTACTGGGGGAGGCATCAAGAATATCCGGATAGTTATCCTTCTGAAGGTCATTCTACGCAAGTTCCGTAAACTGGGGAGAAGCAGAAGGGTCATACCCGTCACCTTAGGCGGAAAAGCCATCTCTGAATCCCTTATAGACAATATCACATCCTTTTTCCTGATCTATCTGCTGCTATTCCTGCTGGGAACGGGCGCTGTAATAGGATTGGGATTGGATATAATATCCGGCGCATCGGCCACTGCGGCATGTATTGGAAATGTCGGTCCGGGTTTGTACCAGGTAGGACCTACCAAGGATTTCGCATTCCTTCCTGATGCCAGCAAGATCATTCTTGCCCTATTGATGTGGATCGGCAGACTGGAGATATTCACAGTTCTAGCTCTATTCAGCGGGTCCTCCCTCAAGAAGAAATATATTCCGCCTTTACTGAAGATCAACAAATAGAGAAACTAAAATGCCCAGTAGACGGGTTTCGAGTATTTCTCTAAAATGGTTCTTAAAAATTAAACTCTAGGCCGTGAGCTTAAATAAAATCCATTCCATAGCCTGAAGATATGTGTGGAATATTCGGTATTGTATTTGACAGGAACAATCCTGAACTCGGTAAGATAATTCTCGAGGCTGGAAAAAAGCTGGTTTACAGGGGATATGACTCTGTTGGAATCGCCACTGTTGATGAAAAGGGACAAATCGATCTCAGAAAGGACGCCGGGACCATTGAGCAGGTCGCCGAGAACTATGAACTTGAGAACATGAAGGGATCAAGAGGGATCATACAGCTTAGATGGGCAACATTCGGCAGACCATCCAAAAGGAACGCACAGCCGCATCTTGACTGTTCCGGTAAAATGGTTGGCGCCCATAATGGAAATATCGTTAACTGCACCCAATTGAAGGAACTCTATATCAAAGAAGGCCACAATGTTAGAGGCTGGAACGATGGGGAAATGGTGGTCCACACAGTAGAGAAATATCTGGATAACAATTATAAGAACATGAAGGAAGCTATTATGCGGAGTAATGAGGACCTCGTGGGCGACTATGCATATTTGATCACCTCTGAAAAAAAGAACGAGATATATGCTGTCAAAAAGGGAAGCAGCCTGTATATGGGTATTGGAGATGGTTTTATCTGCTGTTCAAGCGATCTGCCATCGATATTGCCTCTGACAAACAGGATACTCAGCCTGTACGACGGAGAAGTGATAAGATATGATCATCAGGACTATGAGATTTTCTCCCTGGAAACCGGGGAACGCATTGAAAGAGAGGCAAAGGAAAGCGATCTCGATCCTGAGAATGCAACCAAGGGAGGTTTCGAACACTTCATGCTGAAGGAGATCCACGATCAGCCAAAACGGGCGGCCATGCTTCTTGACAATCTTGAGGCCTCCGCCTTTACTGAAGATTTCATAACCGCAATCAAGGAATCAAACCGATTGTATATCGTAGCATGCGGTTCATCATATAATGCCACGGTAACCGGTTCATACTTCTTCAACAAATTTGCCGCAAAACCGGTGATCCCTGTAATCGCAGGTCAGTTCATTGACGCATACGGCTACTCAATTCAGGATGATGATTGTGTCATTTTCGTTTCGCAATCCGGGGAAACAAAGGACATTATCAACGGATTGAACTTCCTTAGAAAGACGGAGAAGGGCAAAGTCCTCGGAATACTGAATGTTCTGGGATCAACATTGATGCTGAACACGGACATATACCTACCCCTTGTGTGTGATCTGGAAATAAGTGTACCTGCAACAAAAACTTTTGTTAACCAGCTGGTCATGTTCTATTACCTTGCCTTAAGACTGGGATGGAGGAACCGAACTCTCTCTGAAAAGAAATACCGCAAACTGCTGAAAGAACTGTTCACACTCCCGAACCTGCTTTCACGCACAATAACAAAGGTAGATACCAAATGCAGGGGAATGGCAAAGAAGATGATCAACGTCGAGGATTGTTATTGCCTGGGATACAGTACATGTCACGGCATTGCAATGGAAGGCGCGCTGAAGATCAAAGAGATCACATACGCTCATTGCGAAGGGATGTACTCCAGCGAGTTCAAGCATGGGCCCTTATCCATTGTGGAGAAGGGCTATCCCGTGATATATGTAACAACCCCGGAGGACACCTATATGATAATATCCCATATGAACGAGGTGTCATGCAGAAAGGGAAAGGTCATTGTCATAAGCGAGGATTCCAGACCCCTACGGGAAAATGCCACTCATTTCCTGGCAACCCAGAGGGCCGGGCCGAACCTGGCACCCCTAATCAATGTAATACCCCTCCAGCTGCTGGCATATTACTGGTCCAAATTCAAGGGAATCGATCCAGATTACCCTAAAAACCTCAGCAAGACGCTTACTGTGGATTGATGACTGCAACGGTGAATAAGCTATGGACGAAAAAGGTCAATTACCCGTGGAAATCAGGAAAAAAAAACGTCAATTCCTCATAAAGGAAAAAGACATAATTATGTTCGATTCAGGTAAGAAACCGGATGAAAGGACAATACCTGAAATTATTGAAGGAGGACTAATTCTCCTGGATAAACCGGCCGGCCCTACCAGTCATCAGGTTTCATCATGGGTAAGGGACATCCTGAAGGTCAAGAAGACAGGACATTGCGGCACATTGGACCCGCAGGTAACTGGAGTTCTTCCTGTGGCCGTGGGGAGAGCCACACGCATCGTGGATGCATTAAAGGATGCCGGAAAAGAGTACGTGGGAATAATACATCTTCACAGGGATTGCAGCGAGAAACGGATCAGGAAGGTCTTTGAGGATTTCACAGGAGACATCTACCAGTTTCCGCCCAGGAAAAGCGCTGTAAAAAGAAGGCTCCGCATAAGAACAATATATTACCTGAATCTTCTGGAGATCAAAGGACGGGACATCCTAATAAGGGTCGGTTGTCAAGGGGGCACCTATATTCGGACCCTTGCTGTGGATATCGGAGATGCTTTGGGAGTGGGCGGACAGTTGAAGGCCCTTAGGAGAACCAAGGTGGGTCCCTTCGACGAGGAGAATATCCATACTCTTCATTCCCTGAAGGACGGCTGGGAAATATATGAAGGATCTGGTAATGGAACACTATTAAGGGAAATCCTGAACCCATTGGAGAAAATGGTGGGGGGTTTACCCCGGGTTATCGCCAAGGATACCGCTGTTGATGCCGTTTGCCACGGGGCCGATCTGGCGGTTACGGGAATACTTCAGGTACAGAAGGACCTCAATTCCGGTGAGCGTGTCGCCATTATGAGCCGAAAAGGGGAGATCATTGGATTGGGTAAAAGCACACTTTCCGCAAATGCGGTTCTGGAAGCAGGAAACGGTATAGCAGTTGTTACTAAAAAGGTCATTATGAAGAAATATACCTATCCTAGTATGTGGAAACATAAATAGATGGACAACTTGAGCCACATCATCAGGTCTGGTACTTGGATCACATATTATTCGCCAAAACCCGATAAAATAAGGGAAAAGATATTTATTCATTTGTTCATAGGCTCTTTGATGTTCGTTGTTCTATCCAAATTCTTTCGGACGATTTTTGCGGTACTGAAGAACCGGAATCTTCAGATCATATTCTTTTTGGTACTCATAACATTCGGCCTGGGAACATTTGGTTTCAGATATTTTGAGAACCAGGGTATCGAAAATGATAACAAAACCGCAATACAGCAATACTTGGATGATAACAATTTAAAGGACAATAAAACCAATCGGGCTATAGCCGAGGTAAATGTTGAACTAGGTGAACTGTATGATTACCATACATCCTTCTACTGGACATTTACCACAGTTACAACGGTTGGTTTCGGAGATTTTTCCCCTGTTACCACCTGGGGCAGGATACTATACTATGCCGTAGGTATGCTCGGTATAAGTACTATTGGTCTTGTTATCGGGGAACTGGGCTCTCGATTAGTGGAGGTCAGCTTTATGAAGATGCGCGGACTGAAAAAGAAAAAGTTAAAGGATCATGTAATACTTGTGGGGTGGAACTCCACCAGCAAGGTAACTTACGAGGAATTGACCTCCAGGGGTCTTAAATGTGTTGTTATTGATGAAAACCAGGATTTCATAGAGATGAAAGATAAGGGAATCCAGCTCATCCCCGGAAGCGCTCTCGATACTGAAGTTTTGGGGAAGGCAGATATAGATACTGCCAAGACCATTATTCTTCCCATACTCAATGATGAGAACAATGTAATGATGAGCCTCAAGGCCAAGAGATTGAACAAAAATATCAAGGTAATCCTTGCTGTCAAGGATGAAGAGAATATGGACGTTATTGAACATGCGGGTGTGAAGTCTATGGTCCCGAGCTCAAAGGTCAACGGATTACTTCTGGCCAACTCCGTTGACGAGAAACATGTGGTGGATTTCATAGTTGACGTATGTCAGGAAACTGAAGGATTAGATATAAACCAGCATGTTGTCGATAAACCTATGCTTGTTAAGGAAATCCCCATCGGACCCGGTGACAAGGTGATCACAATATACAAGAAGGGCAAACCCATATTGAACTTCAAGAATTCAACGAAATTGTCAAAGGGCGACTGGGCAATCAGTCTGTCCTATCATGAATAATCCATTTTTACATAATAGAATTGGTATATACCTTTCACGGTGAAAGCCACATGGAAAATTTTATATTGTGGATCCTTGCAGGCGTCCTATTGTTCAATTTTATCACTTTTTTTATATACTGGATCGATAAGCGGAAAGCAAAGAAGAAAGCATATAGAATTCCCGAAAAAACACTTCATATTCTCGCACTTCTCGCTGGCGTATATGGTGCGGTATCAGCAATGTTGTTGTTTCGCCATAAGACCAATAAGAAGAGCTTTTATCTTATAACAATCCTTATATTCCTGATCAACCTCGGATATATCGCAGGCCTGATCTTCCTTTATATCAATCATTGGCAATGATGAATTACTATACTAGCGCTAGTTCAGTTTTCAGAATATAGATATTATAAAACAAACAACTGCTTTCTGATCCCGAAGATAAGGTATGGGTATAGCCTAATGATTTCTTTTGAGCATGGCTGAAAGATGCTGGGATTTCTGCTTGTATATCTGATGAAACAGGGTTCCATCGGCATAACATCTTTCCCATAGGCTGTTGAAGGCAAGAAGCATTATATGACCATCACCCTTCTCCTCCGCCCTTCTTGCCACACTTTCCAGAATATAGGCCGCCTCTTTGTCATGACCCGCTTCGGAAAGCGCCTCGGCCTTGGCCATCATATACTTGAAACCCTCGTCTGGCCGACCAGTCCTCATGGCCATGTCCCCAGCCTTGGTCAAACCCGAGACCACCCTTGTCAAAATATCCTTTTCCTTATATAACCTGGCCTGGGCTGCATAAACGGTTGTAACCAGAGGTGAGAAAAACATGCCTTTATCAGCTCCTGCAGCCATATCTATATAGGCCAAGGCCCGGTTCAACTCCCCCATCCCTCCGTAGATCGCAGATATCGAGAGTGCAGCAAGAGAGGAACTCAGCTGTTCATCCTTAGTTATTGAAAGGTTATAGGAAACCACAAACCTTTCTAAAGAACCCTGGAGATCCCCCCTCTTGAGATATATCTTTCCCAGAAGATAGTTGGCCCTGGTCAGAATTGTGACATTTTTCATCTGTTCCCCAGTGAGCAGAACTTCATTTGCCAGGGTTTCAGCCTCATCCAGATTGCCCTTGAATATCTGAAGACAAACACGCAGTAATATGAGTAAACCATTTACTTCTCTGGATAGATTGATTTCATCAATTTCTTCGTACAGTAAATGCAGTTTATCCATATCTACAATGAATGAAGGATTTTCGAGATAAAGTCTGCTCCAATCAACTGCCCAAACGAGGCTTTTCAGATAATTTGCGGCTTCAAATAACAGGGTTATGGTATCCAGAACCTGATGTTCATTCAGATAATGGGTCCCCCTGTAAAATTCCAGCAAGTTCGTTGCAATTTCTTTATCTGTGGAATTTCCGCAAACCAAACGCCTTATTTTTGGACCAAGCCAATACCCTACCTCGGTCTTATAGACCAACAGCTTTGAATTGAGTTCATCCAATTTTGCAAGGGTCTTCTCATTTAGCTGCTCCTTTCCAATAGGGTGGGAAAGTCCACACATTGCATGGAGAATGGAAAGTTCATCCAATTCCAAAGCATCTAGTAATTCAGATGAAAAACCCAAGGTCTGAATAAGGTGATCCCTTTTAAATTCCCCGGGACTGACCAGAATATTCGCCAATATCAAGGGAGCTTGGGAACATAGGGTGCACATTTCTTTGAAGCCCTGCTCCAATTGGTTCAATTCATCCTCCCGAGCACCTCTTATTTTTTTCGCGATGAGTAGCAAATCATCCTTCCCGGGCGGTGACAATGCCAACTTCAATAGGGATGCTTCATCACCATAGATCCGGGATAATATCGGATCATCTTCCGCTAGACCGCAACTGTTCCCCATGATAATAGGTATTTTACCCTTGGAGGCAATTTCCAAAAGGTGCTCCTTCGATTCCATGGTAAGAAGATTTCCAGAAGAAAAGTTGATCCTTACCAAAATAACTAGGGGGAGGCCGGTGATTATGTCCCTGTACTTCTCTGTAAATTCCTCAGTCTCTATTTCGTCATATCCCCATGACTGAAGGGAATGATCACCCATCCTTCCTATGAAGTTCAGAAGCTGAGTGTGTATCTCGTTTCTCGTTGTGAGTCGGTTGAAATCCCAAATGAACACATTGCAGAATTCCTGAATCTTAAGAGCCAACGCTTCCAGACATGTAAAGGATAGTTCAGGTTCTGCAGGTGAATCCAAGACAATATTCCGGCCTTTATCAATGGCCTCTTCTACCAGTTCCAGCATCTCTGGAGTGATCAATTCACCATAAGCAGGATGGACCAATTGACCTGGTAGATTGATCAGATAATCTTCCTCTTCATCCTGAACTGCAGTCGGAATTTGAGGGAATTCCCTTACAACCTTTTCCAGAATCAAAGCAAGCGCCGATGTCATTTTTTTCTCAAATATTCCTCTATCCAGAGTGATGGTTATAACTGTACCACGAAAATCTATTTCCAGACCTTCTCTCATGATCTTTTCTGCAAGTTCCCGGCCATATTCTCGTCCTTCATCGGTGAGAAAATATACCTTTCTTTTTCTGGGGAGATCAATGATCCGGCCTAATCTCTCAACAATGATCCCTTTTCTCTTCATTTTCTTAATATAGTAGGAGATATGAGACCTGGTTGCATTCAGAATGCGTGCGATACCTAACTGGGATATGGGGAAAGGAACCTTGTACTCCTCTTCAAAACCTCCGAAATTCAAGAGGTGAAGAACAAGTTGGTCTTCCAATTTAATGGGCAAATTCCTATTGTCCATGTTCACACACTTCTGGTTTTAGAAGGAAACCTTTCAAGAATAGTATTGTCCGACAACATTATTCATCAACTACCCCGGATGGAACATTCACGAACTGAAGAGGATTGACCTCAAAGCCATTTTCAGGGCCGTTCTTTTTGATTATTGAGAATAAGATAGTATAGGGTTAATTAAAATTTCTGTAAAAGTCATGTTGAGATGAAATATATTTGAAAGTGTCGAGCTAGGTTCCATTTTTTATCAGAAATCATCCTTGAGAATATTGAAATGGAGCATCGCAGGGGCCAATCCCTACAAAATAATACAAACAATCGATTTCAAGTAATATTAAACCAATATTATTATTATTACCCGTTTTTGAGCTGATACAGCATGAGTCTGATCATCAATATAATCGGAAGTCTGACATTGATCCTAGCACCTTTCATTGGTTTGAATTTGCTCTATATAATCAACTGCGAATTTCCAAGATTGGCCCGCAACATCCATCTGAGAAGGGAGGTCGTTCTGGGATTCGCCTTGGGCATACTTTTTTGTATAGGCTCATTCCCAATTCTTATTACACAGAAATCCTGGATAGGCATAGAACTATCAGGAGGGCTGTTCCCAATGTTCCTTTCCTTCTATTTTTGGTATACCAATAAGCTGAATCCTATATGGATAATATTGGGTACCTCTGTGGTTGCGGGACTTACCTTCATATCGAGCAGTATTGAACCGGGATTAGGCATCATTTCAAGGTTTCCTGATTACCTGCTGCCTGTTGTAGCCAGTACTGTATTTGCCGCGCTGTATTCCACTTTCAGTACATGGGAAAAAATGATACCATCGGCTTTCTGCATCAGCGCTTTAGGAGTGTTGATAGGTGCGGACCTTGTTAGGGTGGACTATCTAGGTTATGATGTAGGGGGTGTCGGTATAATTGGAGGCGCGCATACCCTGGACCTTCTGGTAATAATTCCTTTGCTCACTCTGATACTAACATTTCCTTATTATCAGCTGCTAATAAAAATGTTCCCCAAGGAATCAAATGAACCATTTGAGCCTGGGACTACTGTTCAAATACAAAATGACAAAAGCCCTGAATTTGCAGAACCCGATCGAATCGATCTGTATCACGCAAGGGCCCACGAGCTATTTGAAAAAGGTGAAGACCTATCAGCGGTAAGATATGCAGAAAAAAGTGTTCGGGAAAAAATTGGCCAGATAAACGCAATCCTTAGAACAGACCATAAGGGCAAAGTGAAAAATATAGGTAATTATGAAAGTCTTATACACTCCGAAGCTAAAAGGGACTACCGGCTACTTAGGGAATATTCAAGGAATTCTCAGGTAGATAGTGAGATATCCAGAAGATGTTTGATAACATGCGGTTTTTTACTCAATCTATTGGAAGATACGAAAGCAAACAGATTGGCAAGCTTGAGAAGGAGGATTGGTGCGTTCATGATTGATCAGGTAATAATTCTGATACTGACCATAATACTTTTCAGTTTATGGCTGAACTTCGACCCCAATCTGGGCTTTGTCATAGATTTATACATATTGGTTTCCTCATGGGGGATTGTTCTTTTCTTCTATTTCGTTATTTTGGAATATGCAACCAAAAGGACCCCCGGTAAGATCATAACTAGCATTAGGATCGTGGATGTTAATGGTGATCCACCTTCCCTGGACAAAATATTCGCCAGAACCGTGGGACGATTTATCGAACTATGTTGCGGACTATTCCTGGTGAACATCCTGTTCATCAGAAGGAATTCCCTTTCTCAAAGGATAGGCGACATTATGGGAAGGACTATTGTAATCAACAGTAAATGACCCCATTCATCCTTTTCAATTTCCCCACCTGCTCTCTAATAATCCACTAAAATTAGGGATATAAACGCTTATGGATCGACCTAACCTTCAATATCATCATATTGACCATTTTGGGCTATAATTGAAAAGCAATACTCCGATAACTTTTATTAAGGTGAGCGCTATTATGTGCTTATCAATTGACTGATATGCTTGGAACTGTTCATGTAATAAAGGGAAATCAGTCTGATTTCCCATGCAGGACCATCATCTATTAAACATTATAGAGGGAGTATTATAAATGCTAGTTGAATACACTGAAATAATCTCATTGGATGTGTACACCCCCAAAGGAAAGTACCTTGGAGTTGTGAGCAACCTGATAATCGATATGGTGAACGAGAACATCGATCAACTTCTTTTGACAAATACTAATCCCATGCTCATAGATGCAGGATTGGATGTATCGGTTCCCTTCAGATGGGTGAACTCAATCGGTGAGGTAGTGATATTAAAATATTTCCCGGGAAGGATCAGATTGAAGGACGATAAACCCAAGAAACGGATCAAAAGAACAAAGAAAAAATGGTCCGAGGATGGGATCAGTAGACAAGCCTGGGAGATGTAGGGTTCCAGTAAAAACAATAATAAATATATTTATATGCCGATAGGTAGAACTGGTAAATGTTATTCCATACCTATTCATTTCTATATTTTATCTGGGCCAGATTACCTAGTTCAACAGCGTTGAAGGGATTATAAGTGGTAAGAAAGGGATTCTTTGACAGGGTGACCGGTAGAAGGGATCTTGAAAACAAAGGAATCCCCAATGATTTCTTCACCGATTTGGAATATGAATCCATCACTTCACTTCTGAACCGATATTTCAAGATAGATGGTTCTCATAGGACCAAGGGCTATATAATCTATAATATATCCAAATATCCCAATTCAGCAGGAGAGGAATTCAAGCAGATTTTGAACAGGGAATACGAGAACTTCCGAACCCAATTAAAGGATATGGGATTTCTTGCAAAGATCCAAATAAAGATGGGACGGGCGGAGATATATATATTTAGAGCGCCCCCGGAAGAAAAGAGAATAACCAAATGGAACGTCATTCTCTTCATACTAACCTTGATTACAACTATTTGGGCAGGTTCCATGCTTTGGGCTTCCTACACAGGTTGGGAATCCAATTTCGGCGGTGATTGGGGTGCCTTCTTATCCATTTTTGAGGTGCTTACTGTTCCGAAGCTCCTCCTTTACGGAAGCCTATCATTCGCCCTTCCTCTCCTCTTGATTCTGGGAACCCATGAATCTGCACATTATCTTGCTAGCGTACGAAATAAGGTCAGTGCTACTTTCCCATACTTCATCCCCATCCCTCCATTCATAGGTTTCTTGGGAACATTCGGAGCGTTCATTAAGATCAAAGAACCCATTCCCTCGAAGAAAACCCTGATCCAAATAGGTGCAGCTGGACCGATCGCCGGTTTTATTGTTGCAATACCCGTTACCATCATAGGATTCTTTCTTACCCAGGAATTCCCCGGTGTAATGGACGCTTCTGCAGAAAGTACTATGGTCCTAGGAGAGCCTCTTCTGTTCATGTTCATTTCAAATTTTATTAATACGGGAAGTTTTGATCTGCTCCATCCCACTGCTTTTGCCGGTTGGGTGGGGCTCCTTATTACCGCATTCAACCTGCTTCCCGCAGGACAGCTGGATGGGGGACATATATGGAGAGGACTTCTGGGTGAGAAAGCGAAATACTTGTCCTTTATCACTGTGGGGGCCCTTCTGGTAATGGGCTACTTCTTCTTCTCTGGATGGCTCCTCTTTTCACTGCTTATTATACTTCTAGGTATCAAACATCCTCCGCCTTTAAACGACATCACACCCCTGAGGTCAAAAGAAAAGATTATTGGAGTTGTTTCCGTGGCAATTCTAGTCCTATGCTTCATACCTGCACCTCTGGAGATAATGGATGAGAAACAAACACTGCCTGACATCCATATCCACTACAACGACCCGATCAGGTCCCTGTCTCCCAATGGCAGTGTCTCAATTCAGCTATATCTGAACAATACCGGCGAAGGCGAGGGTGATTATTCTCTGACCTTCTCATTATCCTATCATGATTTCAGAGAACTGAGACCGGATCTGCTTGATAAATGGAACATTACTGTGGACTATAAGATCCGTGAGGATCAGAAGGGGAAATCCTATCTGATACCAATGAATGGATTGGTTGGGAACGAACTTGAGAGAATCCAAGTTTCAATGCCGGGAGATACTGTAGGCAGAGTAAATATCACGTTTAAATGTGCGGGCGATACACCATTAGGTTCGCAGTTAAAGATCAACTTCAGCGCTATTGAGAGCGGTAAAAACAGAATTGTGGACCATGTGCTTGTAGGAGCCCAGGTTTCCTATATAGAAATGAGCACTGAAACCGACGAAAGACTTATGAGAGTAGTAGGAAATGAACCAAGTATTGACAGTGTTGAAATCACCGTTACCAACAAGGGTATTACCAATGACACCTATGTATTTAATACCTCTGTGATAGATATGAGAACAATGGGACCTTACCGCGGTTTGGACATATGGTTCAGGGAAAGCTCATCAGCATATCTTGAAAGTAGAAATCAAACTGTAATGGTTATGAGAATCCAATCACCTGCAGATACGATTAACAGCACCACGGTACTTGTGATCATAAACGCCCGCTCATTAACCTATCCAGAGATGTTCTCTTCAATTCATTTGGAGATGAAGATCGAATTCATATTGGAATCAAAATTGGCAGAGGATGGATAATATTTCACTTCTATACCTTCGTCTTCGAATCGCTCAATAAGTTCTCTTAGTAATATCCCCTTTTTTTAATGAATCAAATTCGGGATTAATTTGTTATATGATTAACCATTTCCCAAAAGACAAACCGAAGGGGAATACAATAAAATTTTTTTATTTTTGTATTAATGCCTGATCTAACCGAGTCACCCTGAAGCAAATAATTTTAAAAAATAGAGAGACTGATATTATGGTACGAAAAAAGGTAATCATACTGGGAGCCGCTGGAAGGGATTTTCATAATTTCCTGACGCATTTCAAGGATAATAGAGATTACGAGGTGGTTGCATTCACAGCCACACAGATACCCTTCATCGACGATAAGATGTTTCCGGCATCAATGTCAGGTGAGCTATATCCAAACGGGGTACCTATCGTGCCCGAGGAAAACCTGCCGGAGTTAATCGGGGAAAATGATATCGATGAATGTATACTTGCCTACAGCGACCTGCCGGCAGCAGAAGTCATCAGAATTGCCTCCATCGTCAATACCGCCGGAGCGGATTTCAAACTCATGGGAACCAAGAACACAATGGTGAAATCCCTGAAACCCTTAATCGCCATCTGTGCCACTAGGACGGGATGCGGCAAGAGCCAGACTTCCAGAACAATCGTGAATATACTGAGAGGATTGGGCAAGAAGGTAGCGGTCATCCGCCATCCCATGCCATATGGTGATCTTGAAGCAATGCGGGTTCAAAGATTCGAAACATATCAGGATCTTGAGGATCACGATTGCACCTTTGAGGAAAGGGAGGAATATGAACCCCATATTGAGAACAATACCATAGTGTATGCAGGGGTTGACTATGAGGCCATTCTCAGGCAGGCGGAAAAAGAAGCGGATATTGTCATCTGGGACGGAGGGAACAATGATTTTTCGTTCTACCATGCTGACCTGTATATGACAGTGCTTGATCCGCTGAGAGCCGGAGATGAAGTGGGTCACTATCCAGGAGAGATATCCCTAAGGCTTGCTGACATTGTGATTATCAACAAGGTGGTTTCTGCTGATCTTGAGGATATCGAAAGGGTCAGGGACAATATCAGAAAGATCAATCCCAAAGCCCTGGTGATAGAGGCTGCCTCATCAGTAGGGTCCGAAAAGATGGAAAGCCTGCTGAACAAGAGGGTTCTTGTTGTAGAGGACGGACCAAGCGTTACACACGGTAACATGCCCTTCGGTGCCGGGTTCATCTATGCAAAGAGGATGGGTGTGGGTGAATTGATAGATCCCCGAAAATTCGCTGTCGGTTCGATTAAGGCTACATTTGAGAAGTTTCCGCACCTGGAACAGATACTGCCTGCTATGGGATACAGCGATGTCCAGAGGAAGGAACTTGAGGATACTATCAATTTCTCTGATGCTGATGTTGTTATTCAGGGAACCCCACTGGACCTTGGAAAAATATTGGATATAAAGAAAAAGGTCGTCAAGATCAACTATGAGCTTGTCCAGGTCAGCGGTGTGCCTCTGGAAACCATTATTGGTGATTTTGTCCAGAATAATTGCTGATGTATAATAACCATCCAGACGGGATTGCCTCCGGACCATTATCAGTATTTCCTGTTGATGATCTATCAAATAATTTATTGATTTTAATCCAAAAAGTGTTTTATATCTATTTCATACTTTGAATTATGTTGAAATATAATGAATATGGAATAGATAATTGCGAATAATTCGATACTTATTGTAATCATAGAATTATGTAATTATTAATTCACTATATGAAATAGGAGTCTGTTAGCATGAAAAGTCCATCTGTAAAAAATATAGGTATTCGCCCAACAAGAAGTGCAATAATGCTGATGACATTATTTCTGCTGGTGAATTGTTTTTCCGCGTCCAATGTCGCTTTTTCAGAGAGGAACGGAGAAGCAAAGAACGATGCAAGGGCCTTGATGGACCACCTGGTGATCAACGAAGTAAAGGTGAAACCCGGGAATTTGGAATTCATAGAGATAATGAATCCCACTGATAATACAATTTCCTTAGACAATTATTATATCGCGGACATTACCGATTATTACAACATCACCAACTTGCTCCTGGGATTCAACCAGCAATTGGCCACGGATTTCATAGCGTCATTTCCCACGGATAGTACCATATCCCCTTGGGAGCATCAGATAATCGCCTTCGACGAGGTGGGCTTCATAGATGCCTACAGCATAAGGCCGAATTATATACTTCAGGAAGGTTTCAGCCCTAGAATGAATGAAACACGGGGATTTATAGGCGGAAGTGCATCCCTAACCGATTCGGGTGAAACCCTTGTACTATTTTATTGGGACGGTGTCATGGACCTTGTAAGGGATGTAGATATAGTTTGGTGGGGGAATGATGAGGATTACAAGGTTGACAAGAGCGGAGTAAGCATCGATTCTGACCTTGACGGGGATCTTGACGAAAGTACCTATGCCAACGATGCTTCAACCTTTCCTCCCATTCACACATCGGCCCATCCAGAGGATAATTCCTTCACTAGAATAGCCCCCATGGAGGAGGCTGAAGAGATACCTGCCGGCGGCAATGGAAAGACTGGACATGATGAGACAACTGAGAACCTCACCATTTCTTTCTGGAGAAACATCACGGCAAATCCGACTGTAACCAGTCCCGTGGGGGGGCCCCCTATCATGACATCCCTGAAAAAAACACCTGTTGGAGATAATCCGGGTCTGGGCGAAAATGTGACATTTCTGGCCACCGTTATTGATGAAGGAAGTGTCACCGGCGTGGAGATCAACATATCCATTGACGGAAAACCTTATCAATCATATCCAATGATATTCATAGAGAATGCCACCTACGGATATGTCCTGGTATGGAATGAAGCGATCATGGAACGGGCAACTTCAGTGAAATATAATATATCAGCAGAAGATGACCATGGCAATGTGACCCGGAGCGGAGATATGGTTTACTATTATCTACCTGCTGTTTACCCCGATATGCTTATACATGAAGTAATGTTCAAACCTGATAATGAGGCCAGCGGATGGAAACTTACAGACTGCTGGGTAGAGCTTCTATGTTTGGATGATAACAACTTGGGACTTGGCAATACCTTAATGAATTGGGGAACCAATGACCTCGAGGGTGAAATGGATAAGGTTTTCGGGAATATACTGGTTAGAACAGGTGAAAGTGTTCTGGTTCATTTTAACAGTGATTCAATGGACGAGTGGAACGCCACTGACGGAAACAATGATATGATACTTGATACTTACTCTGAAGCTACCAACACCAGGCTGGACGACTCTGAGGATCAGCTTCTGTTGTACGATCCAGATGGAATGGTCTTAGATGCGGTTTGCTGGGCGGGGCCCGGTGAGCTGGAAGGAAGCGAAGAGGAAGACCTGAATGTAACTTTCGATCTGGGACATTGGGATTCAAAAAATTATCAGGATTGTGTTGATTCGGAATCGGTGGAAGACGGTAAAAGTATTTCCAGGAGCGTGGATGAGCAGGATTCGAATACCAAAAATGATTGGTACATAATGGATAGACCCAATCCCGGTACGCCTTTCAATAAATCCGACCTGGCGCCTTTTATCGGTGAGGTGATATTGACTCCTGAAGCGGAGATGGGAATATTGAAACCCAATACAAATATCACTCTAGAGGTAAATATTACCGATGAACTGGAACTGGATAGCGCTGAACTGATTTGGTCTCTTGAAGGTATTAATCAACCTAACATTCTCCTTGAGAACAATGGCGCTGGTGCGGACATATCCGCGGATGATAATATCTGGACATGCGTCATTCCTGGAAAGGAATTGGGAACATCTATCATCTTCAAATTGATGGCCAGGGATATCGGCGGTCAGATCACCTTTTCCAATGATTACAACTACCTATTCTTCCAATACCCGGAGATAATTATTACTGAAATCATGCTTGAACCCGAAGCAGGAGAGGATTGGGTGGAGCTCTACTGTGCCAATGATGCAAACAGCGGAGACGGCAATATCCTTTTGGATTGGGAATTGACGGATATGGAAAGTACGAGGTATGAATTTGGCGCAACTCTGGTGAGAACCGGCGATTATTTACTGATCCATTTCGATGATGATGTGAGTGTGGATGAAGGAAACGCTACTGGTGGGAACGATGATGGAATAATCGATCTTTATACTGACGCATCCAGCGGAATAATGGCGACTACCGGGGACCAGCTTGTCTTATACAATGAGGATGATATCATAATGGATGCCATAGCTTGGCAGAGGGATGGGACATTAAAATCTGGTGAAATAACGGATATGGAAGAGCTTAAACATGAAAATGCCTGGAACTCCTCAGTAATCACAGGATGTTTCAATCTTACCGGTATTGATGACGGTATATCGGTCGCTAGAAGATATCATCATTCGCAGAATTTATTCATAGATACCGACACAAAGGACGACTGGTATCTGGACAACATACCTTCCCCGGGAATGGGCGGACATTCCCCGCCCCCTGATTTCAACTTCACAGTACTTACCAATTCAAGCGATAACGCGGATAAGTCCTACCGTATTAATTGGGAATGGAAAGCCCCAAGGGTAAATGATCAACTATCATTTGAACTGTTCTACCGAAAGGGTAATTCAACCCCTGTTAAGATCGCTGACGCGATCCCCGAGGAGCAGAATTACCTTTGGAATACCGCCGAGGTGGTGAACGGCAGTTATTTCCTAATTGGAAAAGTGAACTATTCCAGCTATTGCCAGATAGAGAAGATTACAGATCATCCCCTGGTCATTGTTCATGTTCCAGTCTATCCCCCTGAGATTGTCAGCAGCTGGCCTGCTGATGGAGGAAACAGATTACCGGTGAACGTGGATATTGCCGTTGAGTTTGACAGGGCTATAGATCGGGATTCATTTATCCTCGGGACTACTTTCATCATAACCCCCACTGTCCAAGGGAGCTTCTCTCTGGAAGATGATGTTAAGGTGATATTCGACCCAAGTAATAACCTGGATTATGATACCCTTTACAGTATTACTATCAAGGATGTCGAGAGCAATAAGGGACGGTTGCTTTTAGATGAATACCACTTCACGTTCAAAACCGAGGTGCAGCCGACATTCAATGTGAAAGGCAGCATTTCTCCCGAAACTTCCACAGTTGAGATAGACGGAGAGGAAATAGATGTTGACAAGGATACTTTCGAGATACGTCTCGTGAACGGGTCCCACGATATAGTGATCAGTTCTCCGGGATACACAACACATGTGGATACCTTTTTTGTAAACGGACTGGATATGATATTAGACGATATCGTTCTTCAGAAAACTGTTAAGCCGCCCAAGAAATTCAAAGTAGAGATCGGTCCTTTCCTAATGGATGGTGAATCCCTAAAGGGCGTAAGGGTATGGTTCACACTGAATGACACCTATTATGAAAATACCTCCGGTAATGATGGGAAAGCTGTCTTCTGGCTTGAAATGGAAAGCTTGCCCGACGGTGTGAAAATATACGGCAGATATGAAGAGGATAAGGTGGAATGGACCTGGGGGAATGAAAATCCCTATGATGCATTTGAAAATCGGGAAGCATCGGGAAACAAAGAGGGTAACAAGACCCTCTGGACCATTTTGATCATTCTGATGGCGCTGATCATTATTGTTGCTTTGGCAATGGTAATCTATGCTGTCAAGTCCAAAAAGGAGGATGAAGCAGAACCTGAAAAAGTAGAGATAGGTGATCAAGGAGAAGAAGAGGCTGAAGATAAGAAAGGAGGGGATGAAAACAGGGAAGCAGTCACCGAAGAAAGGGCAGGAGATAGCGGGTCAGAAAAGGATGGTGAAGAAGGTATGGACGGTGAGGAATCAGGAGAGGATGTGAAGCCGGCAGATGAAGAGGATGAGGGAAAAAAGGGCGGTAAAACGGAAGGTGAGAAAATCGATGATGTAAATGACGAAGAAGCAATACCCTCCATGCCTACTCTGATTCCGGCTTAATCGCTGAATTGCCATATTTATCTATTTATCACTATACACTGATTGCGCTGCTCGGATCTTTTCAAACTTTTTATCTATATATACCCATTTTTTAGGAAAGGTTTTTTCATAAAGCTGTTATTTACCCACCAAAACAATTTAAATGTGATTCTAGTAATTTCTATCAGGTGTTCAATATGTTAAAAAGAAATAATTCAAAAAATAACAGGAAGAATAGATTTCGGAAACTCCCTGTATTATTATTATTCTGTACCCTTCTGAGTGCTCCGTTCTTGTCCCTATTGGGGCCATACGGAGTCCAGGCTGAAGGCGGAGGATCGAGAATAAATGCAGACCATCTGGTACTTTCCGAGGTATGCGTCACTCCAACTGTCAAGGAGTTCATTGAGATCCATAATCCCACAGGCGGCCCAATTGACCTATCCAATTACTATCTGGCTGACATCGTGGATTACTATGGAATTGTAGATAATTCAGCAAACGCGGGCGGTTACGATTTCATATGCCGGTTCCCCCAAGGAACCAGCATTGGAGTCGGGGATTATATGGTGGTAGCTTTCGACGGCAGTGATTTCCTAGCAGAATTCGGAAAGAATCCCAATTATGAGATGATTGATTCTAGCGGGGTACCTAATATGATTGATGTTGACATAGGAGGAACGGCCGGTCTGACAAATGATCACGAGACCGTGGTTATGTTCTACTGGGACGGGATTAGCGATCTTGTAAGCGATGTAGACATTGTATGGTGGGGTGATGATGAAGGTTATAAAATTGACAAGACCGGAGTGAGTATAGACAGCGATACCGATGGCGATGGTAATCCCTCGGCCTATAATGCTGATGGGAACACATCTATCCGGATAAACACATCTGTACATGATCTTGGAAAATCATATAAAAGGGTAAATATTCCAGCGGAACCTGAGGAGGTAGGCAACAATGGAAACGGAATCACCGGACATGATGAAACAACCGAGAACCTCACCACAAGCTGGGAATCGAACAACCCTGCAGATCCCGTTATCAGCCAGCCTACACAATCCATTCCAACATTCAACTCTATAAGCCAGGACCCCGTTGGCAATCCTGAGCCAGGTACAGATGTGGATGTAGAGGTAAATGTCACCGATGACGGAAGCATAGACCATGTGAACATAACAGTAGTGATCAATAATGGAAACCCTTCTGTAAACCTGATGAGCTTTTCTGCCGGTGACAATTATTCATATACCATTGATTATGATGCAGGACAGATGGGTATAGGTGTACCTATCCAATACAACATGACTGCAGTGGACGATCAGGGCAACTCAGTAACAACGGAGAATTTCACCTACTACTATCTACCTGGCACCAAGCCATCCATCAATATAACAGAAGTTTATTTCAACGCAGACTCGGGAGAAAATGACTGGGTAGAACTCTACGTTGTAGATGACGGTAATAGCGGAAATGGGAATTCCATTCTTGGATGGGGTCTTGATGATGAAGACGGAAGCAGGGATAAAACATTCGGCAATGCCTTGGTTCACACAGGCGATATCCTCTTAATGCATTACAACTCCCCGGATATGGAAGACGAGATTTCTGTAGATGACGGAAACAGCGATAATATCCTGGACACATATACTGAAGGGAGCAATACCCGCCTTAGCTATCAGGGGGATCAAGTAATACTTTTTGATCAGGACGGATTCCTAATGGACGCTGTGTGCTGGGCTTATAATGATACTCTCTCAGCAGGTGAAAAGGACGACCTGAATTATACTGTTGCTAAGGGCCAGTGGGATGCCAACAACACAGGTGCCTGCGTGGATTCGGATAATATATCCGCGGGTTTCAGTATAACCAGGAGCAGAGGAGAAACAGACTCAAACTCCAGAAACGACTGGCATATACTTGAAATTCCCGAACCCGGAATCTTCAGAGACCTGGCCGATGAGCTGCCATTGATAACTGATATTATTCTTGATCCTTTACCCGACAATCATACACTTGCCCCAATGACAGATCTGAACATCTCAGCAAGGATCACTGACGATGTGAGTGTGACAAGGGCTGTGATCAACTGGACCCTCAATGATGCTGACCAAAATGAAATAATTATGAAGGATGATGGAACGGGGATAGATGAAATAGCAGGAGATAATAACTGGTGTGCAAGTATCCCCGGGCAGGCATTGGGAAGTGTTATTAAGTTCAGGATTGCTGCCGAGGATGGAACAAATCAGCCAAGATTCAGCAGTTTGTTTACAATAACGATTGCCGAGCCAGCACCTGAACCTATCCTGCTTATAACGGAGGTCATGTTCAAACCGGAAACAGGTGATAATTGGGTTGAGATTTTCTGCGTGGATGATGGAAATCTGGGGGATGGTGCGGATATAACAGGATGGTGGATAGATGACATTGATGGGAATACCGACCATTTCTTCGATGGAACTGTCATTGCTAGTGATGAATATCTGCTCATACACTTTAACAATGATACCATGGCGAGCGAAAACGGCAGCATGGAAGGGAATGGCGACGGCATAATCGACATATATACAAGCGCAAGCAATGGAGTGCTAAGTACCGGCGGAGACCAAGTGATATTGGCAGATACCGAAGATTTGGTTCATGATGCTGTAGCCTGGCAGTCGGAGGGAACCTTGACCGCCCATGAAATATTGGATATCAGTTCACTGAGAGACGGGGCCGACTGGGATAACAATCTAACTTCGTCATGTATCAATGTGACCAACATTTCCCAGGGACAGAGCCTCAGCAGATTGACCGGAGGAGCGGGAGTGAATTATCTCGACACCAATTCAAAGGATGACTGGAAGATAGGAGCTGTGAGTCCCGGAGAGGTAACTGCTCCGCCGGTGCCATTCACCTTCCAATTCGATTCATTAAAAGATGAAAATTTTACCATATATGAAGGAAAGGAGAAATTCATTGTCCATTTGAATATAGGCGGAGATCCGGGTCCAATTTCTGATACAAACCTTACCCTTTATTATTATGAAGAGAGAGATAACACAACTTTGTTCTTACTGTCATATCTTGATCCATTCGAGGAAAGTTATTCGTGGAACACATCGGATCTGGAGATCGGGAGATACTACCTTCAGGTACTTGTGGATGACGGTTCCTCAACCTATACCATTGATTCTGAATACGCTCTATCTGTTGTGGAATTAGAGCTGCCAATGGTTGTTACAACTTACCCATTGGACGGAAGTGTCGACATACCGCTCAATTCTACCATAATAGTCGAATTCACTAAAATGATGGATTACACTTCTTTCACTCTGGGTGACACCGTCATTATCACTCCCTTCATCCAAGGAAGCACATGGATCGATAAATACAATTTCACCTTCACACCAAAAGATGGTTTCGAAGAGGATACTATCTATCAGATAGACCTCCAAGGTGTAAAAGACATTGACGGTCAAGAATTGGACAGTGACCTCACATTCCAATTCACTACAACCGCCTTGACCAAGTATTCCGTTGGCGGAAAGGTTGCCCCAGTCAATGCCCAGGGTTATATAACAAAAGGTCAGGATAGAATCAATATCACCCTTGATACCAATGGTGTGTTCACTGCATCACTACCCAACGGTTCATATGATCTTGTCCTATCTGCTGATGGTTATGATGACAAAACAATATCCTTCAAGATAGAAGGTGCAGATGTGGATCTGGGAGACATGTATCTTGATATATCAGGCGCCGATGTTAAAATGGGACCTTTCATGGATGGAAGCAAACCGCTTGAGGGTGTCATCGTTACGTTCAGTTTGGGAAATCGGGACTATGCTGGTACCACTGGTAAGGATGGAAAGGTTACATTCAGCCTAATTGGATATACCGGCATACCAGATGGAACCGAGATAACTGCCGAGTATGACGGAAAAACAAAGACATGGAAGCACAATATTGATTCCTTTCCAACATCATATTTCGGTTCTGCATCAGATGATGACGATGACGATTCGGACAAGGATCCCGGTTCGGGAAATACTACTCTCTGGATTATATTGATAGCTTTAGTGATTCTCATTCTAGGAGTAGGGACCGCCATGGCCATTTACATAATGAAAACCAAAAAGGAGGACAAGGGGAAAACCGAGGATAGGATGTTGGAGGAAGAAGTGCTTCAAGAGGATGAATTCGAAGCAGAGGATGAATTCGAAGCAGAGGATGAATTTGATGATAACAGGAGCAGTATGGATAACCAGGAAGGGACTGCTGAAGGGACCGACGGAGAAGAGAATGGGCCGTCATCCGAAGAGGAGGAGCTCACGGGCGATCTGGCCAATGAAGAAGAGCCTACTGAAAACAGCAGTGATAATTTACCTCCCCGTCCGCCTCGCCAATAGAACCAATTGAAACTGAAATCGTTAGCTCCTATGTGGTTTACCAATCACATCTGAATAATTGCATTCAACAATAGACCATTGAAGGAATAAAAAAAAACTGATTATTATTCATAAACCATGGTGGTGTACAGTAATAGAGTAACAGCGGAATAAATAAATACAAGAGAAATAATATATAGCACAATTCATATCTAAATAGAACGCACTGAATAATATGATAATGTGTCGATATGATATTATAAGCAACCTTACAAAGGGGGAATTATACAATGAAAATCAATCTTGATGAAGGTACAATACAGGTATCAGGAGAATGGCTCACCAAGGAAGAAATAGTAGCCCGAATTCAGGACAAAATGGCAAATGGCGACATGAGGATCAGCACAATGGCTGGAGCTCTGGAAAATCTGGAAGAGGAATTGGACGGCGCAGAGGAGATCCATGTTGTTATACCTGAGAAGATAGTTATGGGCGTTAATAAAGTAATGAGTGAGGAAAAAGTTTCCGTTGGTGATGTAGTTCGTGCAGCACTTTCCGATTATCTTAGTTCCAGGGGATCCAAACCAGTAGAAGAAAAAGTGGAAGAGGAAGTGGAAGAGGAAGAGGAAGTGGAGGAGGAAGAAGAGGTAGAAGAAGAGGAAGAGGAAGAGGAAGAAGAGGAAACTGAAGAACAATGGGGCGAAGAAGAAGAGGAAGAGGAAGAGGAAGAGGAGAAGAAGGAGGCAACAAAGATCAAGTGTCCCAAGTGCGGAAGTAATATCACAGTTACCTCTGATGAGAGACCCATTGAAATCACCTGCTCTAACTGCGGTGCCAGAGGACGTCTTAGATAATCAAGGATGAAACTTGAAACAAACATTTTTTGAAAAACAACAAACTAACAATCCGGTAATTGAAAAATAAAAATGCATGGAAGGGGAACGTGGCTCCCCTTCTTTCTTTTATTATCCATAAAATGTTGCAATAATGGTTTTTGTTGAAATCTTTTTACAACCAATATATTTTTAATTTTAGAGGGATTATTTTGAAGGAAATAATACAGAATGCAGAGGGAATCATCCAGAATGAAGACTTGAAGACCATAACTGAGGAGCGGTTGATATCCTTAGTTATTCAGAAACATGATACTTTTGCTAGTACTTACAAGGATAAAATCCTGGAACTGGAAAAGACCCTGCCCGGACTTGAGGATAAGATCAAGACTATCCAAAAAGAGAGGGATAATTATAATAAAATGGTTCAGGAGAAGAAGGAAATACGTACCTCTCTTTTCAGGAAAATCAAGGAAAACAAAGACCGTTATCTGACCCTGATAAATGAATCCAAATTATCATCCGATGACAGCAAACGAATGAGAATGTACCAATCCCAACTGAGAGATGTAGATTGGAAACTGGAGACTGAAGGTATCGACCTTGAAACCGAAAGGCGGTTAATGGAAGAGGCAAAACTGTGTTATGCCCAGATCAACAAGATCAACAGACGTATTGAAAAGGATAAGGAAAGGGAGGATGAAATATCCCGGCTTGAAAAGGAGATCCTCCAAACAATGGTGGATAAGGAAAAGGTTCATGGTACCATGCTTGAACTTGTCAAGGAAGGAAACGTCCATCATGAAGAACTTGTTAAAATTAAAAAGGAATTCAATACAAACAACTGGGAACTGGAAAGGATGAAGAGATGGATAATAAAGCACGATGAAGCGTTGGAATATTGGACAAACAGGGAAATACCGGTTTATAAAGAGAAGGAAATAAAAACAAAAAATGACAAACCTATTGTGGTTAAAGGTGAGACCAAGAGAAAAATGGCGGAAAATGTAGCGGGTGTGGAAAAGGAAATTAAGGAAAAACAAGAAACTTCCGAACCACAGGGTGCCTCTATTGAGAACAAAGAAAAAATAAATGAAGTGTCCGCCGATCGTCCGGAAAAGGTGATCAAGACCAAGGAAGATGAAAAGAAAACGGATAAGGATCAAAAGGAAACAGATGACAAAAAACTTGAAGAACAGAGCAGTATTATTGAGTTCGAATTAATCGAAGAACCTGAAGAAAAAAATGATCCGAAGGAAACTGGGGAAGATAAAAAGGGAAACGGAACACCCGAAAAAGCAGAAGATAGGGGGGAGTAATATGCCGCAGGAAATATTCGAGACAAAGGAAGAACTTGATAAAGCTATACAAAGCAAGGAGAAGCTCTCCCAATCCAAGGAAAAAAAGCTTAGTGATACAATAACGTTAATAGACCGGAAAAGAAATGAGATAGATGAACTCTACAAGAAGAAAGGGGAACAGATCGCACTGGTTAAAAAACTGATAAAGGAAGGGAAGGAGCTCCAGAAAAAGAGGGATGCACTTCAGACAAAACTCAAACCAATGTGGAACGATTTCAAGAAATACCAGAAGAACATGGATAAACATGCGGAAAATATAAAGGAACTCAAGGGCGAAAGAAACGAATTCAACAAAGAAGCCAGAGGAACCCTGGGTTATCTTGAGAATTCACTAATTGAGCAGTTCAAGACCTTATTGACCAGAGAGATTAGCCTCAAGGAAGAGATACGCATTTATTCGATGTTCATAGATCTAAGAAAGAGAACACAAATATCCGCAATAGCGGATGAGAAACATCAGAAAATCACAGAAAACTATCACCAGCTCAAGGAAAACGAGAAGAAAAAGAATACGATTCTTCAAGAAATAAATGAGATTAAAAAAACCTCACAGGATGCACATTTTGAATCCATTGCCAAGTTCAAGGAGAAGAACAATGTCAGCAAGAACATTGACGACATCAAGAAAAAGATTGAGGATCTCAAAAGAGAGGTGAATGATCTGAACCTCACTACCCAGGCAGTGAAAATGGCCAAGGACCGTATTCGAAAGGATCATTCTTATCTGAAGAGAAAGAAAAGCAGGTTCAAGGGGGACAGGATCAGGCTTTCCAAGAGAGAAAAGATAGCAGTGGCCAAGAAGAAGCTTGATAACAGCGAAAAGATGGGACTTGAAGACCTCAAAATACTTCTAAATACTGGCAAACTCAATTTAGGCGAGGAAAATAAGAAGGGCAAGAAGAAAAAATGAGATTTAGAGGGGCCTAGCATACATCCTATTGATCAATATCAGCCCATTATTACTACAGATCAAAATCCATGTTGTAGATCCGGCCTGGCCAATATGAATGAATATCATATACTCCCTTTTCATCCAAAAGACCTTTGGATATCAATTCAAATGTCCTTTTAGGTATGGTCTTGGGAACCATCACGGCCCCAGGTCTTTTGGGATCATCCATATAATCTGTTTCCATTACAAATCTAGTATTCTTGACAACTGCGGTTTTCACATTTCTGCTGCTTGCTAGAACGGATGGAAAAAGACCATGGTTTTCAATAAGATCCACCATTGGTCCCGAGAAATGCTTCACAACCTTGTCCAGATCACAACCGGCTCTTTTTGCCATATATGATATCTCCAGAAAAAGTTCGGAATTCCCCGACTCTGTATGAAGATGAACCGGACACTCCAGATCACTGGCAATTGAAAGGCCATGCTCTAGTATTCGGTTGGATGCATCGATTATTTCGGGATGCACATCAAAATGAGGCCGACCTATCTCCCCTATGCCCTGAGCCTTCCCTTCTTCGACATACTTGCCAGCCAATTCCATACCTTGGATCATTATATCCTCAGCTTTTTCAAGTCCGTGTTTTTTTTCCAGATGAATAAGGTTCACCGGATAAGGACCTATCATTTTGATTACTGAGAGGGGAGTATCGTTCTCTATGTTATCTGCAAGACCTACAGTAATATCAAAGCTCTTATTGAAATCATCCTTTTTTAAAATGGGTCTCTGCCGATAGGGTTTGTGAACCACTACAATATGGGTACCTCCAAAATCAACAAAATCCTTCAATACTCGGGGGGCGCAACCTGAGGGGTCCAGATGCAAATGATTATCTAGAATCGGAAAGCGCGGCAATTCCTCTAGACCTGAATAACTGTTCACGATATCCTTCCTGAACTCTTTAGAGACTGTCCCATCCAAATTTAACACCCATTGAACATAAAAATGGTAATAAATATTGAATTTACCATCATATTCTCATCAAGTTTTCATTTTCCCCCATTTTCTACATATCGAAGTTATCCTCAAAAAGATCAGCCGGAGTTATTACATTGTCGTCTTCATCAAAGGAAGTATCGATCTCAAAATCAACATCATCTTCATCATCATCAGGACTGGTCTCAAAATCATCGGCTGATTTTTCTGAATCGGTTAGAATTTCATCGACATCATGGTCATTCTGTTCCGGGTGTTGATCTTCGTCAAGGACTGGGGCTGAAAAACCTGCTTCATCACTTTCGGAATCCTGTTCATCATCTTCTTTTGAAATTGAAGAATGTGCGATTTCCTCTCTCGATCCGTCCCCGGAATTATCCATATCCTGTAATTCTTCCCTGCGTTTGGTATAATCCTCTTTGATTATTACTGCATGATGAGGTGTGATCTGCTCATTCTTGATGGCAGTTAATATTTCCACCCGATAATATTCAACCAGCTTATCAAGATCATTGATCTCGGCAATTTTCAAAACATAATGCTGATACTTTCGTCTTCTTCTGGTTAACAGTAGATATGCTAGAAGGAAGGAAAGCAGGGACGCGGTAATACCCAATATATCCTTTATATCTATACCAATTCCAAACAGATTAAAGAGTATTCCATCATCTCCCGGATCCGAAGGGAAAGAATTGATATCAAGGGGATCAGAGCCTCTTGTAACCTCATCACCATCTGTCCAGTAATCACCGTCTGAATCATGATTTCGGGGATCACTTCCAATTCGGTATTCGTCAGTATTCGGCAGATTATCCCGATCTGGATCGAGATTCGCATCGTTCTTCAAGGGATCCAAATTGTTTATGACCTCCCAACCGTCAGGCATTCCGTCATTATCTGTATCGTTGGAGGTCGGATTCAAACCATTCTGGTATTCATAGAGGTTCATAAGTCCGTCTCCTTCCATGTCATTTGAACTGTCAGATCGGTTGTAAGGGTTAAGACCGAAATTGATCTCCCAGTCATCCGGGATGGTATCGTTGTCATCATCTTCATCCCTAAAATCTATTATTCCATCGCCGTCAAAATCCTCATGGAGTTCAGATATATTGATCATTTTCATTTTTGTAGTTGCTTGGTTGCCGCTTGTATCAACTGCCCGGATAAAATATAGAAGATCAGCTGTTGCATTGATGTCCAGGACTAGAATACCGGTATAATTTTCTTCCATCTGCTCGTTTGAAGTCAGTTCCAGAATTGTAAGGTTTACATTTACTCCGTATCCAAAATACACCTTGACATTGTCCAGCCCCACATTATCTACCGTATTGACTTGGAAATTCAGGAATTCCAGCAGAGATACCCGCCGGGGGGTATCATCATGTATAATAACCGGATCGTCATTATCCGATATCAGTATGGGTGAATAATCAGTGGTGAAAGAGTTACCATTGCTATCTTCAATAATGAATCGGTAAAACAGGGGATCAATGGTATCATATGTCACAATGGTCTTTTCATAGGTGAAATTGCCTACATATGGAATCAAGTAGGTGAATTCGGCCCAGGGCTCACCATAACTGTACTGCACTTTCACGCTCTGTATCCCAATATTGTCCTTGGCATTGATTTTGAATATGATATTTCCCCCGGTTGTTGAGGTCCCAAGGGTAAGATTGGATATGAATTGGGGGTCATCGTTATCGAATACTTGGACATTTGTCAATTCATTTCGATAAAAATTACCTGAAGTATCATTTACCTGAAAGGAATATTCGAGATTCGATAGAGAATGAGCCATGTAAATCTTAGCAGACCAGGAATCACCAAGTCCTTTTTCTAGCTCAATGTTTTCATCCATCGGACCATGATTAAAACTCACATTGACACTATCAACCTCGATATTATCCCATGGTTCCATACTGAAAATATATTCATCGCCAGTGGTCCCGAAATTCGGACAGTTGTTCTCCCTAATCATAGGAATATCATTATCCAATATCATAATGAAACGCTTGGAACTAATGTGATAATTTCCCGAACTATCGTTTATCTGTACTGTATATTCCAGATCACCAATATCATCAACTAGAGAAACAATGCCCTCCCAGAATCCAGTATTGTTCTTGATCAGTTCTAGCCTGCCATCGGCCTCACCGTGATTCCAGTCGACAAGCACACTGCTGACCCAAACATCATCCAAAGGCTGTATCAAAAACGTGTAATTATCACCGGTGGATCCTGTGCCGCTGGAATTATCATTCTGAATAAAAGGATCATCGTTATCCATTACATGGACCATTGGCCCCTGATGATTGACACTGTTGCCTGCGGTATCATTTACCTGCACATAATAGGATAGATGTTCAATGGAATGGTCGAGAAAGATGGTGCCCATCCAAAGGTTGGGGCCTTCCTCAGCAAGAGGAGCATTACCGCTCAGATTCCCATGTTCCCAGGATATATTAACACTTCCGACATCTATATTGTCTCCAGTAGTGATTCTGAACTCGAACGGATCCCCTGTGGTGCCATTGTCAGGGCTTATGTCATCCAGATAGGGAAGGTCATTGTCGTGAACTTCTATATTGAGAACCGGGGTTGCATTGCTGTTACCAGAGGTATCATTGAAGAATACATAGTACTGCAAATCAGAAAGGTTATGGTCCAGCTGTATTGTCCTGGTCCATCGACCCCTTTGCAGCACCAAGGAGATATTATCATCTAAACCGCCGTGACTCCAGTTCACGAATGCACCTTCAACACCTATATTATCATCCAGTGACAATTGTATAAGGAAATCATCACCTGTTGTTCCTGATAGAGGGGACATGTCTTCTATGAGAACCGGAAGATCATCATCTGAAATATTCACTGGTACCCCCGGCACTGTTATGCTGTTGTTTGATGTATCATTTATGAAGATAGTATAGTTCATATCGCTAAGGTTATGATCAAGTATTATACTGGAATTCCAATAGCCATCTATGGATTCGGTCAATGTAGTATTTCCAGCCAGATTCCCATGGGTCCAGTTGACTTTTATAGTATCCAGTCCAATATTATCATAGGCAGTTATATTAAATCTAAAAATATCACCAGTAGTTCCGAAATTCGGACTTGAATCACCAATAATCACCGGAAGGTCATCATCACTGATATTTACTCTGAACTGATGGCTATTGTAATGGTTCTGACAGTAATCCTCTATGTAGATAGTATAGTTTAGAGTAGCCAAATCGTGCTCTATTTCGGCCTCTCCAATCCAAAATGAATTACCCTCAACAAGGGAAAGGTTCTCGCTGGTTCCGTTGTGTTCCCAATTCACCTTAACATTCTTAACTGCAAAATTATCGCCCGCGCTTATATTGAACTGGAGCTTTTCACCTGTAGTACCATACTCGGCAGTCTCATCTGAAATTAGGAAAGGGTTGCTGTACTCCTCTATCAGATTTGCATATTCCAAGGTATGCTCGCCGTCATTTTCCCTATGATAAAAAATGTGAGGACTGTCAGTCCCATTTAGAGCAATACAGGTGTAGTCTCCAGCTGTTGAATCGGAATCTATTATCCCCATGTTCCACTGCTCACCGTCATGATGAACATACCTCAGGTCATTCCAGGAATCATCAAAATATGAAATATGAGGATTATCCGATGAATCCAGAAAAAGACTGCAGTCCTTTCCAACATCCTGGGGTGTTGAATCTGCGGATTCGATGGTCCAGTTCCCGTTGAAGAAGAACGCAAATTTCAGAAATCGGTTGGTCACGTCTCTGTAACTGATCCTAGGGTGCTGATCAGTCCCGATTGCTATAGATGTGTATTGGCCTACAAAACCCGTGGAATCAACTGTTTGGTTGCTCCAGGACATTCCGTTAAAGGTTGCATATTTAAGATCGTCCGCCGAATCATTAAAATAGCTAATATGGGGATTGTTCTCCGAATCCACGGCTATTGAACAATACTCACCCACGTCTCCGAATGAATCCACAACGGTGGCATTCCAGAAATTACCATCGAAATAGGCATACTTCAAGGCAGTAATAATAGAATCATAATACGTCACATGAATACTGCCGTTCCCATCTATTACCAGAGGAGTATAACCCTTGCACTGGGAAATGCCATCCACAATTTCATGGGCCCAATGGTCGTTGTCCCAGTAAGTGTGCTTGAGGTGTTCATCATCATCAATATAGGCAAAATGGGGACTATCAATATCATCAAGCACCATATAAGGACGCCCTTCCGTATCAATGGGATCCCCCGGATCTGAACCGGCAATTACTTGGATATCCCATTGGTTTCCGTTCCAGTAAGTATATTTCAAGCGGTCCGCTTCTCTATCCTCGTACCCTACATGAAGATTCCCTATGGAGTCAAATCTGGCAGAAGGTGATTGCCCCAAACCCGATTCGTCCCGAAAGTCGATCATTTGGTAGAACCAACCTTTCCCTCTTGTAATTATATCATTATCAATATTGCCATCTATAATCTCATCATTGTCCTCAGAATTTGGATCGGACGGCAATAAGGAACATATAAATTGGTCTTCATTCCTCAACACCAATGGGATAAAACCTGAGTAACCACATAAAATAATAATAATTATTAAAATAACTGAATAGATACCTTTCTTACCTGAAAAAGTTGCGGCCATATGATGAACTCCCATAACCCTATGTACATACTTATGCAGCTTGAAAAAATTACTATGCTACACTACATCGAACTTACATCTAATAATATTTTTGGAATCCTTTTCAGAAAGAGAGCTGCTGGAAAGAAAGAAATAGAGTCCGGTGAGAGATCATCGGTAATTCATAAAAGATCAAGGTAAATCATACAAAATAGTTCAGTTCTTGTTCTTCCTTGTAACCTTTTTCTGCTTCCTGATCCATTTCCTTTATCTGGGCCTTCAGGGCCTCCAGGGCGGGAGAGGGTTCATCCAGATCATCATAAACAAGATCCAGATCCAGATATGCATCCAGCACCTTCAATATCATCTTTGCAGCAATATGATCTGGATAGGCACCATGGGTCTCACCCATTAGGCAAACCCCTTCAAGATCAAACAGCGGAGCCAATCCAAGCAATATACCGGATGCTCCTACAATACCGCCCGTGGGGTGTTCGCTTTTGAACACAACCTGAAATTCCTCCATTTTGGAGACAATTTCATTTGAAGTGGCAGCACCGAGTACCCTGGGTTCTTCAAGTATCTTTCTAACACCGTAACCACCTAGAGTTATGATCTCTTTCACATCCATGGAGCTTGCGAGTTTCAATACTTCATGACTGAGAGCATACTGGGCTTCGCCAGTCAAACCCTGATAGTCTCCGGTTAAGAACAGTAAATGACGTCCTGATTTAGTGATGCAGTGATGCATTTCCTGAATCATGGGATGAACCAGACCCTCATCATCAACCATAACCTGAGGAGGAAAGAAGGGTGAATAAATTGTGATAAATTTTTCCGAATTCAATTTTTCCACCAAATAATCTGCTGCTATCTGACCTACCCGTCCTATTCCCGGTAATCCCTCTATCAATACCGCATTCTGGCAATCGGGAACATTTTCCTTTTGGAAGATCACACTATCCATCATTCTCATCATTCTCCAAGTTAAGTAATAACTTTCTGCGGTATTTCCCCCAACGGTCCTGTGGTGAAAAACGAGGGGGTTCCACAGCCCAAGCTGTATTACCGCATTCTGGGCATTGTTGGTCCATAGTATAGACTGAACATTCTGAACACTTGAATAAAAAATGCTTCATGATCCATGCCCTCTTGAAAAAATTATTTATCTATCGAATGAACCATAACCGCCCGTTGATGTTATCTTATCAATAACATCTCCTGCAGTATTAGCCATTACTGATTCCGCATTTTTATAATCGCGGGCGATGACGGAGATCCGGTATTCCGGCGCCCCTACATAGGTGATCTTGACGTTTTCCTCGGAATTTTTGATCACCGAACCTATAGCTTCCTTAACATGTTCCACTCCATTGGGAGCAGGAGAGAATAGGTATATTTTCTCTGAAATGGATACATAGGGGGGAGTTATATTGGTCCGTGCAATATCAACAAAATGCTCCACCCAGTCTCCCTGGAAACCGTCCTCTTCAAGGACATTGTTATTGATAGATACCGCTTCAAAGGAGTTATAAAGGGAGCCGTATTTCTCCATCAGTGAGAAACCAAACTCTCTATAACACAATTTCAGCTCTTTCTCTATTCTTTTTGAGAGAAGTTCGAAGAGCTTCAGCATCTTGGTATTTCTTCTCCACTCCTGTATCTTTGCCCTCTTCTGGTGGTCATTGACCCTCTTCAAGGAGAGATCTATATGCTCCCTTCGAGGATCCACACGAAGGACCTTGGTAACAACCTTGGCCTTTTCTCTAATATGGTTGCCGATATATTTGACCCAACCGGAAGCGATCTCAGCAATATGGATGAAGCCTTCTTTATCCTGATATTCATCCAGGGTAACAAAAGCACCATAATCAAGAACCCTTTTTACGGTACATACAACCAGTTCATCTTCCAAAGGCCATTCGAATCGGTTTGCCATATAAATCTCTACCTTCATCTGTACTTTCTGTCAACAACGGCCAATATCTTACTCTTTACCTTGGCCATTCCGCCGGTGGGTTCTGCTAAAGTAGCCCCGCAAACCAAACATTTCACAACATTACTGGCCTTGTTGAATATTACCTGCTCGTTCATGCAGTCGTGACATTTCACCTTTAAGTATTTGCTGTTAGGTGTATCCAAATACTTGGTCTGTTTTTGTATATGCATAATTATCAATCCTTGAACGCAAATTTCCCTGATCTGAAACATTTGCTCTGATGAGCTTTATTGCACTGGGTGCACCTTTTTCGTAGATATATTCTTTTGGTTGGTTTTTCCCTGCCTTCGGGTTTGGGTCTGGGAAATCCCCTGTACCCTCTCATTACCTTTCTGAAACGTCTCTGTCCCCATTTCAGCTCAGAAGCCTTCTTCTTCTTCACATTTTCCACCTTATGCTCCGTGTGGACCTTGCAGAACGGACAGTACGTTTTTATCCTTCTTGGCAACTTCATCCTTACACCTCTCCTTATCCATTAATATTCATCAGTGTGAACTATAGTTATTGATTAAATCGGAGTTCCCATGTCATTCAATATACACTATTATACCCAAATGCCAAAGGATTCCATTTCCGACCCTTATTCCTCAAACTCCTATTAATAATTAACTTACAAATCAAACCCATTGTTTCCAAACGAGGGATGATTGAGTTTTTGCTTTGTGGGTCGGCACTTAGCTGGTCGAACTTGATCGTTCTAATTATTGGTGTTGACATCCAGCATTGTGATCTCGAAGACCAGGGGACGGCCGCCAACATGCTTCTCATCATCCGGACCATATCCCTTTTCAGGTGGAACCTCTATTACTTTGGTCTGGCCTACTCTCATTCCCTTGATGGCCTCCTTGAACCCCTGAATAACATTTGTGGCCTCGAACTCGCTACCCTGATTATGATACCAGCCCTTCTCCCCGGAAGTTCCTCCGCCGTAATATACCAAATTGTAATCTACCTTAGCCGGATCATTGTTCAGATCTGCTTCGCCAGGAGGAAGAGATTCCACTGTGTTCTTGGTGATAATACTGTCCTTTACTAACGGGTCTGATAATGAAGTAGCTGTAATCTTTATGTCCCTATAGGAATCACTTGAATCAGTCACCTTTATGGTCATTATCTTGTAATCCCAGTACCCCGGGGACATGTCCGTCATGACATTACCACCTTCGAAGGTGACTGACCAACCGCTGGGATTGTCCGCAGTCAATCGGAAAGAATCCTTTTCTTCACCCTTGTTCTTGATCAAAAGCAGGTATTGGGTTCCCCTAGAAGGATCAACCTTGTGCATACTGTAATCAAAAGGGCTGTGGCTTCCATCACCATCGGTCTTGGTCTCTACCTTTATCTCCACATCTGCAATGAAGGAATTATCCTCATTGAAATCAGAAGCAGGTGTATCCTTGTCTTCCTTTATAAGATACATGTAGGCAAAATACCCTCCTATTATTGCTAATATTACAAGTACCAGAACCACATAAGGCATTAAGGCTTTTCTGCGGGATGACTCCTTCATGACCGAACCCCTCACCTCTTCCCTTATACTGTACTCATCGATATCATCGAACATGGATGCGTCTCCGCCGTGTTTTCCTCTTTTTGATCCGTCCACGCTTCTTTTCCTTGCCATTACATCACCTCATCAGGAATTCAGAATCCTCACTATCTCTATATCAAAATAAATATCCGCACCTGCGCGTTCATCATTGAACTCGATCACTATATAATTCGGACCAAGCTGTTGGATGTAACCCGGATTGTTCATATTATCAAAATGGTCAGAATAATCCGTGTATTCAAAGGGGTAGAACTGGCCCTTTAGAAGATCTTTATCTGTCAGATCATGATTCAGAGTTATGAAACCCGTTTCAGATGATACATCCTTCACTTCGGAAGACCAGGGAAGAACATCTATTTCGTAACCTATCTCAGGTCTGTGATAAATTGTCATATTATTCTCGTCGATAAATTCAAAAATCTCAATTTCCCATCCCCAAAAACCATGATTATATATCATACCAACCTTCAAATCCACAGCTCCTAACGATGATTTGAACTGCTCTTTGTTCACTGTCTCATAGAGAGGTATCTTCTCCTTCACAGGTATTTCCACCCTTTTACTGTCGTTATATTCTAGACGGCTCACCCCCGAAAGAACGAAATTGAAATGGTCCCCTTCCTCATGTCCAATGAAATGATCGCTGAAGGAAGGTAATTCCGCATCGGCCGGGTGCTCACCAACTATGAAACGTTCCGGCCATTGAGCATAGTTATTATAGAAAACCGTTTTCTCAACCAGAGATGAGTTTATGATATTGTCCATATTGGAATCATATACCGGTCCGTTAGGTCCGCCGATTCGGACCGTATATTTGTACTCTATCTCATAACCCTCTAGAATTACAGGAATGGAGGTCTTTCCTTCCTCAACGTTTTCCTCTTTGAATGTAGCATAAAGAATAACTGAAACTATCAGCAAAACAACTGCACCTACTATGATTCCAAACCATAACTTGTTCTCAATGTTCATCTATCCACCTCTTGTATCTCCTCGGGAGATCACCAAGATCAATTCAATCCCCTTAGCACTTTGATTGATCAAACCAATACACTATGAATCCATGTTTATGTTACACCAAGTATAACATTTTTTAGTTCATATTATCCCCGAAAAAACTCCTATTCGGTTCTGTAAGTGGAAAAGGTGTATCATTTTTAAAATTTTTCATTGGAATATATCATTGGATGATAGGCTATCGAAGTGAAGTGATCATATTTCAGGTGCAGAAAATCAGATGCCATCTTGACCATTGCTTTTCAGTTCAAAAATCCTGTATGACATCCTATTGCCCATGAAATGCATCAGCAGCAGCTCCCACTGGTCTGAGAGTATCTCGCCCAAGCTTGCACCCCCTTCCACCTGTACTGTGAACCACTGGCTCTCCTTGAATTTTTCCTTTATTGCTTGTATAGTTGATATCCAGAACCGCTGGTGAGGAACCGTAAGTATGGACTGTAGTTCATTACCTCCTCTGTCTTGAACCAAAGTGCTAGCATCAAGGGTGACATTGCTGGTAATGATACCGCCGAATATCCTACTCCTGCCACCCATCTGTCCGATATATCGGTTCTCCACAGATATCAAAGGAGGGGACCTCTCATCCAATTCAAGCTTCTCAATTATGGTTGGATCTCCCTTAAATTCCTCCACCGCCTCCTGATGTTCCTTCAGTTCCATCAATTTCTCCATGTCCACCGATACTGTTGTCAGGAAGCTTTCCAATTCCTTTCCCTCATAACCCCTTGAACTCCACACGGCCTTGGATGTCTTCTCCTCTATGATGATGTTGTTATTACCGTGATAAAATAGAAGTGATGACAGTATGCCTCTAACCTGATCATTGTTCTGGGGTGGCAGGAAAACTGATAAATTGATGTCTCCTTCAGCCACAAGATGGTATCTGAGAACTTTCTGTTTTTCAAGCCTTCCCAACTCAATACCTATCTGGTTCTCTAAACGCGTCATCTGCTCCCTGATACCCATGTAATCATTTCGAAGATCCTTCAGTTTCCCCATAGCTATATTCTGGAATGAGAGTTCCTCCTTGATCTTATCGGCTGCGGTGTTATAGTTATTCAGGGTATCCGTCATTCCGCTGATCCCAGCTTCTGTTCTCTGGATCTCCCCATCCATATCCTTGGCCATATCATCGATGAATTCCTTACGCTTCTTCATGAGAATATCCACGAATTCAAAAAGCGAAAGTACCTGAGAAAGATTGTTCTCTAATTTCTGGGCCATTAATTCCTGATTGATATTCCCCAGGGCTTCGGAATATAGTTGCCTGAACATATCCATATGTCCGCCGTCCCCTCCCAGCAGCAGTGAGGTGGTTATTGATAGGAGCACATAGGCATCCATATCCTCAATAAGCAGGTTGGATAGATACCTCAGGGGATTATTGGGTAGCTTTTCCGACAGAAGATGAAGATGATCAGCAATGGTGGCCTGTAGCAGAAGATATCTTGTGTTCATGGGGGGGTTCGTCATCCATTCCCTCATGAGGGCACCGTAGGTTCCCCTGATCCCTTTCTCAAGCATTACAAGATAATACATCAGGAAGGTGGCAGTGGATGGAAGAATATCATCGATCTCATAGTTGTAAAGAAAGAAATTCGCATGGGGTGAAAGGGGTGAATCCAGGGTTGTGTGATGATCCACACAGAAAACATTTTCCATGAAAGGTCTATCCTCTCCCGCCAGACTTGATTCTTTGAAAGCTGAGCTAGGGGGCCGTATATCTACAAAGAAAAATAGATGCTGTTCATCTATTGCCACATTATTCAGGTTGACATGAGCCAAGGGGTGTATGTTCTCCAGAGGAATTTCATAACCGATCTTTGTCAGGAGATGGTTCACAAGAAGTGAGGAAGCAAAACCGTCCATGTCATTATGAAAATATAGTTTGACCGCCCTGTATGTTTCCTTCCGCTTTTGGAGGTATTCGAGAAATTGAAGACCTTGATCCAGAGTTTGCTCCATGGGAGATTTGCCGGTTATTTCACCGGAAGTGTATGAAAACTCCTCTTCATTTTCCATGGTATTCCCTGTAGCGGGACCATCGTCCCTTTGGAGGTCTTTTTCATTCATTTATCCAATCCCTTCATGCATTATTTACTACAGCTTGCACTAGTTTCATGCAACTAGGCGACTTCCATTTGGTAGTTAGTATACCTGGAATGGATATTTAAGAGATCCTTGGCTCATGCGCCCTTAACAATGGCAACTGAAGCACTAGCACCTATCCTTGAAGCACCTGCTTCAAGCATGGCATTGGCATCGTCTGTATTTCTGATCCCTCCAGAGGCCTTAACCCCCATATCTGGGCCCACAGTCTGCCTCATTAAGCGGATATCCTCTACGGTAGCGCCGCCAGGACCAAAACCAGTGGATGTCTTCACATAATCCGCCCCGGCCATCTTTGAGAGCAGGCAGCCCCTGACCTTCTCCTCGTCATTCAGCAGAGAGGTCTCAAGAATCACCTTGACAATAGCATCATTGCCTGCAGCGTTCACCACTGACGCAATATCCCTTTTTACCAGATCATCGTTGCCAGCCTTCAGAGCGCCAACGTTAACCACCATATCTATCTCATTGGCGCCATTGGCTATTGCATCCCGGGTCTCAATGGACTTTGCGGTATGGGTTGTTGCTCCCAGGGGGAAACCGATGACAGTGGTGATACCAACATCCGTTCCTCTCAGCTCCCTTGCTGCAAGGGCTACATGGGATGGATTAACACATACCGTAGCGAAATTGTATCTTCTAGCCTCATCACATAGCTCCCGGATATCATCCTCTGTGGCAGCGGGTTTCAGCAGCGTGTGATCTATCATACGAGCCATATCTGGATTGGGGGTATCCAATCCGGTAGCCGTACTAATCCTCTGGGCTCCGGCTGAAAAGATGTTCTCCACGCCTGCTGTGTTCAGGTTCACGCACAATCCGCATCCAATACATTCTCCTTCACCCGCCGGGCAGCGGGCTAGGGCCTGTTCCACTGCTTCATTATCACTGAAAGAAGTCCCCGAACCAAGCATGGCAACACCGACGGCCACGAGCTTCTTCTCAACTGCGGAAATGGCCTCACGGGCGCATGGAGGAGTTAGCTCCCCTGCCATTGGGCTCAGAAGTGCATGTGAACAGATAACGCTTTTACCGGAAATAATTGCCCCTGTGATAACCCTTTCAGCAGGCAGCACTGGAGCAAAATCTGCAATACGCGAAGCACTGGGAATATCCAGGTCGAGAACATAGACCGAGTCAACGTCTGATAAGATGTCTGATATTGTCTTGCTGCCCAATATGTCCCCCTCCTGGAGCAGTTTTATCCCAGGAGCTAAACCCTTGAGTTTAAAGATGTTGAAGGACCTAAGAGCCCAATCGGATACCACTATCATTTCAACCTTCTGGCTACTGCATATGGAACTGATGTCCTCTCTCAGATCCTCAATAGTCCGGTCTCCGCTGAGTATCATAATAATGGATTTTCCCCCAGAGGCTAAATAAGGTGCACTCCGTCCCTTTTCGGATTGATCCGCGGCAGATCCCTGTGAGGTATTCAAAGAATTACCCGAAGATGCGCCCCTAATTCTTGCAAGAACCTCTTCGGTTATCCTTTTGATCGCTTCCTCCCTTTCCATTGTATCACTTCATTATCACTATTCTTGAATTTTTTCGTGGTGTTTAGGCCATACATTCCATATCCCGGATCTTGATATCAAAGGTAACAATACTACCCGCATTTCAATCTGGAAGTAATTGACATATGGCCTTTGCTTTCATGATCACCATAGATATCAATTCGATTTAATCCTATTGAGTAAATTGCAGGATAAAACATTCAGATGATCTTCCTAAAAGAATATCATTATTATTTTGAGGATAAATCTCCAAATGCAAATCCTGTTCTCTAAGGGAGCAGGCGAATATTTCAGCCCATCCCTGCAAATAACAATTTAATGCAGTATTACTTTAATCCCTATCAATGGAAGGCAGAACATCCTCTACTTCCTCGTGGGGCCTGGGAATAACGTGAACTGAGACAAGCTCTCCGACCCTGGCTGCAGCGGCTCCACCGGCGTCTATTGCCGCCTTGACAGCCCCAACCTCTCCCCTGACCATAACGCACACATAGCCGCCGCCGACGAAATCCTTTCCGATAAGGGTCACTTTGGCTGCCTTTACCATGGCATCTGCAGCTTCTATAGCTCCTATCTCTCCCTTTGTCTCAATCATTCCCAATGCAATTTTCTGTAGATCTCTCATTTATTTTTCCTCCTTGATTTGTTTTGGATTCAATGTATCTCCATTGTAATAATCCTTGACTACTACTTCTCAATAATTTTTGATTGATTATACATTTCAATAGCTGATTTCGAATTTTTCATCTATTGCTTTTTACCTTTACTCATACCCATGCCCTATCCAATACTATTATGAATTCACATCCTGGTAACAGGATTAAATTAACACACTAATCTTACCTTATTCCTATATTATTATTTACTGTCCAAATATTTCTTCCAGGTAAATAGAGCCTTGGATGGTTGTCCGCAGTGTCCATGTTATGCTTATTTCCCCTCTTTTAAAGATTCTTCAATATGATAATCATCAATATAACCCGCCACAGCGTGATCAAGGGGGGTCAGACCACCGAAGGGGAAACAGGCTTCCTTCTTGGTGACCAAATATACCACATCACCTTCTCCTGTATCTCCCTGGGCATCCCCGGCCACCAGTAACCTTCCCGAGGGTTTCATATCATCATCCAAGGGCTGTATTAGGAGCAGTTTGATCCCTTTAAGGGTATCTATCTTCCTTGTGGCCACCACGGTTCCCATTACTTTACCGATATACATTGGTTCACTCCTCAAGATTCGTCTCTCAACTCTATATTATTAAGTTTTATATTATTATTACACTGAACTAATAAATTTATCCTAACTCTGTTAACTTTTAACTCATTTTTCCTGAATAGACCTCAGATATTTGGCTTCAATCGCCATTATCTTGTCTACCCTCCGTGCGTGCCGTCCGCCGGCAAATTCTGTTTCCAGGAATTCCTTCACAATGCTCCTGGCCAATATATCACCGATTACCCTACCCCCTAGGACGAGCATATTTGCATTGTTGTGCTCACGTGCATTGTGTGCGCTGAACTGATTCCAGCAAAGGGCGGCCCTGATCCCGGGAATCTTGTTTGCAACCATTGTACTGGCAACACCTACCCCATCTATCATTATACCAATTGAATTAGGATTCGAACACACCCCCTGAGAGACCAAAAAGGCAATATCTGGATAGTCAACAGGGTCCGGCGAATAGCAACCAAAATCAACAACCCGGTATCCCTGGTCCTTGAGGAACTGTCTAATAATCTCCTTTAACTCAAATCCCCCGTGATCACTACCTATCAATATCTTCCTCATATCCTGGCTCATTTGCACACCTCCGCTATGCTCATAAACTTGGAAGCGGTGAGAGAAGCACCCCCCACCAGGAAACCGTCGATATCTTTTTTGGCTATAAGACCTGAAGCATTATCAGGTGTAACGCTTCCGCCGTAGAGAATCCTGATATTCTTGGCCGTGGGGAAATCGTAGATCTCCGTCAGAACCTCCCTGATGAATGCATGTACCCTTTGGGCGTCAGCCGGAGTAGCATTTCTCCCAGTGCCTATTGCCCAAACCGGTTCATAACCGATTATCAGCCTGCCGGATTGCTTGGAGCTTGTCTTATAGAGGCCCAATTTCAATTGTTTCCTGACAACCCTGAAGGTAGCATTGCTCTCCCGTTCCTTCTCGGTCTCGCCAACGCAGAAAAGAGGTACAAGGCCATGATTGAAAGCTGACCTCACCTTCATATTGATATGATGGTCCTTTTCACCAAATATATGTCTCCTTTCAGAATGTCCAATTATCACATATTGACAACCCGCATCCTTAAGCATTAGAGGCGATATCTCGCTGGTATAAGCACCCTTGGTCTCATGGTGCATATTCTGACCGCCCAACCGGATACCCGTCCCCATGAACGCTGTTTTCAGAAGAGGAGCCAAATAAATAGGAGGACAGACCACTGCATCCCTTTTACTATTGGAAATTTCCTCTCCTAAGGCCCTTATCTGCATAGCGAATTCCTTGGCCTCTATGGTGGTCATGTTCATCTTCCAATTGGCTGCAACCACATACCGGGCATTACCCTCCATCTGATCATTAAAATAATTGTTGGTAGGCCTTGAGATATCTCCCTGGGTCCTTAGAGCAGTTCCCTTCTGTATCTCCACAGAACCGGATTCCAGCATGGATCGAACCATGTTTTCTACTAACTTTCTGAGCTCGTCTTCTGACATAATCTATCAACCCTTCTTCTTCTTACCGCCCTTGCCTTTCTTTGTTGCCAAGGTTTTAGCAGGTTTGCGGGAATTTTTTCCTGACGTTTTTTCACTTTTTTTTTCTTTACCCTTTTTTCCAGTAGCCTTGGAGGTCTTTCTTTTAACCTTGGTACTTCTTAATTTTTTCTTTCCTCCATCCTCTTCCATCTCTGCTGTCTGCTCCAGCCTTCTGAGCTCTCCATCAGCCTCAATATAATCCACAACAGCAAGAATGGACTTGTTGACTGCCACCCGGTCACCCTTGGGGGTTAGCGACTTAACTCCGCTCATCACCTGACTGCAGGAGCCTCCTTCCTCTATCACGAGCACAAAATCACCCACACCTGCCTGGGCGCAATCTATAGCCTGAAAGGTCTCACCATGCATTCTGCCGTGAAGATCGACAGCACGAACCGCCAGTATCTTGAAACCTTCGTGATCAGGTATCTTGCATGTGGATACCAGATTGCCTATTACCCTGCAAATTCTCATTTCAATCAACTTCTATTTTTCATCTTCTTGATTATATTCTTCAAATTATTCATCAATTAATTAATTTAATTAATCGTGATATGAATTTATGATCTGATCATCTCGATCCTATCAACGTTTCCAGTAGGTCCTGGTGGGGGGACGGAATTACCACTGTGCCCAGCAGCAGTCCGTGTTCCTTTATGGACTCAACTCCGTTATCGACACCTGCCCTCACATCGGCAACCTCACCTGTTATTATGACAAAGGCCTTTCCTCCCAACGCCCTGGCCAATCGAATCTCCAGCAGATCTACATCGGCGGATTTCACCGCTTTATCGGCTGCCACTACTGCCGAAACCGAAGAATAGCAGTCTATGACACCAATGGCCCCCATCACCTCGGGCAGTGTGGTCCCAGCTATGGCTGGGAACACCTTTTCATGAACCTGAGGTATTACACTTTGATCGATGAGGAAACCATCCGATATGTCGGCTCCTTTTCCCAGTGAATTCTTAACAGCCTCCACCTCACCAGAGATCATTATCAGATACTTTCCAGGACACACCGGCGATGAGAATATGAGTTCCACCTCGGAAGCCTTCAGAAGAACATCCGTCACCTCAATACCCTTTGCAATGCTGTTGAACTCCATGAGACCTATAGACTCTCTCATTCAATTCCTCCGATTTTCTTTGCTCTAATACTGATGCAGGAATCCACACCTGTTACTTCACCGTTAATGCTGGAATGATACCGTGCCCCCAGAGAACCTTTTGGAATATCTGCTATCAGTTCACCCTTCTTCACTTGATCTCCCACTTTCACAACAGGTTTCGAAGGCGCGCCTATGTGCTGTTTAAGAGGGATATTCACTTCTGTAATAACCTTCGATAGGTCCTTCAGCTCCATGGGTGCCGGTACATCATATCTCAAAAGATCCATCCTGGCCATCAATCTTTTTAGGGGAACCTTTCTGAAAGGCCTGTATTCCCTGGCAGACAGATCCGTCCTTGAATGTGGGTTCGTCATACCTTCGGAAATAAGTTCGGATTTGACCTTCCCCATCATACCGCAGGGGTCCAAACCCATAGGGCATCCGTAATGGGTGCATAATCCGCACTCAACGCAGAGGAATGCGGTGGTCATATCCTCCGGTTTTGAAAGTATTCCGTAAGCGATGCCTTTCATCACACTGTCCGGACATACATACTTACCCAGATTGAATCTGGGACATACATCAGTGCACATTTTGCACTGAATGCATGCCGCTAAAGTATACCTAACATTCACTTCCACCGGGCGGGTTTTAGCCTTCACAACATAATGATCTGCCGGGAAAACTATGATACCCGAGGTGGTTTTCAGAACACTATCGGTAAGGTTTACTAGACGTCCCATCATGGGACCTCCGGATAATATCCTGTAATTGGTTATTGTCGGACCCCCGCACAATCCAAGCATCTTTTCTATAGAAGTACCTATAGGGATGTAAAGGGTCTTTGGGTAGGCCACTTCACCAGTGACCGTTACCCACCGATGGGTAACATTTTTTCCTTCAATGGCTTCCGATATTTGGGCCAGGGTCCCCACATTGTCCACAACAACACCTGCTGACAATGGTATGGCGCCTTCGGGAATTACCCGTCCTAACACTTCATAGACCATGACCTGTTCGTCGCCTGCAGGATAGAAGTTCTCAAGTTCAAATATGGATATTCCTTCATATCTACCGTTCACAGCATCCGCCAATCGAGTTCTGAAGGAGGACACCGCATCCGCATACTTTCTCTTTAGAGCTATTATACCTTTCTGGGCTCCCGTCATATCCATGGCTGCTTTCATACCATCCAGTATTTTTTCAGGGAAATGCTCCATGAGCTGCTTATCCGCCTTGAGAAGGGGTTCACATTCGGCACCATTGGCTATTACACAATCAACCTTAGCTGCCAGCTTGACATGGGTAGGAAAACCTGCACCACCCGCACCTATTATCCCCGAGTTCCTTACCATATCCGTTCCCAATGAAGCCATTTTTTCACCTGATCTGCTGGACTGAAATATTTATTATCGATTATTATTCACACAATTCTGAATGAATCCTTGAGCGTACATCTTCTCAATCTGGCAAAATTCCTCGCCCTTGTAACTCCTTCACCGGTTGGTCCGGCTATTGTAAGGGAGCAGTATCCCTCACCTCCAAAACCCAGACCTGCATAGGATGGAGCGTTCTTAACGAATATTGTGGTTTCCATTGCCCGTCCCACCTTGGTCATATTGTCCACATTTGTGGAATGCATAGCTGCGGTATGTCTGAATCTATGTTCGGCTCTCAGACCAATTTTAAGGGCCTCATCTATGGATTTCACCCTAACTATGGGCAGTATTGGCATTAGCATTTCAGCCAGCACGAATGGATGATCGTGAGGAACCTCGGCAAGGATCAATCGCGCATTGAACTTATCGGTTATTCCTATGTTCCGCAGTATCTTACCTGCATCCTGACCCACCCATTTGGTGTTCACCAGGGGGATCTCTCCCGAGGGATCATTGAATACCAAATCTATCAGCCGGTCTATCTCCTTTCCGCTGACCAGATGTGCACCGTGTTTCCTCATCTCAGAGATTAGCCTATCTGCCACATTTTCGAATACCAGAACCTCTTTTTCAGCTATACAGAGGATATTGTTGTCAAAACTGGCTCCGTCCACAATATCCCTGCCCGCCCGTATCAGATCAGCGGTATCGTCCACGAAAACAGGAGGATTTCCCGGACCTGCTGCAATGCATTTTTTCCCTCTGGTAAGACCGTAATGCACCACTCCTTCACCGCCGGTTACGCAGAGTAGATTGACCTCCTTATGGTTCATAAGAGCCTGGCTTGTGTCAATTGTTGGTTTTTTAACCGTTGTTATAAGATCAGTAGGACCTCCTGCCGACTGAATACCCCGGTTCAGCAGTCTTATGGTCTCCAGACTGGTCTTGGTAGCCCTCGGATGGGGATTGAACACAACAGCGTTTCCAGCAGCGATCATGCCGATGGAGTTGCATGTGATCGTTGACGTGGGATTGGTAGTAGGTGTTATGGAAGCTATAATTCCAAAGGGCCCCATCTCGTACAGTGTGAGACCGTCGTCGCCCGTCTGGGCTTCAGTCTGCAGGTCCTCGCATCCAGGGGTCTTTGTCGCAGCCAGAATGTTCTTATTCACCTTGTCCTTGTACCGACCCAATCCAGTCTCCTCAACAGCAAGCTTGGCCAGAGGATCTGCGTTCTGCAATATCTCCCCTTTCATGGCATCTATCAGCTTCTGCCTTTGATCCAATGACATTGACATCAAAAACTTTCTTGCCTTCTTCGCCTTCTCAATACACTCGTCAATAGTGCTGTAGATACCTGTAGTGCCTCCCTGCTTGGCTGGCCCCATGTTCGGTTTCCCATAGCTCATATCCAGCTCCACTCTTCTAACTATCTCATCCACAATATTATTTATCTGATCCTGCCTGATCTCCATTATTAAAACCTCCCTCGATCACCGTTTTGCAAAGGTCTGTTCACCGTTTAAGGTCACAAAATCCACAATTGCCATTATCGTACAGTCGGACGGTTTCTGGTCAGTTATAGCGGTCATTCTGCCGGAACTTCCCTGAACTATCAGGACCAGCTCATCTTGGCCGGCACCAACCGCATCTATTGCCACTAGAGGCTCTCCATAGGGCTTCTGTTCCTTGAAATCCACCGGTTGTACTATCATCAGCTTGAAGGACTCGATGTTTCGGTCCTTGACAGTGGCTACCACATTTCCTACCACTCTGCACAATTTCATTTTCTTACACTCCTTGATCTATGATATCTGATCCTATTAATTCAATTTCTAAATGATATTTATTCGAATGTTCAACTCCCTTGCCCTTTCCCTTGCCAAAGGCGTGATCACAGTATCTTCATCCACATTGATATCGAACACGCCACGGGACATATAGCTGTTTATTATATCCTCTGTCAGCACTCGGCCTGTGAACCTCCGTTTGTCAAAGGACATCTCGTTGACCATATTTTCCAGGGTTACCAATCTCACGCCTATTCCCGATAAGCCCTTCTGTATCCTGGTGGACTCGGAGATCAGCTTTGGCCTACGAGCCTTCTTCCCTACAGTCTCAAGGGTATCCACTGCCACTCCGACATCCAATCCACTGCGCAGGGCCGTCAAAGCCAAATCCGCCAATGGATTTGTATCTTTTAAGGCTGATATCTCTCCGGCCAGGGAGTAACCTATAACCGGAAATAGCAGGGACCAATATTCGTCAATTTTCATGTTGACCTTTCGGGTATCATCAATAGACAAGTAGGTGATCCGGTCAAGTGACCAATAGCCCTGCTGGCCCAATATTGCCCTCACTTCGGAGGTGCTCATCAATGTGATGTTATGACCAGCAGATACCAGATTGTTTATCTGGCTGAATAAAAGGTCCATTGATGGATCAGTTCGGTTTATCACTATCAATATACCTTTAGATCCTTCTTCGGAATCCTTTTCATATCGAATGAACTCCATTCCCTCGTTCTGAAAATATCTCCGTACCTGCTCCAGAACGATGGTCCTGAGACGGTCGGGATCCATAAAGACACCTAGGTCGGCGGAACTACCAATCATCCCTACCGTCAATACCCTCTATGGCCGTCGTAGCGGCATCCGCTGCGGCCCTGACATCGGATTCCCAACCGCTGATGTACAGCCTGCCAAAGGCACCGGCTGCCCTGATGCCGACAATATTGATATCTGCTGCCTTTTCGGCCTCGTTTGCGGCATAGGTTATATAAGCGGCAGGCTGAGTCTCCATAATGAAGAGAGAATGATCATGAAGGATCATCATACCCCTCCAGGAACGATTGATTATCATTGACTGGTAATCATCTATTTTCTTGATTATCTCATTGGTCACAACCTTTGGTTTATATCTGTCCATCTCCTCCAAACCTAGGCCATCTAGAACGGCTTTTCCCGCTGTTCTGACCTCGGACTGGGATTCATGATGGAATTCCAACATTCCAAAAGCTCGCTCCACTATTAGTTCTGCCGGTCTCACACTTGTATATTTCAATGCCAGATCCGTAACCCGATTGATGGGCATTCCGGGTGCAGTTTCAATATATATTGCAGCCATACCTGATACTGGCAGATAACCTCTCCCGACAGTAGCCTGATATGCTGCAAATTGCGGCTGCATCTGATCGATGAATATAAATGTCCTCAACTGTAATCCTTCTGACAAAGTCCTTCAACCTCCTATAATAATACGCTACAATCCATTTAACCTGAAATTGTAATAAAGCCCCAATGGCCAGCTCTTTTATTTATTACTTTTTATGCTATTCTGCATGAGCATTCCATACACTGCTGATCCATTAGTAAATAGGACCCATTTTCAGGGAAAATAAAATCATGTTGATTTCAATAACCTGGAGGGCATGGAATAAAGGATGCATTTCATCTAGACCAAATGATAAATTTCATAGAAAGACATTACCTTTTAAGGACATATAATTTATTCGCTTCCTAATAAATTTCATTCTATGCACTATGAATTTAGGGAAGAATAAACCATTAAAATTGATAAGGAGCAGCTATTGTTTCGGTGGTCGAGGCGGACTGCTGCCGGGAACCTGAGGTGATCGGGGTTTACCAGGAGCGATTTTTTCGGCATTCGGGTTTTGCTGCGGAGTTCCAGGTTCCGCGGCTGCTTTTTGCTGAACCGCTTTTTGCTTAGCTTGTTCGGCAGTAGGAGACCTTCGTTCTGCCGGAGGAGGTCCTGAGTGGCCAGGTACTACTCCTTCATTTCCGTAATCTCCCGGACCCCTGGGAGGTGAAGAACCATAAAGCTGGGCGTAGAGCTCCTGGGGTGATTGGGGTTGAGAGGCTTCTTCAATACCCTCTACCCTATCATCATCCGGTTCATCCTTCTCCTCTTTATTCTTCTTCACCATATAAACCGCTACCACTATTCCGACACCTATAATAATGGCTGCCAGCATTAATAATATTATTATCAAGAGCCAATTTGGTCCATCATCACCACTGCCCTTATCTCCCGAAACTGAATCATCATCATCGGATGAATCGTCATCCGACGAAGAATCGTCATCACCCTGGGAAACCTTCCCGTAAGATATGACAACAAATGAAACGTTCTCATTTCCAGCTGCATCCAATACTCTGAGACTGATATTGTATTTTCCGCCCTTGGTAAAATTATACTCCACAACATCTCCAGTTAGTGTGACATCATTTCCCCTGTCTTTGAACTTCCAGATATACTGAACAATATCCATATTATCTGAACTGCCCGATGCATCGAAAACATAGAGAGAGCCATTAACCTCCTTTGGACTGGCACTAGTGATCTCTACTGCAGGGGACATCGTATCTGTTACGTTCAATGAAAAATGCAGGGTATCATAATTACCCTCGGCATCCTCAACTTTCAAAACAATATCATACAGACCTATTATCTCAAAGGTGAATTCGGCTAAAGCAGTGTTCAGTGACATGGAGATACCATTGTAATTGAAGGTCCATTTATACTTCACAATACCCACGTTGTCTGAACTAGCCGTAGCGTTCAATAGCACCCTGGTCCCCTGAGGAACCGAATCCGGAACCTCGCCCTGAACCGTGGGGTCGGTGGTATCCAGAACCGTCACGGTAATGGAATCAATATCCCAGTTGCCGGTGGAATCAGAAACATTCAAAGAAACCACATATTCCCCGGCATTATTGAAAACATACTTGGGGGTAGCTCCTCCGAAAACCTCTACTACCATGCCTTCAAGGAATATGGTCCACTCATAACCGGTTATCTCCGTATTATCAGTGCTGGAAAGCCCATCAAACGTTATTCCTTCACCTTGATCAATTGTCCGGTCATTCCCAGCAACTGCCACCGGATTCTCAGAATCCCATATGGTCACTGTAGCAGCGTCAGTATCCCAAAACCCAGCTGAATCCGTTACATTGAGAGAAATGTTGTATTGACCTGCTTCTCCGAACACAAAATAGGGATCTATCCCAAACAGCTCCTCTTCAGCTCCCTGGTAGTCCAATGTCCAGGTATAGCTGTCTATGCCCACATTATCATATGATACATTGCCGTTGAAATAAACTGCTTCGTTCTGGGGGCCGTTGTAAGGGCCACCGGCATCTGCGTAAGGTCGCTCATTATCATTAACGGTAACATTGAAGACAACCTGATCCCAGTTGCCTGCATTATCCGTAACATTGAGGGTTATGGTGTAAACCCCCACATCATTGAACTTGTAGTAGGGCGTCTTTCCGGTGAGATATTTCATGTAGCCGTTGTATTCAAAAGTCCAATCGTAGCTGGAAATACCGTAATTGTCCCTTGATCCGGACCCATTAAAATCTGTATTCACTCCCTGGAGGGTCACAATATCCGTACCTGCATTTGCTGATGGGGCCTCATCATCCCATCTCAATAATCGGAGTGCATCCTGACCAGCATCGGTATATGCCACAACAGGCCTCTCATCATCATCAAGCACTAAAGAAGGATGTTTTCCCATGGCAGTGGAATTATGCAGAAATTCCAATGTCCATCCCTGACCAGTCTTATGGGCATATTTCAACCGGCCGTTATCGGAGTTCCAGCGGGAGCTGTAATAGCAGATATGAGGATTGTTGGAATCATCCAGAACAAGTGATGGGTAACTACCTGCATATTCCGCAGGGTCCACCTGTTCAATGGACCACTGAGAACCGGTCCAGCGGGCATATTTCAGAATTCCGTTGGTATTCTCGTAATAGGCGATATGAGGTCTCCCGTTAGAATCTACCGCTATCGAGTTATGCCACCCATAGGACGCTTCACCCGCCTCTATGGTTTCCGTATCCCAAGCCGCACCTGTTTTGTCAGCATATCTCAGCTCGAATCCTTCCGTCTTCTGGTAGGCGATATGGGGTTTCCCGTTGTTATCCAGATCCAATGAGGTGAACTTGCCGTTGGTTCCTTCGTCATCAACTATCTCAACATACCAGGTATCCGCCGTATTATAGGCATACATCAGATCAAAGAATCCGGGCGAAGCATCCTGATAGCTTATATGCGGGTCATTACTGGAATCGTATTTCAGGGAAGAATACACTCCCACATACCCTCCAGTCTCAAAATCTACTGTCTGGTTGACAAAATCTCCGCCTACAAGACTGACATATATCAATTCACCTATTGCCGAATATGTCATTCCTGGGTTGCCATGGGAATCCAGATCTATACTGGATCCATAGTTCTTAACGATATTGTAATCCAGGAGCGTTCTTTCCCAGGTGCCTGACTCCCATTTCATATATGCCATACGGTCAATGGGATCGTCGTGGTAGCAGATGTGAATGCTTCCGTCATTCCCTCTGGCCAGTGAGATATCATAGCCCACATCAGGACCGTCATTTACAACCTCATAGCTCCAGGAACCAACTCCGTTCACGAGATTGCCCCTTGTCATTTTGAGATATTCCGGTTCAATAACCATATATTCATTAACTGATTCAGAAGCTCCGCTCCTAAATTGAACTCTGCTTGAACACTTATCACTTTCCAGATCTATCATCTGAAATGAACCAAATATGAACAATAACATCACAAAAACAGACAGAATAATACCTTTGAGATTTATTTCTGACATTTACATCACCCGAATCTACACTGAAGGATTAAAAATGGATATTGCGACAAGAATATAAAACTTTCCCCTTATAAAACAAATGACTCAAACCAACGCACCGTTCAGACGATATTCTATGCCGTCAATATATGCCGATTGTTTTGGATCAACATATATAAGAATCAATTAACCTTACTCACCTTTCCCTGGATACCAGAACAACAACAACCAGTACAATAAACAGTCCCAGTATTATCCCTAAGGCTATCAGTATTCCGGGAACCCCTCCCTTTTCCTCCCGATCCCCCCCGCTGATGTCCTTGATAAGCAATTGTTCAGTAACTGTTCCAACATTGCCTTCCCAATCCTCAGCTTCCGCCTTGATGCTGTATTCACCCTGGAAGAATTGTATGAGTTCCAGATCGATGATGTAGGTACTGTTGTCATTTCCTCTTTCCATATCGAAACTCCGGAGGAGCCCTTCACCTTCCATGATCAACTCAACTCTCTTTATGCGGGTTAGGTCCTCTACCGATACAGATAGTGATAGACTGTCCTCCAACGTGTAGACACTACCGCCTACGGATGTCTTCCATCTCACATCAGGTGCAGTCGTATCAATTATTTCGACATATACCCATCCATCAGCTTCTTGTTCCTGAATATCCACGAGTTCAATTAAAAACTGGTTCAAACCCACTTCCAATTTCTCCGAATCCACAGTGACATCGAAAGAACCAGATAGCTGACTGTATTGGGACATCCCATCGGTCCAGGTAGCTCCGCCGTCAATTGAATACCGAAGAACAATTATTTCCAGTTCACTGAATATCTCTGCTTCCAATACCACCTGCTCCCCTAGTTCGAATACCTCACCCTCTGATGGGCGTTCAATAAGTATATTAGGAGGCAATGGGGGAAGTTCGGGTCTTTCCTTCAGATAAAAATAAGTGTCTGCTAATGCTCGATTTCCCTCTGAATCCTCGGCGATCAAGCTTACTGTATGTCTTCCCAGAACTAAATCAGATGTATCTAGGTATTGGGAGAACTCACCTTCCTCCATGATCCGATGGGTGATCTCAATAGGTTCATCCTGGTCTACAATGAGGGTCAGAGTAACTATCTCTACATTATCGATCGCGGTACCGTTCAGAACTATATATTCATCGGTATAATAATCGGTACCTGGAACCGGATTATTGATCACAAGGTTCGGAGCTAAAACATCATGTTCCTTGACGAAATTAATTATCACTGAAGCTGCACCTACTTGGTTCAGCTCATCCACTGCCTTGACTGTGATCTCATATTCTCCTTCAGGATATGCGTCCGTCTTGAGCCCGTAATCGAAGTTATTCCCGTTTAGGGAAGGAGTGATATCCTTTTCCTCATTCACCTCAGGACCTTGGACAAACAATTCCAGATATTCCATGGAATGGCCTTCAACCCTTCCTTTGATGAGGAGTTCTTCCGGAATAAGATAGCTTTCCCCTTCAAGTGGAGCTGAGAACGTCACTTCCGGGGGAACCAGATCTGACACATGAAACCAGGTCTCCATGGAAGATATATAACCTCTCGTGTTTCGGGCCTTCACTTTCAAACTATGATTCCCTACCTCTATCTCTCCGGCTTCCAATGTATAAACATAGCTGCCGTTATCAAGATAAAGGGTGATATCCCTTCCCACATTGTCCACACTAAGTTCAAGGGTCTCAATTCCTTCCCTATCTAGTGCAGCCCCTGACACCCTGATATCCTCATCTGTAAGATATATGGCACCTCCAATAGGTTCTTCAATTGTCACAAAGGGTTTATTGTCCATTCTTTTGTAAACACTGAGATTCACCTTTACCTTTTTGAATGTCTCCATCTGGTCGCAGTTATGAAGGAGGAAATATACATTGCGGTCCGTTCCCACCTGGATATCTCCCGTATAATCAACCGTATCAGATATTGGCCGGAAGCCTGATGCCCAAATACCTGTTCTTCGAAATGAATGAAACTCATTCTGTGGCAATATGGAAAAATCCATATGGTTGGCACTGTAAATAGGATGGCTATGAACAGAACCTGTATCTGCATTCGGCGGGCGCTGATAAGCACCGACAACCTCAAGATCATATTCGATCTTCCAATCATCATCTTCCGGGTCAGGTATCTCCATTACTCTCATTAGCGGACGGTTCTTTGCACCTTCCAAAGATACCTCAAAATGATAAACCGTACCCGGATCGATAAATGTTTTGGTCACTGCTCCGTTGCCTAAACGGGAAATTACCTTGATGGATATGTTATTGCTTGTAAGCCTGAATCGGGCAAAACCATCGGAATCAGTGTAATTCCAAATGCTTGGAAAGGGGGCTGTGATGTCAGAATCAGTAGAGTGTTCCATAAGCCAATGGGACCCGATCACTACCCTTGCACCATCTACAGGTTCACCGTTCCTATCAGTGACAAGCACATTTACATCCGACAGCACCTCTGAAGGTACATATTGAGGTGTAACATCGCCTATCATATCATTGGAATACCATTTGTATATGCCTGAACCCCCTCTTCCTCCCCAACCGTACCAGTAGTTGTCCCAGTTATCGATAATACTTCCGCTGTCGCTCCAGTAGTTATCCCATTGATGCCATTCATCCTCCCAGAACTCTATCCATACATGGTCCTCAGCCATCATAATAGCACCTGCTGCCGGGACCAATGCGGCCCTAGCCGCTGCGACCGTAAGGTCCTGAAGCTCACCGCAGTTCCCATTATGGCTCCGTGCGATACGCACGGGCTGAATGGGGCGCTCATCATCGCTCACTTCCTGCTGATTGAGTATCAGGGTCTTGCCCACCCAATTTGAGATCCGTATTACAGCATGGTCTCCGTAATAGGGGTCCCTGTCGGCAGGAGCGTGAAAAGTGGTTCTGTTGAAAAGGGTCTCAACGCCCTCCAGAAGCTCCAGAAGTAGAGGAGGAGTGGCATTTTCAGGATACTGGTCAAGGCCGTCATCCGGGTCAGGATCAGAAGGGTAGGAGTCATCAGCATGGTTGAGAAAATATTCCCGCCAGAACCGGCCGTTACCGCCATTGCTCACCGGCTGGGAAAAACCGCCGGTATCAGGATCTATGAAAGTTGGGGTTTCCTCGGTCACTTTTGGGTGCACAATGAACCGATAATAGATATCCCTGGGCATGGTGATCTCTCTGAGCATCTCGTTCTCAGTTACTCTGTAGACCGCTGTAGTGTATGGACCGCCCATATTCATATCCTCTATTTCGACAAGGTCCACATAATCAAGTCTTTCATCAGCATAATAAACATATTCAGCATTATCAAGATACATTTCTGGTAGAACCTGGCCATTGAGGAGCACATCATCACTAGTGTAGGATATGGAATAGGCTATCTCATCAACAAGGTGGGCTGGGGCAGATGATATCAGGTCAAGATAGGGCTGGACAACAGATTCGTCCATGATCCTCAGCAATCGGTTTGGTGGATAATAGTACATACCCGACCATAGCTCGTAGCTGGAGGATATCTTGAAAAGGGGATTGTAGGAGGACCCTAAATTATCAAAGAAATAGGTTCGATCCTGGGAGGAAGAGAGAACCAGGTCATTCAGCCCATCGGTATCCAGTGGAACAAGATGAGGGCGAAGCCTGGTGCCTGCCCTGATATCCGCGAATATGGCCAGGTTATCCGATGTGAACAAAGGTGAAGTCTCGGAACCCATGTTCTCGTAATAGTGAAGGATAGCTGAATCCGACCCTATCACGAGGTCCAGGTCACCATCGCCATCCATATCTCCTGCCGTAGGAGAGGCATCATTTCCCACATCGACAATGGTCATGGCGAGAGAATTTTGGAAAAATTCAGTCTCGTTCTCTGAATCGGCATTTATCCATAGCTCGCATCTGCCGTTCTCCTTGCCAAGTATTAGATCAGAGAGTCCATCATCCGTCATGTCTGATAAGCAAGGGCTGTTCAAACCTGATGAAGTGGCAGTTTCAGAAATGAGGGAAAATATCGGAGTTCTTGCTGTACCAGTATTCTCAAAATAGTAGTATGTTGAATAGTAACCTGCCACCAGATCATTATCACCGTCTCCGTCTGCATCACCCAGGGTGATAGGCATATCCAGTTCCATCCGGTTCAGTTCTTCCAATGAACCAATTGTATCATCCATTTTGAACAGTGAAAGTGCAGGCGTCCCTACATTCTTATAGAAATGGTACTCCGGATATTCATAACTGATCATATCAAGATCATTATCGCCGTCCAGATCACCGAAGGCGTGGAATGTGTCAGCTATCTCATGCCCCTTTACCCCTGCATAGACAAGCTTCTCCTCTAAAGCTGGTCTTAACCAGGATGGAACGGCAGATATATCCTCCAATGCATCATCACTGAAAGCTCTGCTGAAGTTCAGGGCATCAGTTATCTCAAGTTTTCCAGTTTCTCCATTCATCTCAATGAAGGTCTGAGATCCGCTCTGTACTGTGATCTCTTCCTGGATGGTATCTACCAGCATCCATTGATCTCCTTTGGACCTACTGGTTTTCATTAAATCCCGAGATATCTCTGCAGTATGGAGGCCATTTTTTATTGCTGGAACTCCTTTTAAAATTCCTACATTCATTTGGGCAACAAAAAAGACCAGTATGAATAATGTAAATGCAATTTTTAAGAAGCTTCTATCAGATTTCATAATAATCAAATCATACTATTCGAATTATGATAATAATAATTTTTGTTACAAGTATCCTGAACCAAACTCTGTTAAGCTGTTTTAAGGGATTCTAATGGGTTTTATTACTATAGAGTGAATTGGGCCAATATTGGCGTGTTATATTAATAAATAGCATAAATCTAATAGGCAGATACCAAAGCCATAGAACCGAAGGTGAGATCATGTTTCCCGATGAGAATAATCTAAAAACCTACGAGGATAAGGTGGAGAAGAAATGGTTTGGTATACCTCCCAAAGGCACCAAACCGCTCCCGGGCAAAACCAGGTATGTACTTGAGATAACCTTGGTAATACTTGTTGAATTCGTACTATGGGGCATTTACAGGGTAATAACTGCACCGCTCTACGGATCTGGTTTCAACATCCCCTTTTTCATAGGCCATATCATAGCTGCACCAACTATTCATTTGTTGCCAATTATAGTATACTGGAAGTTCTTCAGAAAGGAAAAAGGACATCCCTTTGTATTTACCCGAAAGAAGCTTATGAGCGGTCTGGCCATAGGACTTCTCAGCGCAATACTATGGCGCGTGCTGGAGATGATAGTAGGTGACACCCTATCAGCCATGGCCGGCGGGGTTCAGTTCGGGACCCTGGGTATTTACAGCTTGCTTGACAGCACAACACTCGGTCTGTTCCTTCTTATGTCCTTCACCCATTTCTGTATTGTCGGTCCTGTTGAGGAGCTGCAGTTCAGGAGCTTCGTTCACGATCAATCAAGCCGTGTACTGACTAACTGGCAGGCCTTGGTCTTTTCATCCATATTCTTTGGAGCTGCACACATTCCTATAGCCATTACCGTATACAAAATGCCTTTTTGGCACCTTGTTGTGGCAGAGATCGGCTGGATGTCTGCCGGCTTCACCTTCGGGGCCCTCTATATGTGGTCGAGGAACATTTACGCATGCATAATAATGCATGGTATGGGGAATTGGCAGTTATCGGTATTCTGGCTGACCAGCAGGATAGTACCCGGAGGCATGTCGGAAATGTCAGCTTTGGTAATGGGTACACTGACATCCCTAATTGTCAATGCTCTGATGGTGATATATTTCTATATGATATACAAGTATTACTGGGAACCTCAACGGAGGGGAGATCCTATCTTCAAGGGTAAACTTGCCAAATTGAAGAGATACGTTTATGAGCATGATTACGGATTGAAAGGAAAGACTGTTGGGAACACACTCTTTCAGTCCATGGCCTTTTCAGTAGTGGTATGCTTCCTTGTGCTCGGTGCGACTTTCGCAGTGGGTGAGACCAATCTTTCAAAGATGGTTGTGTTCCCCGACTTTCCAGGCGGAGGGGGCACCGGTAATCTGGACGATATGGTACTGACCCCTGAAGGTGAGCTTCACTCGGGATATCTAGCCGAGGGGGAGATAAAGACGATAACCATCGCTTCTTCATTTGAAAGATACATAAGAAGCGTATCTGTAACCCTTACATGGGAAGACGAACCCGATACCCGGCAGGTCAGGTATTACGAGAACACTGGTGATATATTCAGTGTTACGGTCACGGGAAATAATGAAACGGATTCCCATTGGGGCGAGAACCAGCACGGCCAGCAGTGTACTGTACTAGCAGGCATTGAGTACACTGATGAACAGATACTTAACCTCAGCGAGGCAAATCCCGCTTACAGTGTGGATGTCAACATATTGATGGAGACCGCAGGAAATTATGAGGCTAGGGCAGGCCTTGGAATGCTCCAGCTTGTGGATGGAGGCAACGATTACTCCTGTCAGGTCGATATCGAATGGCTCACCAGCGAAATCGCCAATCCAGAAGAGGAAACTGTAATGGAAACCATTCTGATATTCTGATTGGATACCGCCTTTGATAAGTAGAGAAGTGTTTAAATAAGTGGTTTTACATTGTGGGAAAATTGTGGTGGCGGTGGTGAAGAGAGTGAATAAATGGGCCCTTAACACAACGTTAAATCGTTGCTAACATGCCCACTTAATCGCTCAGAAAAGTTCGCTCATAAGTGGGCCCGTAGATCAGCCTGGAAGATCGTCTCCTTGGCATGGAGAAGGCCTCGGATTCAAATTCCGACGGGTCCATTACCTTTTTCTTATAGTAATGAAGACAAATGAAATTTTCTAAAAATTTCTCATGAAGGGGGCCTGTTTTTCCTACCAATACTTATCACAATCTTATTGAATTCAACCCAACTTTTTAATACCATTATCACCATACTGGCTCATTCAATTTCAACAGTGTATAATTCTAGGGTATAAATTATGTTAGATAGAGCAAGTTCAATAATAAAAACATCAGTATTTGTATTCATTCTTTTATTTGTATGCTTACATCCCTTCACATTTACTGCTAGTGCTCAGAATGTCATGGAAATATACACTGATATAGAAGAGGACGGCAGCTTATATGCCACCGGAGATTATATGGATTATTCCATCTGGGCCGGAGACAGTGATGAACTCGATGTGGAGATGTGGGGGCCAGATGATGCGGATTTCGATCTGTATGTTAGATTCGATGCACTTCCTGACGGCGAGAATGATGATGCTGTAGGCAACGAAGCTGGATCCAGCGAATACTGCAATATTCCAAGTACGAATCAGGGATTTTACTACATCACAGTTTACAGCTATGAAGGGAGCGGAGATTTCTCTCTCTTGGCTACCATCACCGAGAACCAAGCGGGGAACGGTGACCAGGGTGATGGAGAAGAAGAAGCTGCGGAAGAGGAAGTAGAACTGGACATCGGGGTTACGCATTACGATACACTCACAGAACTGGACACATTAGACTACTTCGTAGTCGAGATAAATGACGGTATCAAATTGACAATTGAGCTCAATGGACCCGATAGTGCTGATTACGACCTATATGTCAAAGAAGGAAGCAGACCTACCACCGAGGATTACGATACAAATGCATATACCTACTCAGCCCATGAGACCTGCCATGTTGATAATCCATTTGGAACCTATTACATACTGGTAAACCAGTACGAAGGGTTCGGTGACTACACCCTTGAAGCTAGAATATTGAAAGATGAGGAAGGACCTGCGGTGGAGATAGATTCACCCTCCGACGGAGATATGGTAAGCGGCACAATTACAGTTATTTTAGAGATCACAGACGAGTCTGAAATAGCCTTCGGGGAGTTCAGTATTGATTCAGGAGAATGGGTAAGGAACGAGCCGGGGGCGTTTGAATTCCAGTTCGATACCACAACTATTGAAGATGGCTCCCATTTCATCAATGCCAGAGCGGAAGACATCCACGGCAACCTCGGCGAAGCAGATCCGGTAGAGATCATGATCAATAACCAGCAGCAGAACGAAGGAGAGGCTGGAGAACTGTTTGACGGACAATCAAAGACCTCGTATCTGGATGCTTTCAATAAACAGGATATCTATTTCATCGAAGTGGATACCGGTTATCAGCTGGACGTTGTTCTGGACGGGCCGGACAACGCTGATTTTGACCTATATGTCAAGGAAGGGGAAGAACCCACTACCAACTCATATGATGTTAATGGCTATACAGCCTCGGCTGATGAACGATGCTCGGTAGAAGAACCCGACGGTGAATATTTCATACTTGTAAACAGGTATTCAGGCGAAGGGGAATACACCATAACCGCTGATATTCTGATAGATGACTCTGCTCCGGATATCAGGATCAGCTCTCATTCTGACGGAATGATAGTGTCAGGTACAGTCAGAATAATGCTTAGTATCAATGATCAATCTGACATCTCCATGGCTGAGATCTCCATTGATGAGGGGAGCTGGATATCCGATACACAAGCACCATACGAGTTCACCTGGGATACTTCGGTTTATACAGACAGTACAACTCATACAATTATAGCTAGGGCAACTGACATATATGGTAACACTGGTGAGACGGAGATAGACCTCATTGTGGACAATTCAATTCCTGACCAGAACGATAAATACGCTTTGGTTATTGGAATATCGGATTATTACTACATCGGTGATCTGCGGTATGCAGATTCAGATGCCATTTCATGGACCAATCACCTTCAATCCCAGGGATACTCAGTAAAGACAATATACAACCGTCAAGCCACAAGACAGGAGATACTTGACGAGTTGGATTGGCTGGAGAGCATGGAGGAAGAAGGAGATCATGTAGCATTTGTGTATGCTGGACACGGGGGTCATTTCTATGAAGCAGGATATTCAGGTAGCGGCTCCATGATATTTGCTTCGGATGCAACCCATAACGGCAGGGGATGTATCTCCGACAGTGAACTATCGGACATCTTCGATAATTTCGATTCCGAGCACATATTCATCTATTTTGATTCCTGCAGGAGCGGGGGAATGAATGAGCTTTCCGGAAGCGGAAGACTGCTTATCACTGCCTGTGACTGGAACGAATGGAGCTATGACGCCCCTGAATACGGTAACGGAGCTTGGACCTACTGGTTCCTGATTTGGGGTATTGAGGGACAGGGTTATACCTCCATGGAAGATAGTTTTATGGAGGCTAAAGCCAGAGTAATGAGGGAGTACAATCTGACCCCTCAAATATTCGATCCCTCAAACGACAAGTTCTACCTGTAAAAGGTAATTCCAATTCGCCGTGCTTTTATCGGGATTAATCCAAACTGGTGTTATTATGAAGAAAAAGGACTGGACCTGCCCGGCTATCATATCCATAGTTCTTTTATTAATTTTTCTGATAAATCCCTATAATACCATTCACTTAGAAAGTTATTCATTAAAAGAATTGGAACGATCAAATGGAAACCGCGGGGTCGATTTTTCAAACTGGAGCGATGCTGTCGCCATAATATCGGATAAGACGCAGAACGATCATGCCTTATTAAGCCCTCATGATGAGGAATTAAAACTATACTGGACTAGAACTGAGGACACTAATTCTGACGGGAAGATAGATTGGCTTGACACCTCAGATCTGTGGCAGATCGAAATATCCAATGAACTTGTTCCAGGTAATAAAAATCAATTGACCGAAGATATATCCGATGACCTTTATATCTCCATTGGCAATCATCCCGGAAACGGGAAGATATATGCTGCCTGGACATCCTACCGTTCAGGTAATATGGAGATATGGGGATCATTATTAGAAGAGAGTCCTTCGGAACTAACTGGTCAAGAACCTATAACAAATCATACCGGAAGCGACATCTGCCCGAATCTGTCAGTTGGTGATGAAGAGATCATCCTCACATGGTCATCTGACAGGAATGGCGACTACGATATTTGGTTGTCAAGGATGGGAAAAAATGGTGACTGGAGCGATCCGCAGATGGTTGCTGACACTGGTGAGGACGATCTCGACCCAGTGCTGGTTAGAGGGGCAGGTGACGAATGGCTTCTCTATTGGAACAATGAAGATTCACAGAATGATATAGCAATTTTCCGCTCATCATCTGATGATCTGAGTTCATTTTCATCACCTGTAAAGATCCCAACCAAGAACCAGGGTAAACATCCGTTCATTGTTCAGGATCAAAATGATCTATTCTGGATGACTTGGATAAAAGAAACTCAAGGAAATATGTCCGTACAGGTAGCAAATTCAACTGATTGCATCAACTGGAACAGCATAAGATCAATTTATTCATCCGAGATTCTGTCAGAACCCTGCCTGTGCGAGTATGAAAGCAGGCTCTTCTCCGCCTGGACCGTTTATGGGTCGGGAATGGGGAACATTTACGGAGCTAGCATAGACATACCCATTGCAGAGCCTGAAATTCCGGATGATCCTTCACAAGATAATGGAACTGGTGATGATGACGCTAATAATACTGAACCTCACAACGGAACCAATGATAACAATGATGATGTGAAACCTGACCCAAAACCCGATGACGACACTTCGAATGACGATGACAGCACAGAGAATGATGATACTGATGCAGATAACGATCAGAATTTAGATGACGACAGTAACCAACAGGATTCAGATAATGATGACACCGGGAAGCAGAATCCCATCCAGAGGGACAATAATGACGGATCTGAATCGAGTTTTCTCATGGACAATATGAAGATCATTATAATTCTCATTTTGGCCCTGCTGCTTGGTCTGGCTAACATTTTCATATTCTTCCGAATATACAAACGAAGAAAAGAAGCCAGAGAAGCTGAATTCATTGATGAATTGGAATGGGACATGTAAAATATCATCAACAATTGTATTATTATCTCATCCCGCAACTCTATGGACCAATATTCTACCCTTCTACATCCTAATTTGTAATTATTACAAAATAGTAACTAAAACTATTTATATTCCTATAACGTTAATATTAACGGTACAATTCAACAGAACAGGAACCGGGACCTTTCATTAATTTTCTTTATGTATTCCCTTATTCCTGAGATAGGAGGTGGTGCCGTTATGAACTCTTATGAAACAAATAAACATGATACTGGGAAAAATATTTTTTTAAAGATCATAATTGCTTTGATAATCACGATATTCATGGTTCCTTTTATATTTACATGGGTATCAGGTACGGACGAGATAGATGAAAATGAAAGAGTCATGGATAAGGGCGACCCCAGAGACAATGTCCGGGAACCTATAATTATTAACAGCGGAAAGGATCTAACACCCGAAAATGGAACAAACGGCGGGAACGGAACCAAGGATGATCCATACATCATCAGCGGCTGGGATATTCACGGTGTAGGTTACGGACACGGCATTTATATTGGAAATACTACTGATTATATCATAATACAGGGCAACTCCATCAAAAGCGTTAATGGAGGAACAAACAAGTATTTTGAAAACGGAGGTATATCCCTGTTCAATGTTCAGAATGTGATGATAAAGGACAATTATATGATCGACAGCCAAGGAGCGGGACTGTTTCTCAACAATACCGGGAACGTCATCATAGACAACAACACTGCTACTGGCGGCAAGTATGGTTTTTCAATATTGGCCTCCTACAACATTCTGATCAGGAACAACTCTCTATTGGGGAATCAGATTTACGGCCTACATCTGAGGTTCGAAACGACATCCATATCAATTTACAGCAACAATTTTGCCGATAACAACAACGGTGGCGTTCAGGCTAAGGACGCGGGGTACAATAACAAATGGGACAACGGCGGAATAGGAAATTATTGGTCAGATATGTCAGAAAGATATCCCAACGCTACTTATGATTCATACATCTGGAACACGCCTTATGAAATAGATATCCCTGATAGAATGAAACCGGTCCAGGATAGTTTTCCCAGGGTTATTCCCAGAGACATTAAATCACCGGTGATAGTTGACAAAACAATGCAAGGCCCAGCATTTTCCGGGAAGTACTGGGAATTCAGCGCCCAGGTCTTTGATGATATCGGGCTGAAAGAAGTCATCCTTGAGATAACTATGTATGAAGATAGTATTACGCACAAACACACAATGGAACATCAGGGTGGAGGGTACTGGAGCTACAATCTAACGATCCCTGACGATATCATGGGTAATATCACGCATACCATACTCGCCGAGGACATGGCGGGCAATACAATGAATACACCCGCAAGAGAAATGGCGGTTCTGGACAGGATACCGCCTGAGGTAATGGAAGCAGGTGAACCGAAGATTATTGCAGGAGAAAACGTTCTCTTCACAGCATCCTCCTATGATAATATTGAAGTGGAAATGGTAACCATGCAATACTGGTATGGACAGGGACAAAAGATGAACCTCACAATGGAAGGTGGTCAGCTCGATCATTGGAACAATTTTCTTATGATTAACAACCTTTCCAGCAACCTGAGTTATATATTCAATTCAAGCGACATCTCCGGCAATTTCAATCTTTCTCCCATCTATACCAGACCATTATTCGATATTCATGCTCCAAATGCAGTAATTGAGACCGAGGAAATGATAGTTCTGGGGGACCGAAATACAATTTCCGGCAATTCCAGCATGGATAATATTGGGATAGACAATTATACCTGGACCATTGAATTCAACGGTACATCAGCTGAGATATATGAAAAATGGTTCACATTTCACCCTGAAGAGCCGGGAAATTATCGGATCAAACTCAAAGTCATGGACCAACAGGGATTAACGGGGACCGATTCAGCAGTTATTACGGTCGTATTACCCGCGGGAAACCTGACTGAAAATGAATACAATATGAACAGTTCTGGGGAGGGTCGCCTGGACAAGGATCGGGATGGTTGGCCAGATGCCATAGAAGAGCTGTTGGGATCCGATCCAGAGGATAACACTTCATTTCCTTCCGATACCGATAAGGATGGTATAGCTGATGCTTTGGATGATGATGATGACGGGGACGGGATAGATGATAGCACTGACGCATTCCCACTGGACCCTGATGCCTATATGGATACCGACCGGGATGGAATCTCCGATGCTCTGGATGATGATGACGACGGGGACAGCATACTGGATTCCGACGAATTATCTTATGGGTTGGACCCATTGGACCCATTCGATGCCATGTACGATAAAGACGGGGACGGCCTTACAAACGTTGAGGAAATACGGTTGGGCACGGATGTGAACGATTCGGACACAGACGGAGATGGTCTCCCCGACGGATGGGAGAGTGAACACGGCACAGATCCCAAGGTCGACGACTCGCAGGCAGATGATGACGGTGATGGATTCTCAAACATGGAGGAATACGAAAATCGAACTGATCCTTCAGATGTAAATGAAGTCCCTAACACCCTATTATCTAAGAACAAAACTGATGAGAAGGAGAGTATCCTTCCATGGGTACTCCTCGGTCTGGTATCGGGTCTTATATTAGGAGGTTTGGGCTGTATTCTAACCAAAGGATCGGGACGTTCTAGCAACAACCCCCTGTATCAGGGGAACGGTAATCAGGGGGAGAATCCTATGTATGAACCTGCCTCTGCTGCGGGACCGGCTTCAGGAGGATTTTCCGGGAAAAAGGGATATGATCAATATCAAAGCAGAGCACAGGATTACAACTCTTCAAGGTCAAATACAACAAGCGGGGTGGAAAGCGGCGATGATATACTCCGCAATGGTAATGATAAAGTTGTAAGAAAAAGGCCTGGCGGAACGCTAAAAAAGAACGGAGGGAGTGATATCGATACCGCATCGCCTGCTAATCATAACACAACACGGACAAATAGGATTCAGCCACAGGCGGATACAGGTGAAGATCCACTACTAAGAAAAAGACCCGGCAGGGTGAAATATGGGCAGGCAGCCGCAGCTGGCTCATCAGCAGGTAGTGCATCAAGAGCCCAAGACTACAATTCGTCACGGTCAAACACTACCTCGGCCAGGATGGACCCAGAAAAACCACCAAAAATATCTAAACCAATTGATATGAGCTCTCCGCAGCTTATGCAGGAACCAGGAGGAAGTGGTTCCGGAGGCTCAGGAGGCACTAAAGCACAGGATTATAATTCGTCAAGGTCCAATACAACTGCTTCAGCAGGGCCTGCACCAGAACTCGACCCTGTTCCCCCGCTTCATCAAGAAGGCGTGGTCCATAGGGATATTGCTGCCAGGAACAAGGTCAGCAGTTCCAATCCAAACAGTGCTAGAAGACGGGTTGAGGTTTTGAAATCCAACAAACAGGGCGACCCTGATGCGAACAGGTACGATTTCGGATCGGACAAAATGTCAGGTCATGGCAGTTCAGATGGAAGAACAATTAAGATAGGTGGGCAGGAAAAACCATATTCCCGATGAAAATCCTAAGCGGAATCTTTACACAGTCCTATCTGAAAGAATCCATACCCATTTATTAAAATAAATAAAGGGCAATGCAGTTTATCCTTCCCTATCAATCAACAATCTGATTCATATGTTAGAAATCACACATACTTCTACAGGATCAAAGGCTCGGGCCGGAATACTGCACACAGCCCACGGTGAAGTGCAGATGCCCTGCTTCATGCCGGTGGCCACAAAGGCTTCGGTAAAAACATTAGCTTCCAGAGATCTTATAGAACTTGGTGTTGATAATTTCATTGCCAACGCCTATCTGCTTCACCTAAGACCGGGGCATGATCTTATCAAAAAGGCAGGAGGACTTCACGGTTTAATGAACTGGGATCGATCCATCTTCACGGATTCAGGCGGATTTCAGATAATAAGATCAGGGTTTGAACCAAAGGTCACCGACAGAGGCGTACTTCTGAAAAGTCCGTACGATGGAAAGACAGAGCTTTTCACCCCCGAAAAGTGTGTTGAGGTTCAGGAAACCCTTGGGTCCGATATCGCAATGATGCTGGATGATTGTCCTCCTCACGGCAGCGGCAGAGAACGAGTGGCTGACGCGGTGAGAAGAACCACTGACTGGGCTGGTATATTCCTTAGAAAACATAATAGAAATGATCAGCTGGTGTTCCTGATAGCCCAAGGAGGGACATTCCCCGATCTTAGGAAAAAAAGTGCTGAGGAACTGGCAGATCTGCAGTGCGGAGGATACGGTATAGGCGGGCTATGCATAGGAGAGAGCAAGCAGGAGATGTATGATATGACAAGGCTCCAGCTGGACATCCTACCCCTTGATAAGACAAAGTACCTCATGGGTGTAGGAACTCCGGAGGACATCATCAATCTTGTGGATATGGGAGTAGATCTCTTCGACAGCGTCTTTCCCACAAGAAACGCAAGACACCAGTCGGCACTTACAAATTACGGCACTATCAATGTCAATGCCACATTATTCAAGGAAAACCTCGGGCCAATTGAAGAAGGCTGTCAATGTCCCTCCTGCAGGGAGCACACCCGGGCATATCTATATCATCTGTTCAAGGTGAAGGAGCTGCTGGCAATGAGATTGCTCACATTACATAATCTGTATTTTATGATGAGTCTAATGGAGCGCATTCGTTATGCAATAAGAAAGGACGAATTCCCGGAGTTCAAGGAAAAATTCCTAGTGCAATATCTTGGTTGAATCGGGAATAAAATCATAAATCTGAAAATCTCTGGAAAAATGGTATATAATTAAATCAGAATGAAGTTTTCAGGAAATCTAATTCATATCCTGTTAGAATAAAAGGTGAAAAATATGTCATGCGGATCGAAACATCCAGTCATAGTATCGGCTGTAAGAACGGCCTTGGGAAAGTTCAACGGAACGCTAAAGAATATGAAAGCTACGGAAATGGGCGCCCTTGTGATCAAGGAAGCGGTCAAGAGAGCAAACATCACCGTAGATGATGTGGACGAAGTTATTATGGGAATGGTCCTTCAGGGCGGACAGGGGCAGAACCCTGCAAGGCAGGCCGCCATCGGGGCAGGCATACCCTACACCAAGGGCTGCATGACCATAAACAAGGTATGCGGGTCCGGTTTGAAATCCATTATGATAGCTGCCAATTCCATCAAATGCGGCGAACATGACATCATAGTGGCAGGCGGTATGGAGAACATGGCCAAGGCACCCTATTATATGTATAAGGCCAGGGACGGATACCGCATGGGCAACGGGGAGATCGTGGACGGTATGGTCCATGACGGGCTCTGGGACATTTACAACAATTTCCACATGGGTATTACCGGTGAGAGGATATCAGAGCATTACGATCTTACAAGAGAAGAGGTCGATACCTTCGCTATGAACAGTCACCTGAAAGCGGTCAAGGCCACTGAGGAAGGAAAATTCAAGGACGAGATAATGCCTGTGGAAGTTCCCCAGAGAAGAGGAGACCCCGTTGTTTTCGATAAGGACGAAGGAGTTAGGCCAAATACCACAATGGAGAGTCTTGGCAGGCTGAGAGCGGTGTTCAAAAAAGACGGCATAGTAACCGCAGGAAATGCATCACAGATATCGGATGGTGCTTCAGCAGTTGTTGTAATGAGCAGAGAGAAGGCCGAGGAATTGGGTATTCCTATCCTTGCTACAATAGCCCATTATCACACATCCGGCTGCGCTCCAGAAGATGTGATGGAAGCCCCCGTTCCTGCCATAAATGAGATACTAGAGAATAACGGTCTGACAGTTGATGACATCGATTTATGGGAGCACAATGAGGCTTTCTCATCTGCTTCAGTTGCAGTTCAGAAGGAGTTCAATATTCCTGATGATAAGTTCAATGTTCACGGTGGGGCCGTAGCTCTAGGTCATCCCATAGGAGCTAGCGGTAGTAGGGTCCTTGTAACCCTGTTATACGCCATGAAAGACAGGGGTGCGAAAAGAGGTCTGGCAACTCTATGTCTTGGTGGCGGTAATGCAGTGGTCATGATACTCGAAATGTAAATAAAGAAGTGAAGCTGAAATCAGTTCAGAACATGAATTTTCACTGACCGGCTATCTCCCTTGCTATCCATCCAACCCTGTTCGTGTACAAATGCTCAACATTGTTGCGCAGACAGTATGTTAGGGACTGTTTATTATCTATAAATCCCAAACCTACCTTTAATCCGCTTTTACGGGCCATTTCAATCTTTTTTACGCCAAATCCCAGCCAATGCCCGGATATCTCTTCTAATCCGTGTTCCAAACAAAGCTGTATATGCTTTTTCTTCACCAGAGGTTCGAACCGTCCCTTTACCCGAGTAGCAATGTATCCGCATTGGATTTCAGGATCTATTTTCTTCACATTGATCAATGCGGATAAAGAAAAAGAGATGACCCTGCATTTCTTTACAAAAGTTCCAAACTTTGAATGAATTTTCTTGATAATGGTGTTCATATCTGAATGTTCCTTTAGCTCCAATACCAATTTTCCACTGAAGATATGGTTCGCCAGCATATCAAACGTTGCCAGATCGGGTTTTACAGTTCTCATTTCTGATAGATCTAATCTGTTGATGGGAATCCTACCCTTACCCATGATTTTAATTGAATTATTATGATGCAGAAATACCAATCCATCCCTGGAAATAGCGAGATCACATTCAACCTCATCTGCACCTTCATCAAATGCCCTCATTATCGATCCAAGGGTATTCTCCTCCTTACTTGGTCCTAATCCCCTATGGCCGATTATCAAAGGTGTTCCTATTTTATTTTTAAAGTTCATTCTTAGTTCTCCAGAGATAGGAATTAATACAATCCAAACCATGGTAATATTTAATACACGTAATAAAACCATAACCTAATTATCCTGAAATTATGGGAAAGTAAAAACCAGATCCGTGAATATCAAAGGAGATATGCTAATCCCAATTCAATAAAGGGAAAAAACATTTATAAAAGAAATCGATAAGTATGGTGTTCAGCAAAGATTATTCATAAAAAGATTATCATTGCTGGTTAATAATTTGTGATCTTTAGGATCATCCCAATTACGAGGTGAAAATAATGAACGCTAGAAAATTGAGCATAATAGGAATGGTAGGACTTTTCCTGATCTTGGCAGTATCGGGAGTCTGCAGTGCCCAGGAAGTCGATGTTGAAGCCTCCAGCGGTGACTGGTTTGAAGAGAAAATAGATGGGTTTGGCGGTGAAGTGGTTTCCACTCTTGCATGGTGGGCAATAGGACTTGTCCTGATCCTCCTGGCTGTGGGGCTTGTGGATATTGTCACAGATAAAATGAAGCATAACTGGCTGAATCTCGAAGAGCTTGCCCATCAGCCAATTGCTATGGCAATCATTGCAGCAGGCCTAATGGTAGCAATAGCCATAATAATCCATGGTGCCTTAGTATAAGATCTAAAACATTTTACCCCTCAGCAGATATCGCAAATGAGCTGAGGGGTATCATTTCATTTTTAATCTCTTATTAATTATAATTTATCTTCTTTGATCCCTTTTGATCCTGTTATTCTCATACCTCCAGTGGGAAGTAAAGATAATATTTCACTGTTAGAAAACCTGAATATCCGAGATAATTTTTTCGCCATCTCATTTTTGCCAATCTCACCGGGAGCTATCAAAACAAACCGGTCCGAATGTTTTGAAAGGGAGCTTTCAGGACCGCACATTATTTTCCTCAACGATTCAATAACCACCTCCCCAATGGCCAACCGCATTTCCAGTTTAGGCATCCAATTTCTTTTGCCCCTTATCATGAAGGAACCCTTAGGCAGATATTCCCCTGACTGAGGCGTTTTACTCACCTGCTCAGGTTTGACCCAGTATGCAGTTGCTGAAGCCAATGAATTCTTCCATGCCTTTGAATGAGAAACTGCAAATACCCCGCATTCCAAAAGGCTGTTATCCGTAATTGGTTTTTCGTCATTTCCTGGCAAGACCACAACGCAGGGCGAACCGCGGTCATCCGTATGGATGAAGCGGCATCCAGCATCCAGATATTTCTTTACCACCTTCTCATTGGATGTAGCATCCTTCCCGCCTACGGCAATATTCCCATGACTGGTAACGAACCAGCGGAAGTTCTCGAACCAGAATCTTTTTGATGGAGATGAGTGTATCATGTCATCTCCTGACTGCAGCTCCGATTCCTGCTTTATTGCCTCATCTGCTTTTCTTTTGGCCCTTTTCAGATCCCTATGGGATTTTTCCAAAGCCTTTTCAGCACCTTTTATTTTCAATTTCGCCTTTTTCGATTTACTGTAATAGAGTGAAGCATTTTCGTTAACATCAAGTCTTATATCAAGATCGGCAAATATCTTCGTTCCATCTTTGTCCATCATACCTATACGGGCTATAGAAGTGGAGGGGGCAACAGCCTCAATATCCGGAATATCAGCTATCCTCTTCTCCAGTTCATCCCAGCCTAAATTCTCTTTGGCATCATTAAGGGCGGTCAAAATGGCAGACAGCCTTTTGTAGTTCTGATAAAAAATATCCGCTAGTTCACGGTTCTTGTCCATTGTATCCTTGAAGCTGCCTATGGCCTTTTCCTGCTGAAAAATTCGTCTTTCGATCTTATCAACAAGACTTGAACCGGCCTTTTTCCGACTTCCCACTTCATCATCATCATCCAGAATAAGATCTTGTCTACCCGAATCCGTGATCATCTTCAATCCAATAGTCTCCATGGCCGAGTTCAGTGTTTGAAAGGAGGTCTCTTCAATACCTGGTTCGTCATTGTATTTACATAAAGGGATCAAGCTGACGGTTTGGATTTTTTCTTTCCTAAGGTACATTATGAATCTCTCCGATTCAAACATATCAGACAGGAAATTCTCCACGTATCTGGCTAGATCGTTTTTCTCTTCAGAATCCATTTCAGATATTTTCAGGTTCTTATCCAATTCCAATTTCATTACTATTTCATTTGAGACAATAGGCCCGAGATTCAGATCTACGGTCAGGCACCTTATGAGATCTACCTTGCTTTTGGATATCGTAGCTAGCAAATCGGGGTATCCGGCATGGATAGGATCAAAACGGTCTGGAGGAGGAACATATTCCCTGCGGGCTCTAAGCTCTCGGGAACTATATGACCTTGAATAAAGGGGCTGGATGATCGTAGAGTCCTTTACAAGTAGAACATTTCCTTTACCGAACATCTCCAGTACCATAACTACCATATTCTCTTCCGAACCGAAATATAATTTGAGCACCCTATCGAACTTATGCTGCTCCACCCTGTACAATCTTTTATTACCGAGGTATTTCCTGAGCAGCATGGCAAATGAAGGGGGCAGACGGGGATGCTGGAAACGTTTAGTGGTTAAGAACATCAAGCTTCCAGGCAGGATACAGAGGCTGACCTTAACATATCGCCCGCCTGATCCGATACCAAGATCAATATCCCTTTGGGTTTCTTGGAGATCTTCATGCTCCAAAGGCACCTTTTCTTCTCCTGTAACTGTCTCATGGGGATCAATTTCCTCGAGTTCACTGAAATCCCTCCCTTCTGCATATTCCAGATCCAACGATAGTAATTGTTTCAATCCTGCAGTCATTTTGTCCTTCCTCAGATTGAAACGAATAATAAAAGCATCATTCTCCAGCTGGAAAGCTTTATCAAAAAATGCACCTTGAAGCTCAGATAGTTCATTAGCTATTCCGGCAATACCGAAGGAATCCATTTCATAATCCATTTCCAATACATCCTCTATTTTGAATTGATTGTTCAAAAAGGCCAAATTAATAATATATTATTTGCCCGCATTATTTTTAATTAGCACTGTGTCAAAAAGACCTGTGTCAACCAACAAAGAAAAGTCTTAATATCAAATAGCTCTTTACACTTTAGTTCAACACAGCTTACAGTCCATTTTTCGGAAGTGATATGTTTGAAGAAGGGATCTCAAAATAAACGAAACCTATTATCATTGGCTATTCTAATTGTCTTCATCATACTTTTCAACAGTCTGGATGCAACTATGTTTTCCTATAGGAATAATGTAGGTATTCTAGGAACTGAGAACAGTCCCCAAACGGATTCTTTATCCCAGAAGCGGGCTGCTAAGTTCACACCTCTCCTTGAAACTGATGAGAACATCTCAAAGAAAGCTTTCCCAAGGGACCTGGTGGTCCTGAACTGCACTGTGAGAAACATGGGAAACATGGTCGATGATTACGTTGTGGAAACCAATACGCCTGCAGGTTGGCAGATTATCCTTTATCCTGATAAATTCGACAGAATACCGCCCTTTAACAGCCCCTCTCCTGAATCAGAAAGGGTAAAAAGTCTTACAGTAAAGATCATAGTAGGCGACATCTACAATGCCACTGTGGGCAATTATTCTATCGACATCACCTTGAAATCTAAATTGGCACCGGCTAATATATCTATGATCCCATTTGTAGTGGAGGTTGGATTGGACCACATGCTCGACATATCCACGCCTGAAAAACAGCAGGTAGACCCTGGCCAGCAGCTCATCTACGATTTCCAGGTAACCAATCTCGGCAACGGTGACGACATCTATGATGTATGGCCGGAATCCTCCGACTATGAATGGCTTGTTCAGCTGGTAGATGACACCCAGGAGATCTTGAACATTGAGATGGGCGATACAATAATCATATCCGTAATATTGTTTGTACCTATGGAGGCGGATGCCGGACAGACCCAGATCACATCATTGTGGGCAAAACCTATTGTTAAAAGGGAAGAACCTAAATGGAATTCCTGGGTGGAGACTTCTGTGAGAAAGATCTATGATATAGAAATCAAAGGGACCCCCGAACCCGAGGAAGGCCAACCCCTGGACTATACAACATTCGTATTCACCATTGAAAATGTAGGTAACAGTCTAGATGATATTATTGGTAGTGAAGGAACCTTTGTTGTAGCCAAGTATCCCTCAGATCCAGCGGGATGGGAATGGTGGTTCGATACTACAAACATTAGAGAAGGGGGTCTTCCAAAGGGCCTAGACGCTGATATCGAGTTGAGGATAAAGGTGCCTCCCAGTACGCCAGTGGGGAAATACACCTTTATTGTAAATGTACTTTCAGATGATCCTCTTGTATATGAGGACAGCGTGGCGCTTACAGTTGATGTTGTATCGGTTTTCAAGGCTGAGATATTCTATAATATCACTGAAAAGAAAGGGCATATAGGGGACAATATATCATTCGAATCACGAATTACAAATATCGGTAATATAATGGATACCTATATCTTTGCAATTGAATCAATGTATCCGGATTGGATATACATCGGTGAGAAGAGATTCAAGGTCGACTTCGGACTCAACGGAACATTCGGGTTCAATATCAAGATTCCCTACGGCGCCTCAGCTAAGGATTATGAGTTCACGCTTGTTCTGGCTTCAGAAGGGGACGAGAACATTACTTTCCAGCATTTATTCATTGTAGAAGTTCTGGAAACTCTGGATTTTCAATTCCTCACTACAAATGTAACCTATGATGCCATACCGGGAGGGGCAACCGTAATAGATCTCGAGATCCAGAACACTGGGAACTCGGATGTGACCCTTTCGTTCCTGATACATGGTGAGGACTGGGGGTTATTAGCGCAGAAAAATCTTTACCTGTCCTATAAGGAAACAAAGAGTTTCTCTCTTACTTTCAGCCCGCCCAAGAATGTGGAACTTAAAGCATACACCTTTGAGATATTGGGAAGGATCACACTTGGAGCGGACACTGTTAAAACCACCAAGGTAATAATCCGGGTAGTTGAATTCGAGTTCGGTTGTACTGATATTTACATAAACGAGATCACCAAGACAGACGGATACAAGGTGAAGGAAAAAGAGAGGATCAATTTCAAGTTCGGAGTGGTCAATCAAGGCAACCAATATTTTGATTCAAACAAGTTCGGCAATGTACTGGATATTGCAGTTTACGTCGAGGGAAGGAACAATCCGGTATTCAAAACGAACATTACCTATCTGGAGCGGAATGTCTATGAGATCAAGAACTTTGAATATACCTTCAACGAGAAAGGCCTTTTCAATCTTACAGTTGAGCTGACTGGAATCGATGATAACAATACCAGAAATAATATAGGAACCGCTAAGATACGCGTCCTTGAAATTGATGACGATAATGGAGATGATGACGATGATCACGATGATCACGATAGCGTCACTCCTGAAGACTGGCTTTACGCATCGCTTATTGTGATGGCCGGCTTTATAATAATCCTTCTTGCATTGGCGATCATTAGAAGCAAATACAGTGTTAGGGAACTCAAGTATGATGCAACGGACGATTACGATCTTAAGGAAGGTACAACCCTGATAGACGACCTTGATTTTGACGATCTCCTTGATGAAGATATGCCTGAACAGGAGGCAGGGGCAGCACTGCAGCAATATCCTCAGCAGCAGCCAATGGGACAGTCCTATATGCAGTACGGTCAGCAGGATCAGTACGGATATCCCGGAGCGATGGCTCCTGCAGGCCAGCAGCAGATGCAATACGACCAATACGGTCAATATGAGCAATATGATCAGTCTCAGGAGTATTATGATCAGTCTCAGGAGTATTATGGTCAGGATTACGAACAGGATGCTCAATACCAAGGAGAGACTGCCTACGGAGTTCAGGATACACCCACAGTATCACTGCCATTATCAACTGATCAACAGCCAGGTACGGAAATGAAGCTTCTGCCTGAGCAGACCGAAACCAGCCAGCAGGAAGGAATGGATGCTCCAAAGACAATACCGGTTACAACTACAGAACCGCCAAATACTATCCCGGTAACAACAATACCGGCCAAAACTGTGCCTGTGACACGGCCTGCGACTACTGCACCTGTAACCCAACCGGTTGCTGCAACTCAGCCACCAAAGACGGTCCCGGTAACAACACCGGCTAAAACAGTACCTGTGACACGGCCTGCGACTACTGCACCTGTAACCCAACCACCAAAGACGGTCCCGGTAACAACACCGGCTAGAACATTACCTGTTACACAACCCACGACTACCATCCCTACAACTCAACCCCCCAAAACCGCCCCGGTTCAGCCATCTACATCGGCTGTAAACACTCCACCGGCCCCAGGACCAAAACAATCAACATCTAAGAAGATCGAGAATCTGCTCGCTCAGTTAGAAAGCTGAAGGGTAATTCGATATCATTCCTTTATCACACGTAATTTTCTCAAAACCCTATAGGGGAAGCGAGAGCGTATTTTTTCTAGTTCCAAATGATATCTTCTCATTTCGACCAATTCACCCTGTCTTAGGTTAATATCCTTTGTCAATTTACGTATACGGTCCAATCTCTCCTTGATCCGAGGGTCATTCTCAGATTTGTTCCTGATCATCACATCTATTGTATTTCTCAGGAAACGATCTCGGCTGAGCTTCAAAGATTTAATAGATTTCATCTGCCTGGTTCTTAAACGCTTGGGGCAATTATTACAATAGAAATCAACAAAACCGGTCTTAGCATTCTCTCTTAAATACGTGAAAAGAGGGGCTTTCCATAAATCATCAAGATCATTCTCGGCCAACTCATTCGCTGACAGGTAGTTCTTGTTATCCTGTTCATATCTGGAAATTGGACAAGGGCCTATTCCCAATCTCGGTCTGAAAACCATTTTTAGATATGGTTCTAAACAAAATAGGGTTTCTGAATCAAGTTCATTGGATGGAAATGAGAGGTCGGAATCTTTGGATTTATTCCGTTCGTCCTTCTTTCTTTTTTTCCCTAATTTGGGCGTGAACTCCTCATTGATGGGTATTATATCGAACTTTATATTCAGTGATCTTGCCAGAGAATGATAGCTGGGTATGTGGTTCTTCAATAGATTTAGTTCATTGGTATCAAGTTTGATCAGTTCCAGTTCCGCGCTGGATAGTGCTGATGGGGGCTCGGCCCTTACCCTATTGATATCCTTGGTCTTAGCCCATTTCAGCATATCTCCAATGTTATCATAGGTCTTCGGAGTTATTGGAAGAAATATATCAATGACCGGTTTGTCAGTTCCCAATTCATCCTTGATGTCAGTTATCATATCTATGCCATTGATGATATGTTCATAAGCCTTCTCTGTTTGGACGATTTGAAAATAATTATCCTCCGCTGAGCTTGGCATACATATCTCTATCCGGTCCCAGGCCATTGTGACGATATCAGTCACATTGGACGGGGTGAACATTGTTCCGTTTGTCTGGAGTGTTCCATGGGCCATATGGTCCTTGATATACTGCATTAAACTAATCAGCCGGTCCTTGATAAGCAATGGTTCACCATCACCCTTGAAAATCCATTTTTTTACACCTAGTTCACAGCCTTGATGTACTATCTTCTCAAGCTGGCTCTGACCTAAGGTCTTCGGATTTACCAGAGTTTCCTTTAAACATTTACAGGGATTTATCTCTAAATTACTCTTCTCAGTCGGATGAATCTCTATCTCCAACGGAGGGCCTGGAATTCCAATGTCCCAAAACAGGGCTCTCTTTATCTCGCTTTTCAAATTATTTTACACTCCGAGATTGATACAGTAATAATCACTATAATCGATTTATAATTAATCCAATTATTGTTTACTCCGATAGTCGAAGAACCATTATTGATACGGATTCCCTTGAGTACATACAAAACAATATTATTATTATTATTATTATATGATTTATCCTTATCAATTCTACCCTTTTTTCTATGGCAATCTTTCAACTAATAATCAAATATGGATTCAGTTATGGATAATCCAACATTTAAGACAAAAATTTTTTAATAAATGTGGTATTATTATGAATGAAAATATTAGGGCCAATGGTCTAGTTGGTTATGACGCCGCCTTGACATGGCGGTGATCGCCGGTTCGAATCCGGCTTGGCCCATTTTTTTCTCAATTAATACCGAGCGAGCAGGGATCGGCATTTTTTCTTCATTTACTTCATATCAACCCATCATGGGGCTTTTTACCACATTAGCATTATACTGGCACATTTTATAAATACACTATTTTATGTTTACCGGAACATGAGCGAGGGGTTAGTAGATCTGCATGTACATTCAACTATGTCCGACGGGACAATAAAACCTAATGATTTAATAAAAATTGCCGCTGGAAAAGGTTTGAAGGGATTAGCTCTAACCGATCATGACACTATGTCGGGATGCCCAGAGGCATATGGATGTGCAATTGAAAATGATATAGAATTTCTTCATGGTATTGAGATCGGAACCGAAGATCATTACGGAAATCTTCATATTTTGGGTTACTTCAATTCTCCGGAATCCATAGCATTTGAAAAAGAAATGGATTGGATCAAGAAGGCAAGAGTGGAGAGGAACGACAGAATACTCGAGAAACTAGATGAACATGATATACACCTTACTATGGACATGGTAAGATCAGAGGCGGAAGGAAATGTTGTAGGCAGGCTGCATATAGGAAAGGCTCTTTTCAATAACGGACTAGTGACATCTTTAAATGAAGCTTTTAATAAATATCTGAATGCTGGAGGATTATGCTACGTCCCAAGAAAAACCTTTACTTCTGAAATAGCTATGGATCTCATTAAAGATTACAACGGCAAGGTATCGATGGCACATCCTTTTCTAATTCCAGACCAGAAAAAATCATTAACCGAAATAATCAGGGGTTTAATAGAACAGGGTTTGGATGCCATTGAGGTATATTATATTGAAAATAGCCTAGAACAAACCAAATTCCTGGAGACGGTGGCCAGGAAGAACAATCTGCTTATGACAGGCGGAACCGACTATCATGGTGAGAACAAACCAGGTGTTACATTGGGAACCGGCAGAGGCAATATGAATATTCCATATAGATTAATGAAGGATTTTTGTAATTCATTTTAATTGTGGTTTTGGGAAAGATAATGGTTTGATCGTTCCATGTAACAAGGGGAAAAATAATTTATAAAAAGTTGATGTTAGACATTGTTGATTTTATAGGAATGAAATATTATTGGAAGTAGAATTATGGCACCTCCGAAAAAAGGTAAAAAGGGAGAGGGATTTCACTCGGCTGCAGGTCTGATAAGATATTTTGATGCCGAGGAAGAAACCTCAATAAAAATCGATCCCCGAGCGGTTCTTGTGGTAATGGGAGTTTTAATAGTTGGATTGGAAATACTGAACGCCGTAATTCCAATGTAGATTTTTTCATTCAATATCATACCGATTTTGAAATTCAGAGATCATCCAGAAGATCTCCAAGCATATCATCAATCTCTTCCTCTTCTTCCATATATTCATCGGTTTCCTCAGTTTTATCTTTTTCTTCCATATCCTGGGGAACTAGCTCTGGAATAGGAACCTCATCCAATGAAGGAACCTCAGGTACCTGGGCTGCAACCTCTTCCAAAACCGGTTCCACTGCTTCTGGCGGTATTGGTTCATCGAGCAATGGTTCGGGAACCTCTAATGATTCGCTTTCCTGAACATCTTCAGGAGGTTCATCAAAATCCGCAGGAACTTCATCGATAGGAATATCCACTGCATCTTCTACTGCTAGGATTTCCTCTGGAATGGGAATTTCCTCATGCGTTGGCTGCTCTTCATCCAATGAAATATCCTCCAAGGGTTCTTCGTAGTTAAACGCTGATTCCTCTACATCTTCTACAGGAATCTCCTCTGGCGTAGGCCGCTTTTCATCCAATGAAAGATCCTCTAAGGGTTCTTCGTAGGGAACTGCGACTTCCATCGTGACCTCTGCAGGAATCTCTCCATATTCTGGTTCTGGTTGATCACCAACCGGTGCTTCTTCTATAGCCTCTGAAGGAATATCTTCTGGCATTGATTCAACTTGATCATCCAAAGGCATCTCCATGGGAATTTCAGTTGATATATTCAATTCCGGAGAATCCAGCTCAGGTGTCGGTTCAAAACTCATCTCTTCCATGGCTTGAGGAACTATTTCCTCCTCTTGAATAACTGGCACAACATCGTCAATCTGAGATTCCGGTGCAGGTGTTATTATCTGTGAGTAGGATACAAGAGTGGAATTATTCTGGAAGATCTTATCCATGCATTTTCCTTCCTTCTCATATTCACCCATCATTTTATAGATTGAGCTTCTTAAATACCACGCGAGATGGTTTGATTCATCTAATTTCAATGCTCTTTGAATCGCCTGTATCGATTTATTCAAATTATTCTTTCTGATGTTGATCATAGCAAGGACCAGCCAATAATTGGGATTCTTCTTTTTATTATCGTATGTTGGCTGCCGAGCTTCGGTTACCATTTCAGGTTCGGGTTCCGGTTCAGGGGTGATCTCTACAGCTTCAGCACCCTCTTGTTCATCGTCCACTATTTCCTGGTCCCTTTTCATCACTTCATGATCTTCTTCCAGGGATACCTCATCCGTCACTGAAGGCACTTCTTCCGGCTCCTCATATAAACTCATGCATTCAGGACATATTATCCAATCCGACTCCATTAGATATCCGCAATTCTGACAGTTCTTACCATCGGTTATTTCTAACGTGTCCTTACTGCCGGGGGTATCCTCTTCTGCCTTGATTTCCACTTGAACTTGGTCTGAATCCTGTTCCTGGACGTTATCAGTCGTAATTTCAGAAATAATGTCCACCATTTCTTCCCCAGTGCTCACTTCCACCAAATCCTCTTCCGCTACTTCGGCTGATTCCTCATACACATCGGCGGCTACCTCATCTTCCTCCTCGGATTGCTCTTCAATTCCACTTTCGGCTTCCGTGTCAGACGAAGGTTCGTCCTCACCCATGATATCCTCCAATGACCCTAGAGCATCTTCGAAATCAAGATCTGAATCCACCTCATCCTCAGGCGATATCTCTTCAGCATCCCCGCCATCGGAATGGATTTCTTCAGTTGGAGTTTCCTCTGATTCGGCTGGGGCATCCATTTCTGAGTCAATTAGTTCTTCATCCTGGCTCTTCCGTTCAAAATGAATCCTTAAAGCTTCTTCTATCTGCTTCTGATAGGCTTTGCAGTTGGAACAGTACCATTGCTGATATTCTTCGAAATAGGTAGTTTCATTTCCGCATAAGGGACAGGTTACCATAATATCACCTGAATAAATAATATAGGAATAATCTACAATCGTATCGGTATAATGGTATTTATCCTTAACGGTTGGTAAGAATTAGGGAGATGTCCAGAACACATTTATTGGCTTATTATCCATAGGAATAATAATATTCTCCTTCGGATTTCTGTTTCCTATCAAGCCTTGATTCGAACTTGTTTATTCGGGGTCTTTGGGTTTCTTTATCCCTTCGAAAAGTAACATCAACACTCTTTAGGAAACGGTTCATTCCGGTTCTTAGATCAAAGGGTCCAAGGGCCAAACCCCTAACAGAAGGTTCCCCTGTAAAAACCATCAATGTATCCGATATTAGATCTATAAAATATACATCATGATCAACTACCATGGCTGCGCTTGAGGATTTCTCAATGACCCTTCTGATAGACTTGGCCACGGCCATTCTCTGGTCAGAGTCAAGATATGCGGAAGGTTCATCAAGGAGATATATATCCGCCTTCTTACCCAGACAGGCACCTATCGCCACTCTCTGAAGCTCACCGCCGGACAGGGTATCGATCTGACGGTCATATAGTATTTCCAAAGAAAAGGGCCCTTCGATATGGGCTTTGAAGAAGCCGTCTTCAAGATCCGCCCCCAGCTCCATATAGAAATAATCCTTCACAGTACAGTCAAGGTCGGTCTTGATATACTGGGGCTTGTAGGATATTTCCAGGTCTGCATCCACCTCGCCTTCGGTTGGTTCCAATTTTCCAGCAAGCATTTGAACAAGGGTGGTCTTTCCTATGGCGTTGGGACCTACCATTCCGACAACCTCACCATAATGTATCATGCTGCTACCAGATGAGATGGTGAAGCCGTCAAATTCCTTTTTCAACTCAGGAAATTGAACCATGGGACTGGATTTCCATTCCTTTTTCGGTCCCCTATTCTCAAAATTGATTGCATAGTTCCTTATTCGGATATTTTCCTTTTCCAAGAAGCCCCGCAGGTAAGTATTGATGGCATTTCGGGCGCTTCTAGGATGGGCAACCACACCATAGGCGCCCTCTGAACCATACATCAAATATATTGAATCAGAAAGGAAATCCATGACCGCCAGATCGTGCTCTATCACCATTACATTCCTATCTTTGGTCAGCTTGTGGATCAGTTTACAGATGTTCAATCTCTGGGCAATATCAAGGTAAGAAGACGGTTCGTCAAAGAAATAAATATCCGCTTCCTTAAGAACACTGGCTGCGATAGCTACCCTCTGGAGTTCCCCGCCAGATAGCTGGTCCATCTCCCTATCAAGTACCGGTTCCAGATCAAGTGATGTGATAATTTCATCCAGGTCCCTTTCAGTGGGAATACCCTTCAAAATTGTCCTTACCTTTCCGGTAATCACTTTGGGGATCTTATCAACATACTGGGGTTTGAGAGAGACCCGCAATTCACCCTTGGATAGTTTCTCGAAATGTTCAGCTAAAAGAGTATTGGAGTACTTGTCAAGGACCCCATGCCATTTTGGATCATCCTCATATTTTCCTAGATTTGCTAAATACTGGCCGGATAAGATATTTATCACTGTTGTTTTCCCAATCCCATTTCTACCAAGGATACCAACTACCTGTCCTGCTTTAGGTTCAGGCAGACGGAATAACCTGAAACCGTTCTTGGAGAACTGATGTATCAGGTCCTCGTCCAGAGCCTCTTTTAAATTTATGATCTTCAAGGCTTTGAAGGGGCACTTATTAACGCATATGCCACAACCCACACAGAGCATTTCGTTGATTATAGGTCTCTTGGCCTTTGAAAGGGTTATTGTCTCATCACCCATTCTTACCCTCGGGCAAAAATTTTTACATTCATGGTGACATTTCTTCGGGTGACATTTATCTTCCAGAACTACAGCTATCCTCATGGTAAAACCTGCTAATCAAATTGGATTCCTTATCGATGAATGAACAACAAAAACCCTTAAACAATATTATTGTGTCTTATTATTTTTAGAAAAAGAAAAATGGCGCCCCGAACGGAATTTGAATCCGTGTCATCGGCTCGACAGGCCGATATGATGGGCCCAGCTACACCATCGGGGCAATTTCTTTGGTCAATCTCGATTCTGAAATAAGAAGCAATATTCATCACTCCTTACCAGAACCAGATAGACACACTTGCTGGAAATCATTTTTTTTCTATAAAAGGTTTTTCTGCATTATCATCAAAGACAGAACCTTTGACACCTTCTTTTAAGTGTTTGGTAATCATAAAAAAGAAAATCGTCCTTAAATAATATAAATCGATTAGAACAATGATTATGAAAAAAACAATTCCCATGTCCAGTAGTGATTGAATAAACTAATATTAATAGGCCTACCGGAACCTTCAATCAGGGCTCAGGGTTAGGATATAAATTTGTATGGCCCATATTTTTAAATCCTTGTTCCCCATTTTAAGCTAAATAAGATACAGCAATACTAGGTGAATATCCAATGTTCAAAAGGGTAATGATGGTAACTGATAACGTGGAGATCATGGACAATGCCCTCCTGTATATCAATGATCTGTTTCCTGATAGTAATCTCCATGTGATCTCGATTTTCGATCAAACTCAGACAACTACCAGTCATCTGGATAATATTTTCAAAGAACTTTCGGAGAAAGGGGCTCAGAGGACCGCAATGATAACAAAAAAGAAACTTGAGGAGTTGGATATCTTCGCTAAAGTAACTGTGGTGGATGGTAATCCCGCTGAAAAGGTGGCATCATATGCGGTGGATAATAAAATTGACCTTGTCATTGCAGAGACATATGATAAATTCGGACTGCAGACCAAAAAGATGGACCCATTGCTTCAGTCCCTGAATAAAAGAGTTGGGCTGCCCATGCTGGTCCTTAATAAACCTGATTTCCTTGAAACGCCTAAAAGAGTTCTGGTCATCAACATGGAAGAGAGGAGAGTGGCAAACACGTCCAGGATCCTGAAACATTTCCATTCAACGTATAACTGCCGCTTCACCTTCCTCGTTCCCAGAGCTGACAAAATCGGAGTGAAAACTAAGCTGACAAAGGAGATCTTAGACATGGGATTAACCCTGAAAATGAAAGGTGTACGGGTATCCACACTGACCAATCTTACAACGGTGGATAATGCAGCCGTAGAGCATTCACAAACCCATGATATGCTGATATGCTCCCATCACATGAGAAAGATGGAGGATATGTTCTCAAAAACACTGGACAATATTGTGATGAACTCCAGGGTTCCGGTGTTGGTCGTACACCCAAATGATAAGGTCCAGGTCTGATTGCGTCAAAAGCGGGAAAAATATCATATATCATCGTGACGGAAAATTATTTTGACCCCGTTTTCATCTGTTCTATAAGATAAATGGCAACGGCATGACCCTTGTCTATCAAGAGATCAAAATCATCCTTATTGATGTTTCCCCCGGACCGTATTTCCTCCAATTCATCCAGGGAATATTTCTCGGGTAAAACAAAACTGTCATCCCTGCTCCTCAATAAGGATACCTTTTCCTCTATGAACCCTTTGATCATATCAAAATGCTCCTTGAATGGTGAGTGCCAATCTGTATCAGTATGCGATTTCGCTTCCATCAACCGAGCAGTCAGAAAGGGAAAGTATTTGTTCTCGATATTTCTTTCACATTCCAGGCATTCCCAGAATGGGTCCAAAGTGTCAGCGGAGAATTCGCTTCTACAATCTTCATTACCGCAGATTATCTTGATAAACATATATTCCACATCCTTGGTAGTGTAGTTGGATTCTTATAAAATAGAAGAATTAATTCAAACTTAAATGAGCATATTCATGATTGTTTATCATTTTATATCAAATCAACACCGCTTCTAGTAATGGCCAAGAAAAAGAAAAGGAGTAATGGGAGACCGCTTTGCTCCAATTACTCATTACCGAAGAATCCTCTAAGGACTGGATGCATTTCCATCATCTGCTCCTTACCGATTTCCTCGTAAAGACGTATGATGATACCTACGGCTAGAAGCACTCCAGTACCCGAAGTATTTCCAACAGTGCCGATCATATCGGCAAAAGCTGCTATGGCACCCACGAAAGCACCGGATATTATTGTCACCATTGGAATGTATCTTTTCAGCACTTTCTTGAGAACACGCGGATCCCGTCTGAAACCCGGTATCTGCATTCCGCTGTTCTGTATCTGTTTAGCTACATCCTCGGGACCCATGTTGGTGGTCTCTATCCAGAACTTGGCGAATAGTATGCTTCCGAAGATCATTATACCCGCATAGACCAGAACATGGACCCAGACCTGCCAGTATTCGTGATCGGGTACATACACGCTGTACGTATCCCAGTTCAAAATCGGCAGCAGCCACTGATGCACACCATTAACTCTTGACACATACCACGCCCCTCCGCTATAAGGCTGGGTCTCGCCGGGATGGAAACCGCCTATCCACCACTTGTGGCCAAGCAGCGGTATCTTGCTCATAGTGGGATGATTCCAGAAAAGGAGTGAGAACATATTGATATTGGCCAATAAAGCTGACATCAATATCACAGGTATATTTGAAGCATAAATCAATCTTATAGGATAACGGCCTCTAGCGCCTCGGACCCTTCCGTGAGATAATGGAATCTCGATCCTAGTAGATTCCGCATAGGCAACTATCAGGAATATTACCACTGTAGCGATCAGATAGAAGAACGCGTTGGGAGGTTGAAGGAACAGCCTTTCAAAACCACCTCCTGAAAGATTGCTCAAACTCATGTTGTTGAGGAAATATACTGTCTTGGGAATAACTCCTGAGGGAGGATTGGTCAAACTGAGAGGCTCCCCGGCGTTTGTAGGCATCCAGTTCAAAGTACCTGTGAATATTGCCTGGGCTACACCTGCACAGATGAACATTGAAATTCCGCTTCCGATACCCCATTTGGACACTATCTCATCCATCAGGAACACTATATAGGAACCTATGGCAAGCTGAATGACTATTAAGAACTTCGCCCATCCGGGTCCTACTGCATTTGTGAAAGATCCTGACGGATCAAGATAACCGTAAACCTGCGGAATTGCCTCGATGAATATCATCACCACTACGAGGATCTTCTGGGTTCCCTGGTAAATGGCCTTGTCCTCGGGGTCGGTCATATCCAGTTTCAATATCTTGGCACCCGAGAAAAGCTGCATTATAATGGAAGCTGTCACTATGGGACCAATACCAAGATGCATCAAACTTCCGGATGCTCCAGCCATTATGGCTCTGAACTCGGAGAACATATCCATGCTCTCTCCAAGTCCGTATATCATGACATTGGTCATCATAAAGTAGAACAGTAGTATACCTACTGTCCAGAGCATTTTTTTTCTGAAGTGAACATGACCCACTGGCTTCTTTATAGCAGGATAGCGCTTGATTATGGGTTCTAAATAATACAGTCTGCTCTTGCCTTTCTCTACTTTGACCATCCAGTTTCACCATTTTCGATAAAGGAACGTTCTCCAATCCTGTAAGTCAACATAACTGCTCATGAAAGCAGTTTAACTTGGCCATTGGCATTCTCGATCTTCTTGATAGCACCGGGACTTGCGGATTTGATCTTGACATGAATTTTCTTATCTATTGTACCTTTGGAAAGAAGTTTCTCATAACCGCTTTTATCCAGGTCAATATAGATCGAATCGCCTTTGGTCTTGGCCTTCCCCTCTTTTATTAGTGTTGGGATCACATTCTGAAGAGTCATTAAATTGATTGTCTTTGGATTTTTAACAATGTAATTATGTCTCTTGAATCCATGGCGACCGAAATATTTCTTGTTATATTTAGTAACTAGAAGAAAATGATGCTTTTTCATTCCTGCGTTTCCTCTTCCGCCTCTTTTACCAGCTCCTCGACCCGCTTTCTTACCCCTTCCGTGCGTCCGACTTCGTCCCCTGAATCTATCTGTCTTTCTAACCATACACTTCACACCTTTTAGTCTATTTTTCCCATGCGCACAATTCCGATTTGAACCCACCACATAATATAAATGCTATATAAAAATGTTTACTCCAGGTTAATGCTTTTTTAATAATTGGGTATTTGTCCTCTATTCAGTCATCATCTGTATTAGCTAACTGCTAATTTATACACTTATTTGCAGGAGTTTAATTTAAATAGAGTTTTCTAACCTCTCTAAGATCACCCACCTCATCTATATCCATACATATACCTCTATCATCAACATCAAGGATATCTGCCTTTTTGCGGTATTTCCAAGTAATATATCGGGGCTGATCCTCGGGTCCCAGAGCCATCACCTCGCTTCTTAAACGGTTTGAGAATAATACTGGATGTCCTTTTTTTCCGTTATAGCGGGGATGAATAACTACTTTTCCTTCATCATTGTTTTCCGTATCATCATCTCCGTCATCCAATCCATCCCACACACCTGTTCCAGGTTCATTATTCCTTAATTCAATAAATCGATGGATTATACTATCTATGGTTTTCCATTTCACAAGAGGCTGATCACCTAGAAACATGAGAAATGCATCTGCATTGGGGGATATGGCCCCTGCACCCTTGGCAAAGGATACTGCCATACCATCCTTATAATTAGGATTATGTATGAAGGTCAGGGGTTTTTCAATGACCTGTTCCATTTCTTTTGCAATCGCTCCTTCAACCTCCTGACCGCAGTAACCCGTGACAACTATGATCTCGTTCACCAAGCTTCTATGAATGGATCTGAGTAAACAGCCTAGAACAGTGGTGTACTCTGCACCTTCTTCTCCATCAAGATAGGACAGAACCTTGTTTTTCCCGCTTCCCATCCTTCTGGATAGACCCGCTGCCAAAACTATGGAACTGATAAACAAAACCTACATCTCCTTATTTTACGCCTGGGATCGATTTGACATATATGCAAAAACCAATTTGGCTGAAGCAATGATCGAATTGGCAGTTCAAAACAGCGTTTCAATATTCTTCATTTGGTATCATACAGAGAAAAATGAAGTCCTCGGAGCCGGTATTCTTGAAACCGTGGGGTTCCACACCGTCAACATAAGCAACGCTTCCAGCTTCCACGGGCACTCCTCCATCCTTGTTCAGAAGTTCACCTTTTCCTGAAAGTACAAAGACCTCATGTTCCCATTCATGTGAATGAAGGGGTATTATTCCACCGGGTCCCATTGTAAAACGCCTCATCTGGAAGTTGGGCATCCCGTCAGCGGTCTTTAGAAGCCATTGGATATTGCAGTTCTTGACACCCTCAAGGGTGACCTCTTCCTTCACTACATCGCTCTGATGTCTTACTATCTCCATGTAAGGTTCCTCCATGAAATATCATAGCTATTATTCTGATTGAACATATATGAACTGGTATAAAATAAATTTGACCTGACCATCGGAGTTTTTCATAACAATAAAAATAATGGTTCTTTCTCTAAATAATTATCATCCTTTAAGAGAAAAGCCTATGACCTGAGGTATTGATAATTCTTGAACATCAAAATGAATACGCCTTGAGATGTTCCCTGAGCCGCTTCAAGGCTTTGCCTCTGTGGGAGCAGGAGTTCTTCTGAGCGGTGGACATATTGGCAAAGGTGACTTCCATACCCTCAGGCTTAAAAATAGGATCATATCCGAAACCCTGATCGCCTTCTTCCTCTGTGGTAATGGAGCCTCGGCATTCTCCAATGAAAAATTCCAAGCGATCCTTATCTTTCATTAGACCAATTACGGTTCTGAATACCGCGGTTCTATCCCTTACTCTTTCCATTAATCTCAATATTCCCTTGTTGCCGATGGATTTGTGGACATATGAGGAATATACTCCGGGAAAACCGCCGTGAGCATTGATGAACAGCCCTGAATCGTCTAGGATAAAAGGGCATTTCTGCCTTTCCATCAACCAATCAGCACCTGCCTTTACAACTTCTCTGAGCTCAGAGCTCTGGATCTCCGGGTAGTCCATATCCCTTTGGACCGTGACAATACCCAAGGGTTCCAATAGACCTTTTATCTCTATCATTTTCCCGGGATTACCGGTCATCACTGCCAGTTTCATTTTCATCAACCTTGAGGTTTTTTTAAAAATCCCCCGCCTCTATAAATTTCTCGCATCAATCAATTTTCCTTTAATTTCTATCTGTATCGAGCCCTTTTCTTGATTTCTGCCAATTTCTTCTTCACCAAGTTGTGATCATCATTTTCAATGGAATAAGCCGACCAGAAAGAATTAAGGTGGAAGAGAAGTTCAGGATGCGTGCTCTCGAAAGCCTTTTGAAAAACATCCAGATCCTCACCGATATCCTCGAGGATGGCATCCTTTTCACCCAGGGACATATCGATGAAATATATTTCAAAATCATCCGGCCCTGGTATGATTCCCTTCCCCATTTTTTCAATGATCAGATGATGTGATTCCTTTTTAAGCAGCATATTGGACGTGGTAAGATCGCCGTGAGTTATTGCATTTGAATGAAGCCGACCAATATGGCCTCCGATGACTACCAATATATGTTGAAATAACCCTGCTTTCAGCTCATCTCTGAAATTCCCCTGGGATATCTCCAAAAGCAGGTCCCGCAGCCTGGGACCTTCAATATATTCCATTATCAAGAGTCCTTTATCTGTATCGATATGATAGATGAACGGGCAGGGAATACCGAGATATTTTACCGCATTTATTAATCTAGCTTCCCTTCGGGTCCTTTCCCTTCTCAGTTTTCCATCAATCTGCGGGATCCTGTAACCCTTTGGAATTCTGAATTTGGCAATGGCCTTTTCACCGAGGAAATCAACAAAACGTATCTCTGCTTCTGCACCTCTCTTATAAACACTACTATCGACATTTATCATGGTCAAAACCCATCATTATCTATTTCATCACATTGATCTTACACTAAATTATCAGCTTCTTTCAAAGACATATTAATTACCATAATAGTATAAAAGCATCAAGGCAGAACTTACTCCCAAACATTTTCCCATTTATTTTCATGAAAAATGGCTGGCTTTACCTATTATTATTAATATTCCCTCTATGAGCTCATTCTATTTACATTCCCATATGAACATAAATTTCATAACAGAAGAAACAGATACGTTTAAATCAATAGCAGGTATTATCGATATTTATTATCTAATGAATTGGAGTGAATTAGAATGAATAAAGTATCCTATATCGTATTATTTCTCACAATTTGCAGTTTGGCATCCGTGACCTTTATGGGCTGTACTGATAAGAAAGTTATTGACAGCGGACCTGAATACGAATCTATCACTGAGAAGGACCAAAAATTCGGGCATCTTGATAATCCGGAATGGGATCCCAGCGGGAACATCAACAGTCAATTCGACTATGATATGAATGGTTCTATCCTAGTGGGTGTCAAGGCCATTTTAACCTGGACCGATGACCATCACGGTTCCGACTCCCAGGATATTTACGATGTTTTTTCATTGACTATTTCTGCAGGCTCCAACAGTGTATCTAAACAAGATGGTACGGGAAGAATTGAGCTTAAGTTGGGTGTAGATACGGCAGGTAACTCCACCGATGAGAATGAAACCGCGGATCAGGATGTGCCCCAGGGTATAGGGGACGCCTTCTCAGTAACCGTCGCATGTATTGAGTGCGGTACTTATGATCAGTTCCCTTTTGTAGGGCCCTTCATATCATACTGGGACACAGGCAACGATTTTTCCGTGGATATCGAATATGATTACCTGGAACCCATTGTGACAGGATGAACAGCTTATTCGGACATTAAATGGATTATTAGTCCCTTATTTAAATCTTCATTCTATTTCTTATTCAATAAAAGGTCATATACTTCCGATATACTTCTTGCAGCCTTTGACCAGGTATGATCGGCAATCGCTTTGTTCCTTAGTGCTGACCCTATCCTTTTACCCTTATCACTATCGGTGAGGATACCGAGTATTTTATCACCAAGATCATCCGCATCACCAATACGTGCATAGATACCGTGATCTCCCAGCATCTCTCTGTTGATGGAATGATCGAACGCTACCACCGGAAGTCCGCATCCCATGTAGTTCAGGACCTTCCCGTTGGCTTCACCCCAACCCAATAGTTTAGGGGCTGCCGCCACATCACCCAGAGCCAAATATTTATGGGCCTGGAAATAGCCTATCCGCCCGAGAACCGTTACATGATCTCCAATTCCCATCCTCTCTGCCTTTTCCCTGGCCGCCTCTTGGCCGGGATAACCCATTAGAAGGAAATGAACCTTCCTATCCTCACTTCCCTTCAGAACATGCTTGGCACTCTCTAAAAGTTTGTATACTCCCTTATAACGATCCATACCTCCAAGATATATCACCACTTTTCTTCCTTTGGGAATACCCAATTTGCCTCTAAGGCGGATCAATTTATTTCCGTTTTCAGGGTGATCTTCCCGGGGAATGAAGCGATTGATATCAACGCCATCAGCTATACAGCGGATCCTTTTCCTTCTAGCGGTACCTGCCATTTTCTGCATGAGATCTCCCGAGGAAGTTATTATATAGGGGGCTCTCCTGTTTATTCTGTGCTCCAAGGATTCCCAAAATCTATGGGACAATGACCCCTTCTGAACAAAACCATGGGCCTGCATCTCACCTGACAGAGAACCCTGAGCATCAAAAACATAAGGTATGTTTCCACCGCACATATCCTGAAGTTTACTGGCGATGAAAGCTCCTTCATGAAGATGTGCGTGGATCATATCGAATCTGTGCCTTTTCAGTACCATCAAACTTCGCAGAAAAAGCATAGTATCCATATACAGGAAGTGAAAAGAAGGGCCTGCCACCAGCTTCCCATACCATGGTGTTTTCCAGATACGCAGGGTATCAATTTCTCCAATATCCCTACCGCTGTGATAGGTTAAAAGAGTTAATTCGTGCCCCATATCCCTCAGCGCCTTGGATTCCTCGTAGATCCTGATATGACATCCTCGGTCTGAAAAATACATTGTAGGTGCAATAACAAGAACCTTTAGCATCAGGTTGACCCCGTGATATTTGATGAACATGTTTGGGATATACAAATCCCTTAAAGATTAAAATAAATTGATTGATGAATACTATCCTTCATTGGAATATACTTCTTCTGGTCAGTTTATATTATCCAAGGCTTCAGATAATCTGCCTGTAATGAAATCCCTTTCCAGCGAACTGAGGAAATAACCCAAACGGGGACCTCTTTTCTGATTCAGCAGGATACCGTACAAGAGAGAAAAAACATCCGTAGGCTTAACGTTCAACTTTTCCTTTACCCTGTAGCATGCCTGATGTATTTCTTCAGCATCCCATTTAACGGTTGACAGTTCAGCCAGAAGGGTGCGGATAATATCCGCTTCATAATCCCCGAAATCCTTGACCATGAGCTCTTGAAATTCCCTCTTCAATGAAAATCTTACCGATGCAGGTGAATAGTTATCCACCCAATATTTCACACACCTCATCCGCTCCAGTAACCTAGACTCCTCGTCCTCATTCAGTTCAGTAATCCCTTCGGTCCTTTTAACCCTCTCAAAGACCTCTTTTTCGGAGGGATCAATCTGCACTAGTGATACCAGATGCCGGTAGGAAACAGTCCTTTCCAAACCCCTTTGTTTAAGACCCTCGGTTTCCACCTGAGAAAACTCGAAAGCACGATTCCTGTCCTCGATATCCTTTTCAGTGTCATCACCGGTGAAATATTTCTGTTCATAGCGATCGTATTCATCCACCAGGTTCAGAAGGCCGAAACCGGAATCAAAATCTATATGTTTAGGCGGGTCGACCCTCATAACTAAAAATCTAAGGACCTGAGGCGGGGTCATTTTCAGCATGTCAGTTGCAGAGATTACCACACCTGACGATGAGGACATTGCCCCTTTTCCCTTTAACTGTATCCATTCATAGACCACCGGATGTGGGGAAGAACCTCGGAGTATCATCTCAATTATCTCCTTTCCGGATTCATATGAACCGCCTGATGCTGCATGGTCCTTTCCGAAAGGTTCGCAGGTTACCCCCAGGAATGACCATCTGGCCGGCCATTCTAGTCTCCAGGGCAATTTCCCTTGGGCCTTCCTTATATCCGATCGGTCCTCTGCACCGCATTTACACCGATAGTGAACAAATGGCGCAGTAAAATCGATAACCTCCGAATTTGAGAATGTATTGCACCCCGAACATTTGGGTGTGTAGGGAAACCATTTTTTCGGAAGCTGTCTTCCTGAAACCTTTTCCAGTATCTCTCGGACACCTTCTTTTTTATCTATCAGTTTCATTATATTCTCGGCATACAATCCTTCATCATACATCTCATGAACTCTCTTGACCACAGGATATATACCTAGTTGTTCCACAGCCTTCATGAAAGGTTCAAGGAAATGTTCAGCATAATTCTCATGCTCACCGCAGGGGCATGGTATATCGCTGATAGGCTGCCCTACGTATTCCGAATAACTATCTGGCAGGAAAGGATAAACCTTCCGAAGGGGATCGAAGGTATCTGCAATATACAGCAATGTAGGCTCACCAGTATGGTCCTTCACCGCTCTGAAAACCGCATCTCCGGTTAGTATCTCTCTCATATTTCCTACATGTATATGCCCAGAAGGCGTGATTCCAGTGGCAATTATTACTGGTTCGTATTTTTCAATTAATTTCCCTGCTTCAACATCTGCCCAATGCATGATAGCACCCCTTTGGGCAATGGTTAATGAAAACAATTTATAAAACATTATCTGCAAATCAAACAGCTGAGGTTCAACGATATTTATTTCTAAAAAAACTTCATACTCTGAAAAGGGTGTCGAATCCGTATGATGAGATCAAATCTGAGGGCCAGCTATCCAGTATGAAGGAGTTGGGAGGATATATCCCCGGAAATATCAGGAAAAGAAGCAGGAGGATCACAAGCGGGACCAACTGCATAACGAGATTGTCGTCGGCCCTGAAAACACAGCCGGATATCTTGAATTTATTGATGACCCGGTAAGTAGTTCGAAGAATGAAATTCCGATGTTCAAGGTCGTACAGCATCTCATCCCGGAGTGACCAGGTCAGTTCCAGGTTCAATGACTCCCCGATAACGGTGAAGAAGCCAGCCAGAAAAGCGAGGAATGGATTGCCTAACCATATGAAATATATGGCAAAGCACATCAGGACAGATAGAGAATAGTAATGTCTTCTTCTAAGTCCGGTTATGATCCTTATCTCACCTAAAAAAGGATCTCCAAGAGCTGCGCATATGATTATTGGTGCAGCTATGAATTCGGGCAATCCAATCTCTGTTAGAAAGCAGAGACCCATTGCCCCCATCAGGGTCCACATATAGGCCGCGACACGGTTCCTCTCGGTATCGCGTATCATTGTGAAAACACGCTGGTTGCGCAATCGCCATATCTCAATGGGTAAAGGTATCAGAACGAAAAGGAGGAATAAAAGAAGGGCTTTATACATCTTGAATGACCCAATCTCAAAAACAACCTTTGGAAACAAAAAATAAATAACAAGAAGCGAGGATGAAATATGTACGAGACGCCTGCCTAGGTGACCCCATTTATTACCCTTTTCCCTGTGTTGAAACTGGATAACCTTGTTCTTTTTATAAGCGCAGCTTCTTTCCTTTGGCTGAACCATGTTATTCCTCTTTGTACTCAGGTTAACATAAGGCCCAATGGCCTTTGTCTGCAATGTACCACGGCCAGAATGGACGTGGATAACATGCAAACAACCCCCATATTGAGTGTTGTTGCCCGTAAACCTCTGCCAGAAAGCAAGCGGTTTACATGTAATGATTACACAGCTAACAAATAACCTTTTGGATTATATTTTCATATTTTTTCTGGTCATTCACCAAAAAAGTATTTCCAAGGTTACCAGAAAATTCACAAAATGGTTTATGGCATTAATTGAATTGGTTATGAATAAGCCTCAGTTTGTACTAGAAAGTTTAACATGAGCAACACTTCCCAACAACATCCCCAAAAGGCAGAACAGTAACCCAACCAACTGAGTTGAATTGACCAAACCCTGATCATATAACCAACCGCTCCAACTCAAGCTCAGCCATTCATTTCTATAACTGAGATACCAGACCAAAGCAGAGATGCCTCCGGAGAGCATTCCGGTAATAGCTCCCAGGTCATTCACCTTGGTATACCTTTTCAGAAGTCCACCTGCTACCGGCAGAACTGCGCTAGATATGAACAACAAATAGGCCAGATATAAAATTTCTATCATATCCTCCAACCATATACCTACCAAAATAGATATCAGCGCCAAGGGTAGTATAGAGATCTTGGCGGTCAGAAAAATAATTCTGTTCCTTTTTTTATCATTTATACTTTTCCTGCGTTTCAGTATGGTGCCGACAATATCATTGGATAATACTGAGGAGGAGGTTAGCAGTGTCGTATCCACCGATGACATCATCACAGCTATCAAACCGGCTACAAGGAATGCTCTGAGAGGTGAGGAACTAACTGTCCCTATTATTACCTGATTGATCACCGAGCCCTCGGAAGGGGCCAATCCCATCTCACTTGCCATTACACCTATGAAGGCCATTATCAGACCCCAGAAAGCAATAATACCTGCACCGATTACCGCTGACCTCTTAGCTATTCTCTCCGATCGGGCGGAGAGAATTGCAGAATAAACATCCGGACCTACCAAATATGACAGACCCAAAAGCAATAACATGCTGAATAGGGAAATGGGGGTATGATTGTAAAAAATATTCAAGCGGGTACTTTCTATAGCACCGGGATTGAAACCATCACTCATGGATATGGCTATTACCAAAGTAAAGGCCATTAAAGCCATCATCACCGCCTGGATGGCATCGGAGTATGCATCAGCCACCTTCCCTGCAAGTAGAGTATACAGGGAAAAGACCGCCATGGAACCGATCAAAGCCGCCTTGGGAGATATACCCAAAAAGGCATTCAATATATCCCTTGAAGCTGTTACGAGAACCGCGATCCATAAAATCTCGGCAATTATTACTAGTATGGATGTAACTATCTTGGCTTTGGTGCTGAAGATCTTCTCCACAAGGTCCGGCAGTGTTAGGGCACGGGTTCTCCTGATCCTTTCAGCCAGCAGTAAACCCATGAGAAGTAAAAAAAAGCTTGGCCCCAAGATGAACCAAATAGCCGACAATCCCATTTCATGAAAGTTAGAGACCGCAGTTATGGTCATTGAAGCTCCGATTATGGAAGCTGTAAGGGATAAGGTGGTAAGGGTAAGCGACAGCTTTCTTCTGGCAACCAGAAAACCGCTGAGCCCCTGGGCTCTTTTTCTTAGGTAGAAGCCTAGAACTAATATCCCTGAAACGTAAACACAAAGGAAAATGGCCAAAAACAATTTGAAATTATCCAATTCAACACCGATCTAGAGATTAACTATATTCCTATTTTGACAATTATTTGTTTTATTTAATATCATTCAATTAATTGTCGCCATGGTTAATAAAAATGAGGATCTTCAATAATCATCTTCTAAGAGTTGAGGGGTTTTGATATTCAGGAAATCGGATTAATGCATCACAAGATCACATCACCGCTGAGAATCAATTCCTTCTCCCCTGTATCATCCGAGAGCATTATCAGAGAGCCGTTATCGGATATATCCATGGCAAGGCCTTTCTTTATCTCCCCACCCGGCATCTCGATAGTCACTTTAGACCCAATTGTCCTGCATAGCTCCCTATACCTATTCAATAAGGAAGCGATTCCATCATTCTTTTCAATAAGTTCGCAGTTATTGAAAAGTTCATTGAGGATATCAATCAATATTGCATTCTCGCTGTATTTCCGCCCGGTTTCATGCTGCAGGGTTGTGGCAGCATCCTGCAAAAACGGAGGCAGTGACGATAAGGAGAAATTGACATTCACTCCGATCCCCATTATCAAATTCCTCGGAGACCCCCCTAACGCATCATCCCCGAGAGAATTCCCTTGGTGTTTTCCACGCGCAAGCTCGAGGAGAATCCCGGAAATTTTCCTATTTCCAACCATCACATCATTTGGCCATTTCAACCAAACGTCACCCAGTATATCTTTCAAAGCATGGGATGTCGATAATCCAGCTATAATAGAATATAAGGGCAGCTTGGAAATGCTGACTTGGGGTTTTAATAATACTGAGAACCAAAGTCCGCCTTCCGGTCCAAACCATTCCCTTCTCATGCGGCCTCTTCCCCGGGTTTGTTTCCTTGTTATAACAACAGCACCGAACGGAATCGAATCCAAATCAGAATCCTTGAAGAATTGGTTTGTGGAAGGATGCTCCTGAAAGAAAAAAAAAGGTTTCGGCTTGAGGAACTCCTTTAAATGGTCCCGGGATATAGTAATTGGTAGGTCTGTTGTCATGGTATCTAATGTTTCTGACCGGATGCGTGAAGTATAGCTGAAACGGCAGCCATAGCCGCTGCCACCTTCTTTTCATGACTATCGTCCTTCTTGGAGGCAACATATTCTCCTATCTTCTCCAGAATGTCGGTCTTGTCAAGGAAAGCGGTATCGTAGTCCCCTTTCAGGAACATGTCGCTCTTCAATATCAGTTCGTGAAGGGGAATATTGTTCACCACTCCCGAGATCTGGTACTCCCATAATGCCCTCAACGCCCGGGTTACCGCTCGGGGCCGGTCCTCTGCCCAAATTATCAACTTGGATATCATGGAATCGTAATTGGGCGGAATTGTGAAACCCCTGTATACGCCGGAATCAACCCGTATTCCCGGACCGGAAGGTTCTGCATAATTTATAATCTTATCCGGTGAGGGAAGAAAATTGTTAAGGGGATCCTCGGCATTTATCCTGCATTCAAAGGCGTGGCCCTTTGGTTTTATATCCTCCTGCCTGTATTCCAACTCCAGACCGGAAGCCACACGAATCTGCTCTCTGACAAGATCGACACCTGTGGTCACCTCTGTTATTGGGTGCTCCACCTGAAGCCGGGTATTCATCTCAAGGAAATAATACTTACCGCCCTTGAACATGAACTCACAGGTGCCGGCATTGTAGTATCCAGCGGTCTTTGCTGCTAGAACGGCCTGTGCACCTATCTCCTCTCTTAATTCAGGGGTGAGAGCGCAGCTGGGAGTTTCCTCGATTATCTTCTGATGTCTTCTCTGGACCGAGCATTCCCTTTCATACAGATGTATTATATTGCCGTGCTTATCCCCGATAATCTGATACTCGATATGCCTTGGCTCGTGGATATATTTCTCGATAAACACCGCATCGTCACCGAAAGAGCTTTTGGCCAGCCTCCGAACCGAACTCAATGTCTCCTCCATCTGCTCCTCGTCCTTGACCATCTGAATACCTATTCCGCCACCGCCTGCAGAGGCCTTGAGCATGACGGGGTACCCTATCTCCAGAGCTATTTCCTTAGCCCTTTCATGATCGCTTATGGCCTCGGTCACCCCCGGAACAACACTTACTCCTACCTCGATCATTGCCTTTTTTGAATCTATCTTGGACCCCATCAAGGTCATTGCATCCACCGGCGGGCCTATGAACTCGATACCCACAGCTTTAACTGCCTTGGCGAATTCTACACTTTCCGCCAGAAAACCATATCCTGGATGGATCCCGTCAACCCCGTTCTCAACAGCCACTGTTATTAATTTATCTATGTTCAAATAGCTCTCTGAAGCCGGAGCAGGTCCGATGTGATATTTCTCATCAGCATATCTGGTGAAAAGTGCCAATCTATCCGCATCTGAAAAAACCGCAACACTTGTAATACCCAGCTCCTTGCAGGCTCTGAAAACCCTTACTGCTATCTCGCCTCTGTTGGCAACCATGATCTTCTTTAACACAGCTATCAGCCTCCCTGAGATGAATCTCCTCTGTTCAGGCCCTCATTTATAGTACCTGCATAATAAGCTCGTTCTTCTTCACAGCGTCGCCTTCCTTAGCAAATATCTTCTTTACTGTTCCGCTGTGGGTGGCCTCTATGTTCTGTTCCATTTTCATAACCTCAAGGATGGCCACCACATCCCCCTTCCCGATCTCATCTCCCTCAGCAACGGTTATCTTCCATAGATTTCCCTGCATATGAGCGTGAATTGCCCCTTCAACTTCCTTGGGTTTTCCCGCTCCAGCCCCACCTGCTCCGCCTTGGGAAACTACAAAACCGCCAGTTGGAACAACCTTGACCTCGAAGGGTTCGCCGTTAACATCCACCTCGAACTCTGTTGGAATGGAAGCCACTCCACCTGTCCTCTCCTCGGGCGGCAGAGTTTCAATATAGATCTCCTCGTGCTCTGGGAAAATGGATTTGACCATGTTCCTCATCATCTCATGATCCTTCGGAAGCGGCAGCTGATCCGAGGTGAATTCAGCAACGGCTTCTCCCTTGAGGAATTTCAGACCAACTTCAGGATAGATGGCAAAGGTCAGGACATCCTCCTCCCTGCCGTTCCAGAGGTCCTTCTCATCAAGGAGGTCACGATAATAATCGAACTTGGGTTCCAGAAGATCTGCAGGTCGGCAGTCAACCATCTGGTCTTCCCAGTCTTTTCCGAGAACCAATTCCTTGATCTTCGGGGATATCTCGGCTGGAGGTCTGCCGTAGAAACCTCTCACATACTGCTTTGTTTCCTCTGGAATAACCTTGTATCTTCCGAAAAGAACGTTCATTACCGCCTGAACTCCCACGACCTGGGAAGTAGGCGTCACCAGAGGCGGATAACCCATTTCAGCTCTGACCTTGGGGGTTTCCTTCAGAACATCATCGTACCTGTCGGCAGCTCCCTGCTGTTCAAGCTGGGAAACAAGATTTGAAAGCATTCCTCCAGGTATCTGATGGACAGTAACCGAAGGGTCTGCCTTCAGATTATTTATCCTGTGGAGATGCCGGTATTTCTTCCACACTTCCTGGAAATACTCCCTTATCTCCATGAGAAGACCTATGTCATATCCAGTATCCCATTCAGTCCCTCTCAATGCCTGAACAATAGATTCTGCAGGAGGTGCTGCAGTGCCTCCGGATATGGGTGAGATCGCTGAGTCAACTATATCCGCACCAGCCTCAATTGCCCGCTGGTAAGCGAAACCTTCCATACCGGATGTTGAATGAGAGTGGAGATCCAATGGTATCTTCCCGCCAGCGGCTTTATATCCCGATATTATATCATAGGCATCCTGGGGAAATATCATACCAGCCATATCCTTTATACAAACTGACTGACATCCCATTCTTTGGAATTCAAGTAACTTATCAATATAACTCTGGACCGTATGGACCGGACTTATGGTATAGGATATGCAGCCCTGGGCATGAGCTCCAGCTTCAATGGCTGCTTCGATGGGAACCTTCATGTTCCTCATATCGTTAAGAGCATCGAATATTCTGAACACATCCACCCCGTTCTTATGGGCCAGATTGATGAACTTTCTTACTATATCGTCGGGAAAGTTGCTGTATGCAACAATGTTCATAGCTCTTTCCAACATGACCATTCTTGTATTGGGCATTGAAGCCTTAAGCTTGTTGATCCTATCCCAAGGGTCCTGATTGAGATATCGGATGGGCACGTCGAATGTAGCCCCCCCCCAAACCTCCAAACCCCAGAATCCTACCTGATCCATCTTCTCGGTTATTGGAAGCATATCTTCCGTTCTCATCCTTGTCGATAACAATGATTGGTGTGCATCCCTGAAAATCAAGTCGAGCAGTTCTACCATATTCATCCTCCAATTGAATATATAATGTCGGTTGGAAAGATATTCGATACATGATATTTATTATTTTTCGAGGTATTGGTTCAAAGATAGGAGGACTGACTTTCATTATTATGTAAATAGCCTTTTTAGCATAATTTTATACATTAAAATCTCATGTAAGAAACCAATATCTGCAATATAAGAGTTTTATTAAAATCACCAAGGCACCTGTTTCAGACCTATCTTATATCCGACAATATTTGCCGCCCTGTGCAAAGCTGGTGTTAGAACAAGCACTGCAATAAGACCGACCCATCTGCCTGATTCTATAAACCTGACCGAGAACCATCCCCATGAAAAAATCATAAGGAGGATCCAAACACCCAGTATCATATCGTACTGATCCAGTCCCGGAACTGCCTTCCCTCTTTCAAAGTTCATTCTACGCTTTACAAATGAAGCAGACATATCACCCACAAGGGCCCCCACAGAGACAAGAAATACATTCTTGAGAACCTCTCCCTGGCTTTCACCAAATAGCCAATACTCCCCAGCGTTCATATTTCTGACTATTAGGGCCATTATGATTCCGCCAAGAACACCTGCCAAGGTGCCACCTACTAGACCCCCCCACGATTTCCCGTCTCCAAGTATCCTCTTCCCGTCTCCCCATTTCCTACCGCCGTCAATGGGTTTATTATTACCAAAAAAAACCGCTGAGGGATTTGATATGAATAGGGGAAGCATCAGCCACATCGATTGTACTGATAATAGAATTATTTCTTTCAGTCCCAAATATTATCCCTCGATACTGAATCATTTCAATTTGTCACAGATCGCCCTGGCCAGTGTCGGATTTATACCCTCTACGAACACCAGATCCTCCGGAATGGCTTCCTTGAGGTCCGCTACTTTCTTATACCCAATATTATATAGGGAATCCGCAACCTTACGATCTATTGAAAGCATCTCCACATACAGATCAATTTGGGCGTCTTTGTCCAGGGGTTTTTCAGGTTCGGATTCATTTTCCAATTCCTGAATTACACGATCGGTTTCATCCTCTGGCTTTTCCGGCCTCTCATCCGTACTTTCTTCAGATTCCTCCCCCAATTCCTTATTTTCCAGGTCATCGCCCTTTTTCTTCTCTTTACTAGAAAATATAGTTTTGAACTTTCCTATGAACTTCGAAAATGCTCCTTTTTCCTTTTCATCCTTTCCTTCCTCCGCCTTCCCTTCCTTTCCATCACCTTCTTGAGCTGCCTTATCAGCTTCAGGAGATTCTTCAGATTCCTTATCAATAATCTTTGAATCGCTCTCTGCTTTTTCTTCCTTCTTCCCGCTGTCATCAATAATTTCCTCAGTTGCTTTTCTCTCTTCATCAACTTCAGGCTGTCCAAGCTCCTCACCGGAGCCTTTATCCGCAACTACTTCTTCTTCTGATTCTGTTCCGGGAACCTCAGTATACCTCTCATAGAGTTTTTCTACAATTTTCCCTGCAGTCACAGGTCCTAGGTCAACTGTACTGATTATTTCCTCAATTTGAATGGTCCCTGCCTTTTCATAACTGTCAATATGCCCTGCAACTATCCTTCTTGCCAAAACCTCTCCTACTCGTGGTATGGTCTTTATAAGTGCCACAACCTCCTCTTCGTCAAAGACAGGGATTTCTTTTTCTTCAGGGGCGGCAATAATTGATGGTTTTTCCACAGGGGAAGCTTCAGATTCCGGCGCCGCTTTGATTTTTTCTGTCTTCTGGACCTTTTCTTCATCGTCCATAAGGTCCAATCCTTCAATGTCGAATTCAAAATCATTATCAGCAGACTTACCATCTGCATTTTGGACTTGCGATGAGGTTTCTTTCTTTTCCCCTGGCCCCTCTTCAGATCCAAGGTCCTTTTCACGTTCCTTTTTACTTTTTGCAATGGTCTTTTTCTCCTCGGATTCCTCTTCATCACCCTCGGAAAGCATATCACCGACAAGCTCCATGAGCTCATCGTCACTATCAAAGAAATCATCATCATTTTCTTCAGGCTTCATGATACCACCCAGTAGAAATCTATTTCAAAAATCCTTCTCTACAATCCTTTTGATAATATAAAAATGTAATGGGATAAAAAGGAAGAGCCTCCATTTAGCCAATATTATTTTATTTCAATGGATTTACCTTAAGGGTTTTTCATCTTCGCTTTAGTTATGAAGGATGTTATTAATTATCATTAATCCTTACTGCAATATTGTCCAACATAAGGGTATTTCATATCTTCGTGGTGATAGACATAAGCAGGAAAAGAAGTAAAACAAACATAAATAAAAAGGTTAGACCGCTGGACGCCCTCATAATCGACGGTTATGTAGATGAACCTAGTCTTCTGGGAGTCCCACCCTATATATCCCCTGAACCAAGACTGATTGCAGGAGTATTGGAAGAGCATGGTCTGGATTGGAAATATGTCACAATCGATCAATATAGAAATGATATATTTCCAAGAGCCAAAATCGTCATACTTCACGGTGGAGTGACCGTTCCAGGAAGGTATCTTGCAGGAACCCCTGTTAGTTTAAGGGAAGCTCTTGAGATCTCCCACCACCCTAGCATATCCTTTTTAGGGGGGCCACTGGCAAAGAATAAGATCTTTTCATCAAGAAACAATGACCATGGATTCGATTTCATATCCCGATCGGATCTCAGTGTGATCTTGGATTTGTATTTGAAAGGAACGGCCGAAATTGGAACTCTCAGCAGCGAGGATCTGGAGACTTGGCTTATTAAAGGCGCTTCGGTAGTGAAAGAACATCCCCTCTTTCCCAAAAGCCTGATAATCGAGATCCTCAGCTACAGGGGCTGCGTAAGATACTTCACCGGGGGATGCAGTTTCTGCTCGGAACCGGAATATGGAAAACCAGTATTCAGGAAACCCGAGGATATCCTTCGGGAGATCTCTGCTTTGTACGGATTGGGAATTAGAAATTTCAGAGTCGGAGGTCAGTCCTGCATCATATCATACATGGCTGAAAATCTGGGAGAGTGTGAAACTCCTAATCCGAACCCTGATGCGATACTTTGGTTATTCAGAAATATAAGAGAACAATGCCCGGATATCGAGGTTCTCCATGTGGATAATGCCAATCCCGCTGTAATTGCCCGCTACCCTGAAGAATCTCGAAGGATTCTAGATTGCTTATCCGAATACTGTACCCCTGGTAACGTATTGGCATTAGGTATGGAATCGGCTGACCCAAAGGTTATAGAAATGAACAATCTGAACGCAAAACCCCATGATGTCATGTTTGCCGTTGAACTGATCAATAAAGCTGGCAGTGAACGGGGGAGCAACGGCCTTCCGAAACTGCTGCCAGGAATTAATATATTGTGCGGGTTAAAGGGGGAGAGTGAAGGAACCTATGATATGAATTATGAGTTCCTCAGTTGCATACTGAATAAAGGGCTGCTATTAAGAAGGATAAACATTAGGCAGGTATTATCCCACAGGGATAAGTTCCATTTGAAGTACCCATCGGTCTTTAAGAGGTTCAAATCCAAGGTCAGGGAGAATATTGACCAGCCAATGCTTGAAAGGCTATTGCCTACCGGATCAATTCTTCGTGATGTGTTTATGGAGAAAAAGGAGGGAAATCGAACCTTCGGACGGCAAATAGGTTCCTATCCTCTGTTATGCGGTGCTGAATATCCTTTGGAATTGAATAGATCCTATGATATCATCATTACCAGCCATGGCTACAGGAGTGTAACAGGTATTAGGTATCCGATCCATATCGAAGACACAAATTACAAGGAATTGATGGCAATACCTGGAATCGGAAAAAAAAGAGCGGCTACTATTTTTAGGAAAAGACCCGGATCCATAAAGGAATTAATAGAAATAATCGGAAATGAAGAGAGTGCCCGATCCATATCAAAATATCTGATTATGAAATAAGAATCCCATTTGAAAAAGATTGAAAAAACTGGCCATTATTAAATGATTAAAAGATTAAAAATATGAGCATGGATAAAAAACCTCCATGCTCAATGTTTTACATCGGGGCTATTTTCGAACCGCGATGTCTAATTATTCTATCTATGCCCTGACAAGGATTGTTCCGTAGATATAGTCAATGGCTCTTACCGGTCTGACAGCCACATCCACTCTGACGATACCTTTTGAGATATCATCGTCGGTGGCATATACATCGACCTTGTAGGCCGGGTCGGATCCGTCAGCATTTGGAACAATACCGCCGTCCTTCTCCATCTGCAGGAAGAACTCGGTGATCTTCTCCTTTAAAGCTGCCCTGCCGGACATGTTGTTGAGAGTCCCTATGAAGAGGTCGCCGATCATCTTTGTACCTCTTACTGATCTGTCGGCTACTCTCTGAACTGAGATCTGTTCGCCTGAAGTAGCGATGCCTTTCTCAATAATGATCCCTCTGCCCTTCTTTATCTCAAGCGCAAGTATCTTGGCCACCAGGAGTTTCTTGAGGTTGGTAGGAGAATATTTGCTCTCCAAACCAGTCAGCCCGCTCAGGGTCTTGAAGGTGGGTGATTGGTAGTAGTTCAGATTGCCTATTAGACCGACAACAGCACCTAGTGCGCCGTGGGGGGCTACATAAACAAACCTGTCGCTGTTGAGGACATTGGTCTGCTTGGTGATAAAATCGACCTCGTCCTTCTGGTCTGCAAATTCTTCAGGAGGCGGAGCTTCACCGAAACCAATCCTGTTGAAACAGTTCTGGCTCATAACATTGCAGTGTGCCTCAATAGCGGCATAAACACTTTTGGCCAACCCTCGGTCCTTCCATGTATGGACGGATGCTGCTACAAGGTCCACATCCTCCTCGCTCTCCAGCTTGGAAAGGGCATCTTCGTAGTCCTTTGCGGTGGGATCTGTAGCTCCAGAAAGACTGCCTTCAAAATCTGCCGGAAGTTCTAGAGCTGCTGCGGCGTCCTTTCCCTTTTTACCGCCTGCGGCTTTTCCTGCTTCCATACGGATAAGATCGGAGAGCTGATTTACTATATTTACGAAATATCTATCATTGGTCTCGACCATGGATAGATTGTCATAAAATTCCACTGCTCCTTTATATGCAAGGGTCATGGTGAAAAGGGTCTTTTTTCCCTCTCCGTCCATCTTGGAACTGATCTTCACGTTGATACCGTTCCCCCAGACTCCCCTGGCCCTGGCGGTCAGGGTAGCTACCTTGTTTCCCTTTGCATCGTTTAATGCAAGGATCGCCGCCTTGGCTGAGGCACTATGTATCGGTGATACAACAATCTCTGAAACACCGTTCTGATAAGCCTGTTTAGCTTCAGGAATGGTGAATTCGATACTCTTTCCGAAAAGTCCCTTTAATCCTTTGTAAGACCCTTCTCTATCCACAGCTTTTGGAGTTCCGTCCTCATTTTCCTCGGTAATTCCCACAAGGCCGAAAATTCCAGCGGGATTCAGTTGTCCGACAACTATTTCCTTTACTACTTCTATCTCTACTCCAGGTAGTATCAATGTCATAAAAAATCCTCCATAAAAAATTTTTTATCGGCTGATAAAGTCAGAGATTAGAATACAAAACTTACTAATATATTTTTTGGTTTCCAAGTATTAAATCCTATAAATGAAATCCCATTGGAGTGATGGAAGAAAAAGAGTGATAACACATTGAAAAATGAAAATTTCATAATTAAAAAAAAGAGTAGGTACTGAACAATAGTAGTCCGGTACCTTCCAAGAATATATTTAGATATTCAATGTAGATACTAGTAGGTCATGCGGGATATAATTTTTTGGAAATAGAATAATAAAGAACTGCTTTTAGGCTCTTCCCAAGATCCTGACGACTGTTGTTCCGCAAGAGGGGCACTTGCCTCTGTGCATCTTTGTATTGTTCTTTGCTACTACTTCCTTTCCGTCGGCAATGTCTACCATTTCCTTACATTTCATACATCTTCCTTGTACCATATTTTTCACCTTTCATTTTTTTGGAATTCGGATTTGACTCCGCTCTAATTTTCAAACCTGATTAGAGTGAATCTGGAAAATAGCTTCTTCCTATATTTGATTTATCCTCTCTTTGACTGAATTTCCATTCTATTCCTGAATTATTCCCGAAAATACAAGGTATAGACTACAAATGAAAACAATAAATGATATCATACCACTCGAACTGTAGTCTACTACCTGAAACGGCCCTTGTAGCCGGATGAGGATTTTCCGCCTGAACCTCGGTTCCTGTTCCGGGCCAATGTAGCCTTCACCTGAACCCATATCCAACCCAAAATCCCTATGAAAATACATAATGCACCGAACCAGAAAAGGTTCTTCACATAGTTTTCAGCGAATTCCAAACTGGCAGCGATGCACATGAGTCCTCCGATTATGATCAAATTCGAGGGTATTTGGTATTTTGGTAAATAATATCTCATTGGATTACCTCATTATTAGATAATGGACTAATGGTATTTATCTTTCACCATCGGCTGATGAATTCATTATACTACCTGTTTCTTCCTCCAAATCACATAGGACACTATTACTATGATCAATACCACCACAACAGCGATAACTATTCTCCAATTGAAATCATCGTCATCAGTGCCAACCTTGAATCCGTCATCCACCCAGATATTGTTCACAGTATCATCAGATTCCATTATCTGATCCTCTGGATCAACTTCAAGCTCAAGTTTGTGTTTTCCCACTTCATCCGAAAGATTCCAATCGAATACCATTGTGTAATCAGCATCCTGTTCAATGCTATCTATGGTTTCAGACAGTTCAGTGATCTTCTCACCATCAAGTTTAACTGTGAAGTTGAATTTTCCGACATCTGCCTGAGAAGCATGAAGGGTCACATACATAGTGACATTCCTATCCTTGTCTAAAAGATCCAAATTCTTGAACTCAACATTCTTTATAGAAATGTCAGGTTTGGTTATTGTACCGTTGATAGATAATCTCTGGTTAACTCCCCTGCCCTTTACACCAATAACAAATCTGCAGTTGTCTGATGTAGAATTGGGTGCTTCAACCTTGATGGTAACATTCTTGTAAATGTCCTTTTGAGAATAGTGAAAGGCATAACCTGTTGAATTCAGCTCTTCATTCTGGATAGAGATGTTCCAGAGGTCGGAGGTTTTCTTTTCCAGATAAAAGAGTAAATCATCCCCCGCATTTCCGAGATTCTTAATTGTCATATTGAAATTCTTTGATCCGTTCTGTAGGAAACCCCTATCGAGTTTATCTTCGGTATATACTTCGGCCTCGTATTTAGGATGAGTATTGATCTTCAGTGTAACATCATCCTTTGATCCAGCAGTTGATTCGGCTCCTATCTCTATCTCATTGGTATTGAGGGCGTCGAAAGATGTAGTGACCGTGACCTTTGTTCTCATCTCTTCATCCAACCATAGATCGGCCTTTCGGTCCACAATATCCAATGACCATCCTTCCGGAAGTTCATTTCCGGATAGAGTTATGTTCATGGGAATGTTTCCCTTGTTCTTTACAATAACTTCAAGTTCAACAGAGGCACCTTGGTTAATTGTTCTATTGAAGGTAATTTCTTCAACTTGATCCACGATGGTCAATTCCAGGGTCTTCTTCTCGTCCTTGACGAGATCCAGATTGTAGAAATCATAGAAATCATTGATTACGATGGTATCCCTAGGTAATTCATAGGTCATGGTCTTTTCATATTCCTCGGCATCATATCCTTTCATCTCAATAGAGTATGAACCATATGGAAGATAAGTATCATAGAATCCATCGCTGAATTCCAGATCCCGCTCAACATTGTTATCCTGACCCTTGATAATAATACCGTTTTCCCGGGAATCAATATCTTTGTGCTCATTGCCATTCGTGTCTATGTACGAAACACTTCCAAATACATATTTGCCCAATTTCAGGGGGATGTCCAACTTTTTATCCTCTAGAAGAACTACCTCTTCATTAAACTCGCTGATGAACACCTGACTGCCCTTTACAAGGGATTTGACCATATATTCGCCAGGGAACACTAGCACGCTGTATCGGCCCTTTGAATCGGTGGTGACCGAAACGTTCAGGGCGGTCTTTGAGATCGATATGAATGAAAGTTCGACCTCTGCAAGAATATCTTCAGTGATTTCCTTAGTGTTGCTGTTATTGAGGTCCTCAAAAATCATGCCAGTATAAAGAACAGGTAAGGGATCCATCCTCACATCAAGGGTTTTGGAAGAAGGTTTGATCATTTTTTCCACGTGTTCATCTTTAAAACCCGGTGCCGATATTACCACATCAAATTCCTGGGTATTATTATGAAAGATCGGCAGATATCCCGACCATTTGCCATCATTTCCAGTAAGGAAGGTATATTCCCCAGCCGTGGTGGAATCCGACTTGATGAATTCAATGGTTCCATCGATGATCTTTTCATCAGTTGAGAAAACCTTGTTCAGGTCCCGGTCCCAATAAACCTTGCCTGAAGCTTGGATATACTTGCTCACTGAAATTCTTATATCCTGGGCCTGTTTTTCTTTGATGATGGTAGTTTCGGCAATATGGCGGTAAGTTGAGTCCGCCGAAGTATGATGAACGCTTATATAGTATTCCTTATCAGGCAGCAGGGATGTTGATACCAAACCCTGGTAATTTGTATGATGGGTAGTGGTTATATCTCCGGTTATTGTCAAGGGTATGTCCATGAGCTTCTCAGTGCTCTGATATTTCCCATCATCGTTCTTATCAAAATACAGTGTTACGTTCAAAGGATAGGCCTTTGTGAAAATCAGTGTAGGGGCCTTTTCAAGGGATGTGATAGCTAAAGATCTACGCAGTATGTAAACTCCAGAATCGGTGGTATATTTAGAATTGATGAAATAATTACCAATGGGGACAAACATATCAAAATAACCGAATTCGTTGCACACAACTTCAAGTACATTACCTTCCAGAATGGATTCCAGACTCAATGTGGAATTATCCGCCGGTTCGCCGAATTCAGTCACTGACTTACCCCTGAACCTTACAGTTTCCTGAACAAAAAGGTCCACTATCTTTTCCAGTTCCCCCACTTTTAAAGAGAGATTTGTTTCCAATCTGTGTCTTACATCGATGCCATTGTCCGTGAAATCCTTTGAGTATGATATATCATAAACCCCAGGCAATAATGCTATAGTAGTGTCCCCACCAATATAATCCACACGCTTGCTGTGGGCTCCTGGAGTGGTCGCGTTAAACCAAAGGGTATATCGGCCTACAAGCTCATTAGGGGAAATAATATCATCATTGTTCCTATCCACTCCCATATTAATCCTGCATTCGGTCTCTTTCGGGGAAATCTCAGGAGTGAAAGTGTTCACTTCATCCTCGCCTATCTTGATTGTGGCTTTTAGATTATCCAATTCTACAGAATTTACTTCAACGGTATATACGCCCTTAGGCAGATATGTTGTGAAGAAACCCGTATCGTTGGTCACTATTCGATACACCATGTTTCCCTTGGTAAATTCAAGTACGACATCGGTCACATTTTCATAGAGGTCGTAATCATGGGTTTCATTCTCAGTTCCATTTATGGGATTTTCAAATATGTCCACTTCAGGAGATCCATCCTCTTCCTGACGGGTGTCGGCTCTGGTTCCTGTTGTTTGGGTTGGAACAGTTTCCGTGGTGGTTGTCCCGCTTGGATCAGTTGTCACACTGCCTGCTAAAGGATCCTCGAAGTAAGGATAGTTGTTCTCCATATCCAATACGATACCCTGAACGTCCAAGGACGAGTTGCCCATTGTAAGCTTCCCGTCGCCGTCCCGATCCCAGTAAATACAACCGGAGGTACTGAAGGCCTTTTCGCACTCCAGATCAAGGGTTCTTTCCTGATCTACATCTCCAACAATATAGGATCCTGCAATTCCTGCAGTATATTCGTCTTCAATCAGATATGCTGTTATATAGTAATCATCCACAGGTAAATAGGTCGAATAATATCCTGAGAGATTAACTGGAAGTTTCATGGTTAGAAACTCTTTTCTGATGGAAACCTCTGTGTTGTTGATGTCGAAGTTATCCTTGGGCCAAATATCACTTCCAAAGGAAACTTCACCTTCAACCCTGAAAGAAAGTGAGAGTTCAATATCCCATAACTTCTCCACACCCTCAATACACTCAATATCACCGAGATATGTATAATGCTGTCCGCCATTCACATAATCCACATATATAGTATAGTGGCCCAATGAAAGGTTGGTGACATATCTTCCATCCGAACCGCTAACAGCAATTGTTATGTTCTTTTCACTGTCATCAGGTATGAACCGAATCCGGGCGTTGCCGATTGAATCATCAATATCATAACCGTTGCCCAGACTGTCAAAAAATACCCTGCCTGAAACAGGGGCCACCTGGACAAGTGTGATGTTCTGGTAATTCTTCTCGCCCATGGCAATTTTCACGGTGCGGTCCACCTTTTCATATGGTGACTGTTCGATTGTCAGTTCGAAATCACCCGGCAGCAGCTCATCGAAATAATAATGACCTGTTGAATTGGTCACATACTGATAAACAGTTCCGTTCTGGGTGTCTTTAAGAACCACCATTATTTCAGTGGCATTACTGCCATTGTTGAATGTAAGCTGCCCCGATAGGTTCGCTGGTGCAATACCTATGTCCTTGGTGTAGATATTTAATTCTTCATTGGCCTTGGGGGTCACCGCGAGTTTATCATCTATCTCAACATCATGGCCGTATAGTCCCACGGTAAAAGCATATTCACCTGGAAGGACAGTGGTAAAATTGTATAGTTCATCCTCCACCTCTTCCTCGTAGAAAATATCTTTGTTCTTGCCCTGGACTATCTTAACCATCCCTTCGTTAAGGATTTCATCCTGAAGACGGTCGTACTCCCCGTTGTTATTGTTATCGATGAACAATTTTCCGTCAACGGTACCCTTCTTGATGATAAGGTCCCTATTGATAATATGGTCGGTTATCCTGTTAGATTGGTCCTTGGTAACGGTCAGGATGGTCTGATTCAGAACAGTTGTCTCCTGCATCATCAGTCTGGCCTGAAGTTCGGTATCCTCCTCACCAAAACCTCCTGTAGAGGTCACAATGGTATTCTCTCCGGGAGGTAATATCAGTTCATAATTACCATCATCATCTGTAATTGACATGTCATGGGGGATCCCATACTCATCATAGACCACCACTCTAACTCCGGGCATAGGCTGCCGCTCATCACCTTCTGTCAATACCCTACCCCTCATTTCAGCCCCTGGATAGTATTCCAGGAAAAATGCTCCGCTCTTCAAACCGGAAATCCTATAACCACCCTGGTCCTCATAAAGTTCCTGAGCTTCATCAAAGTTCATTGCAGTATAATCCTCGGGGAAGGAAGCATTGTTGCTCGATTTGGGTGTATAGTACATAGTCTTGTAAACCAATCTGAAATGGGTCATGTTCCAACCCTGCATGGGATAGAAACTGCTTCCACCTGAAGCAAATTCCCCTTCAGGTGCTATTGCAGGTACGCCCAGATCACCCTTCCCTAGATCCTTTCCGCTGTAACCGATATAACATCTGTAAAACAGCGAATTGTAGAAGTTGTCCGTATATTTTAGCTTGTAATCTATGATCTGTTCACGGAAATCCGGGTCTTCCTCCACCCTATCCTCAACTTCTTCCATGGACATCTCACCTTCTGTTGTTTCCACGACATATTCAAGAAATTCATCTATATCCTTGTCAGCCAATTTGATGGGTGCATAGAAGATACCGGTATTCTGAGCTGTAAAGGGGAACAATCTTGAATCCACAGCAAAATATCTGATATTTTTATTTACCATATCCTCAAGGTCCTTCAGAAGAGATACCTGAGTCTCAAGGTCCACATTCATGAGAACTCCACGGACCGCTGCATATTTTGCATTGGTCGGCAGAAGTTCCAGATATTTTCCGTATCGGTCAGGATTATCCTTGATAATATCAACATAATCCTCACCGTGGTTCATTATCTCCCAGACCTTTTCGGCTGCGTTCAGCTTCTTTCCGGAGATGATGCTGATGTACTTTTCCTCACTGCCCAGATATTTATCATCAGTAAAAAGGTCCTTAATGTCATTTTTAAGCTTATTATTCAGGTAATTACCTTCGATGAGACGGGCTATCATCAAACTGACTGCCTCAGTCTCATTCTGGGATGAAATAAAACTTCCCGCAAACTGATAACCGTACTGGAAGTTATCCGCAGCAGTGGGATGCTGACCCATATAGGCACACCAGAAACCGTAATCCCACCAGCTGACAAAAGCCGGACGTTCCGAAGGTATCTTGTCATTATCCTGCTCGCTTAGCCAATCGAAGGCCGCCCTCCAATATTCCGATGTGAAACCGTGACCGAAGGCTCCAAAATATTTATTTGCATCTGCTTTATCGCTCTCAATGATATCCGGTATGGCATCATACATGTTCTGGTTCATATCCCATTTATCCTCATAGGGCAGGGAAGCATCAATAGCAAACCACATCTGAGGTAGAAGTATGAAGAATGTGGCAAACAGAGTTATCAGCACATGCATGGGTGTTGTCTTGTGCTTGAAGGATTTTCTGTAAGGGGTCAACAGATAGATGTTGACCAGTATCAATATGGCGCAAACTATTCCGAAATAGATATTCGGATTGAAGAAGAATGACAGGAACCACAGTTCCATAGCTATGATCAATACCTTCCTGGCACTGTCCTTCATATAGTTCTCATCCATATAAAGGAAATAGAGATTGAAAACGAGAACAAGCAAAGGAAGTATGCAGAAACCGAACAGCATCTCAGATGTCTTGGACGCTACGAAATCCTGAAAGAAACCGTAATTACGCAGCCCCATGAGGATTAAGGTTATTGATCCAATGGAGAGAAAATGAGTGATGGCATAACTCTTCTTTGAGAACAGAATTATGATGGGGACCAAAGTAATCAAAAGGGCTGCCAGACCGAAATACCAAATACTGAGATTGTCCACCAGGACATCTCCGATATTGCTCCAGCTGAGCTTATCATCCATCATGAACATTACCAGGCTGGCCAATGTCCATACGCCCAGTATCACCACAATATAGGTACTGGTCTTTGATTTATCATAATTATCGTATACTGCGATCAGAATCGGAACCACCACAAGGGCTAAGAATCCTATGAAGATCATCCAGGGATAACCCAATGAGAAGTCGTTCTCAACTCCCCACCATGCCAGGATTATCAATGATCCCAAAGTGACCATTATGTAGAATATCAATATTTTGCTCTTGACGTTGAGCTTCTTCACCAGTTCATACAATATCCATCCGGCAGTGATAGCTATGACCGGTGTTGCATTGAACATGAAACGGACCGCAGACATGGCCATGTATACGGCAACAATTGCCCAAACAACAATGAAAACATTCTCCTTCTTCCAGTGTTTCGGAACCTGAATGGCTGCTCTCACAATACCAATAAGAGCAAAGAAGAAAACGAATATCGAATAGGCCACGGCCAGTCTTGAGAACTGGGGAGGCTGAGCCTCTGCGATCGTTGAATACAATTTTGACTTAATGAAATAACCCTGGCCAGTTGCCAAGGCCTGGGCAACATTGGGGGCTATCAGACTGAGAATGAGATAGCCAACAATGGCCACCACCACACCCAGGGGGATCACTAGGATCCATGGATATTTCTGAGTGAATATCAGGAAGGAACCTATGATCACTATGGATAATAACAGATAAAGCGGTGTGATCCATGTGGAGAAGCTCAGATTCATATAATAAGGATAGGATACCACAAGTGTTGTGAAGAATGCCAGAAATATGCAGATAAATATTCCTGTGGAATCAACATTCCTGAACCGGTCAAAAGTCACCTGGAACAGGAAATAGATGAAAACTATTGCCAATGCATAGGGAAAACCTTTCCAGGTCAGTGCTATTGTGGAAAGACTCACTCCTGCAAGCAGTGAATAAAACACTGCCACCTGGTTGGCTGAAAAGAAATCGGTGATCCCTTCATAAATGGAGTTGGTATTCATCCAATCCTTTACCCAAGTTCGGTGATCAAGGGTTTTAAAAGCCCTGAACAGGAAGAAAATGGATAATACCACAAAGAAAACCACGATAGAATCGTGATCTGAGAAACCTGCTGGCGACCTCTCTATGTGAGAGGGCATTGTGGCCATGATGAAAGCACCCAAAAGGCCGGCCTTCTTTCCAAACATCTCTTTTCCGATCATGTAAACCGGTATAACCGTGAGAGCACCCCAGAGGGATGGTGAAATATACATCAGGCTCTCAGTGCTAGTAGCCACATTGAATCCGAAAAAGGGGGCAAGGAATATTCCCATTATTGCTACGCTCCAGTCAAAGAAAGGAGGGCGCGGATTTGTAGCGAAAAGAGGATAGTTTAGAAGATCATCTTCTATAAGGTGGGTATGGTGCTGCTGGATATGTTCAATCACTCGCTGGTGATAATAGGGATCGTTCCCTGAGAAGCCAAGCTCATTGGCCAAAGGATAATAGAAATAAGCCCTCATGAGCAAACCTAGTAGAAATATGCCCCCCAGCGTTAGAAGGATCCACCAATTCCTCGCCAACCAAGTATTCGCTCCTTCATAATCTCCAAAGCCAAAATATTTTTTGAACCGGGTGGACACGCTAATGTTGTCTTTGTCTTCGCCGCCTCTACCTGATATAGATAGACCTTTACTTTTAATATTTTCCTTTACCATTAGTATCTCTCCCACCTAATGAAGAGTATTCATTGTGCCCTAAATTCTAATTTAAATACCTGTATTTGAGCCCAACACTATACCGCATTTTATATTTAATATTAATCCATTTTTCCTATTGAATATTAGAAGTAAGTTGTCCGCCTTTTAGACCATCCAAAACCCCTGAAGGACCTTCTGATTAGCACATCATATCAAAATGAAAATAAATCTATATGACTGTGTCCCCTTTACAAGAATAATAATGCAGAGAAAATGGCGGAGAAATCTGAATAAATTTTATTATATTAAGATAATTACAGAATTGAACGATAATAATTCTATTATGGTCTTTTTTTTGACCTCCTTCCCTTCAGATCCTTGTTAGTTTTACCCTTACCATATTTTACGGTAGAACTCTTTCGGGAACCCCGAAGAAGTAAATATATCACAAAAAGAACCACTACGGCAATAACCAATGCCTGGATCACCGGATTGATGCTCCCGTCATCCTCCGATCCGCCGTTCCCTTCAGTGGCTGGTTTGTAAGGGATGACCACCTTTGATGTACGGTTGTAGGCTCCGCAGTAGATATACATCACATCCTCAATGCTGTCCGTTCTCCAGATACGCACGGTCAAATTGGCTCCCGGCGGGTTATTGCCGTTATCCTTGTTCAAACCGGAAACATCCTTTAAGGTACCGGAAATATCTATAGGAGCAAAAGTGAAATTCTCTTCGGCGAATTTCATCTTTGTAACATATTGGGGAAATGTGATATTTACATCAGTTCTTCCATCGTTGTTGAAATCCATCAGAATCATGGTGTTTACTTCCTTGCCTGCGTTTTTAAGGGAATTGATGCTCAGACGAAGCCGAAACTCATCCTCTTTGATATATTTTTTTGAAAGCAGGTTTATAGTGAACTCCAGTTTTTCACTCTGCTTCAATGAAGCCCAATGTGTCTGATTATAATCAGGAACATAATTTCCAAGCCCTTTTGGTTCACCGGCCCTCCCTATAAGATAAAAATCAGAATCCGGGATATCCGTATCCGATGAGGTAACAGAAGTAGATGCAATCAATATTAATTGCAAAACCAGCAACATAAGGATAGGCATGGTTATTTTTGTTAATTTGATTATCTTCGAACCCCCTTGGATTTATTTCTCCCCGTACTTTCTTTGACTTGCGGATATTTGTCAGGATCGCAGATCCAAAACTCGGAAGCAAATAATAATCATAATGGATGGCTGTATCCTTCAAAATGAAAAATACCCCTATATGCTATTTAGGTTTTGGTTTGGTTGAATAGAATATATTCTTTCAGGATAATAATTACTAATAAACATATACGATTATCATAATAGGAAGAGGAACGAAAAGCATTTCAAGGAATATCTATAAATACGAAGAATTGATTTGATAGTAGTCCCTTGGATGCTAGCCACTTCCATAAAAAATTGATAAGTGTTGTTAGCATCCTGAATTAATATCTAGAAGGAAAGAAATAGACATAATTAGTATTGCAATCACAGCATAAAGGTGATGATCTGGAATTAATCACGCTGAACGATATAGTTAAAGCCCTCAGGAACACATTTGGTCAAAAGGGAATGGATGATGATAACATCAAGACCGTGGCTGAATTTATTCTAAATTATTTCGGATACGAGGATTATGCTATAGATAACAAACTCAGTTCTCAGGACAGGGATGTTTTTTATATGCTTGAAGAGGAAGGAATACTGAGAACAAAGAGCGAGGAGGTAGCAATTCGAAAGGGTCAGGTTTGGCGCATACATTACTGGAAATTGAACAAGGAAAGGATAAAAGAGCTGGGGAAGAAACCAGTAACCAAAGAAAACAAGGAGGAAGAATACCGAATCTACGAGGAGATCAATAAGAAGGTTTGGAAAAGAGACACCTCCGACTGAAGGTTTCGATAGAATTATTCCTTGGTCACCCTAAAATGTGAATAATTATGAAATATTTAAAATAATCCATGATCTTTTTTATCTGATTTGTGGCTTAGTATTATCTTGGTCCTTGCTTGAATTTGATATATTGGACTAATAAAAATCTGGGTAAACTCTATGTGGATATTGAAGAAAATAAAAATCGCGGACTTCTTCACTCTAGGAAATGGGATTTGCGGTTTCCTTGCTATGCTCTCGTTGAGGGAAAGATGGGGCGAAAAACTAGGTGGAGACAATCCTTTTTTCCTTCCTGCAATTTCCTTGATAATCCTTGGCATGATTCTAGACGGACTAGACGGTGCTATAGCCCGATGGGAAGCGAGGAAGTTCGGGCAGAAGAACAATATTGGACACTATTTAGATTCCATATCAGATATGGTAACCTTCTGTTTTGCACCAGCCTTCATGCTTTATACGGTCTATAGATACCCATGGCTTGAGGCAAGTGGATCTCAGCTGTTCACAAATGTCATCATCGTACTTGCATCCCTGATCGTGGCCTCTTTCGGGATTTTAAGACTGGCAAGATTTGTATCCTCAGCATATAAAAAGGATATTTTCCTCGGACTACCCACTCCGCCCAATGCATTCATCATCTGCATACTTTGTTTTCTATTTCCCGGATACTGGTATATTACCGTACCAATATCCATAATTCTAGCATTCCTCATGATATCCGAGATCCATTATCCTAAGATCATGGGAAAAGCGCGTATCATATTCGGTATACTTGTTCTTCTGTTCGTCATATCTATTGTATTGATGATACTGAATATCGGAACTACACTGACCAAAGCAGAATTGTTCGGATACAATATCTCTGCAATTGTGGCTCTCGGGGTGGCATTATTCTATTCCATGGGCATTCCAATAATGAAGAAGTTCAGAAATAAACAATATGATTACGATCCCCTGGAATGACATACCGTATATAAAAAAGAAATTCGAATTAATGTATGTTAGAATGGTATGTTGAAAGTTCATCAATGTAATGGTCGAATGGAATTCTTCATAATGTATCATTATCCACTACGTTTCCGCCGTAAGATACCCTCAAATTCCCACCGGTACAGTTCTGATAGGTTACGAGTGTGAACACGTCTCCAGTATCCGCTTCATCAGCCGATCCACCGTAGTTAACGAACTGTATGGTACCCTCTACGCTGTAATGATCTACCTTACCGCTCAGAACAGTTGACCCCTGGTCGTCGGTCAATTTGAAATTAAAACTACCTACATTAGCAGGTCCGTTGACCACCGTTCCGATTATATAATTATATGTATATACCGGCGGTTCACTGAAGGACTCGATTTTCCCAATAACCTCGGTTTCACCTTTTGCAATATTCTTTGCTTTCTCAGCACATCCCATCAATAGGGTGGATATTATTATTACTGCAAACAAGGCTCCAACAATACGTTTAATCATTATTTTGCCTCCATCCATTTTATAATCCTAATGAACAATTGAGATAAATAGATTTGTATTGTTATTAAAAGGATTTAAAGGAACATTGAATGAATAAAATAGGTCCTTGGCCCAAGGATTAAAACTCCGCATATATGACGTCTTGACTAAACAACCGAATTCAAAAAGGATAATACCAAAAGATATTGGTGACATATGGAACCGAACGTTCAGAATTTTTCTCTTGTATTTTTATTATGTTTATGTAACTATGTATAAGGGCGTGTTCAAAGGTGCTTTTTTAATATTTTATCATCCATGGATTGGTTTTTATAACATATTTATATTAATGGAATTCTTTACTACCGTCTAATAAGAATATCTGACCGTTTTCAATAATTCCGTCATATTCTTTTAAATTGTATAGTATGAAGGTGTTTTCGGATGAACCAAAGTGCAGTGGAAGAATGCAAGAATACTAAGCTGGATGCAGATCAAAAGGAAATTATGTCCTTGTGCCGTAGGAGAGGAATATTGTATCCCTCCTATGAGATTTACGGAGGTGTAGCAGGGTTTTTCGATTGGGGGCCTTTAGGCACCCGCCTAAAGGAAAATTTTATCAAACTCTGGCGGGAGGTTTACATCGAAGGAGAGGAGTTCTACGAGATTGACTGCCCGAATATTTCCCCTGAATCGGTCTTTCAAGCGTCTGGGCACCTTGATGAGTTTACAGATTTCATGACCAAATGCTCCAAATGCGGGCAGTTCTTCAGAGCAGATCATCTTGCAGAGGAACACCACAAAAATCCGGATGCACTGGATGCGGCGGAATTGAAAAGTGTGCTCGATGACAATAATATTCGATGCCCACTCTGCAAGGGTGAATTGGGGGATCTATATCCGTTCAATCTGATGTTCCGGACCAATATAGGACCAACTTCGGACCGTATAGGCTACCTGAGACCCGAGACCGCTCAAGGTATGTTCCTTAACTTCAAAAACCTCCTTTTCCATCACAGGACTGACCTACCCTTCGGCGCAGTGCAGATAGGGAAAGGATTCAGGAACGAGATATCCCCTCGGCAGGGTGTGATTAGGGTTAGGGAGTTCAACATGGCGGAAGTTGAATATTTTATAGACCCTGAGAATACATCACATGATAGGTTTTCCGAGGTAAAGGACACTGTTGTGACCCTGCTTCAGGATACACCTGAAAAAAGAACGATACAGATAACTCTTGGAGAAGCCATGGAGAACAATATCATCACCAACCAGATACTTGCATATTTCATAGCCAAGACCCAATCAATCCTGGTACGGGGAGGGATCAGGCCGGAATTCCTGCGATTCAGGCAGCATGAGGAACATGAAATGGCCCACTATGCCGAGGATTGCTGGGATGCGGAGTCTTTGACCTCATTCGGATGGATAGAGATAGTTGGCATCGCCGATAGATCATGCTATGACCTGGAAAGACATATGGAATTCTCCAAAGAGGACCTGCGGGCACAGCGTAAACTTGAACAAACTGTGAAAAAAAGGGAAAAATATATGGAACCGAATATGTCTGTATTGGGACCGTTGTTCAAAGGGGAAGCCGGAAAGATATCCAATGAGCTATCCCAATTGGAACCTCATGAAATTGAAAACCTAGATATCGATAGAGGATTCGAACTGGAAGTGGATGGTAGCACGTTCAATATTGAACCGAAGATGTTCAATTTTATTGAGAGAGAGGTCGAGGTCAGTGTGGAAAAGTTCATTCCAAGGGTCGTGGAACCTTCCTATGGTGTTGACCGTATATTATACTGCATCATGGAGCATTCCATGGAGAAGCGCATTGATGATGGGCCGGAAGAGTTCAGGATAATGCATTTCCCACCTCTCATAGCACCCTACCAGTATGCGGTTTTTCCCCTTATGAAGAAGGAAGGTTTGACTAAAGAATCAAAAGGAATACTTGAAGAGATAAAGAGAAGGACCATCGGCAGAGGCTACATTCCGTTTTACGACGTATCGGGTTCCATAGGACGCCGCTACTCAAGAATGGACGAAGTGGGAACCCCGCTCTGTTTCACTATAGATTACAGAACCTTGGAGGATGGGACATTCACCCTTAGAGAGAGAGACTCACGATCACAGATCAGGATCACCTTAGAAAGCGATATAGAAGGGATTTTTGAGATGCTTGTGGAAAATGGTGGTTCACTGGAAGAATTGGCTGAAAGTCAAGGATATGAAATAATCTGAAATGATAAAATATTCCTATACCAATTCTCTTCATGGCGTTCATTGGACCTAATGCAGTGGTTCAGTCATCCAACCAAGAAATCACAGAACAGCTATATCATTGATTTTGATTTCAATTATGCTGAAACAATCGTCCTTGCGGTCATCTTTCGGATCAATCTCCAAGCGGACCATAAGTTTAGTACCGTCCAATCTTCTGATTTCAACATTCAGTTCACCTTTGTGTTCGTCGGTCTTTTGAGGATCCAAACCTGCCAAAAGAGAACGGACCTCATTTCTGTCAGATGAAGAAAATAATGTCAGAAAATCTCTTCCCAGAAGTACGTCCCCCTCAGAAGCAGTAAGTAATCTAACCTTCCTATCCGCAGTCACAATGGAAAACTTGTCGTTACCATGTCTCTGAATCTTTATCAAGCCCTCATCCTCGACCTTGGGTGTGTGTTTTTTCTCCAATTGATTTACAGTTATCAGGAACAACTGTATCTTTTCTGGGCCGTAGAGAATTGATCTGCACTGTATTGAGGCAGTGGCAAGATGGAATCCTCTTTGCTGAATGTCCTTTAGGAAATCACCCCAAATGAACTGAATACCGCCTTCCCCAGCATCATCTTTCCGGGTTTCTAACATTTCTTTAATAACCCCTTCATCGATTTCGAAATGATTATCTATTTCACCTAGAATAAATCCGCGGGTATCAATAAAGTAGGTGAATCCCTCAGGGGTTTCCGACGCCGAGGGATCGTCTAATAATTCCGGTTTTAGGGCACTAAGTTCTCCTTTTTCTACCTTAATGGGTTTATCCATAATTCCCTTCAATATAAGAGCGGAACCTTCCATACCCTGAAGTCTGCTGATATTTCCCCTTATAAGATCAATTTTCATCAGACTTGCTCCTTCACATTTACTTACTACTTCAGCTTCTTTCCTTGATGGTCCTTGTTTGGTTTCTATTTGGCTAATACTTCCGCCTGATCTCTCAATGACCAAAGCCTTTTCATTCCTGGATAATGGTCTATCGAATGATTCAGGGGAGGTCTGAACCATTAAAGGATCACCACTGCCTTTTCCGCTATCGGATTCAGTCCCTGGAATTTCATCAGCAGAATGTAACTCGTTTTCATATTCGTCTTCATTCAGATTCCAAATCTTATAAGCTTCAGGTACAATGACCTGTAAACAGACAAGATCTCCCTGATCTCCTCTGTCTAAAGTGAAAAGGTTCACGACCCTTAGGATAGGCCGGCCGGAAAGTGTTCTCATCTCCAAATTAGAAGTCTTGTCATCAGTTGTCTTCGAGTTTATACAGTGTTCATTGAATAAGGTTATGCTTCCAAGGGTGAGGATTTCACGAATATTTTTGCCTGATAAGGCACCTTCATCCACATCCAGCATCCTTTCCATGGAAGGATTGGCATCAATGATTTTTCCATTTTTGTTTACAACCAGAACGGGTTGCAGAATTTTTCTGAAAACTTTGGCATATATTCCATTATCCATAACTGAACACCAAATCCAAATTAGATGAAAATAAGAATTGAATCCGAAGAGTTTTTTTAACAAATAGAAGGCAATGGCCAGAATATGCCAAACACCTCGCCACAGATACAAATCTGCTTATTAATGAAATATGTTTAGGCCAACCTTATATTTTACATTTATGGTAGGTATGCCGATTTTCCCCTTTTTTCAAATAGGAATTTAAAAAATACATAATATAATAAATGAAAATTTAATTAATCCCTTGGCAAATCAAATACCAACTTTTATATGAAATAAAATCTTGCCTTAACAGAAATTTTCAGGCCACCGAAAACAGAGGATGTATATTCTTGACCACAAGAGACCTGCAGAGATTTATCAATATATTAGCATCGGAGACCATACCTGAACCCCGCTTTAGATGGCTCTTCCTGAAGATATTCTCAAGGTCAAAATTCGGGCTTGGAAGCATTCCCTGGCCAGGTGCGCGGATCTACAATTCCAAGATAGGCCGGTACTGCGGTATCGGAATGTGCTGTCTAATCGAGAACTCCTCTATAGGCGACGGCTCAGTTGTGGCCGCCAAAGCTGTTGTCAAAAATGCAAAGATCGGAAGGGACTGTTTCATAGCAGCAAATGCAAGGGTTACAGGAAAGGTGCCTGACGGTATGTTCGTAACCGGTACCAATAAGATGAGAAAGAGGAACTTCACCCCGAAGGAATCAACAAGAAATGTTGAGCGGATCCGTTTTACTAATTGCCCCCAGTGGGATTGGTTTCAAACCCTGAGTTATTATAAACCCTGGGGCATGATGAGGATGCTTTTCCAGCAGTTCTACACCAATTCAATTGCGGCAAGCTGTAGGAACTCAAAATCAAAAAGAGTACTTTCGTCCATCTACTGTGATATTGCTCCAACTGCATTCATCCATTATTCGGTCACTCTGGATTCAATGTTTCCCACAAATGTCCATATTGAGGATGGAGCTATGCTCATGGAACGAAGTCTTGTCCTTACACACTCACTCATAGATGAAGCGGGCTATATTATTGAAAGAGGAGACACGGTGATAGGCAAGAACACTATTTTGGGCCGTGACTGTCTGGTACTTCCCGGCGTGACCGTTCCGCCTGGTCTGGACATTCCTCCTAACTCCCTTGTTACCAAATCAGGGATATTAATTGTCACCAATAATCAGAAAAAAAATTGGAACCAGCTGAAGAGAAAGAACAATAAATGATAGAATTTCCGATCAATTAATAAACTCCCATAACCAGATGCCTACAACAGGATTTCCATTATATATTAATAAAAAATGATCAGCTCTTGATATTAATGGGTCAAAAGAATAAATAAAAAAGTATTATATAAATTACCAATGATAGAACCTAAAAGAACCAGATACTCTAGAGTACTATTCAATCATAGTAATAAGGATTATTGAAGAGGGGCTCAAATTATGGGAACAGTAAGAAAATCCGCATATCGAAAACCTGTTACGCCGGGAGGTCTCAGGAAGATCGAGAATGATGAAATGGATTGGCTGGACCCTGAGATGTTTGCCAACTTTAACACCGGAATATGTGAACAGTACCTCGAGGAAAAGAACAGGAAGGCCAGTTTCGTCATATCCAAATGGAACTGGAAAATGATCATCATTTCCATTTTAATAGGATCCCTATTCGCCATGATCAACCAGTATGTCGGTTTGAAGGTGGGTATGGTGGTCAGCGGATCATGGTATGTTATATATCTCCTGGGTCTGGCTCTGAAATGGGACCCTCCTTCACTGAACATAGCTGCAACCGCCGGCAATGGAGCGGCAATGATATGCACGGGTTTTGTGTTCTCATTTCCAGCTCTTTACCTTTTAGCCCTTTCCCCCTCTTATTCCACTCCTGGCGGCGAATTCCTGACCCATGTTCCATCGGTGGAATTGCTGTTCGCGGCCTTTCTTGCCACAGTTATGTCTGGCATACTAGGAATATTTTATTTCATAATATTCCGGAGGATATGGCTGGTGGAAGACCCCCTCCCAACTCCTTCTTTTGAAGGTTTCGTCCAGCTAATGGATATCGCCAAGAACATCACTTCAGGAGCTAAAGAGCAGGCGCAGAAATCCATTAAGACCGTAACCATTTGGATAAGCGGAACAATGGTGTTCACCTTTTTCAGGGATTTCCCCATGTTCAAGACCCACGGACCAATAAAGGAATCCTTCCTTGACAAGATCTTCGGAGGTAATTTCTATCACAAAGGGGACATAATGCTGCCGCCTTCAACTCCCTTGTTCGGAAAATATACCATTCTAAACTTCTCACTGATGCCCATTCAAGCGGGTATAGGCTGGTTCATGAAATTCCGGACCGCACTCATCATAAGCCTTGGAACCTTGGTTTCCTGGTTAATAATAATACCCATTGCTGTTGCTTTCGACCTTCCGGTATATATTCCAGCCATGGATGAGATGGTCAATCTATCCAAATTCCCTTTGGATGTAGTGGGGGCCAACATGATCGCTCCAGCAGCAGCAAGTGTGAACGTGACAAAGATAATTGCCATAGGTGCAATACTGGGGGGAGGGTTTACTGGTCTGATAAAGATGGCCCCCGTATTCAAAACTGCTACTGCCGATCTGTTCAAGACAAAAGGCGACGACACAGCCCAGTACGATTTTGTTGCTGACAAGGGATGGTTCGAGTGGCCGGTTTCCCACATCAAGATCATGGTGGTATTGACCTTCCTTTTCGTATTTGTCGTATTCGGGATCACAAGCGGATATTGGCTCAATGCTTTCTTCCTTTCACTGCTTTTGGTCAGCACTACTTTCTTCATAGGTGCTATCGCTGTCAAGGTGATGGGAGAATGCGGAACTGAACCTGTTTCTGCAACATCATTCATAGTTCTCATGCTTCTTGTTTTCGTATTCAAGATCCTGAACTTCACACATCTGACCAATACAAGCGATGCCCAGATAGTACTCCTGTCCATAATTGGTACCACGGTTTTCGGCGGTGCTATTTCCATGAGTGGAAATATAATATTGATGTTCAAGGTAGGAGGCTATGTCGGAAACAGACCATATCACTTGGTCAAGGCAGTCACCCTTGGAATATTGCCAGGAGCGGCTATCGCAGCATTTTTTGCAGTTCTTTTCTCTGAAGGATTGGCCTTGCCCCCGGATCACCCGTCACATCTGAACCTGTTGGCCCCCCAGGCCAATGCCTTTGCCAAATTTGTTCAGGTTTTGATCACAGGAAATGTTTCCTTTAAACTGCTGTTATTCGGTTTCATGATTGGAGTGTTCGTTGAACTTCTGATCGGAATGGGAACTGCCTTTGGTTTGGGAATGTATTTCCCACTGGGATTGGGACTAATACTGCTTGTCGGAGGCAGTGCAAGGGACCTTTGGGAAAAATATTATCTGGAGCCTAAGGCGAAAAAACTCAATTGGGGTGATAGGGACCAAACCATGGCATTGCTCCAAAGCTACATGATGGCCACAGGATTGATTGTCGGGGAAGCTCTTATGGGTACAATTGTTGCATTGTATCTTGTATTTCCGCTGATCGCCTGATAGGAACGTTTGTGAAATAAAAAAACAAGGTTACATTCCTAACCATTTTTTTAATCAATGAAAATATTAAGATCATGTGTATAATTTCAATGCATCCTCTATCTTTCCCAGCTCGATACCCGTGGTCGGGCTGCCTATGACCGCACCCTTGGAATTAGCCACCAAACATGCTCCTACATTACCAACTCCGAAGTTGGCCGTTCCAATCTCACATTCGACCTTGAAAGCATTTTGCAGAAAATCCAACTCTTCCTCCTGGGTCAAAGGATGAACAAGCATCCCCTTATTTGTAACCACAGCAGCAGTTCCGACAGTGGAAAGACCCGCAATGGAACCTTTCTCTATTTCCACATCAAAAATGTCGGCCAGTTTAGATATGTCTGATTTGGAGTATCCTTTATGCACAAGGGCAAAATGGTCATTTATAAGGATATTATTTCCAAAGGCATTAAAACGGGTCTTGAAGGTATTGGTAATGTTAATATCAAGCTTATCGGTTTCATGCATGAAATCAATGTCATATGGCACAATAATGCTATCGCTGTTCATGGCAACCAATGTTCCCAAAAGGGACAGACTGGAAATGTTGCAGGATATGACTTCCGTACCTAAAACCTCATGGAAAACCTTTCCTTCCTTTTTTGATACATGATCTGGGATCAAGGTCCATTTATCGTTTGTAGCAGAAAGAACTCCAATATACGGATTCTGTTCTATCTCAATGGTTCTCATCATGTTAGCACGTTTCCGGGGGACCAAATATAACTGATAGGTTATACCAATTTCCTGCCTGTTATATCAATAGTTATAATTCACTACTCAAAAATACAGCTTATCCATTAAAATTAGGAATATTAGAAGGCAGATTACTGCTCCAGAATAAAAGAATTTCGACCTTAATGCCCAGGAAAAAGCATTAAAAAACCGATTTGAAAAGATATTGATATTCCTTAGATATAAATTGGAGAAGGTCGGGAAAAAAATATAAAAAAGGGAGGGTAAGCCCTCCCATGCTGTTTTGTTCCGATACCTGAATGTCTAATCTTACACGACCACATGCCAGTCGTTCTCATAGGTCAGTGAGGTGTCGTCAATGTTCTTAGCGA
>CAYSHM010000005.1:0-151067 GCA_964430885.1 uncultured archaeon | reverse complement strand
ACTTCGCTCTGAAGACCAAGGACAACGAGCTCTTCGAGGTTCAGATCGAGCAGTAAATAGACGACTATAAAAATAAAATGGTTTGAGCCCGCTCCTGAAATTGGGAGCGGGAATTTTTTTTTATTCAGTTCGTGATTCATCACGAGAATTTTTCTTTCGATAGAGATAGATATTTCAAAACCGGCATTTCTCTGCCCGCCAGAAATGTCATGGTAGCACCACCGCCAGTAGATACGTGGTTGATCTTCTCTTTCAAGCTGAACTTATCGAGTGCAGTGGTGGTTTCTCCCCCTCCGGCAACACTGTAGAGTTTTTCATCACATGCCGCTCTGAATATTTTTTCGGTCCCAAAGGCAAATTGCTCTTCTTCAAAAACACCTGCCGGGCCGTTCAATATCACAGTGGAGCAGTTCATTATCTCATCAATGAACAGGTCCGCAGCACCCTCACCTATATCTTTGATCATATGTTCAGTGGGGAGCATGTCTATGTACACCTCTTCCCGTGACCCCTTATTGTCCACAGCTACGATGTCAGGCATGAAGATATTGTAAGGATGTTTGTAAATGAGATCTCTGGCCAGGTCCACATATTTGTCCAGATCCTTTACCTTTTTGTTGAGCACTTTCATATTTACGGAACCTAATTTGATTCCATTAGCCAAGAAGAATACATGTCCTACAAGTCCAGTCACCAATATTTTATCAGCTTTTTCGGATGTCAATAGATTATTGGCCACTGCAATAGATTCCTCTATCTTGGCACCGCCCAAAATAACTGCTACCGGCCTTCTATCCTGGGAGAAAGTCTTATTGAGGGCTGAAATTTCCCTTTCCATAAGTCTTCCAGCCGCGGATGGTAAAATATCCATGAATCCAACCAGGGAGGGTTGGGCCCGATGTGCTGCAGCAAAGGAATCAATAACGAAGATGTCCGCTAATGGGGCTAAATTTTGAACAATATAGGAATTCCTGGCAATTTCTGGAGGCTGATTTTTTAATGCGGTTTCCTCTGCATAAAGTCTAGTATTTTCCAATAATAGTATTTCCCCATCATTGAGTTCTTTAACAGCTCGGCGCGCTTCCGAACCGATCAGGTCTTCAGCATATTTTACCTCTCTACCCAAAACTTCCTGAAGAACCTTTCTGTGAAGGCCGAGCTTTGTGCAGTCTTCATTACCTGGTCTGGATTGATGTGCCAGCAGGACCAATTTACAGTTATCCAATTCATTTATTGTAGGAACTATCTGTCGGTATCGTTCCCGTCCTCTGATCTCTTGATTGTCAAGGTCAATAGTTGAATTTATATCAATTCGAAGAATGACTGTCTTCCCTTTTGTATCTAGATCATCTAGTGATAAATATTCATATTCCATGTAGGTCACCCCTTTATTGTTTATCGAGTGCGGATAACAGGTCATTGAAATCCTAAGAAAGTTGAAACGGTTTTCAAGGTTTAAAGTTGGATTTTATTAATAAAACCATTGGATAAATATTATTCAATTTTCCAGGTCTATTAATGGCTCCTGAGAGTATAAATGGCCAATCCATTGATTATAGCAGGTGCAGAAAATGGTATTGAGATCTTCTATGGAGGCAGTTTTCATTGAAATTCCTTCAATTAACTTCAGATATTCCTTATCACAGACCCCGCAGTTATGAACTCCTCTTCTGCTTCCACCGCCGGATGGTGATGACATCAATCTTACCCCTTTTCTCTCAGCTAGATCCCAGGATCGCTTGAACACTTCTGCCAGTGAATGGATCCAGGGTGGTCGGTATTCCTCTCTAAAATGAAGATGATCTACCAATGTGAAGTTCTGTACATTGACCGGGTTTATCGAAATTGTGTGGGTCAGTTCAATGATATCCTCTATGGATCTGGTGCAGTCCTCTATTCCCTGTTTCTCCGTTAGGAAAGGCGGTTTTAATAGAAGATAGGTTTTAATCAGGATGTTATTATCTTTCAAGTTCATGCATTTTTTCCTGTATTCTTCAAATGAGATATTCTTGTTGATTATTCCGTTCCTGACCATTTCGTTCGAGGATTCCAAACCAACAGCAATCTCGATTTGACAGGGAAGTTCACTGAGCCATTCCAACCATTCATCCGTGATATACTCGATCCTGCTCTCAACGCAGATCCTCCTGCATTTTCCGCTGAATAATTCAAGCACACCTTTAGCAAAATCCATTGGAAGTTCTAGGGAATTTAGGTAGGATCCAGATGTGAATATCTTGAGGTATTTCTCATTTTGATACCGTTTTTCGACCCTGGATAATTGCTTATAGAGATCTTCCTTTTTGATATGGGGATTGGTATCATTATGATACCCGCACATGGTACAACCACTTTCTTTTGCCCAGGAACACCCAGTTGTATTTAAAATTACTACCAGGGCCTTAGTTTTTTCATTATCAATAATATCATTTTCGGACCAGATCGATATTGGTTTTTGAGGATTGGGTACGCGTTTTCTCCGTCCCTTTTTCCTCTCCTTTACTTTATCCATTATTTCTTCAATAGATTCTCGCATTTTATTTCACCAGTATTATGCATCGATCAGCAGTGTTTCTGTTTTTTCTCTATTGTTTTTCCTTTTTCCAGCTTAGAATCCGAGGTGATAATCCATACCTCAGCATCCTCAAAAATGGTATTCCCCTTACTACCATAAGATTCCCGATAATAATTCTTAATAGTATCTATACGTTTTCCTCCATTCTTTCTATAATAGGCCTTTGCAGCAATATTTGATTCCCTTACTTCAAGGAAAATCAGATTACTGGCAATTGAATCCATTGCTCTATGGAGTAATCTGCTGCCCAGTCCCAGATTTCTATATTTTTTCTTAACCGCGACAGTAAGCAGGTGACCGTTGATGTCAAAGCATAAGTCTCCGATAATTTCCCCTTCCTTTTCAAGTACCAGGATTTTATGATCGCTTGACAGGTGGATACTTCTGAATAATTCTTCCGGGTATGGACTTTTTGGGAAACATTCTTCTTCGATCTTCAGTACTCCCTCCATATCTAAGGGTTCAAAAATTCGTATGATATATGGTTCTTCAGTCACTTGTCGACCTCAATTAGTTTTATTTTCACCCAGATTCCCTATGACGAGTAGTCATAATAGGTATGTTTTTGTTATCTGCTCTCAATTAAGAAGGGGTTTTTATTTTAAATGGGTTATGACAATGGTGAACGGATAAAAAAAGTTTAAGTATTAAGGTTTGATTTTGATAGGAAGATTCTAATGACGTACCTGGACTTAGATTTTTACAGTTAATCGGAGTGTGTATGGATCATGGTTTACCCCAAGATACCTGTAACGGATAGAGCATCCAACATAAGCTATGCTATTCGCGATGTGGTAGTTCATGCCAACAGATTGGAGCGAAAGGGTGTAGAGATCCTGAAACTGAACATTGGGGACCCTGTAAAATATGATTTCGACACTCCGGATTTTGTAAAACAAGCAGCAATAGATGCAATTAGGGATGGCCGGAACCACTATGGCCCTTCAGTAGGCACATCTTCTCTAAGAGAGGCTATTGTGTCTAAAGAAAGGGGAGAGGGCTGCATTATTGATGCTGAAGATATCATCGTGACCACTGGAGTAACAGAAGCCCTTCAGATACTTTTAGGCTCTACCTTTGAGAACAACGAACGGTTTCTGATACCTGGTCCTAGTTATCCGCCATACATCACCTATACAAAGTTCTTCAATGGTGATCCGGTGCCCTACAGAACACTTGAGGATGAGAACTGGCAGCCTGATATTGACGATATTCGAAAAAAGATAACCGATGACACGAAGGCACTTGCCATCATCAATCCGAACAACCCCACCGGTGCTCTCTACGACAGGAAGACCCTGAAAGAGATTGTGGATATTGTGGGAGAGCATAAGAACATGTTCCTTATAGGCGATCAGATATATGATAAGATGACCTTTGAGGATAAAACCATCAATCTTGGTTCTCTGGTCAAGGATGTACCGGCTGTCATATTGAATGGGGTATCAAAAGTGTTCCTGGCTCCAGGTTGGAGGTGTGGATATATGGCCCTGAAGGACGAGACCGGAGCCTTGGAGGATATCTGGGATGGCGTGAACAAGCAGGCCAGGGCCAGATTGTGCTCCAACCTGCCGACCCAGTACGGGCTTCAGGCCGCCTTTGAGAATGACAATACTGAATACTTGAGATCATTGAATTCCAAACTTAAAAAAAGAAGGGATTTTGCCTATAAAAGAATAAATGAGATCGATGGTCTCTCCACCAGACTGCCGGGTGGAGCTTTCTATATGTTCCCGAAGATAGAGGACCCGCGGTTCCAGGACGATGAAAGGTTTGTTCTTGATATCCTTGAGAATTGCCATGTCCTGACTGTGCATGGCTCTGGGTTTTGCCCCCAGTACGGAAAGGGCCATTTCCGTGTTGTCTATCTGCCTCCTGAGGATATTCTTGATGAAGCCTTTACCCGGATAGATCATTTCATGAACGGATAGTCTATTTGATGGCTCTAATAGTAACTTCACTACAGATTTCGACCTGCAACTGTTTCTTCAAATATGTCATCTAAGAATTGGATCTTCTAATCCGTCCCAGTGAGCGAGCATTTTTTTAACTGCACTTGGTTTTTCTGACAGAAATTCTGATATGGTTTTGATATCGTAATCGTAATCCCAATAGGCCTGGTAGACCCTAGCTTCCGCGATACCTGGATTCTTTACATCTCGGAACAGCTCTTTCAGGCTGGGTCTATGATCGAACCGTGAACTTTCGCCTGTTGATGTGCCGAAATTCTTCTTGTTATCTTCTCTCATACGAATGGCTTCTATCCGTTTCAATTCCGGAAATACTGAAAAATCACCAGTCATAATATCTTTTCCGTTTTCCCTCAGCAGTTTTGCCTTGAGCTTGATAATCTTGACTAGCTCTTCACGTTCAGGGGTCCCGTATTCTGATTCACTCTTGAGATAGGATTTTTTATCTGGACATCGGAGCCTTACAAGTGAGTAAAGTCCATGGGATTCAATTACTCTTTCATCCTCCATACGTCCCAGAACAACCCACGGTCTGCATCCTGCTTCCTCGTGCACGCATACCTCGGCATATTGGTTCCTGAAACTGACATTGGTTTCTCTTTGGTACTTCTTTGTCCCTGAATGTTTGAATGCGAAATCCTCCATTAAAAATCTGAAAGCATCAAGGACTGTACTCTCGAAGAATTCAGCGTAACCCATGTGATCTAGTTCTCCCTTTAGATCCTGTTCATATTGAAAATTTATTATTAATAAAATTATTTTTGAATTATTATTGTAACGATATCCTCGTCCATTAACTTATGTTCCAGACCTACTTTCTGTCCTGGGAATTTACTGCTTGGCCCCCAGATCCTGGCATAGCGGAATTTATCCACAAAATCTCGGTGAATTGTGTTGCAAACAGCTTCGATATCCGATCCGTTCTTTATCACCAGCGGTTCATCCATGTCAGCTTTTCCGCCCTGGGGTTTCATGTATATTCGGATCAAATGGAGTTTGTTGAAGATAGCTTCTTTGACTTTGCCAATACCTTTTTCTTCCTTTAGTGAAAGAATAATTGGATTGAAATGAGCATATTTCCTCTTGATCTTCAGTGAATGTTCTCTGCTCACTAGATCGCTCTTGTTAATTATTAGAAACGCAGGCAGGTATTTGACACCCTGGGTTAAGACATCAATTAGCTGGTACTGCCGAATGTCGCTCCTTATTATAACATGTGCGTTCACGAAACCGTATGACCGGATCATATCCTTTATCATTTCCTCGTTCACATGACTCTGGTCGCATGTGAAGGCAACATTGATCCCGCCGTAATTCTCCTTGATTATCTGAATATCCGGTCGCTTCTCATTCAGTCTAATCTTGGAATAGAAAAGTTCCCTTAATAGAACCTCAAGTTTAGAGTAGAACACGTCTATAAGAAGGCATACCAGATCGGATGCTCTGGCAGCAGCAATAACCCTTTTTCCTTTTCCCTTCCCCCTGGAGGCGCCTTTGATCAATCCCGGCAGATCTAAGATCTGTATTTCAGCTTGTTTGTATTCCATCATACCTGGAATCACTTCTAGTGTGGTGAACGCGTACTGACCTACCTCGCTGTCAGCATCTGTGATTTTATTAAGAAGGGTAGACTTTCCCACGGAAGGGAACCCTACGAGAGATACGGTAGCATTACCGCTTTTCTTAACCTCGTATCCACCACCGCCGCCACCGCCGCCTGAACATGCCTCCATTTTTTCCCTTAATTTGGCAATTTTGGCTTTAATTTTGCCAATGTGGTGCTGGGTAGCCTTGTTGTACTTTGTCCCCCGCACCTCTTCCTCAAGTCTATCTATCTCTTCCCTTATGGTTCCCATCTGAAGCATACCTCTAAGATTTTTTCAGACATAAAGGTGAATAGGAATATTACTTTTTTAGGGTGATTTATTTAAATTATGTAGAAGCACCTCTTCCTGCATATTAGCGTTAATCTATGATTTTTCAGTATTTAGTTCAGGTAAAATCTGGTGATTATTGTTTTTACAAGGGGGTTTAAATTACAATGGTACATTTTATATCTTTGTTTTATTGTAAAGAAGGAACTCATCCGTTTCTGGTTGAAGATAAGTATACAATGAATGAATGGATTCACTGAAAATATAATAAATCATTAGGACGGTGGCCGCTTTTGGCGGATAAGAACTCATTAGGCAGGAAAACTTTACTAATAGTAGCCAATAATTTTCTAGGGGGTGCAATGGGGTGGTTCATACTCTATTTGATATTTCAAAATATGGAAAATCCGGCTCATGACTACGGTATTGTTTCCTTCGCCCTGGGTTTTTTAGGCATGTTCATGATAATTCTAACTCCTGGAACCAATACTGTACATATTAAAAGGATTTCTGAAGGCCGGGACATTGGAAAATGCGTTGGAACCTATCTAGCAATTAAAAGCGTATTAACGCCTCTGTATCTGGTGGTGGTTATTTCAGTGCTCTTCGGCTGGGAATTCCTCCTAGGATACGGTTTTGAATCGCCACAGCACAAATATGTAATTTATCTCCTATTGCTGAATTTTGTATTGGGTTCCTACATCAGCGTATTCATTTCTACCTTTCAGGGTAAAAAGGAGATAGCTAAGGTTCAGCTTTGCATGCTTCTCTCGACAATTGCAAAACTTGCCACTGTTCTCGTCATTGTGGGATTGAATATGGGCCCAATGGCCCTGGCGATGGCGTGGAATATGAGCAATATTGCTTATATCATCAGTTGCGCAGTTCTTTTTTTCAAGGATTATAAGGTGAAAAGACCTACCTGGGCAATGTCAAAGGACTATATCAAATTCTCACTGCCTTTATTATTCTTTACTCTGGCCGGAATGTTGGCGGTAACCACTGACAGGGTCATGATCCAGTTATTCTGGTCCTCGGAAGATGTGGGTATCTATTTTGCAGCCTACCAGATAACAGTATTTATCACCACCTTCGGAGTGGCAGTTAGAACCCTTGTACTACCCACGATCTCAAAATTCCATAAAGAGAAGAACTATAAACAGATCCAGTTCCTAACCAAAATGGCGGAGAAATACATTTCCCTCTTCATCCTGCCAATTTGTATGTTTGTGGTATTCTTTCCCGAGGGAGTTGTCAAGATAATGCTGGGGCCCAAAGCAATGGATTCCGCTCCCATTTTGGCCATATTCGGGATATTTGTTATGTTCCAGGTTCTAAGTATACCATACGGCCCTCAGTTGTCTGGTACTAACAGACCCAAGCTCACTGCGGCACTGGGAATCCCCCGGTTTGGTTTGAACATATTGTTCAATCTGATCTTCATAGCCCCTAGCGTTATGGGTATCACGCTTTTAGGTTGGGGAGCAAAAGGAGCGGCCATTGGCACACTTTTGTCGACGGTAATCTATTACATTGCTCTCCGAATTGTTGTTTATAAGTTCATATCCGGTTCTAAAGGGAGCTGGAGGATAGTTCTGAATGCACTGGGGGCATTCATAATGGCTGTAGTTATGAAATATGCCCTGGCTCCCTACTGGGCTATCGACCGTTTCTATGATCTGATAGGATATTCTATTGTGGGAGCGGTCATATATTTCGCCTTGATGTTCATCTTCAGGGAATTCGGTAAGAACGAGGTGAAATATATCTGGGGAATAATAAACCCCAGGGAGATGACCCGTTATATTAAAAAGGAACTGAGATGAAAACCGGGAATTAAACAGTTTGAATATCAATATTCTCTAATATATTTGAGGACTTTCTCATACAATTTATCCCAGCCAGGATGCTTTACTCTGTTGAAAACATCATTATGCCAAAGGATGGAACACTGTCCTTTGTGCCCCTTTACCGTGTCAATAAGCTTGGTTATGATTGGAAAAGCTTCTTCTTTCATCTTATTCTGATATCCTATGAACGTTCGGTCCATTACTATCAAAGGAATAGCAGTAATACTGGATGCAGAATCAGCCGCCCAGTCCCAAGCATGGAATGGCCTGCACGTCCCATTTCGGAAACCGCTCATCTCAGGGAATCCATGTGAATAATCGAATTTGAATCCTGCTTCAGCCTGATTTCCAGTGGTGGACCGGTGCACCCTTAGATAATGCTGCCTTATGGATGTGATATCCCTTGCGATATTTTTCCCCAATCTTAATCTTTCCTTTTTCAGCATGCCTCCGTTCTTCCATGAGTTATAAGATCCGTGAAGACCTATCTGAAACCCGTCCTTCATGATCCCTTTCATTCTTGAGTACAGTTTGGGATAATTCCCTTCATAATCACCATCGTATTTGCTCCTGAACTCTGTCAGGAAGAAAAATATGGAATTTTTATAATACTTTTTTTCCATTTTCATAATTCTATTGATGGTATCGTTTGGATCCCGCTTCCTGAGAAGGTATATCAAAACCTGCCTGAAGGCGCCCCAGTTGTATTTCACCCGTCTGGTGATAAGGTCCCATATTCTTCCCAGGGCATCCTTATTGTTCTTCCACTGATTCAGAGTATCTATATCATGGCTCAAAATGATGTTATTTTTCTTATATTCATCATTGATCCTAATGCCTTTGAGTCCCATTATTTCTAATTGTTCTAGGATGTGAACGGCATATTCCTGAATGATAGGCCTTAAAACGAAATCACCCCTGGATTGCAGGCTTTCGGAATAGGGGTAGCGTCCATGTTTATCCCTTTTATCAGTGGTATGTTCCTGATAACCTGACAGCAGAATGAAGGTCGAGAGGACAATATCCTTACTGGATGGGTCTTTAAGGAAAAAAAACGGCATCTTTTCATACCATACTATCTTCGGAGCAACACCTTTTTCCAGAAGTTCGTATTCTTCTTCATGGTACTCCATGAATGATATTGGGTATTTACCCTTTGAGCCGTATATGAATTCGAAATTTTCATAGGGTATTTCGAAGTAGGAGAATAGATGATCCAAAGCATAATCGGCCCTTTTCTTGAATCTTTCGGGTATAATTGATTTGTACATGTGTCACAGCTCATAGTTATACTTGCCCGCTAAGGGAGCCCATTTCTTCAGTTGTCTCTTTTTATCCGTGGACCATTTTTCATATTCTGGAAAATCCCCGCTTCTCTGAACATTGACAGGTTTTGAAATATTTAGGACTATTTCTTTTTTAGGAGGTGCTTTTAGACCTAGGTGTTTGAATATTTCTATAATTGTATCTGGATTTGTGAACATATCCTCAGCTTTAACCGTGATGCATCTACTCTTGTCCTGAAGCTTCTCTTTGAAATCCTCAACAAACTGGTTTGTTTCGTTCCAGAGCCAGCCTATCTTCTCAATATCGTTCATTTTTTTCCATGGAATATTCCCATCTACAGGGACTATCCGGCCCATATCATGATTAGAGGCACCCATGTACCATTTCCTGCGTATCCCGCTCCGGACAAAAACACCTGGATGCCTAACCAGATGTATGAATTTGGATTTTGGATAAAGTGTGCTGATCGCTGGAGCAAAAAAAGTTATTCTGTTATTTGTCTCGAAATATTTTTTATTATAAAGATAACCGTGATGGAACACATCAAATCTTGAAGCATCAAGTATATGTTCCAAGGTCTTATTGTCCTCTTTGTTCTCATAGGCAAATTTGGAATAATATATTAGTTCTGGCCGAGGGGTATGTTCCACAATTATCCGTGGTTTTTCTTCCATCATATTTGTTAATAGTTTTGTTCCGCATCTGCCTGTTGAGAGAAGGAAAGCCGGAGAATATTCTTCATGCAGATCATTGTAAAAATTTCTATAATTGATCTTCCTGGATTCAGGCAACTTTTTTTGAGACTTCAGATCCTTGAAGACCTGAATGTTTACGGATATGATCTTCTTAATAAAGCCAGCAATATTCTTCAGTTTCATTTTCATCCTTCTCTTAAGTAATATTTTAGTTCACAGATGACTTTTCAGTATTTATTTTTTTATTATGGATGACAAGTCTTCAACCATCTCAAGATTTTCAAAGAAGAATTTTTTATTTTTCTTGATCTTATTGTCGCTCCAGTTCCACCATTTAATTCTCAATAACTGCTTTATCTTATTTTTATCAAACCGGTATTTGATTTTTTTTGCAGGGATCCCTGCAACAACTGAATAGGGCTCGACATCTTTGGTCACTATTGATCCGGCCCCTATTACAGCTCCATCCCCTATCTTTACTCCCGGCAGTATGATGCATTGTGTGCCCAGCCACACATCATTCCCGATCACGATCCCTCCCTTGGTTATTGTAGGAATGGCCTTTTTGAATTGTTTTGTATAGAAACCCCTCTGCATTGAAGCCATATTTGTAGGATGATTCAATGCCTGAAATACGTTCTTGCGTGCAATCGCGCAGTACCTGCCTATCTTTACTTGTCCCATAACCTCTGACTCTTTCAATAGGTTTGTTCCCTTTCCAATAAGTATCGGTCCCCCAATGATGCGGCACCCCTCATCGATCAGGACATCTTCTTCCATGGATAATTGAGCTTTTATCTCGCAGTTCCTTCTTATCCTGCAGCCTTTTTTTCCGGTAATGGAAACCTGCATTTTTCCATTGATTTTTCTGAATAAATTGATCTTCTTTGACCATTTGATCTTAACCTTTTTGGAGGACAGTGCCAGCTTGATAATGGGCCATTTGATAAAATTTGGGAATTTGTTGTAGATCTCTATCAATGGTAGCGCCATTTTTTCACCATTTTAATATCTTTTTTCCAGCTGGATCCATTTAGGGTTTATTCCAGTACCTTTTCATACAATTCCAATACCGTATCTATATTAATAAAACAGTCACCGGTATCCAAATTATATTCATTTTTCTCCTTGACGATTTTTTTAATATCTTTGATTTTATGGATATTCCTTCCGCAGCCCTTTTCCTTTATATATTTCCAGGTGTGCCCCTCCAGATTATTGATAATTGGCAGGCCGGATATCTGGTATTCGTATGTTTTATTTGCTGAAGCCCGCCTGAGATTCCCTGTCATTATGGGAAATAAGCATAATCCGTAATCATACTGTGTCATTTCTGTCAGTAATTTATCCAATGGGAGTGGTTGGTGCATGTGTATTTTATTAGGATACTTTATCTGCTCTTCGATCTTCTCTAATCCAATTCTCCCCACAGGTTTTGAATAGATATGTACCTGATAGCCTTCCCAGCTTCCTATCTCATTGAATATTGGCATCATATTACGTTCGGTCTTCTCGATCTCACTGAGCCCGCCTTCGTAAACAAGATGTACCTGGCCATCTCTTTTTGATAGTTTTTCTTTCACAATAACATCCTGTTTTATTGGTTTGTTATTTACAAAAGCCGACCTCCTGATGTTGTATTTTTTATCCAGATAATCTTTTGTTTCCTGAGTAGGCGATAGAATTGCATCGCAAATATTACAAGCAATAAGCTCCCAGTAAAGTCTTGCTAGTCTGAACAATTGGTTAGCTGCATTATTGGAAAAGAATTCATATGTGACCAAACTGGCAATATCGTGAATATCATGAACAACTGGCAGATTGGAACTCCTTTTGATCCATACTGCATAAACATCCGGACTGTTGTGAGAATGTATAAGGTCGAATTCATGTTCCTTCAGGATCTTTTTCAGGTGTTTTATAAATACATATTTTGCATAGGGTAACCGGGTCACAGTGTATTTTTTCTTTAGAGGAATATGGAAATGCTTATGGAAAATGGAATAATCCATATTATCTGTGCTTTCATCGAGCTCTACCAGAGATACGGATATTCCCTTTTGGGTCAAGGCCTTTGCTTCTTTCCAGGCCCTCGTACAGATATTATTCTGCATAAATAATACCTTGATATCCTTTTTCATATCCATATTCACCTGTTTCATGCTGCTGAAATCTGAAGTCTGGTGTGTAATACTTAATGAGCCACTATGAACTATAAATGTATTTATTCCAGTATTGTTAAGATTTTTGATGTTTTGATAGGGGAAAAATTGTTTTATCATATGAAAATGATGAACTTTTTTAGAATCGCACTATCACTGTTAGGTTGGCAAAATGATCAAGCCTTAACCCATAACCAAGAAATATTTCGATAATTAATAGGAATCAATCTCTCCTTTGACTCCGCAGTGGGGGCAAGTGACTATGACCGGAAATTCGGTGGTTAAAGTGCTGTAATCACTTCCGCATCCATGGCATTGAAGGTTCAATTCAGTTGGGGCGGTTTCAGAACCAGCAGATTTATTAATATTGCTATTATTTGGACCGGCTGGGGGAGGGGGTAGAGGCAGCACTTGTTTCTGGTTTGATCCTGGTTCTTCAGAATGAACCTCATGATCGATTGGATGATTAAATACTCCTCCATCATTTCCTGGCATATGTCCCTCATTGGTCCCATGATCTATAGGGTCTATGTTATCATAATTTTCAGCATGATCAGGGGTTTCCACTTCCTTTTGCTTTTTATTTCTTAATAATAAAAAAATGACAATTCCGGCAATTATCAAAAGAAGGATGCATATGATCAAAATAATTATCCATACTTTGAAGCCTTGATCGTCGGATTTCTTGTTTTCTTCGTCAATATCCTGATTCTCTTGTTTCACAGTTAAAGTGAACAATTCCGAATGTTTAACATTTCGGCTTTCAGTCATGATAATATGAGGGTATTCTTTTTCAAGAGCTGAACTGCTGATGTTTACAGTAATTGTTACAATTTTCACCGCATCTTCGTCAAGAGGAATATTTTTGGGAAAATTAAAACTATCTGAAAGTTCCCCGGAAACGCTGATATTTATTAATAGGTCAATAGGGCAGGTATTAGTCAGAGTTATATTTATTGTTGTTATTCCTCCAGGGGCGATTTGAATTTCATTTCGGGCAAGCGTCAAGGAGTATGTGACCTCACTTTCCCTGATAGTTGAGAACTGCCATACACCGCTTTGACAGATCCCTTCTAACACATTTGTTTGATTGAACCTGATTTCAGGTATAACTTGCCAGTAATATATCTTGTTTTCCTCAATTCCAGAAAGATTGAAATGGTTTTCTTTTATTGTAATTATTTCAAATAATTCTTCTTTGGAGTTTCCCAGATATATGTTGTAGTATATATTTAGATCCCAATCTAGTTTTTCCCATCGAAGGGTTACATAATTTGTTTGTAGATTGGTGTTGTTTTCAGGATAGATCAATTCAGTGTACGGGATATTATCTTCCATGCTTATCCTGAATGAGTTCGTACCATTCCTGCATATGCCAACACTTTCACTGTCGAAGGGGATTACTTTCCAATAATATGTGGTATTACTCTTTAATTCTGTAAATGTAAAATTGGTCTTGGTGATGCTGCTTTGATATAAAGGAGGATTTGGATCTACACCTAAGTAAAGGTCATATAATATATCCTCTAACGGATCATCCACATCCTCAGTATTCCATGTGAGTGTGATCAACGGCCCGTTTATAATTGCACCATCCACAGGATAATTCAAAGTGCAGATTGGTTTATCATTTACAGGATTGACTACTACTGGTATTTCAACAAGGATGGTTTTATTGTATTCATTATCCCTTACGCCTGCTGTAATGGATGTATTACCAGTAAAATTATTCATTGAGGTTATTTCAACTCGATTATCGTTGGTAAGGGTAGCACTGATATTTTCATCGAAAGATTCTATTGAGAAAGATAAGGTTGAGGAATCAACGTCTAGAGCATATTCATCCAGGGAATAAATAGTGCTTGTGCTATTATCTTCATCCACCTCTATTCTTTGAGGCTGGGATAACCATGTTGGTGGATCGTTAACATTCGTTATTTGAATAATGAATGTGTTGCTGGGAGTGGAAATATTGAAGTAATTGGTACAGTTAACAATAACAGATACATTTCCAGTCCAATTGTCTGCCAGCCATAGTAAATGGAGATAACTACCATTGACTAGTAGCCGGATATGATCATTGTCAGATACATTTGAGATATCGTAGGCAGATGGCTGAATACCAGCATAGGAGTCATTGTAGAATAGTGAAAGGTCCATTAGGTTTTGATCATGTGAATCTTCATCGACAAGGATATTTGGTATATTTAGAAGTAAAACTGGTTTATCAGGTGTGTTATTAACTTCTTCCACAGTCCAGTTGACTCCCCACGAATGAAGAATGGGGGTATCCCATAATGTAGATCGCAGGTCTGCAATAAGGTAAATCTCCTTTGGTCCTGGAGAGGGTAATGTTGTCATATCCCAAATGAATTCTCCTGAGCTTTGTTCATTCACATAAATGACCTCATCATTGCTGGCATTTAATACGGATATGTTCAAAAAACTATCCTGAGGGATGTCTCTATTGCAGTAGAAGGAATTCCAAGTACTGTTTTCTGGTAGAGTGATAGTTTCAGATCTTACTTGTGAAGTAAGCCGATACAATCTAGATTCTCGGATAATCTCTTGATTGGATAGAGGCCTATTATAGATGGACATTTCATCTAACATACCTTGAAAATGCCAATAAATATTCCCGTCCTGTCTGTGAAACATGCCGATGGTATTATAATCACCAGTGATATCAGCACGGTTCACCGTAAACATAACATCATTAGATGAAATCATCACTGAATTATCTAATATTCCATTGAAGTAAAAACTTAATATGTCATTATCCCTTTTCAATGTGACAAAATAAATTTCCCCTACTTGGAGGGCAAGGTTGGAAGTCAGCCCATATCGTTCCCCATCTCCATCATCCTGAAGAAATAAATTGGCAGTTAACTGATTTTGATTGCCGCCAATCTGGATTGATATCCCATTACCTATATGAGCGTCCGAATTCCAGTAATTAATATCAATTATTTCCTGGGTTGTTGGATGATTTAACCTGTTGGGTTTTATTATTGTATTTATTGTAAAATCCCTTTGAATATTGAAAATGTTGTCCCCTTCAGGGAGATCAACATATTCTTCAGTACCATCGAAAGATAGCCCAGTATCCTGAATACTTTGGACCCAATTGTTTTGGTCCATGTTTATGCACGACCCGTTTATTTGATCAGGGGTCGAATCCGTTAATGTATCGCCAACTCCTTCATCAAATCCCCAGTAGCAGCTGCAGTCCATCATGGGTCCGAAATCTTTCCTTAACATAATGATTTTATAATCGTAATTGGTTAAACCGGGGTAATAGTGACCAACAATATCGTTGTATGTTAGAGCCCTGCTGATAAGCCAAAGCTCATCTATGGCACCTTTCCACCATTTATTGGCCAAGGGACTTTCAGGTCTTGAAGCTCCTAAATATAATCTCATATTGGATCCCCAAGCAGCATTGGTGGAACTGGAGGTTCCTTCAATTTTGCCATCAATATATATTTTCAGGTCATTTCCATCGTCCACACAGAACAGTTGATGCCATTCACCATCATTTACTTGGGAGAGCGATTCAACATATGCAATTGCCGTTCCAACGCTGTTAGCTAGATGAAAACTGATCTTACCATCACTTGTCAGCCTGACTCTCCATCCATAGTAACTATTGGCATTTGCATAAGAAACTAATTGCTGGTCTTTACCGAAAGTTTTTATCCAAACTCCAATTGAGAAAGGCTGAACCTTGAAATTATTAGAACTGAGTTTGCCATAATCATTAACTCCATCGGTCCAAATCCCATTTGAAAAACGACCATATTGCCATATGTCATCATCAGTATTTTGTAGGGAAATAGTATTACCATTATTGCTTGAATCAAATGCATTATCACCATCAACCTCATTGAAATGCCAGAGCCCGAATGTATCTTGATCGGCGACAAATTTCTTTGGTAAAGAGCTATTAATGGAATCTATCTTGCTATCCCCTATGAAACCGTCCCACCAACCTTCTTTAATACTCCAATCAACACCCCACGATTCCAAAAGAGGCGAATTTTTTCCGTCTCCCTTAAAAAAGGCTTTCAAATAGATGGAGGAAACGTCCATTTCATTTAATAATGTTAAATCAGCCTCATCATCAGTGATATCATCCAATCCTTCAAATGCCATCCCTGTATCTGCATCATAAATAGAAACATTGATCCTATTATTATCATACTCCTTTTTTTGGATGCTGAATTTACTCCATTTGTAGTGAGATGATATATCTATAATTTCAGAAGTATAATTACCATTTGTTTCATACTGGGCTGATCGGAAAACCCAAGTATCTCTTAAGTAATTATTATTATTTCCTCCGAATAATATTCCTAGATTTGCATTGTTATTGTATGTGAATCCGAATGAGTTTCTCGCACTGGGTGCATTATCGGTAAATACTCTGAGCCATTCCTCACTGCTGCAATTATATATCCAGGTATCATCAAAAAAGGTTCCATTATATCCGCCGAATAACAGTATTCCGTCATTCCATTCATCATATATCATTCTTGGACTGTGCATACCTATTGGTCCCGAAGACAAAATTTTCTCCGCCCACTGGTTTTGATTTAGATCATACGTCCACAATTCATCCACAAGATCACCTACTTGGGCATCGTATCCAACAGTTCCGGAAAAGATAGTGGTTTTACTGTTATTGGGATCAAAAGCAGCTATTGCCCCTCCACGGCCTTCAGGTGGATTTCCAGGATGCTTTTCCAACCAAGTATTTGTAGTCAAATCATAAGTCCAGGTATCATTTAATTTGTTTCCAGTTCGCGTTCCGCCTTTTTCACCCCCGTAAAGTACTGTTTTTCCTGAAGTATCATCAAAAGCCATTGAGAATGATCTTCTTCCCTCGGGATGGGGGTCAGGGTTTTTAGGAGTCCAAATTTTTGTCCCTACATCATACACCCAGGTATCATATTTATTATCGGGATATCTCCACCCACCGAATAGGACAATTTTCCGGTTGACACTATCATATACCATGGAATGCTGCCTTCGAGGTGTCGGTGCAGGATTGGGATTGATGTTAATCCAAGTGTTGTTTACTAGGTCATATTCCCAAGTATCATCAAGATAATTACCGTTGAATCCACCGAAAAGAACAACCCGATCATTGATGGGGTCATATACCATTGAAGTTCCCTGCCTAGCTCCAGGTCGATTTGCTGGATTCATATTTTTCCATTTGCTAGAATTTTGTTCCAATTCCAATCTGGAATTGCCTTTGCTGTCATTGAAGGATATTCCATTAAATATTCCTGAATCAAAATCAGCTTCATCAGTTTGAAACCATTCTCCCCCGTAATTGTCACCAGGTGCATCTCGGTACATTTGATCTGATTTATCTTGTCCTTCAGAAAAGGCATTAGAAATTTGTAAAGATGAGTTCAAAATTTCAATATTTTTTTTTTCCGTGCCATTATCAGTCCTTATACCTCCGAGATTTGAACCCAGAAGAAGGAAAATTATGGTAGTTATTGTAATTGTTAACCATTTCCGATCCACATAATCACCCGAATATATTCATTTATTATAGGTAAAATACTAGATAAATTCAGCTTTTGATATGATATTTAAGTTTAATAAACTTTATGCATCCAATCGAAAAATTGCTATTTAATTTTTTTACTATTTTAATAAAAAATGATTGGTGGATATGATTATTAATAATATAATAAAAAAAATAAATTAAGTGAATTTAATTTTATTATTCGGATTTATCCTTAAGCACCTTATGGATAGCGCCCCGATCCTTTTTTTCGGATTCCCACCATTGTTTAGCCAGTTTCTTCTGCTGACGTGTTAATTTATCAGGCATAACAAAGAAGATCCTGATGAACATGTCACCGTTTCCCTTCCTGTTCAAATGAGGCATACCCATGTTCTTCAGGCTTATTATCTCATCCGGTTCAGTACCAGGTTTGATCTTGACCTTCTTTTCACCGTGAAGTGTGGGGACATTTATAGTATCGCCAAGCAGGGCTTGACCTATGGTTATAGGGAGTTCAGCAAGTATGTCGTCTCCCCTTCTTTTGAAGAATTCATGTTCAGGTATGTTCACCATTACATATAGGTCTCCATTAAAACCTCCTTTTATACCTGCATTCCCTTTCCCTTTCAATAGAAGGCTGGAGCTGTCGGATACACCTGGCGGGATATCAATAGCTATCTTCCTTTTCTGGGGCTTTCTTCCGCGTCCGTTACACTTATCACATTCGCCCTCAATGGTCTCTCCCGCCCCCTTGCATTCAGGACAGGCCTGGATATTGACGATCTGTGCGAATCCGGCTCTTTTGACCTCTTTTATCTCGCCTGTGCCTCCGCAGTCGGGGCAGATCACCATCTCACCTTCAGCTCCAAGACCGGTACCTTCGCAGTCCAGACATTGACCAAGGGTTTTCACTTCTATGGTCTTCTTATATCCTGCCGCAGCCTGAAATATGTCAATTTCTATGTCGAATCGGACGTCTTCTCCATCTATCCTGCCGGATCTCCGGGAACGGGAACTTCCTCCAGTCCTGAATCCGGAAAAAAAATCATTTCCGGCCCTCCCTCCGATATCGCCAAAAGGCCCTCCGAAACCCATATTCTTGAACAGATGCTCAAAAATATCCATTGCACTGTCCATCCTCATACCTCCGCCCATGTCAAAACCGTTAACATGCCCATACTGATCATACTGGTTCTTTTTCTGCGAGTCAGATAGAACCTCATAGGCTTCGGTAGCTTCCTTGAACTTTTCAATAGCTCCGTTATCATCAGGGTTTCGGTCAGGATGATATTTCATTGCAAGCTTTCTATATGCCCGGGTGATATCTTTCTCTGTGGCATTTCTCTCCACACCCAGAATTTCATAGTAATCCTTGCTTGCCATCTGCTCATCCCAATTTGTTGTAATATTTTACTGGTGTATTCTATAACCACTGAAGCTATTTTAGTCTATTCTTTAGGAACTGCTACCTTGGCTTTCATGGGTATAATCACCTTATCGCCCATCCTGTAGCCCTTTTCAATTACTTCCACCACCATGTCCTCCTTTACATCATCTTCAATAGTGAGAACGGCATCATGCATGTTGGGGTCAAAGGGAATGTCCTTCAGAGATATATCCTCCATTCCCTGATTTTTCAGAAACATCTCCATCAGCATAGATACCATCTTGATGCCCTTTTTGATCCCTTCCATATCCTTAGCGCTATCTATCTGGGAGAAGGCCCGATCAATGTTTGTTTTGATATGGATAAGTTCCGTAAGTATGTCCTCACGTACACTGCTCATAAGGTTCTGCCTGTCTTTCTGGTGTCTTTTCCTCAGGTTAATGAGATCCGCCTGGAATCGGACATTCTGCTGCAGGCTGGATTCAGTTAATCCGCACTGCTCTTCAAATTTGCATTTGAAATCATCAATTATTTGATCCTTATCGCTCAATGCTTTGATGAGTTCCTTTTTAGACATTTTGTTATAATTTGCTAATTGTTTATCTTTTTCCCCCATTTCTATCCCGTTTCCTATAGTTTTTTAGACCTAAAACTTCATGTAAATCAAGTCTCACCTCCATCTGCAGATTTATTGGGCAGATCGAAAGCGTTTTTAGTCCGGCATACATGTCAGCTTTTCAAATACACCGTCAGCATCCTGCCGGATAATAATTTCGGGATAAGGACAATATTATTATTATCAATTTTGGTTCAAATGGACGGGTTTATTTATTGGTTGCAACTTATCGTCTTATTTTTACAGTAAAGGGGGTAGTTGCCCATGGACCGGACAAATGAGAAAAAATCATTCATTGCTGAGGTCAGTATCCTCTGTAAAGATCCCAAAGAAGCAGTTAGCATTTTGGATTCTGTCGATGCAGATAACGAAGGATATGTGTCAGTTGAGAGAGTTGGTTCCAGGATAATATTCAAGTGCTCTTTTTCAGAGATCGGCAGATTGAAAAATACCTTGGATGACCTTCTGGCCTGCCTGAGTCTTTCTGAACGTATCATCGATATGAGCAGTGATAGGTCTGATTGATTCGAATATGGCCATTTACATTCTTATAACTTCGATGTGGTTCTCTGTTTTTTCAACCCTTACCTTGTACCCTTCATAGACCTCAGTCTCATTTTTTGTATATTCTATTGAATATCTCTTACGGGGATCCTTTGTCGATTTTGCATCAATATAATTTATAGTCGTATTTGGAGGGTAGCTGAAAGGCAGGTGTCCGTTCTGATAATTTATCTTGACCTTCCCTTTTTCCTTCACCTTGATTTTCTCATCACCTACCTTGTAGCCGAACATTCCCTTTTTGAACTCTCTTTCTATCTCGAAGTTCATCCAATAATCGCCATCATCATATTCCAGCCAAGCGGTCCTACCGTCTGCAAATTTTATAAAATATTCCTGCCAGGTCCAACCGTCGCTGTCCCTGTATTCTATTGTACCCCTGATGATGAAAGAGCTGTTCTCGTAGAATCCAGCAGTGTCGATGCCCAATGGCCCTCTGTCATCCGGTCCGTAGGTTATCTGTGTCTTCTGAATGATTTCTTCTGCTTGAAATTCCTTTCTATGCTTCTCAGATACAATCGCTGTTCTGCAGTATGGACATGTAACCGTCCTGACACCCGCTACTCTTTCCACAGGAGCTGAACAGCTTGGACATTCAACGGAACCTACTTCTCCCATCCTTTCACCTCTGATTCATAAAAGCCAATAGGCTTTCGTTTTCATATAATTCATCCTACATATAAAACCTTAACCCTGGTGATGTAAAATTTATTATTATAGATTTGCAATGGGGATAATCCTTAAGCCACAGGTAAATATGATGTTCCTGAATGATGAAGTATAGGGTGTTCCATATTGAAGATACTGTTCGTTAATGATAATTCCACGCTGGTCGGAGGTGCAGAGACCCACATCAAGGTTCTTTATGAAGAGATGAAGAGAATGGGTCATGAAATACATCTATTTTCCATAATGTCCGACCCCATCGCCGGACATATATTACCTATATCAAATACAGTTTTATCGAAGACTAAACCATCACCCATGCATAGGATAAAGAACCGAGGTGCAGCCAGGGAGATCATGGAGCTTATCAAGGATAGACAAATTGATGTAATACATGCCCATAATGTCTTTTCAGGGATCAGCCCTTATTTCTTTAAAAAGATCAAAGGGATCGGTTTGCCCAGTTTCATGACCCTTCATGATTATCATGTCATATGTCCCAAGACCATTATCTATCGACGGAATAACCGATCCATCTGTTTAAACAACAGTGAAGATATGTGCAATATGATCAGCTGTGATCTCTTAAAATGTCAGGGAACCAGTAAATATATTTATCACAAAATAAAGAAGAAACATTGGGCCGAATATCTTGATAGGGTCAATTACATCGCTCCTTCAAGGTTCATGAAGGCAATAATGGAAGGAAATCAAATAGGCCAGGTATCACTCATCTATAATGGAGTCCCGACTAATTCATCTCCAAAAACCATTCAGTCACAAATTCGAAAGAATAACAAATTTTGGCTTCTGTTCACAGGACGTTTATATCCAGAAAAAGGAATTGATGTACTGTTGAAAGGTTTCGAGAAATTCCTATTAAATATTGATGCCGACGGAAGGGAGAATATCAAATTGTTCATTACCGGGAAAGGTCCGCAGGAAAAGTTGGTTAGGGAATACTCAGTTAAGCATAAGGAAATAAATTATCTTGGTTTCGTATCCGAGGAACGATTGAAAGAGCTTCAAAGGGATGCCAGCTTGATCCTAGTCCCCTCACTTTGGCCTGAAAATTGTTCAATGGCCATATTGGAAGCCATGGCAATGGGGAAGCCTTTGATGACCAGCGATCTGGGCGGGAATCCTGAACTTGTCATTAATGGATGTAATGGTTATCTATTGAAATTCAATAACATATACCGCAGCATGAAGCTGCCGAATTCGAAGTTGAAGAAAATTCCGATTGAACCTTTTGCTGAAGAAGTTTGCCGCTTATTGACCAAGGCCTTTGATGAGTCGGAAGTATTTGATACATTATCAAAAAATTCCCTCAAAAGAATTAATGGCCATTTCTCATCAAAACAGATGGTTGCAAGAGTACTAGGTCTCTATACTGAATAGCAATTATTAGCTTTGGAGTCATTCTTTTTTATAACCTATCTCCACAAATCGTGAAAAAGATACAATTTGAACATATTATTATATAAGCATCAATGTCTATATGTTTCTGATTTCACTCCATAATGAAAGAATGTAATTAGACAATAGGATGTATAATATAACTTGATCAGGTATGAAAATCGATAATCTTTTTGTCATTTGGTAAATGTTTAGGAATCTATTGAAATGAAAGTACGGGTAATAAAATGGTGGCAGAAGGTACTTTCTTTCCTATCTTTATTTTCGCTATACTGATAGCGGTTTCCTTTCTGGTGCCTGAAGTTATCCGCAAAGCCAAGATAATGATTGTCCCAGCATACATCGTAGGTGGGATAATACTGGGTCCTACCTTTTTAGGAATAGAACCTGACCAAACATTCCTGACTTTCTTGGCCAATATTGGTATTTATTTTCTTGTTTTTGAGGCAGGGATGGAGATACACGAGTATCCGAACTTGAGTTTTAGGCGCTCCATGTCTCTTTCAGTAATTTCCTCCCTATGTTCCTTTTCCTTGGGATTTTTCCTTATGTTTACCTTGGGTTACGGTCTGCTCCCTTCGTTACTTGTTGGCACGGTGATGCTATCCGCTTCAGTAGGGGAGATTATCCCCATGATAAAATCATCCCTTTACCTAAGGGAACGTTTTGCCAGTTTTCTAATACCCGCTATAGTAATACTGGATGCTATAACCCTATTCTTTGTCTCCTGTCTGATTCAGTGGGAAAAAGGTATGTTCGGATTCGTAATATTCCTTATCGCAACTCCCTTAATAATCTTGTTCATTTTAATACTGCTTCCAAAACTAGCATCGCTTTTTTTTACCAGAGAAACCCAGAAACAGAGGGAAGCGGATTTCAAATTCATGGTATTCACTTTACTGACCATTATAGCCCTCGGGGAACTCTTGGGAATACATGGCATACTGATAGCCTTTCTTGTGGGAATGAGTGTAGGTCAGCATATTCCGAATGAGCAGGTGTATCATAAATTGCAGGGTGTGGCCCATGGGTTCTTCATACCCATGTTCTTCATCATACTGGGAATAAAGATGGACATATCTGTCTTCTACAAGGGAGGTTATGAGGTTATTCTTATTACCATAATGCTGTTAGTAGTGCTGATACTTGCGAGATTGGTTGGAGCGATTTTATTTTCAGGTACTACCAACAAGTTCGTTTCCAAGGATGGATTGGTCATCGGCGCCCTCCTGCTGCCCAAGGTAAGCGCAGCTATTGCTACCGCTACTTTGGGTTTTGATAACGGAATAATCGGGGAAGACCTTTTTAACAGCATAATCATGCTCACAATTATCACCGCTATTGGTGCACCTATACTTGTTAGGTCTTTCCACTTTGAAAGAAAAGAAAGGGCTATACTCTTTGACCACACTGTTATTATAGGTTACGGAAGGACATCAGCCAAACTGACCCATGTACTAGACCATTTCAACAGGGATATTGCTGTAATCGATAGGGATATGTCCAAGGTGGATTATCTTTGCCGGCATGGAATAAAGGCCTACCTGGGCAACGGTGTTGAATCCGATGTTCTGGAATGTGCCGATGTGAAACATGCCAAAGCGGTAATTGTGACCATCCCTGATGAACATGAGCTGTATCTTTCGGTAAAGATTGTCAAGGAATTGAATCCTGAGAGTTACGTGATTGTCAAGGTCCACACATTCGATCTTTTGAAAAGACTGGAAACTGAGAACCTTATAGATTATTATATCTGGCCCGAGAAGCTGGGGAGCCAGAAGATCATTGCCCATATGATGAAGGAGAAGGAATTGATATTCTGATCAATTATTTACAATTAAAACTTCCCTGTCACATGTCATCGTCTAGAAGGTCTATGCCACCTCGATAGCTTATCCTCTGCTCTGAAAATCCTTTTCTTCTATGGCTGATTCCCAGAATTGCAATATATCCCACGGTGAAGATGAATCCGGTCCCTAAACCTATAATTGAGCTGATAAATCTATCTTCTTGTAGTACTCGATAATCCTTATAAAATTCATGGTACAGGGGATTACTGGTCTCAAAAACATTGTCCCAGGCCAACCGGGTTTCCTTATCGATTTCATCATACTTCTTTTCCTTTTCGAAAGCAGTTCGGTTATAATAATATCCCCTAATCAGATTACCATTGTTATCCTTGATATTATCTCCCATGACAATTTCAGGGTATAAGCCGTGAAATAATCCAATTCCCGAAATGAAGAACAGAATAGATATCAATAACGCTGATGCTACCCTGATTTTTGATCTGGCTTTTCTAAGAAAGAACATGACCAATCCAAAGGGTATCATGATTAATAATAATCCGAATGCAAACTGCATAAGCTGAAATGTAAACGTCATCTAAACCACATTATCAATTAGATCTATTTCAGGTCCTCCATCAGCATGGATAGGTCCAGTATCCTGTATGAATGAGTAAGGGATCCAATGGATATAATATCTGCAAAGACTGCGTAATCCGCCACATTATCCAAATCAATATTTCCCGACACCTCCAAAAGAGTTTTGATTCCGCCTGAACTCTGCTTCTTCTGAAGCATCTGTCTGCATGCTTTGCATTCATCAGGCTTCATGTTATCCAACAGTATTATGTCGGGATCATATTCAAGGGCGGTCTTGAATTCAGATATGCTCTCCACTTCGATATCAATCTTCTTGGAAAAGGAAATCCTCTGCCTGACAGTGGACATTATGCTTTCAATACCTCCTGCCAGTCGGATATGGTTTTCCTTTATCAGAACCATATCGTCCAGTGCAAATCTATGTGTGTCCCCTCCGCCGATGTTTACAGCCATTTTTTCAAAAATCCTGAATCCCGGCGTCGTCTTTCTTGTAGCAGCTATCCGGGTACGAGGGCTGATTTCCGTTACTTTTTTCACAAATCTGCCAGTTAAGGTGGCGATACCGCTCATCCTGCCTAATATATTCAGCGCGACCCTTTCCCCCTTCAATATATCAGTACAGCTTCCGCTGACTCTGCCGATCAATTGATCTTTATCAACTGCATCCCCGTCATGGACCTTTGTGACCAATCTGCATTCCAGAAGACTGAACAGCTGCTCAATAACATTAATTCCCGCAATCATTCCTCCCTCTCTTGCAAAAATACTTGCTTCAGCAGTAATATTTTTCGGAATGAGATTTCCAGTAATGTCACCGGTGCGAATATCTTCTTCCAAGTAGCTCTTCAGAATAGGTGTGATGCTGTACATGCTCCAACCCCGATAAGTAGGATAATTTTTGAATAGCTATGGCAGTGTATAGGTATCACGATCATGGGAACATATCAGGTATGCCCCTATACTTTTTCAAATTCCAGGCCCTCAAGTACATCGGGAGGCAATCCGTCCATGAGGTTGGTAACCCGCTTTTTTACCTTGGCTAGCAGTTCAAGTATCGCCTGGAGCTCCTTGGCAATTGTTGCGGTCTCCACTTCCTCCTTCATCTCCAATGTGGGGAGTTCACACTTGATCTTCAGGTCGAACAGTGTCAGTGTTCCAATGGATTGAGCGGAGAATGTCAATGGGACACGTGCCACATCTTTCCCCTGGAATTCCTTTGAATGAGTGGTGATATGATCGATTATGGATTGGCAGAAATCCGGGATTGTCCTGACCTCCTGGAACTTGCCGGAATAGGCCCATATCTGATTGCTTGAGGGTAACAGGCGCATAGTAGGCGAATCATCATATGATTCCATTTTATAGAATACCTTGAACAGTGCGTCCATCTCATGTTCAGCCCAGGTTTTTCCGTCATCCTTGGTGAAGTAAAGGGAGCCACCCATAGGGCATTTTCTGTCCGCATGCCAATGTACTTTTCCTTTCTTCGCCTTTACCAATATCCAGTAGGATGAATCGGGTTTCAATACCAGATTCTCGAACTCAATCTCCACCCAGGAATACTCCTTCTTGATATCTCCTCCGTCCACACTGGCCTTATCGACGATATCAAGGGAGGGTGTATCCATGTAGTCTTCCCTTATCTCCACTTCCAGCTCCGCATTTTTATCAGGTTTGGATAGATGAAGTGCGATTCTAGATACGCTCATGACTCGCTCAGTCTTGATCTGCTGTGCGACAGTATACTGAGTGGAAACCGTAACCCCGTATACATCCTCCTCATCTCCGGATATGATTCCTATCCTCTCGTCAGAAAGGTTTCCCTCGATCCGCAGAGTGGCACTCTTGATATCTGCTTTCTTGGGGATATCTACATAGGCATACCCTACCTTGTTGATGGAGTCAAATTCTAGTACCACCTCGCTCTTTTCATCGGCAAACTTCGTTATGGTAGCAAGAAATACACAGTCGATTCTTATATTACCGACGATCAATAGTCCGGGAGAGTCTGAATAGAATGTTATTACCGTAGGATACATTCCCTCTTCATTGGGTTCATTCGAACTTATTATCTCGTTTAGAGATTGGGAAAAATCAGGGGTGTCAACGATGTCACTGAGCCTTCCAGCTTTCTTGAACCCTCCGGTAGTTCCCTTGATTTCCATGCCTATATTGGTGATATATCCTCCAATCCCGCACCATTCAGTTGTTCTCCTGAGGATTGTGAAAAGGTCATCTTCTTCCAGTAATTGATCTATTCGGGAAAATCCGATGTACGCATACTTATAATCCATGCTGGTGACAAGAACTGACTGGGATGATATTCCTGTGTCAAGTATTCCTTTAACACTCTCATTAAGGGGTTCAATGGCATCAATGAGGATATGTTCGGCCTGCTCATCTTCCCTGCCGCCTATTCTTATATCATCGGACCTGAACTGTTCGCAGATATAGTGCATTCTATCTCTGATATGAACATTTGTTATGGCTCCATGGAGTGATTCCTTCTCGCAAAGGCCTATTTTCAGTGCTACCTGGGGGTTGGTGGTGACAATAGGTATTCTGGAATTCAGCATGTTGGTAAGGTCGGCATGCATAGGTCCGTTGGGTATGAATATCACATCAAATTCTCTTCGATAATATGAAGGGTGTGCACCCATTATATCTGCAGGGTCGATAGGTATGACCCGGTATCTTCCCGATTCTCCTGCAAGGAACGATGTGGTTTCAGTGGTCCCCCAGCCAGGCTGAACTGTGTTCTTACCCCATGAAGTAATCTCCAGACGTTCTTCCAGCATGTTGAAATCTTCCAAAGTGCAGTTTTTAACAACACCTATTCTTATTATGGAAGCATCTGGAAGTTCCTGTGCCTCAAGCTGTAGTGTGGCCTCTTTAATAATGGCATCCTTGGGAAGATTCATGACTAATGTTCTGGCCCCGTTCGAGGTGAACCGAAGTCTTTTCTCCCTTGTATCATCGTCAAATGAATTTAAAAGCAATGCAATCACCGGATTTCAATTTCATTATGAACTGTTAGTTATTTTTTGCTAGTAAAACCTTCTTAAAGGCTCCAATAGGCTAAGTATACATGTCATTTTTAAATTGTTATATCTACTTTATCCTAAAAATGATATGATAGGTCAGGATGGGTATTTAGAAGCCTCCAAAGGCTGATTCCAGCTATGCCTGGCCCATTATATAGGCGATTATTCCCATAGCAGTGCATGTCTCCAAGGATACATTCCGGCCAGTGATTTCGCAATGATATTTTGCCTCATTGAGTATTCTTGAAGGGAGGCCGCTTCTGCCTAGCCCGATAATAACTAAGAATGGTTCTTTAACTTCATCTATAATAGATTTTTTCAAAAGGTTTAGTAGATACTTTTTCTTATTTTTTACAGGATCAGGAGTTGTGGCTATTGGAGTACCCAATTCCATGTAATTTTTTTTACCAATATCCATTTTTCCTTTGCCCTTAATTTCAGCATGGCTTGTTACTATGTGCAGTTTACCAGTTTTAAACAACTCGGACAAATAATTTATTCCCTGAATATTCGAATGGTTATTTGCCTTGCTTATGAGTTCCTCGACGTTTTCTGCTGGAAAATCAATGAGCGCTAGTTCAAGTCCATATCCCTTGCAGAGTGGAACGGCTCGGCCTAATGATCGGTAATGAACCTCTCCGAGTTTTCCTTTATAGGTGTTGAACAACCCCAGGATATTGGAGCCGTGATCAATTATGGAGGAGTTCGAATCGTGGACTGTAGATCGGGTTTTTATTGGGTCCTTATTAATGCTGTTTTTTACCATTTCTTTACCTGAATTATTCCAAACTTCACTGATACTTTTTGGAACGGTGATATTGTCTTTGACCATTTCACTGCCTATTTTATTTATCAGCAGCAGTTCCATAGGATGCCCTTTTACTAAATCTACAGCGGTCAAGTAGGTTTTTTCAGCCCCCTTAAGGTCATCACATTTCACCAAGCCCTTGGCAGTATTAATCATACAGGTGACAATTTTTTTACGTTCAGCTGATTCTCTAATTTTTTCACATAATCTCCGGCATTCATAAAATCTTCTGATAGCTTCCTTGGTAAAACCAGCTCGGTCGTACTGACCTGCAATGGAAATGTTCATTCTGATCCTTTCAATTTCATCATCTATAATGTTCAGACTATTTTCCAATTCCCGCAATTCATTTTTATTATTGGAAATCTGGATCAAATATCGGATCGCTTCCACCTTCTCAGCTTCAGAACAGCTTTTCAATACATCACGAGCCCTTGAAAACGGATTGCTGTTTACTGCAGTATTATTCTTCCTGAACTGGAGATGCATATATCCTAGAGATTTGGAGGCAAGAAAGGGTCTGCCTGAATCGAGGATTTTTTCAATCATTTTCTCAGGTGGAATTTTATCACCAGTTTCGCTTGCCCAGTACCTTATTATTGTTTTCACATCATTGTTAGAAAAATCTCCATTGGATAGTGCTAGATCAATAAGGAGACCAAATGCTTCTCCCTTAACGTCCCTAGCGCAGCTTTTTAACACATCTGAAAGATCCTTTCCTTTTTGAATATTATCCGTGACTGATAAAATCTCTTTCTGGACCTGTATCATTGTTCTTCTATCTCCCTCCCCCTCCAGGTCCTGGCTCATCCTGCAAAGTTTGCCCAGGAGTTCAGCTCTTCGCCAGTTTTTTTTAACACTTCTAGCTTTGGTTATTGTTCCTTCCAAGAGCGGAGCGTAAGAAGAAGGGTCCATATTACCCTTGATAATTAGATAGAATGTTCCAAGAGCGGAATAGTATGGGTCCGCTATAGCCTCAGCATCCTTCAGGAGTCCTGAAAGGGGCTTTCCTTTCTTGTATTGTCTTTTTATCTCCCTGTAGGCCGTTGGCCAATGCTTGTCTTCGCCAGTATTTTTTCCCTCTTTCATGCAGAGTTCCTTTCCTTATATTGTTATATATCATTCAATAGGCTGATGTTTCAGTGAGATGGTAAGGTGTATTCTCCTCTCTTCCCCTTTTCCAAAGATGATAGTCCATCTGAACAGCATTCACTAGCCCCAGGCCATTTCTCCGTTCATTCAAAGCCCCTAGCAGAATGTGGACTGCTAATACCGTATTCGCTCTTATCTCAAGTTCCAATCTGCTCCCCTTGGGGATAAATTCCCGTTTTTTTATTATTTTTTCCATTTCGGAAGAGTACTCCAGAATGCCGTATCCCAGCAGTCCCTTTGGAAGCTGATAATCTGCAAAAGCGGTGAGTTTATCTATGTCCTTGAGGTCAAAGTTACCGGTTCCCCTAAACTTGGCATAGACCATTGCTGGTGCTAACTGTGCTCTCTTGTTAAGGATTATTCTGCGTCCGTGAAATTGGTACTCATCCCTGAAGGAAGGGAAATCCTCTATCAATCTTTCCACAATACCTCTTCCATTATTGAAACAGAGATATTCCGACCTCTCCACAAGATCGTTGAAATCTGAATATTTGCTAGTCAGGATGTTCCCGGCTTCCTTCATTATTTCAACCCTTCTTCTCAGCATTGGAATTGGACCTCTGATACCCGATAGGTTCTTCCTGGCAATTTCTATGGTCATGTTCTTGAGATACTGGCCTGTCAACAGGTTTGGGTTTTTCTTCTGCCATTTATTGAACAGACCGAACATTGCAAAAGCGCCTATATACTTATCGCCATTCACAATAGCTGAAAATCGCTCCTTTGTGTCCGTATGCCAGAATTTGAAATTAAGGCAGTTCATCAGAAAAAAGAATTCAAGTGCAGCATCATTTCTCTCTTTGGGGAGACAGTCAAAGTCCCAAGAGGGATAGGGGAAATCAGACCCGGCGTTCTCTTCTGCCACCTTAGAAATATTTTCATAATTGATCTTTACGTGGCGGCTGTTATCCACAAACCATTTGACGCTTGTCAGAACCGGGTTTTCCAAATTGATCACCATACGATCCAGCAATTTTTACAACTAGTAATGATATCAATAATAATAATAAATACCTAAATGATTTATTATTCAATGACCTAGAGGGATCATTGCATATTGCATTATTGATTATATCTATCCTTTATTTGACCGAGCGGTTTATAGATGAAGCCCCCTTCAGGTCAAATTGATCCTCTTCAGTAATCCAAATAGTTGTCGAGTTCCCAGTCAGTAACGAACTTTGTAAAAGCAGACATCTCTTTTCTTTTCATCTCCACATAGGGTTCGAAAATCTCACCTAAGGATTCCTTTATGACCTCATCTTTGGCCAATTCCACCAGGGATTCGTTTAGGTTGGTCGGCAGGTGATCTATCAACCCCCCTTCCAATGCATGGTCCTTTATATCGAAAAGGTTCTCGGTCATCTCTTTTCCAGGTTCCATCCCTTTCTCGATACCATCCATGCCGGCGCATATCAGAGAGTTCATCATCAGATAGACATTAACAGTGGCATCTATTCCCCGGTACTCGATCCTGCCCTTTGATTCTCTTGAGCTACTATAGGCGGGGATCCTCACGAGGGTGCTTCTGTTGCTGGAGCCCCATGATATGTAAACAGGCGCTTCATATCCTGGAATGATCCTCTTGTAGGAATTGATGGTTGGTAAACATAGTGCAGATAATGCTTTCGCATGTTTGAGAAGGCCTCCAATGAATCCCTTGGTGTAGCTGTTCAGATCACCGGTGGTTAATCTGAACTCCCCATCTTTGAAAAGGGAAATATGAATATGAAAGCCGCTGCCAGCAGTATAAGCAATTGGCTTCGGCATGAAGGTGGCAAGTATTCCTCTATTAAGTGCTTCCTTTTTTATGAGTTCCTTGATTATTATGAAATCGTCAGCCATTTTAATCGGTTCCGAATATGGCAGAGTTTCAATTTCATACTGGCCGGGCCCGACTTCGTGGTGAACTTTTTCAATTCCGAAATCATAGTTCTGCAGAAGCTTTGTAAGAACGCCAACCAATTTGGTGTTGTCCACTCTTCCATCAATATATTTTCCAGTATCTACCGGTCTTTTGGTTTCTCGATCCAGCAAATAGAATTCATACTCCGGTTTTACGTGGAAGGTGAATCCTTTCACTCTGTAATGTTCAAGAGTGCTTTTCAGAAGGTATCTTGGGTCGCCTTTGAATCTGCCCCCGTCCGGTTGGTGAATGTCGCAAAGGAAAGCTGCTATATGATCCTTCTCGTACCTGAGTATCTTCATAGTTGACACATCCGGTATGGCTATCATATCACTTCTGGATATATCAGTGTAACCAAGGTTTGAGGAATCAAAACTGATCCCGTCATTGATACAGGTTTCCATCATATTCTTTGGGACCCTTATCTCACAGGGTTTTCCAAGCAGATTCAGGAATCTCAGGGATATAGAATCCACATCAATGGGTATTTGTGGTATTTCGACCATTTTTATCACCTTTTTTCAGTTCATCATTCAAATCTATTTCACATAAATCGGGATGTATTGTCTATGGCTATAATTGAGATTATAATATTGCCTATAAGTGGCGAATTAGTAACGGAAGCTACCGCACCTGTACGATGCACAAGTTGCAAGGACTATGAATTATTTAAACATTGATTAAGGTTTTTCTGAAAGGGTCACGGATAAGAATAGTTAAAACGAATTAGATTATTAAATCGGATGCATCTTGATTTATTAATATCAATCCTTTTCCTGAAGTTCAACCCAAGCATCCAGGGCTCTTCTGATATGTGGAATTGTGATAGACCCTCCTATGATCAATCCAACAGTTAATCCTTCCATCAATTCCTCCGTGCTGTATCCTTCCTTTTTACAATGAATAAGATGGTAGTTCACACAGTCCTCACATCTCAGGACCAGGGAGGATACCAGACCGAGAAGTTCTTTGGTTTTTTTCGAAAGAGCTCCATTCCTGTAAACAGAGGAATCAATGCTGAAGAACCTCTTGATATCCTTCCCGCCGTATTCCATTATCAATTTGTTCATTCTCTCTCTTTCCCTTTGAAATTCCTCAATCCTATGGGGACATGAATCCTTTGCCATTCAACCACCTATACATCTAAAATACTCAACAATCCTTGCCTCATTAATCATTTCCATCTTTTTTCCTCTTCCAACTCCCCGGTCTTGATCATCCGATAGTCCTTCATTTTAAGAATGATATTTCCCTTTGGATCCATAATTTCCACATCATAAATACTGTATGGCGAGAGGTCTCCTTCCCGGTCCCCTTTAAAGGTTATTCTGCATAGCGTTCCCTTTTGACCAATGTTCTGCTTTATTTTTCTTCGATCCTTTGCAGATGAAAAGAAGGATACTTTCTCAATACCGTCCGGCAGCGACATATTGCTCCTATGGAACATATCAAAAATCCCGCAGGTCTGGAAGCCGAACTCGGCTAGCATGGGTGTGAAACTGAATCGGAAATCGTCAAGATCCGAATAGAAATCTCCTTTAGGTTCTTTAAATACTCCCCAGGCCTTTTCGCCCTTTTTCATTTTATCCCCTGTCTCTATTATTCCCCCGAGGATCTGGAATGCCGGCCCATGGAAGAATCTTTTGTATATCTCAGAATTGCCAATAACTGGATCCACATCTGTGGTGATGTTCTTCGGTATTTTAATCTTCTTCTTACCCGGTCCTTTTTTATCCATTAGGCATTTTCCAGTAAAATGGATCCTTGGTTCCCCCATCTTCACGCCCTTCGGATTGATGAAATCGCTTTCAATACGGAGATCAAGTTCTACCTTGTCTTTCTTCGTGCTTGATACACTGCAGATAGTACGAATAGTAACCTCCTTACCCCTAAGGAGTTTGACCGGCCTCTTGAAGACCACATCTTTGAACTCAATAATGTTTTTTTCAGGGAACAGCAGGGAGCTAGCTTCAGCGAATGTTTCCAATCCCATGACACCGGGAAGATAAGGCGTTCCGGAGATGGAATGGTCCTTCAAATACCGATCCTTTTCCGTATGGAGTAATTTGTCAACAACTACTTTATCTCCCTTCTCGTATTCCAAGACCCTATCCACAAAGGGATAGTTTTCGGGTTCCATTTTCATTGATCTCTCCATATCCCAACTCTCAATATCCTGGCCATTGGGTATGATTATACCATCTGCATCAAGAAAACCTACATTTCCGGCAACTGTAACCTCGGATTCGTCTCCTGAATAGAGCAGCTCCAACCTAACCTTCTTCTTGCCGAAATCCAAGGGTATAAGGGTGACGCCTGCCTCATCAAATATCTTCAATAGCGAGCCCCTTGTTGCCATTCCAACCCCTCTCCATCCTGTCCAATTCAATGATATGGCCTTTGCCTTACCTTTTCTCTCTCTGCTTATCAATGCCATATATTTATTTAGAAGATCGTTAGCCGAGGAATAATCAGTCTGACCGATATTTCCGAACCGGCCGGCCACTGAGGAAAAGGTCACGTAGGCCTTGACCTTATCGTCCTTGGTTCCTTGGAATAAATTAAAGGCGCCGTTCACCTTGACCCCGTAAACAAGATCGAATTGTTCTGGAGGTTTTTGGGTGATCAGCTTCGATATCTCAAGTCCAGCGGCATGAATAATACAATCTATGCGTTTGTATTTCTTACGAACCTCGTCCAGAACCTCATTTACCCTTTTCTGGTCAGTTACATCACATAGGAAATAATCCACCTTGGATCCCATCTCTCTCATTTTCTGAAGATTTCTAAATATTGTAATGGCTTTGGTATAACTTCCGAATTTCCTTTCAAGCATTACTGGAGTGACCCTGTCCTTCTCTTTTTTCAGCTTTTGGAAAAGCTCTTTCTTGAAATCATCAAGCTGTTTTTCATCATATCCCGCCAATTCCTCTATGTTTTCCGGAAGTTCGGCTATGTCCATGACGATTATCCGGGGTTTGAATTGTCTGACAATGTCCTTGGTAATTTCACCAGTTATCCCAAACCCTCCGCCCGGTACTATGAAGACCCATTCTTGGTTGATTTTCAAATTGGCCTTTTTGGTTTTGTCCAATTCGGAATGGTACATCTGGGCAATTCTCCGTTTGCCCTTCTTATAGCACACTTCCAGTCGTTCATCTCCAAAAAGAAGTTCATTTAGAATCAGGTCTGCTGCTTTCTTCTTACGGGATATTTTCCCCAGGTCGATACATTTGACCAAAACTTCCGGCATTTCTTTACCTAACGCTTTGGTAAGTCCGCATACCCCGCCCTGAACAGGGGTGGAAAATTTACCGTCACCTTCAATTCCAAATGATCCGCCCATTTCTACGGCCGATACTAGGAACTTGTTCTTTCTCTTTTCGCTGTCCTCGGAGCCCATTTTCAGGTCAGCAATGAAAACTTTTCCGAGATTGAAAAGGGTCCGGATTTTTTTTCTGTTAAGTTCCTTCCACTCCCCGAAATCTATTTTTTTCAATTCATTTTCCTTGTCCATAGACTGCAGATAAAGTATACCGAAAATATCTCCGTGATTCTTCAGTACTTTTTCTTTTATCTCCCCCAGCATTTCAATATCTCCCAGGTCAGCCTTGTATTGATCGTTGTTATGTTCTTTCTTCTTCCTGTTATAGATGAACTGAATGACATTTGCTCCCTTGTAGGCCAGAGTTTTCATTAACTCTTTCCCTATTCCTTCCTTATCCATGACGACAATAACATTCTTCTTCTTAAGATCAAACCATTCATCCTTCCCCAGCTCCTTTGGTATATAGCGTGTCAGGTAACGTCTTAGCTCCTTTGCTTCAGGATCCATTACCTCATCGCCTTCGGTGTCCTCGGTCAATTCGTCTTGTAATGTCTTTGCTCCAACGCCCTCTGATGCAGGTTCAGTATCACCGACCCTTGAATCGATATAATCGCCGATACTCCTAAGGGTGTTGAACTCGGACAGGTTAACGCCTTCATCCCTTTCAAGACCGTAATGCTCCCTGATAGCGGCGAAGAGCTCCACCTGCTTAACAGTATCGATACCCAGGTCTGCTTCCATATCCAGGTCTGCTTCCAGCATATCCACGGGATAACCGGTCATTTCTGCCACCATGTCGAGTACTTTTTCCATTATCTCGTCAGGTCTGCTTCTCCCTGAATCAGTTTTTTCATCTTCGCCGGTCCCGGTTGTATTCTCAGTGGCATCAATGTCTCCTGCAGAGCCTTCATTGGGACCAATTGGAATATCCAATCGGGATAGAATATAATCCATTACGCTTCGAAGAGTGCCGTATTCGGAAAGGTTTACTCCCTCTTCCTGTTCCAGCTTATAGTTTTCCCTAATGGCACCGAAGAGCTCCACTTGTTTTACAGTGTCGATACCCAGGTCTGCTTCCATATCCAGATCTGGTTCCAGCATATCAACAGGGTATCCTGTTTTTTCAGCTACTATCTCAAGAACCTTCCGCTCCACTTTTAAATGCAGCTTTGATTCCCCTGATTCCGTTTGAACGGCTAACTCTTCCCCTTTTGGAATTGCCTCCTCAACAATTTTCCCTTCCTTCAGCAATCTGGAATAAATGTATTCAACGATGCCGTCCAGAGTATCGTAGTCCGAGAGATTGACCCCTTCCTCCTGTTCCAGGTTATAATTTTCCCTGATAGCACCGAAGAGCTCCACTTGTTTTACAGTGTCGATACCCAGGTCTGCTTCCATATCCAGATCCGGTTCCAGCATATCCACGGGATAACCTGTTTTTTCGGCAACCATCTCCATAACTTCTTCGGTTATTTGCCCCCTCTCATCATTGCTTTTAGCGGTTATTATTTCCTCTCCTTCCGGAATACTGCTCTTTTGACTTCTCTGTTCCGAAGAAATAGAATCGTCCCTTGAAAGATTTTTTACCTTGGATACCGGTCTTTTACTGACGATCCTTCCAGGCCCTACGTCCTTTATTCTAAGGGTATTATGGGCAACCTCGGTTTCCACCTGTTCAAGTCCGGATATCTCCTTAAGCCAGTTCTGATAGGTTATTTCATCGGCCATCCTTTCTCCTTCTCTTGATTGAAGTTTCAGCAGATTGAAAGCAACCTGAGAGCCGAACCCGGCAGCCAGCCTTAAGGCGTATTCGAATGGATGTTTTCCTCCCTTGGACAGCTTGATGTCCCCCAGATTAGGATCGGGTTCCATGAGATTTGCGATAGGCGGGGTTCTGCCGTGCTGAAGGGCCTTTATGGCTATTGCGTCCTCTATACCTGCGCCCTGTGCATGTCCCGTATAGCCCTTGGTATTGGTTACAATGATATTTCTGTAGGTGTCAGGGAACACACGTCGCAAGCTGTCCATCTCCGCATCTGCGCTTCCGCCCCTGGCAGGAGTGAAGGTTTCATGGGACATGAATAGCATATTTTTTGTTATGTCGTTCCTGTTGAGATTGTTAGCTCTTTCCACCCTTCTGATGAAGTTCTCAAGTTCAGAAGTAATATGTTCAACATCGAGACTTGAACCATGATAAGCGCTGTTGGAAAGGTATGTTCCTAGGAGATCCACTGCGGGTTTCATTCCTCTTCTAAGAATGTCCTCTTTTCTTTCTACTACGAATCCCGCAGCACCCATCCCGACTATAAGGCCGTTCCTCCTTCTGTCAAAGGGCAGTGCCGCTTCCTCAAGTTTGTCCTTTACAGTTGCAGCTCCGATTGCTATAAATCCGCTGCCTACATACTGGAGCATATTTTCAGAGGTAGCATCATCAGCAGCAATTATTATCACTCTCTCAGCCCTGCCTGTTCTGATCCAATCCTCGGCGATGCTGAAGGTTTGGGTTGTGGATGAGCAGGCGGCGTTCACCTGTGTATTGGGTCCCTTTGCCTTTATGAACTGGGCGAATTGGGAATGACCCATTGAGAGGACCCTCCATAGGAATTTCCGGTTGAACTTATATTCTTCCTCTTCCCTGTATTCATCCTCCTGCCTAATTCTATTTTTGCTTATCCAATCCCTCAATTGCTCTTTGATTTTCTTATCATTTATCTGCTCAAGGATATCTTCATAGAGTCCCTCTTTTTCAATAGCTGATCTTGAGGTGAATTTGTGGGCTAGATAACGGGATATCTCATCTATCAGATTATCATATCCTGGGAAAGCTGAAGCGAATATTACACCAGTCCCTTCCTGAAGGGGTTCGGGCAGCACCCATTTGTTGGGAAGATATGTTCCCGTTGAAGTGGTATAATATTCCTTGACCAAGGGTATCCCAGCATCCCTTAAAGCCTCAATTCCGGCGGCAATGGCCAATTTGGAGGTAATGTCAAGGGCTCCGGCAATACTCACTTCAACACCGTATTCCTCGACCACATCGAAATCACCCCTAAGCCCGGCAAACTTGATGACCTGGTCAATATTATCTATAGGTATCATTTTTGCATCGCCGTCAGGCATCTTGAGGAGCCGGATGATGTTCTTATCGCACATCTTTTTCATCTGTTCTTCAGATAGTCTATCTATAAAATTTCCGCCCTGAAGGATTTTATCCACATTTGAGGTCGAGAAAACCCTTTTTCCTTTTCCTGGCAGCCCTATTCCAGTACCTGAGATGGAAACCGACCCAAGATAGAGACCTAAAGATCTAATGCGGTTGAGAAGTTCTCCACCCCTGCTTGCCTGGAATTTCCTGAATCTGTCATTGATTATTTCCAATAGTTCCTGGCCTTCGGTTTGAATGAAATCCTTATAGGCAGTTTCATCAATACCAGCTATATGGTTCTTGGGTTTGATGTCCAACAATATATCCATCGAAGATGGAGCGGATATAGTAGTATCTACCGGCACTACAGTTTGGATCTCTTCTGTATAGTTTCCTTCTCTCCTTTGACTCACCGGAGGTGATATGACTGCCCTTTTTTGCACCTGAACCTTCTTTTTCAACTCCATTCCTGCATCCACAAATAGATCGGTATAGACTGTGCGGTTATCAGGGGCCGGCCATTTGATCTTCACACCGCAGGCACTAAGATGCGCCAAAGCTTCATTGAAGGTCCTCAGTCCCCCCTTTTTAGGATGGTTGGTCAGGACAGCCTTATGCGGTCTGTTATGGAATATGTGATTGATGGTTGTAGTCAGAGCCCTTTTTGTTCCAACTTCCACAAAGAATCGTATGTCCAATTCATTATAGAATGCTTCCATTTCCTTAACCCATTCCACAGCTCCTGCGATCTGATCAACTAGAATGTCGATTACCCTGCCCTTGACATTTCTACCTGTGGGGTAGAAGCTGCCGTCCACATTTGTAAGAACAGGGATTGAAGGCGAATGAAATTCCCGATTCTCAAGGAAATTTCTCAGCGGAACCTTGGCCGGAGCAACGATTTCAGAATGGAATGCATGGGACACGGGCAGCCAAATCGTATTGATGCCTTTTTTATTGAGTTTCTCCACAGCTTCTTCCACGGCTTTGGAAGCTCCTGAAATCACACTCTCGCTGTAGGAATTCTTATTAGCTACTATTACATAGCCGTCGATGGAATCCAAAATTTCCTGAACTTCCTTTTCTCCGGCAGCCACCGAGGCCATCTTGCCCTTGTCTTCGATCTCGATGTTCGCCATCTCCCTTCCCCTTGCCGATGAGGCCAAAAGCGCGTTTTTGAAATCCATGACCTCAGAAGCCACTAATGCACCGTATTCTCCAAGGGAATGCCCGGCTACCGCAGCAGGTTCCAGATCGTACATTTTGAATAATCGGTACAGTGCAATATCACCAGTAATCATTGCAGGCTGGGTAATTTCCGTATCAGTCATCCTGTTCTGTTTTCTTTTAACATCTTGTTCTGAATCATGTTCATCTGAAAAGATTATATTTGTAAGGGGTTCGCCGATAATATCAGTCATTATTTCATCAGATTCAATGAAGGTGTCTTCTACAGCTCTAAACTTATTGCTCACATCCCTCAGCATATTGATATACTGCGATCCCTGGCCAGGGAAAACGAAGCCTGTTTTCGGAGGATGGACAACACCATCTTTTAAATGTCCGAGTTCAGTCAATATGTCAGGATTGCTGAAAAATATACCCTTGTTTTCCAGCATTGCCATCCTTTCCGTGCTGTGCACGTTCTCAGCTGCCAGCAGGAACAGATCCGCCATCTCTTTCCCTTTCTGAGCAGAAACCGCTAGTCTAAAAGTCCGTATTTTATCGGAATCCAATATCCGATTGATATCATATGCAAATGATGCCAATCGGAAGTATTCTCCTTCATCCTTAAGGGCTTTCTTCAAGTCTGATGATAGGGTTTGGGCCTGAGCCTTAAGTTCATCAAGAGAATCCGCGGATATGCTTATGACATCACCCTCCATATCCGAGTGTTCCTTAAGATAAAGCTCAGGATCAATTACTTTTTCAGGGCTATGGGTTGGTTTTGTACTCTCAATTCCAGCAGTCAGATCCGGATAATTGCCAGTAAATTCCTCCAATGTCACATGGAAATTGGACCCGCCAAAACCGAAAGCACTTACGCCGGCTCTCCTGGGAATCAATTCCCCTTTAATTCTTGGTCTTTCCCATTTTCGAGGTTCGGTTACTACGAAGAATGGAGTTTCATCAAGATTGACATTAGGATTGGCTTCCTTATAGTTAATAGTAGGTGCCAAGGTATTGTGATGAAGGGCCAATATCATTTTGATAAGTCCTGCGGCCCCAGCCGCGCTTTTCAGATGACCTATCTGCGACTTGATGGATCCTATTCCAACACTCTGTTTCTGGAATCCCTTTCCGCTCCAAATGTCTGCCAATGTCTTCAGCTCGGTAGCATCACCTACTACTGTGGAGGTACCGTGAGCTTCGATAAGGGAAACAGTGCTGAGGTCATATCCTGCTTTTTCATAAGCTCTCTCTATCGCCTTCTTCTGCCCAAGGGGATTTGGAGCGGTGATACCTTTGGATTTGCCATCGCTGGAAGCACCAATACCTCTGATTACCGCATAGACCTTATCCAGGTCCTTTATAGCATCTGAAAGCCTTTTCAGTACTAAAATACCTGCTCCTTCACCCATGACGAAACCGTCGGCCTTTGCATCGAAGGGGCGGCTGCCGGTCTTTGACAGGACTCCTATCTTGCAGAATTTCACATAGGTGGATGGATTCATGCTCCGGTCAGCTCCTCCAGTAATAAGAATGTCCGCATCACCTTCCCTCAAATATTTCACTGCTGTGTCTATGGCGGCAAAGGAGGAAGCACATGCTGCATCACAGGTGAATGAAGGGCCGAAGAAATCAAATCTATTTGCAACTCGAGATGCAACAATGTTCGATAATTCACCAGGCATTGTGTCCTCATTTATCTCGGGCATGTTCTTCATGAATTCCTTTTCTATGGCTTCCACCTTGATTTTCCGCTCTGCCTTTTTCATGTTACTGAAGACCGAGCTTTTTTCCATTGCCCTGATGAAGTCGTACAGATATACCAAACTGCTGTTCGTGTCTCGATGTTCTCCACCCTGGGCATTGGCTAGAATAACACTGACCCTATCCCGGGCCACATCCTTCTTATGTAGACCTGCATCCTCCCAAGCTTCCTTTGTAGCTGCAAGGGTCCAGAGCTGAACGGGATCGATGTGCTTGATAATATTTGGAGGAATACGGAAATCTATGGAATTGAACTCAAAATCCTTTACGAAAGCCCCTATTTTTGTATAACTCTTGTTCTTAGAGGTTTTAGAGTCGGGATCATAGAAGGTTGAGATGTCCCATCTATCTTCAGGTATTTCGTCAATGGAATCCTTCCCCTCAATTATATTTTGCCAAAATTCAGTTATGCTGTTTGAATCGGGAAAAATTCCGCCCAAGCCTACTACGGCTATGGGTTCCAAGGAGCTATGGATATAGGAAGTTATTTCATCCCTATCCCGTTCAGTTTCAATGATGTTTACTGTATGTTTTTGAACTGGTGCGCTTTTGCTACCCTCACCCTCATCTTTTTTCACTTCCTCTGAGGTCATTGCTTCCGATTCCGCACCTTCTTCCTCACCTGCATCTACCTCAGACATCTCGGGAATGCCGAGTTTATCCACAATGAACTGGACTACATCCTTAATAGAAGCATATTCGGAAAGATTGACGCCTTCTTCCTCTTGAAGATTGTAATTTTCTCTGACAGCACCAAAAAGCTCTACCTGTTTGACAGTATCTATACCCAAGTCGGCTTCCATATCATGTTCGATATCAATCATATCGATGGGGTATCCTGTTTTCTCGCTTACTATTGACAGGACCTCCTTTTCAATATCCTTTCTGTTCTTCTTACCCATTTTCAACACCTTGGCCGCTTCCAGCTTTGATTAAGAGCTTATCACATGAATTCCTTAACGTTTTTGTTCAAATATTCGAGGCAATATTATGACATTTAAAATGCTTTTAATTATTACTTCATGATCCAGGGAAGGAATTTGTTTCTCTATTTGGTCGAAAAACCAATTCAACTGGCATTATTTTCTTTCATCATTCTTGATCTAATAATATCTTCAATAATTAACATATTCCATTCAAATCAATATTAAGCCTTTGGGCCGAGGTAGTTAATATTTCATACTATATAATTATTGTATATTATAGATTGGGCTGGTATATAGTATGATGCATATTTAGTCTAGATTAGGGGGCTTCCGTGGGAGTCCCGAAAGGATCCTTGAGTTTGATTAAATATTCCAATATGCCGTATCAATTATCGCAAACGGCATGATGCTTATTTTATCAAGAGGAGTATTTAGTAGGGAATATATCTGGAAAAACTTTAATAAAACCAATAATTATTTCAGTGAGATAACCTTATAAATCCAAAACTGTACAGATTTTGGTATTATATAACCTTCTAAAAACTAATCCCGGTGTATTTGATGGTATATTTAAGAAAGATTTACATTCCAATTTTATTGGTCCTGCTGATATTATTATCGTCCGTTCCCTTTGTACTAGGTCAGGAAGAATCCGAATCCCTTGAGAATAACATTGCCATCAAGGAAGTGACCTTGAGGCAGGATCAGAAGACCCTGACAGTTAAGGGAAACAAGGTTACAGAAAATGTGGATCCCGAAAAGACCTTGGAGATTATCGTTACAATCAGGAACCATATGGGGACTGACATATCCATTTTTGTTGATTTGGACCATGGTAATGACGGAGGTCTTTGGAGAACAATATATAATGAAACTCTCCAAAGCGATAAACCTGAGGATAACATAGGCGTGTTCCTTGAAATTGACAATACATCAGTAAGCCGAATGCGAATAAGGATAAGTCTGGCACCGGAAACAGATGAAGATATTATAGATCCTTCTAAGAACGATAATCAGGTAATACTTGACCTTAGCGGTTTCATCGGTGATGAAGAGGATGATGAATTTGAATGGTATCTGGCGTTGATAGCGATTATTCCTTTGGTTTTTGTATTTTTCATGATTCTGGTATTTAGGATTTCCTCAAAGATAGTGGCCCCCTGCGCTCTGGGAATAACTATTATACTGGCATTGGTATTTTTCAGACAGGAATTGGAGGTAGGTGCCGCCTTTGAGAAGATAGTGGCCACCATATTATATTCGGCCCTATGGGGTGGATTAGATTACATCTATGCCATATTTGGTGCTTTCTTCTTCCTTAAGATGCTGGAAAAGGTAGGTGCCATGGAACAGTTGAAGGAGGATTTCAAATCGATATCTACAGATAAACAGCACCAGATCCTGCTTATAGGTTTCTGCTTTGCTCTGATCATGGCAACAGTGGCCCCAGCCGGTTCAAATTTTGTTATTGCCGCCATCATGCTGGTATCTTTGGGATTTAACAGAGTGGGTGTTGGAGTCCTCTGTCTTTTTGGTAATTCAATATCTTCAGTGTTCGGACTTCTCGGGGTAAGCATTATAGCACTAAAAGAAGTTACTGGACTAGCCCTTATGGACCTTTCAGGATGGATAGGGATCTATATGATAATACTCTGTATCCCTGCCCCTCTGATAATGAGCCTGGTATACACCAAACAGGGCCCCCTTGCAGACTTCAAGGATCCGGACCTCAGGGAAGATATAGTCCTGCTCATGGGAATGGGGGCGGTATACGGAACTATACAGGCCCTGGTAGCCTACTTCACTGGCCCCGAACTTCCAACAATCATTGCCGGTGGCGCGACCCTGTTATTTGTTATACTCTATGAGAAATTAGTATCTGTGAAGAAGCTAAACGAAAAGGAGAAGGGGATACTTGGATGGGGTGATGAGAAGAAGAAATCAGGAAAGGACAGCGGATCGATCAAACCCAAGAATACCTTATTGGCTCGGCCTTATTTCTGGTCAATGGGCTTCATGGTCCTCATCCTGCTGGTCACACGTCTTTTAATGCCGTTGAAGGGTCTTCTCACGGCAGATTTTATGACCTTGAGCGTTCCCTTTGACACAGTTTCGGAAGGGAAGGTCATGATGTTCTCCCCGCTTTATTCGCCTGGAACGATTCTTCTTATAGTCGCAATCACAGTTCCATTGTTTGTAAAAATCGCAGCTAGTTTTTCCCCTGAGAGCGATCTCGACGGTAGTTTCATAAGAAATCTGGAATCCGATGAGATATCTCCAATTGATGACGATGAAGATAAGCAGAATAAAAAAGAGAAGAAAAAAGATGCTTCTCAAAAGGATAAAAGATCGGATGGGAGAAAACACCCAGGAAAAAAGAGAGCTCTGGAAAAGAGTAAAGGTTCCAAGAGGGCAGGTGAAAAGGACCATGGAGTTGAAGGGGAAAGGAAAAAGGTGAAGAAGAGGGATATGGAGGCCGAAGTCAAGCCAAAGAAGAAAAAGAGAAAGAGACCTGCCGCCGATGAAAGTGATGATGAAGATTCAGATGAACAGGATAAGAATGAAGAGAAAAAGAAAAAGAAGAAGAAAAAACCAGTTGTCGATGAGAAGGAAGATGATGTTGAAAGCATTACCGAGCCCAAGCGTAAAAAGAAGAAAAAAAGAACAAGAACCCATTCATTGTCAATGGGAATGCCTTTGGTAAATGATGGAGGGGACCATTCAATAGACATTAAGGATGACGACGATGATGAAGACAATGATGAAGAATTCATAATTGAAGATGCCGGCGATGAATTTGTGGTTTCATTTGATGACGACGATGACGATGATGATTTCGAGCTGGAATTTGAAGATGATGACGATGATGATTTCGAGCTGGAATTTGAAGATGATGACGATGATGAAATAGAATTCGAAACCGAACCTGAAGGTAAAAGGGTAAAGATAGGCCGTCTGGCTGATTCAATCAAGCCTGCTAGAATGGTAGCACGGGGATTGAAACAGACTGGAAAAGAGGTCCTTCCCATAATGCTGACTATTGCCGCATTTATGGCCATTGCGAATATCATGAGATATTTTGACATGACCTTTTCCATAGCATCCACAATAGTGGATATTGTTGGAGGTGCTTACAAGTATTTCATTCCTTCCATAGGTATGAGCGGGTCAGCACTTACTGGTTCAACAACCACATCCAATGTGCTCTTCGGTTCTCTGCATATGGAAGCTGCAGGGTCATTGGGGTTGCCACTCGTAAGAACTGCTGCGGCTCAGGTACTTGGTTCGAGTGCAGGTGAGATGATTTCACCAATGAACGCAGTAGTGATAGCGACGGCAGTTGGTCTCAAGAACAAGGAGTCAATACTGATAAAACGACTGCTGCCCACATTTGTATTATGGCTTGTACTGTCAACCATAATATCCGTAGTATTCCTGAGCATCTAATTGATTGGTATTGATTAGATAATTGGTCTAATATGACCGGGATTCGGCTTTAGATCTGAATATGATCAATCATGAGGAGTTATTCTTAAGGTATTTGGAGGAAAGAGTTTGGACCGTGATAAAAAAATTCATTCCACTGAAAAGAGGGAGAAGACAGGTGAAGGTGTTTCTCCCGGCAAAGTGAGTGATCTTGCATCCAAGCTCATGTCCCGTGAAGGAAAGGATCATGCAGAAGAAACAGCTGATCATGACAACCATGCGGTTGATTTGCCTGCGGAATCCAATGCTCGTCCCAAATTCGAGGGTGAAGGTAAACAGGACCTACCTATCAGGGAAAAGGTATGGGAGGAGTTCGAGAGAACCCGCAAAGAGACCTCGTTTTTAAAGGATCAGGGTGCCAATACCAATGCAATCAGTATCAGACTGAACGATGGGTTCAAAGCCTTGAAGGATGGAAAGTTCAAGGCTGCACAAATGATTCTTTCCAATTGCCGCTCCATCATAAAACGTCTTGAGGACGGTATTAAAATAAAGAATGCCCAGCAGAAATTATCTAAAGCCCGCCAGATATTGAATGATCTTTCTGAAATGGATTCTAAGTCACTGGAACAAAAAGGTGTGAGTGTTAGGAATTTTAAGATAAGCTATTCAGGTGCCAAAACCGCACTCAAGGACGGGGATTTTGACGAGGCGATAGAACTTTCGGAAATATTGATCGAGGAAATGATGTCGGTTAGGGATAGTGAGTACATAAATGAACTGGAACTCCGGATATCAGACGTCGAGATGAGCATAAGGTCTCTTGAAAAGGACGGTATTGATGTTAAGAGGGAATTGGAACATCTCCAGGTATGTAAAAAAAGGATTATCAAAAGGAAATATCATGATGCCAAAAGCAGATTGAATCGGCTCTCGGATGATGTTGCCAAAAGAACAAATGATATTAGAATGAAAAAAGCGATAAACGAGTTGTCCATCCTCCAGGGATTGTTGGTGAAGCTTGATAACATGGGCGTGGATATTGAAGATATAAAAGAGATGTTCTTAGGAGCTCAAAATGCGTTCTATCAGGGAGATTATCCCTTTGTATCCAAAGTTGCCCGAGAAGGGGCTTTATTGTCCAAGGCCAAACTGGAAAAATATAATGTCGATATGATCCATAGCCGATTCTCACTTCTGAAGGAATCTGTGGGGGCGATGGCTGCCAATGGTATGGATGTTGCCCTTCTGAAGACCAAATACCCGCATATACAGGAGGCCTTGGATAGGTCAAATGTAATTCTCGGCAGAGAATTATTGGGTGAAATGGAAGCAATCATCAGGACTAGGGAGCTTCAGGAAAACGCTTCCCAAGCCAAACAGCTCTGGGAGGAAGCCGAGAGCAGGCTTGTCAAACTCAAAAAGGCAGGGCTGAAGCCCGTGAAGGCCGAGATTTTGTTGAGAGCTGCGGAGATCAAGCTTAGAAGTGATGATGTAGAATCAGCATTGAGTACTGTTAAACGCGCCTATAAATACATCACTGAAGCCGATGATGAGTTCATGAAAAGGAACCATTTAAAGACATTGGTGGAAGTTCACTCGTCACTGAAAATGCTGGAAAGAAAGGGAATAGATACCTCAGTTTTGGAGGAGAGATTGATGGCTATCAAGAATAGGATAGAGGAGGGCGATTTCAAGGCCCTGAAAGCATTATTCGACAACTTGGAGAAGGATATTGCAGATAAAAAAAGGGTACATTTAAGGAATTCTATAGCCGGAATGCTTGATAACACCGAGAGAAGGATCGAGGACCTGAGGAAGGAGGATTTCGATCTCGAAGATGTTGATGAGATGGTTGAGGATGCCTTGAGGTTGATAAATGAGGATGACCTAGACGGCGTCAGAGATTTGCTCAAGAGGATAGATAGTTCTTTGGACATCAAGATGCAGAGAAAGAAAGTTCCGGTTCTAAAAGAGAGGATGTTCTCCATAGAATCGGAAATTAAAAAATGGCGAAATGTTTCAATGGACACTTCCACGCTGGAGGAATTATTATCCGATGCTCGGGCCTCCATGGAGAAGGATAATATTGAAAAGGCTAGTAAAGATGTGAAGCGTGCATGGGATATTGCACAAAGATTAAAGGGAACCTATCAGCAGGAAAGGATACTTGAATTAATATCTGAAAGCAAGGTTATTTTTCCGGAACTCCTAGAAGCTGGTCAGGACATCGAACTTATGAAGAAGGAACTTGACAGGGTAATCGACCTTTTCGAAGCTCAAAGATACCGGGCTGCTTTTGAACTGTCCGATAGGGTCAGGAGCATGATTAAGAGCAAAACGAATATACTTGAATTATTTAGAAAATTAAAAGCACTCAGGGAAAAATGCCGGAAGCTTGGGGTAAAAGGGAAAGACATACTTACATTGGACAGCAGATTGAGAGGCATTACCGACATTTTCAAGACTGGAAGACTGGATGAGGTGCGGAAGGGTTTGTTCGATATAGAGGTTGATATTGAAAATGAATATGTCAGTCACTATTGGACCGAGTTGGACCAGTTCAGGCAAAGACTCGATGAGCTTACTGACTTGGGTATTGATGTGGATCCCCTAAGGTCTTTCATTGAAAAGGCCAGGTCAAGACTTGAGAAAAATGATCATGACAATGCCGCTAGCTGTATATCCATGGGCTGGGAGAGAGCAAAGAAGGCATATGAGAATTATATCTCAAATGATCTCCTTGGTAAGCTCTACGATATGGAGGATGAGCTCTTTGATATTTCCCAGCTGGGGGAGAACGTATTAGATATGGAAATGAAACTTTTAGAGATCAAGCGCTCAATTGGCGATGGCGCCTTCGAGAAGGCAAAGACTTTGATTGAGAGAAGAAGAGCAGATATTGATGATCTGATAACTGAATTAGAGGTCAAGAGGGTCTGTAATTATCTAGATTCTACCCGGTCAATGCTTAATAATTATGAGATACAAGGTTTGGACACTGAACAATTGGCCGAAGCCCTGGTAAGATTGGACGATTATTACAAGGAAGGCAATATCAAGGATGCCAAATGGCTTATGGGACAGATGGATGAGATCTGCTCTGATCTGTCCAAAGCCCTGGAGCATAAGAATGTCAAAGAGGAACTGGAATCTCTTAGGCGAGAGATTGCTCACATATCTTCATTGGATTTTGACACAACACTAATGAAGACATTCTATGAAGATGCAAAGGAAATGTTCTCTGAAGGGAGCTTGGATAAAGTAAAGGAATATTGTGGTGCCGCTTTCAGAGAAGCAAGAGAACGCAGAAGAGAATATGATTTCAAATTGGCCGCAAGGCAACTATTTAGGATAGAAAAGGTTTTGGATTTTATCAAAGATGATTCTCAGGGCAGTGTCGATCTTGCGGATTACTACGGCAGATTGGACCAGTTTAAAAAAGTGTCCAATGATAAGATGGATGATATATTCGTGGAAGAAGTGTCCAAATTGGAGACTGACATACAGTCGTTGAATAGGGATTACATCAAGAAAAAAGCATACGATTCCCGGTCCAAATTGAATGAACTGCTAAATTATTTACAGGAAAAAGATGGGGTCGCGGATCATATTCTGGATCTAAAAGAAAGGGCGGATATATTTCTGGAGAAGGAATACTATGATTCTTCCATTCAAACTTATAATAAGGCCATAGACTCGGCGTTTTCCATTCGGGAAAAAATTGATCTCAGGGAATCCTTGGAAAATCTCAGTGCAGAGATGGACAAGGCGAGCATCAAAGGTATAAATGTCAAACAGCCTGAAAAGATAGTGAAAAGGGTACGAGAGCTGTATCAGCAGGGTGACATTCAATCTGCAAGGAGCCTGTTTGAATCGGCCCAAAATATGCTGGACAAGGCAAAGACAAATTATCTGAAATCCAGGATAAAGAACCGGATGACAGCTGTCAAGATATATTACAACGAATTAGTGGGTTTGGGAATACCCAAATCTTCATTGAACCGAGCAGCCGAGAACTTTATAAGGTGCACCGAGGAGATCAAGAAAGAGAATTGGGATATGGGCGAGAAGCTGATAGCTGAATCGGAGATGCATCTTGACAGCCAGAAATATCTTTTCAACATAGATACCCTGAATAAGAAGCTTGAAGCTGCGGTCTATATATGCATAGATATTGAACGAGAGGGGGTCAAGATAGCAAAGGCCAAACGCTTGTTGGAGGATATGAGAGAACTGCTGAGAGGAAGAGAGGGTATCGATGACGAGGAGTTCGAGTCTATTTCGGATAACATAGAACATGCTCTGACCAGTGCCCGGGAGAGAGAGCACCAGTTCCGTCTGTCCCGCTTGGAGATCGAGATGGAAAAGGCCGAAACTCTCATTGATAGATATCAGACCCTAGATATAGATATGACCGGCCCCCAGCTTCTTCTGAAAAAAGCTTGGGAATGCTTCAACAACGAGGATACAAAAAGAGGTTTGATATTAGTAGCTCAGAGTCTTAAATCTGCACAAAATATCAGCGATACCTTTTTCAAGACCGATTCCCAGAATCTGATAAGGGAGCTAAATGAACTGATGGATAGAACCGCCAGGATATCTGGAGAAATTGACCACCTGAGAACCACTTTTGAAAAAGGAAAAAGGCTGTATCATTCCGAGGAGTATGAGGAATGCACACTGAAATTGCGTTCTCTCAAAGGAATATGTCAGGACCTTTTAAAGGCTCATGATTACAGATCCCGCATAGAGTATCTGAAGACGCGTCTTCTGACCATGAAGAAGGGGAAAGAGAGCTATCTGAGGAAAGTAGAGTATATAGAGAAGCTTATGGAGGAGGGGGATTTTGAAGGAGCTGGTATCAAGCTGGAGGAAACTTCCCGTGAGATTAAGAGAGAATTTGAGGCCCATCGTAGAAAGCATGTGTCCGATACAATAAAGGCCACACGCAGGAAGGTGAAGGAACTGGGGTCTGGCGGTATCGACCAATCGTCAAGCTTCCGTTATCTGCAAAAAGCTATATTAATGCTGGAGGAGGGCAATCTAGAGGGCGCCGAGAAGGCTGCTAGGGAATCACTGGAAAATGCAGTCAAAACCCGAAACCTCCGTGGCAGCCAGATTAAGGCGGAACTGATAGGCCTCGAAAGAGCGGTTCTGAACAAGGCCAAGGCCCAGAAATGGGGTGAGGAACCAGTGGTCAAATTATCAGCATTGCTGAAATCCATGGAGAGTGCGGATGAACACGATCTTACTAAGATTATGCTGATTTTTCAGGACTTCATGGAGGTGGAGGAGAAAAGTCAGGAAAAATGGCGTTTTGATAGAAAACTGCTGGATGTCAAGGATTACTTCTACAATCTGTCCCCGCTATTGCCCAGAGATATTGCCAGGGAGATCTATGAGCAGATAGAGAAAATTACTTTTATAGATGGGAAATCTCTCCAGGGTAAGGGCCGTCTGAACCTTGTTAATATGGATGATGTCAAGGACCGGATTATCAAAAGGACTGAGAACTTGATCAATAGGGATATCAGATCCATCAACAAAGCAATCGACCAGATGGGTGGAGTGAGGGGTCTGAAACAGATGAGTATAGAAGGTATAGAGGCTTTTGAGTTTTACAGTAGAGAATTGGATAATATACCAATTGAAAACCAGGTTTCCAGGTTAAAGGTTATTAGGTCGCTGAAGGAGTTGACCTCCATGCTGGGGAGGAGGGCCATGAAAGTAGCGCTTATCCAGAGGCATGAAAAACTAAAAATGAAATATGCCAAGTTGAGCTTTCATTCAGCCCTGTTTGTTGAAATGGATAAATGGCTGGATAAAGCGGACCATGCTTTGGGAGAAAATGATGTTCATGCTGCGAAGAAACATCTGGATAAGGCCGATGAATCCCTAAAGGCGGCCAAAAAAATGCAGAACAGGAAAAAGGCACGAACAATACTGGAGACCACTATATCTGAGATGAAGAGGATTGGAGTCTCACTTGAGCGTGCCCCCTCATTGAGGGATATGTTCAGCCGTACAAAGCAGGCTGCAAAGGACGGTGATGTTTCCCAGGTCAGAACGAGCTGTGAGGAAATGGTATATTTTTCCAAAGAGCTGATCAAGAGAAAGGAGAGGGAATCCGCCAGAAATGCAATACAGGATCTGGATGCGGTTCTTTCCTCTAGAAGTGATATGGTAGATGAGGAGCATTATAGAAATGAACTTAACAGGTCCGAAAGAAAATATTCGTCAGGAGATTACAGGTATGCCTATAGTTTGGCCAATAAGGCTATGGACCATTACAATCAGAGTATGAACAAGTATATGAGCGAGAAGCTTCAGGAAAAATATAAAAGAGGGGAGGCTCTGGTGAGGGGAACCCGTAATAAAGGTATTGACGTATCTCAGGCTTGGAGTTTATTAACTGAGGGCAGGAGGTGCATGGAAAGGGGCGAATGGGATCTATCCAAGGAATTGCTGGCCGAGAGCATAATGGTGACCAAACAGCTTATTAGATGGAAAAATATCAGCGATATGGAGAAAGAATCTCCTTCATGGGAAGAAAAAATTAGGGCACTAGCTTTGCAGGGAGCAGGTACTAATCAACTCCGCACCCAGCATTCAAGAATTCTGTCGCATCTCGGCAATGGCGATCTTGAATTGGCCATGGATTTGAAGGCTTCTCTTATAAGGGACATAGAAGTTGCAGGCCAGGGTCTATTCAAGAAAAAGATAAAGGAGAATATTAACGAATGTGAACGATTGATGTTCGAAATAAGTTCGTTCAACGGGGATATATCTGAGTTGAAGGTTCAGGTTGACCGTTCGTTCAACCTCATGAACCAAGGAGAGGTGGAGATATCCTATGATATTACCAAGGAATGCATAGAAATGGCCAATCAGATCCTTAACGGACTGTTGAGGACCAAAGCGGGAGTTATTGTTGAGGCCACAAGGGAGATAATCGAGGAATCCCGCAATCCAGAGGCCAAGGAAGCCTTTGTAAAGGCCAAGAAATATTATGAAAAAGGCGAGTTTAGACAGGCTTTGGAGTTGGCGCAGGACGCTATGAGAATGGCTTGAAATAGGGCCTTTGATTTTGTTTTTGCTTATAGGATAAATCATGAGGTCGGTCAATGAAGATACGAACGATAACAATAGGATTTGAACTAGACCCCACTTATTACAAGGATCAAATGATCCGTACTGCCCACATCTTAAATAAAGCCGAAAAATCATTTCAGAACAGCGGTTTCACAGTTCAAACAAAGAGATTCTCAACACAGCCCTGGCAGGAATATTTCACCTCTGCAGAGCAGATATTGGACCTGGTGGAGGGGCTGGATCTTATTGCCGAAGAGATGGGCATGGATTATTTTAGCATCGGGCCGGCTGCGGATAAGTCGGGGCTGGAGACGCTTTATGAGATTTTCAAGAGAACCCGCCGCTGCTTCTCTTCATCCATATGCTGCGATCATGGAGGAATGAAGAGGGAACTTTTGGTTTCAAGTGCACAGCTGGTAAAAAAACTTGCGGATGCAGAACCGGGTGGATTTGCCAATCTCCGTTATGCATCCCTTTTCAATGTGGGGCCGGGTAGTCCTTTCTTTCCTGCATCCTATCACAAAGGCCCTGTTTCCATTACCATAGGAACAGAAAATAGTGATGTGCTCTTTGATTCTTTTTCCCAGGCAGGATCTATGGATGAAGGTGCTTTAATACTGAATGAAAAAATGAACCGGCAAATGAAGAGCATCCAGGAAATAACTGAAATAATTGCAGTTGATGAAAATATTAATTACGGAGGGATAGATGTATCCATCGCTCCTTCCATTCAGGAAAATGAGAGTGTAGCTTATGCTTTTGAAAGATTGGGTATAGGGAAGTTCGGGGGGGCCGGTACTTTAGCTGTCGCCAAGATGGTTACCGGGGTTTTACATGGATTGGATGTCAAGAAATGCGGTTATTCAGGTCTAATGCTTCCGGTAATGGAGGATCATGGTTTGGCAACTAGGAATATTGAGGGCTCATTCAATATATCGAACCTTCTTCTTTTTTCAGCCGTATGCGGAACTGGACTCGATACGATCCCCTTACCTGGTGTGGCGTCAATTGAGAAAATATACGCCCTCCTTTTGGATATTGCTTCCCTATCCGATAAACTGAAGAAACCATTATCTGCAAGGCTAATGCCCGTTCCAGGAATGCATTCTGGAGAAATGACCCCCTACGATTTTGAATATTTTGTTAATACCCGGATCATGGAAATTTGATCTAAGCGACTTTTCAGGTGGAAACATTGGTTTTTTCAAGGATATGGTTTGTTTATCAATACCATGATCATGGCTGCAAAGGAGATGAAAGTTACACCTAGGAAGATTAAAAAACCCGGAGAAGGCCCCCAGGAGAATTCATTGACAATATTGAGGTGGATCTTCCCGTCAAAATAACTCTGCTGGAATTGACTGGTGTCGCTACCAGTAAATGTTCTCTCATGCTCGGTAGTGGAGCTGAACTGATCGTATACATCCCTGCGTGTGGACCAAAATTCACTTCTTCCGTCACTCCCGGGGAATGTAAGATTGTCCTCAGTTATGTGATCATAGAGGTCGGGGTAGATGGTTGTATCAATATCTTCGTTAACTGCAACAGGTATATTGGTATAGAAGTAGAACGACGTCCAAATAGTGCAGCCGAACATCAGAATGATGGTCAAGAGCATTATCCGCCTTGCATTCCTGCGTCCTCTCCCCTTACTCTTTAAAAGAAGAAAGGATCCGATCAATGAAATAATGTTGAGCAGGGAAGCGATTATCACAAAAACAGCTGTTGTGGTCATGGTACTGTCTATGTTGGGCGATTTCTCGTAATTACTCCCACTTACGCCGCTGCGGGGTTCTTTGAATATCTGAGGGCTTGATGTTGCTTGATGCACCCTTTTCTCGTTCCAAAGGCCCATGCTCTCCAGATTACTTATATCGCCGTAGGATAATTTAAAACTGCTCTCGGAATAAAGAGCTCCTCCTGCAGTGTGGTTCAGGTTGTACCATGGCATTATCAGGGATAGAATAAGAAGCAGCATTGAGATGATCAGAATCCCCGATATAAGGAATGGCTTTTTCATGGTTTTTACCATTCATAAACAATGTATAATTTCCGATAAATAAATGTCTGCAATATTATTGAAATAATATAACCGGGTAATAAGCTTTGTTCGATTTAGGGTAATGCATATTATCTCATGTCATTTGTTCGTATTAGATGCAGCTGGAACCTTTTTGGTCCAAATCGATCTGACCTGAACTTATTGACCTATAATAAAAGGGTGATGAATTGGTGAGCAGTAAGGCTGCTACAGTGGAAGGGTATTTGGAAGAATTGCTTCCTGAAAGAAGAAAAGTGATCTCGGAAATAAGGGATATGATGATCAAGAATCTTCCAGAGGGATATCAGGAAAACATGAATTGGGGTATGATATGTTACGAGGTCTCTCTAAGTGTATTGTCCGATACCTATAACGGTCAATCCCTGATGTATGCGGCCTTGGCAGCTCAGAAGAATTATTATTCGGTATATCTAATGAATGTCTACGGCGATCCGAAAAAGGAAAAGGAATTGAAGGAATCCTTCGAGAGGACTGGTAAAAAATTGAACATGGGGAAATCATGTCTAAGGTTTCGAAAATTAGAGGACATTCCCATGGATATCATAGGTGAAACAGTAGCCAGTACTTCAATGGCGGATTATATTTCCTCCTACAGGGCTACCCGAGGCAATAATAAATGATGGTTATATATTCATTTTTACTGAATGCTACCAGGTATTAGTTCTAGTCACTTCTAATTCTTCTTCTTGAATACACGACCAGGGACAAACTGAGCACTGTGGTTAGTAGTATGATTCCAAAACCTGGAGAATCATCTTTCTTTTTCTTCCTTTCTTCATCAACCGTAACATCGAATTCAGCCTCCAGCTCAGCTTCTCCGTCCTTTGCAGCCACCTTTATGGTATGCTTTCCAGGAGTTTTGAACATATGGTCTATGGCTAATCCATATCCGATGATGTTTCCTTCATAGTACCAGGTTATATTCCAGTTCACTCCTATTTCGTGATTAAGTATCTCAATTTCATAATCGTTCATTTCCCCTGCTACAAGGTCAGTTCTATTTTCCGGTTTCAGAACTTTGATCTCCGGCAATGATGTTCCGTTAGGGAGGGTAATTCTCAATGTAACATCTATTTGATCGGCCAGCCCCTTTCCATCTGAAACACTCAGTGTAAAATTATGTATTCCTATATGCATCCATGAGGGTTTGAACCATATTTTCCCTGTATCATAACCTACGTCGAAAAGACTGCAATCGTCGGTAAATGTCAGCATTTCAAATGGGTCGATCATCATATCTGGATCGTCCGCTGTAATTGTGAGATTAAGAATATCTCCAACTTCAAGTGTAATCGGGTCAATCTCATCTAGGACTGGAGCGTCATTTGCATTCCGAACGGTTAGCGTAAAATTCTGATAAGTATAGTTCTCACTATCACTAAGTAGAAGAGAAATGTTGTGTATACCTACATCCTTGTCTTCGGGCATCCAGATTATTCCAGTTCCATTTGATATCAAACCCTCCGGCCCCGACTCCACTGTGAGGGTGAGAGCATCACCGTCAAGATCCCAGGTCTGGGGGGTATAAGTATAATTTTTTCCTTCATCAATTATCTCAGGGGGGGTCGAATTGAACTGGGGCGGGTCGTTAGTGGGCATTATTTCCATAGTAAGATTTGCTTCAATAATATCTCCGCCGCGGTCCTCAGCTCTGACCACGAATGCAACATTGCCGTTGTAGTTATACCAGGGTATCACATGAAAATATCGGTTGTCAGTAATGGATCCCAAAGCGGTTTTATCTGCTAAAAGCGGATTCTTATCAGGAGGCAAGGTGAAGGTCATATTGCTTACTAGATCCTCCTTCCATCCGCCGTCCCCGAAATAGTTCCATAGGTCCAGAAAATCCTCCGGGCAGGTTTTATCTTCGTACCATATCTGATGTGGAATGCCTAGTGTGAAGGGCTCATCGTTCACTGGAATGACAGTTACGGTAATGTTGAAGAACTCGCAGAAAAGTCCATCCGTATCCGTAGCTCGTATTCCCATTGACACTTCTCCGTTCCAATCATCGGCCTCAGATGTGAAGTCAAGGGTATGGCCGTTAGCACCCAGTTCAGCTGAGACCTTCGAGGGTTGTGATTGGTATATTATCTCAAAGGTCAGATCCTCCAGGGCTTCGTCGTCCCTGAAATGGTCATGCAGATCAATGAGTCCCATGGGATCTAGGTCTTCCTGGAATGATGCGCTTATCGCATCTGTATCCACCCAGGGTTCAAGTCCGTATTCCACCGATAGATTGGATAGCTGAATTATCCCTCCCCCGGAATTACCGATAATAAAGGTCAGGGTCAATGTTTCCGAACCGAGCTCATATGCCTCATTTGACATCTCCTGAATGGTCGCCTTCAGTTTGGAATTACCTAGGGTTGTTATACCCTGGAGGACGCCGGGATAGTCCCAAACATTCACTCCTCCCTCTTTGAGTTTCAGCGATAGTCCTTCTGGATATTGACCTCCACCTCGGTAGGAAATGTTCAGGACTGCATAATCAGTATCGATGTAGGCTTCAGTTGTTCCGAAGATCCAAGATCTGACAAGGAGGTGGACCTCATCATTGTTATCAATGTAATTGGATATGTGGGAAGATATATTGCCGCTGAGCCACATTAAAGACGATGAAGGGGAAAGTCCATAGGAATCCAGCTGCACCCAGTTTGTACCCTGATGGTTCCAAACGTATATTGTTGCTTTGTATCGGTCAAGCATATCCACGAGAGGCTCCTCTCCTTTCCCCCTCCATTTAAGTTCCATATTGCCGATATCCGCTTCGGGATAGGGGACTGTAAATGAGAAATGATGGTATGGGCCCTGGTTTTCCATGTTCGCTTTTGTGCGTACGTAGATGCCATTGGGTGCGGACATATCGTTCTTCTGTCCGGCTGAAAAACCATTTGTTTTGAGGTTGGCAGGATTGGATACAGGAGGATCTTCCGCCGATGCACCGTACCACCCTCCGCTTCCCTGATCAGAGGGTATCAGTTCCGTGAACTCATCAGGATTGGATATACTCCCGCTTATGTCAAGTGAAGTGTTGAATATGACCGCACCAGCAGGCATGGTCAAGGTGGGTTTGTCATCGGAATCGTATACTGCTGTTGACTCACCGCCATCAAAGGTTTCCTTCAAAGTGGATGAATTGACCGCCGACAGGGCACTTAGCAGAAATAGAAGGGTCAATGCCGCCGCAGAGCTTTTTATTAAGAAATGTTTGTAATTATTTTTAACCATGTTATTACCTCTTGCATTTTTGTTCAAAGTTGCCCGCTTCTTATATTGCCTGAATTTTTAATAATTAAAACACTTAGTTTAATCTATATTGTAAACGACTTGTTTCTTAATAATTTATTTGTATCAATATATTTGTTTTGGTATGAAGCTCGAAATGACGGTCTGCAAAGTATATTTAGATATGAAATGTTTTTTAGAATGGCCCCATTTGCAAGATATGTCCAATTCTGAGAAACAGATTAATATAGGACAGCAATTTATTTTACAGAACACTTACTGACAAAGCGTTCGGATTTTCTTTTGGAATTTATAGGCTGCATATGGCCAGTTGCAGACAGGAATAGGTGAATCTATGAAAAGTTCAGTTATTTTCATTTTGTCGTTATTAATATCCTTTTCACTCTTATCAGCCTTTTTGTTTCCTTCTGACTCTGACATTGAGGTGAAGTTTCAGCTAGGCCATTTTTTAAAAAAAAATACCCGTGCTGGGCCGATAGTTATCAACGAATTCCTGGCCGATCCGAACTATGATTGGGACGGTTCAGGCGCCTTGGATTACGGTGATGACGAATGGATCGAGCTTTACAATAAAGGGGATGCCTCTGTTGACATATCGGGATGGCAGCTGGATGACGTTTCCGCTGGTGGTACATCTCCTTATTCCATACCTGGTGGAACGAGTATAGGTCCCGGCGAGGTTATGGTATTCTACGGCTCCCAGACAGGCGTAGGCCTCAATAACGCAGGAGACTGGGTGAATCTACTTGATGATCAGAGCGGAATCGTGGATTTTTTTCAATTCGACAGCACAGCCGATGATATTTCGATAGCTAGGATTCCTGACGGAGTTGACAATTGGGAATCCATCAATGTTCCGACTCCGGGCGAACTCAATTCACCCATTGTCCAAGGTGGTGGTGGGAAACTGGTTACCGATAATAATTACGCCTCAGAAGCCATAGGTCTCATAGAGGAAGCAGATGACTATGTCTATGTTCTTCAGTACCTTTCCATCCTGTATCCGTCACATCCGGAGTACTCTGTATCCCAGCTTTACCAGTCTCTTATTGATGCTCACGGAAGGGGTGCGGATGTCAGATTTCTAATGGATAATACGCCTCCGGAAAACAACGATACCAAGGACCATTTGATTGGAAATGGTGTGGAGGTGAAGATGGATGGTAATGATATTAAACTTCATTCCAAGATGGTTGTGGCTGATGACAAAGTGCTTTTAGGCAGTACCAATTGGGATCTGAAATCAACCTTCGAAAATCATGAGGCGAATGTATTGGTCAACTCAACCGCGGTTGGAACTTTTTTCAAATCCTATTACGAGAGCATTTGGGCGGACCAGACCACTTGTCCTACGTTATCAGCAGTCGATCATAACGGTATAAAAACCGTTGTTTGCGATGAATATTACGATGAGGCTGCGGTTATTATTGATGGAGCGTCTGATGAAATCCGTCTAATTATGTATCATATAAGCGAATCTCAGGCTGCACAGATCCTGTTAAGCAAAATAGAGAATGCATACAACAGAGGAGTTGATGTGAAGGTTATTCTCGAGCAAACCACTTATATGGATTATGTGAGCGCTGACAACTTGAACGCCCTGGATTTATTGAGAGAGAGCAGAATTCCCTCTGTGGTGGACAGTGTTGACAAGAATACACATGCAAAACTTATTTTATGCGATGATAAGGTCCTTTTGGGGAGTACCAATTGGGCATATGAGGCTCTCTATGATCAGCTTAATACAAATCTGCTTGTAAGCAACAGCAGTTTTGCAGATCAAGCTTCCGATTACTTTTCCAGTCTATGGGATATTTACGGTACTGCAACTGGAACCCTTGAGATTTCCGGAGGTATCGGGGATCAGGGCACAGATTTCTATACCGGTGAGGCAGTAACGGTCATTGTGAATGATAAGGATGCCAATGGGAATTCCACAAAAATTGAAGAACTTCAACTGAGCATATATTCTGACAGCGACAATGAAGGCATTACCTTTTCTTTGACGGAAAGCGGTGATGATACGGGCATTTTTCAGGGTCAGGTGACGCTATCCTCTTCATCATCGAAACCGGATTCCGAAATCAAGGTGATGGGAGGGGACGAGGTTACCGTGATATATGACGATCTGTACGATGAAGATTTCACTGAGCAAGAGATATCATTTTCCTTTGACATTCTGCTCCCTCAAGGCTCTGTTGAACCAACTTTTCCGGATAAGGGAGATATTATCAATACTACTTCCATAGAACTACAGTGGGACCTGGATTACTCTGGATCGGGTGGGGTTCGATTTGATGTTCTCTTAGGGGCCGAAACACCTCCATCGGGGATTGTAGCTTCTTTTATTTCGGATACCACTACCATGGTAACGGGTCTCAAGGACGGTGAGACATATTACTGGAAGGTGATTCCTTATGTTGACGGAGACCTGGCGGTTTGGAGCTCTGCGGTCTTTGATTTTACTGTGGAACTGGATGTTCTTATTACTCTTACCCAACCATCCAATCGCTCTTGGGTATATGGTTACAATGCAGAGTTGGCCTGGGACTTTGAATATATTGGGAATCAAAAGCTGACCTTCGATATATTTATGGGTGTCGAGCAAGATGAGCTTGAACCGTATTTACTTAATAATTCCGGCAGTTTGGTCAATTTATGGGACCTGGAGGATGGGGCCACCTATTACTGGTGTATTAAGGCTCGATTGAACTGGATATCCCGAGGACCCCAGTCCGAGATTTTCCATTTTTCCGTAAGTTATCCCGTCTCAATAGGCTTATTGTTCCCATCCCTTAATGGATTGGTATCAGGTCAGGAGGTTGGATTGGAATGGAACTACACCTATAACGGCAGTTCCACCCTCCAGTTCATTGTTATCATAGGTGATTCACCGGGCATTAACGGAACTGTAATCAATGGAGTGTCTTCAAATTATACCCTACTTGAAGGCCTTCAGGATATGATGAGCTATTATTGGCGTGTTGTACCTGTCCTTGACGGTATCGAGTCACCTCATATATCAGAGCAATGGATATTCACAGTTGAAATGACCGGAATTATTACCTTAAAGGAACCGAGTAATGGAGCTAACATAGAGGGCGAAAAGGCGGATCTTAAATGGGAACTTGATTATCCTGGAAAAAGGCAGGTAACATATTCTGTGCTTGTGGGAACGGTCAATCCTCCCCGTTCAGAATATGCGGATGAACTGATACAATCAAATCATACCTTCATACTCGATCAGTTACCAGAGAATGGTGGGAATGACACTACTTATTACTGGTCCGTTCAGCCCTTTTTGGATGGAGAAATAGCTGATTGGTCCTCGCCAGTCTGGAACTTCACATTGACCACGGATTCTGATCCGAACTCACCCGGTGGCGGGATCGGCGATGATGATTTGGATGATGATGGTGGCAACAATGGGTACATTCAGGAAAATTCAGACGACGGTTCATCCTCAAATGCTGTAATTATTGTTGTGCTAGTGCTGGTATTATTGATTATTCTCGCAGTGGTCATTTTTGTCCTGGTAAAGATAAAGAAGGGAAGTGATACAGATGATGATGGTGATGAAGTCGGCGATTTTATGATCACCCCTGATTCATCTCCGTGGGAAGGCTCTGGTAATCACTATACTGTTGGGCCTTTCTCTAACTCTAGAAATGATACCGCATATCAAACTGGCAGCAGCCCTTTTCAACAAAATGACATTTATAACAATGGTATGAACAGCAATGAAATGCAGGATAGGGGGCTATATGCTGTTAATGTCGCAATTTCGACCCCGCGCCCTCCTCCTCCCAGGATAGTACCAGCCGAAGATAATGACGATGATGCTCAATATATCCCTCAACTGGAACCCTTGGATCCTAGAGATGGAGATCAATATCCCTCAGGAACATTGATGGAAGAAGGACCGGCTGAACTAACAGAAGAGAACGCCACTTTCCCGAATTACGTTCCGCGCCCGCCTAGATTCTCCGCATGATCGGAACTGAAATCATTCAAATAGCTCCAATATCATTTACAACGGGATATTCGTCTGTGATGTCCATTTCATTGATATGAGGCTTGCAGACGACAGAGTAGATTAGGGGAATCGAACATGAGAATTGATAATTTTTTAGGATTTATGAATAGGAGAATCCGTCTTACTCTTTTTATAGTAATTGTATTTGCTTTTCTTCTGCGCTCTATTCCAGCGTGGACAAATGCGGCATGGGGTAATGATATTGGAGTGTACTATGGGTTGACCAATTCTTTTGTAAAATACGGGACAATTTTCAATACATACGAAGGATGGGGCGGATCATACGAATATTTCCCAATACTTTACATATTGGGGGGTGTTGTTCACATACTCACAGGTTTATCGATAATGAAGTCATTAACCTATACCGCACCTGTTTTTGGAGCCCTTACAGCCTTACTTATTTATTTTATTGTAAATGATCTGTTTGCCAATAGGAGATTGGCACTTATCTCTGCAGCTTTTGTGGCTGTAAATCCCATACATCTCTATCAAACCTCCCATGCCGCGCCCCTCACTATAGGTCATTTCTTTATGCTATCTAGCCTGTATTTTTTCTTGAGATATTCACGGAAAAAACGCTTCTTGATACCTTTGGTCCTCACCTCTGCCCTTCTCATAATGAGCCATCATCTGACCACATACATGTACATAATATCGCTAGGAGGGATGATCCTTTTCAGAAATGCCTTCAATCCCAAAGGTAATGAGGATCTGAAAAATCAGATGCTCTACCTATTGGGATTCACCATAACCGCCTTTTCCTATTGGCTTATTGTGGCAGGGAGATATTTCAGTTCCTTCATGAAATCAGGGACCCAAATGCTCCCATTGGCGGTTGTAATAGCGTTCTATGTAGCCCTGATGTTCATGCTTCTTATGTCCGATAATCTGCGAAAATATCTTTCAAAAATAAAAAAGCCTGAATACACTGGCAATAATGATTCTCAGATATTGTCGGTTTGCGTTTTATTGATGGTTATAGTGATGGTGGCAGGAGCTCATTTCATCACAATTCCCGGCACAACGGCAAAATTGAATTGGAAGGTTGTTTTTATCTCCCTGCCTCTGGTTATCATTTTGGCCTTTACGGTTCTAGGTCTGAAGTACATCTGGATATCCGAGGCACGAGCCTATATATTGGGCTGGTTGATAGCCATCACTCTTTCAGCTTCAATAGCGCTTATTACCGGGAACCGCGTTCTTTTCCCTGATAGACATTTTGAATACTTAATGGAACCCCTGAGCATTGTAGCGGGATTGGGAGTGTATAGCTATTACCGAAAGGGATTGGAGTACAGGGATAGAATGGGGAAAGTAGTAGAAGATAGGTCCAAGCTAAAGGGCCCCATTTTATCATTCCGCCAGCCATTTATCAGGTCTTCTTCAGCTTTCAAAGGATTCATATCAGTCACTGTTATTCTGGTCATTATTTCCAGCGGTATCTCGTCCTATCCCATGCGTGAATCGGTGGGCGGGTACAATGAGGATTATTCACATGAGTTCATGTCGGTTCTAGATTGGATGTTCTCCAACCTTGATAAGAATCTCACGGTTGCTGCCGATCACCGTCTGGCCCAAGTAATCTACGGCAAGGGTGAGTTCAGGAACCTGACCTATGAAGATGATGTACATTGGCTCTGGTTTGCTGAAGATTGGAGGGACTGCCTAAATGAATTGAACACCACAAATCAGACCCGACTGCCCCCTGTATCTTTTATCGTAATTGACCACATCATGCTGGATGTTGGAGTTCAAGAAAAAGTGGGTGTAGTGCCCGAGCCGATGACACCCGCTTCCTATGCCAAATTCAGCCAGTACCCGTTCAATTTATTATATAGGAATGCCACGGATAAGAACAATGATGGCATTGATGAGCAGTGGGCGGAGGTGTTCAAGGTGGAAATTTGATTTTCAAATGAAAAACTGCAAACTTCATTTTCCAGAATTAGATATCTTAAGCAGTTTCGTATCCCAGTTCGAAACCCCTAATATTCGGTTCTAGGGCTCTATTTGGTACTGTCTTTCTGATAGCGTTTTCCAGTTCGTTCTTGGTGAAGGGTAGGATGGATGTCGCTGCCAATGCACCGAGGAGAACTATGTTTGCAACCCTTGGATTACCTGTTTCTGCTGCCTTCTCATTGGCCGAGAGTATCGTCAAACCCTTTGCATGTTGTTTCAACTCGTGAATTATATCCTCGGTTTTCGGATATTCCTTTCCGCCGGAAGATACGGTCGTCGGATAAATTGGATCGGTATTGCATATTACATGGGTGAGAGGAGTTATTTTATCCCTTGCTCTGTATACTTCAAGGGGTTCGAATCCCAGAAGGAGGTTTATATCCGAATTGAATGGCAACGGCGAGTTCACTTTTCCAAGTCTTATGGTGGTCTGAACCACTCCTCCTCTCTGTGCCATGCCGTGTACTTCGGTAATAACTATGTTGACATCTTTATCCAATGCTGCTTTTCCGATGACCTTGGCAAGCGTCAGTGCGCCCTGCCCCCCGACTCCCACGATGTGAATGGTGACTGCTTCATTATTCTTCACAATCATTCTTTCACCTCCTCTTTCATTGGGACCATGGCACCGAACGGGCATACCTGTGCACATACGCCGCATCCAAGGCATATTGCAGGGTCTATAAAGTGATCGTTGTCCTTCACATAGAAGGCAGGACAAGCAAACTGTCTTGTACATAGATTGCAGTGCCGGCATTTTTCCTGGTCAACTGTATATTTTGTCCGGACTTTCCCTTTTTTCCTGTAAGCCCTGTCGATGAGAAGGGCACATGGGGATTTTGTAATGACCACTGCAGCTCCCTGGAACTCCAAAGCCTCTTTGAACGCCTGAGTTGTTTCCTTAACTTTGAGCGGGTCCACCGTCCTTATGAACTCCACACCTAAACCTTCACATACCTTTGTCACATCCAATGCTACTGCGGGATCACCCATACCGTCTATCGGAAGGCCCGGATGGGGCTGATGGCCAGTCATTGCAGTGGTAGAGTTGTCCATTATATTCAACACAATGTTGTGGCGATTATGGACCGCATTGACGAGAGCGGGAATTCCAGTATGGAAAAATGTAGAGTCTCCCATATGCGCGATAACGGGTTCGTCAATTACACGGGATATTCCTCCGGCAGACCCTGCAGAACTACCCATGCAGACCAAGATGTCTCCTATGGATTGAGGTGGCATGATTCCAAGGGTGTAGCATCCTATGTCCATTGGATGTATCGCTTTACCTCTTGTAGCTTTTTTCACAGCAAAATATGCTCCCCTGTGGGGACAACCGGGGCAGAGTACCGGAGGCCTGGGAGGTTCGGGAAGTTTTTTCCATTCTAAGATGCCTTCTTCCTCATCATTCACCATGCCAGCGTCACTATCCAGGGCAGAAAGCATTCCCTTGTAAACGATATCCGGGTTGAACTCGAAGGCCCTGGGGAAGTGTCCATCTCTTTTTCCTTTCAAATCAATATCTCGACGGTTATGCTTCAGCAGTGCCAGCAAGCTATCTTCAAGAAATGGTTCCAGCTCTTCTATGATGATCAGCAGTTCATGTTCATCAGCGAAATCCAGTATCATACTTTCAGGAAGTGGATTTGTCATTCCAAGCTTCAATACTGAAGCGTCAATATCCAGATCAACGTTCTCCAGCAGTTCCATGATATAATTGTAGGTAACTCCTGAGGTAATTATACCTACCTTGGTCCCGTTTTCATTATTCCCGTATTTGGGTTTTACAGTATAGTTTAGAGAACATATTTCGGTTTCTTCCTTCATCTTTTCCATGGCCGCCAGGAGCCTTAGATGTCCCTTTCTTGCATTTGCCGGGACCGTAACGAACCTATGTGGGTCCTTCTCGAATTTAACCTTTCCAACGACCTCTTTCTTTTCGCCGTACTCAACAATTCCTTTCACGTGATTCAATCGGGTAGTAGTTCGGAATAATACTGGGACCTCCAATCTATCAGATAGATCAAAGGCGAAGATCATCATCTCCTTTGCTTCAGCCGGTGTAGATGGCTCTATCATGGGCACGCCGGATATCTTGGCATAATATCTATTATCCTGCTCATTCTGGGATGAATGGCATTGCGGGTCGTCTGCACTGAGTACCACCAGACCGCCCCTGACTCCAGTATATGCAATTGTCATGAATGCATCAGCAGCCACGTTCAAACCCACATGTTTCATGAATGCAAAGGACCTTACTCCAGCAACAGCTGCACCTGCAGCCACTTCAAGAGCCACTGCCTCGTTGGCTGAGAACTCAAAGAACATTCCAGCATCCTTTGCTATTTTATGCAGGGTATTTCCGATTTCAGAGGAGGGAGTACCAGGATATGTAGCCGCCAGTGCACATCCCCCTTCAATAGCGCCTCTGACAATGGCTTCATTGCCTAGCAACAGTTCCTTCTTACCTATCTCATCGCTCAGGAGATCCATTCTATCACCAGTAATTTTCGAGAAAATTTTCCAAAAGTGAATATATTCCAGCATTCTCTGTTATCAATCAGGGATTCATAATCTAATGTTCCATGTTAGATCGGCGAAGCTCCTATCTATTCGTTTATTACTCTGACTGCTTTACCTATGCTCCGGGGTATGGCACCTACCTCTACGATCTCCACAGGGACGTTCATGTTGAGTATGCTGTACAATTCCTGCTGAACCTCATTGGCCAGCTTATCAAACCGCTCTTTTGGCGTTCCAGCGACGGGTTCGGCCCTCACTTTTAGTTGGGTCAGAACGCCCTTTTTGGATTTTACAATAACATAATTTCCACTAACACCATCGACACTCATCACCGCTTCCTCTATCTGGGAGGGGAAAACGATAACACCTTTGACCTTCATCATATCATCGGCCCTTCCCATTATCCTAGCATGTCTGGGAGAGGTCCTTCCGCATTCACATGTTTCGGTAATAAGCATGGATAGATCTTTTGTCCTGAAACGTATGGCCGGGAAAGCCTGTTTTGTGAGGGAGGTGAATACCAGTTCCCCTTTCTCATTCGGTCCCAACACCTCGCCGGTCTTAGAATCGATAACTTCAGGGTAGAAATGATCTGCATTGATGTGAAGTCCGTCATGCATCTCACACTCGGTAGATACTCCAGGCCCGATAAGCTCGGTAAGTCCGTAATGGTCAAATGCTTCAATGTCCCAGGTGTCCTGGATCAGATCCCTCATTTCCTCCGACCATGCTTCGGCACCGAAGTGACCGCTCTTGAGTTTCAAATCGTCTTTGGGCTCCAATCCCATCTCCTTTGCCACCTCGGCTAGATAGAGACAGAAACTGGGGGTAGCAGCCAATGCAGTAGTTTCGAAATCCTTCATGAGGGTAACCTGTCTTCTTGTATTGCCACTGCTGAGAGGTGCGACCAGGGTGCCTATACGGTGAGCGCCTTTTTCAAAGCCGTGAGCACCCGTGAAAAGGCCGTACCCGTAGGCGTTCTGCATTCGGTCCTTCTTTCTCATTCCATTGGTGTAAAGCCCCCTTGCCATGATCTCCGTCCAAACGTCGAGATCATTATCGTTGTATATTCCTACAACAGGTTTCCCAGTGGTACCTGAAGAAGCATGAAGCTCCATAATGTCATCCATGGGAACGCAGGAAAGTCCAAAGGGATAGTAAATTCTAAGCTCGTCTTTGGTCAGGAATGGTATTTTCTGAATATCATCAAGGCTTTTAATGTCATCCGGTGCTACATTTGCTCCTTTTAGCTTTTTTCTGTAGAACTCATTGTTATCATAGGAGTGTTTGATTGTCCATCTCAATCTTTTCAATTGAAGCTCCTGCAATTTACTGGCAGGCAATGTTTCCAGTTTTGGATCCCAGTATTTTCCATCTGCTTTACAAGTCATAATAATCACGTTCCCGACGAATCACATACTAAGTAAAATTAAATAAATGCGTTCAATCGACACCATAATAGGAGTTCTTTTTATCATTTTTCCCGAGATTATTTGAAGGGTGCCAAAAAGAAGAGCATTGTTTAAATATAATTTTGCCACATCGCATTCTTTGAATTCTCATTTTGAATTCATTGTTATATTCACAATTCGACATGATATCATAGGTGTGACCATGGAATATGAATTGAAATGGGGTAATAAAACCTGGCTATATGCTCTGGCCCTAGGCTTAGGCTTTGGAATGGCGATACTGCTTCTCATGCATAACATGCTTGGTAGGGCATCTTTCTTCAACTATTACTCCCCAATGCTGGGATATTATGTTCTGTTATCAATATGCCAAAGCCATTATTTCAGGCGACCTGCTACACCTGATATGAGTGGAATGTTCAGGCAGTTCGTTTCCATTTTTGGAGCAATCGTAATATTTTTCCTCAATGAGATGATAATGATCCATTTTCTGGGAATACCCACTGTTGATCATTCTCTTCTTTATAGCGGTGACCTTGTAATGTCGGGACACTTCACCTTCATTGTCTTCGGCTTCTTTATCTATGGATTCGATGACTTCATGTTCGATGGCAAACTGGTAGGATGGATGAAGGGCGGGCTGATAAAATCTGCTTTCTGGTATATGATAATCTGGATTTTATGGATTTTACTTTACTTCCTGGAAGGCGGTCTGGTTCAGGCCCAATCCGTTGAGACCTTCTCCAATCTTCAGCTTTTCAGGATGCTGGGGATTGCCCAGTGGACAATAATAATGTCCCTCATGCTAGCATTGGTTTTCAAGGATTTCCTGCCGGAGATAAAGATGAAGAGCGATTATACCAAAGGTTTATTCCTCCTGTTAGCATCGCTGTTTATAGGTGCCCTTATAGCATATATCTGCTATGCATTGACCAGCTATATGGCCCCATGGGATGATCTAAGTGCGGCCGACCGCTGGCACCATGTCCTTTACATGGGAACCTTTCCTTTGACACCCATTATTCTAATGGGGGTTTACAGCAATAACTTCAGGAGCACTGAAAAACCCATTGACAGAGTAAAAAAGAGGTTGGCCGCACTTGTCCCCCTCACAATTTTAGTCTACTTTGCCTTCCACCTGCTGATCGCGGAACCCGAAAGAATAGCTATGATGCTGGGATTCGACGATGTCACGAGGGGAGTTGGAATGTTCGGAGCCCAGGGCGGTTGGCATCACCATCTTGACCTGTACTTCAATTTCACAGTTTCCATTATTCCCCTAACTCATCATTGGTTCTGTGGAAGGGCGGGCTTCCTGAAGGAGAAAGATGCAGAGGATAAGTAAACTCGAAAACCGAGCTAATTATGGCGAACTAATTGCCCTTATCTCAGCTCTTGTCAATTTTACGGGTGTTCATGGACAGAAAACCTTTTTTTATTAGTAAGTTGTTACACTGAACCAGTGCATCTCAGGTACATATGGGATATGTTGCATTCGAATTCAATAGAATGTTCATTATTTATCCTATGGATGATAAAAAGGGTGGTCTTATATGGAATTTGCAGACGGTCTGAATGTTTCAAGGTTCGTGATAGGCATAGTAGTTCTGATGATAGCTTCGGTTATGGATATCAGGACCCGCAAAGTTATGAACAGAGTATGGTTGATATCCGGCGGTCTTGCCACAGTGCTTTTTCTTCTATTCCTGGCACACAATGAAACCGGGCCAATATCCATTTTAATATCACTTCCAGTAATATTCCTGTATTACTATTTTTATTCCGAGATAGATTATTCGCACATTCCAAAGGGATCGGAATGGCTCATGGCCGCCTTGGGCTTAGTTTCTCTCGGCATCTATATTTGGTCAGTGTTTCATTTCAAAGTTCTCGAAAATTCAACTACCCTGGTCTTGCTTATAGGTGCATCCATCCTTCTATTTCTTTTCAATGAAATAATTCTTCTAAGGCAGGACAAGTCATCCCGATTTTCCTGGATAATACTTATCCTTTTATGTTTCATAACGCTGTTCTATTTGTCGCAGTTCGATCCGGTGTCTTATGCGGAAGGTTTTAATTTTTCACAGGGCAAATTGGACATCTCATTTCTCATATCAACTTCAGTTCTGATGATGATATTGATAATATATTCGATGTACAATGCGGGAATAATAATGGGCGGTGCAGATGCCAAGGGGCTGATGTTCATTTCCTTCCTTTTTCCAGCCTATCCAGTTGTATCAAGCTGGTCTCTGGACACTTATTTTTTCGGGCAGGTAGCAGAGTACCCCTTCATGGTATATATCTTTCCCTTCACATTAGCAGTTCTTATAAACGGGGCTCTTCTTCTTTTCCTGTATCCCCTGGTGTTCATACTGTTCAATTTGACCAGGAAGGACCTGGAATTTCCTAAATGCCTCTTCGGATATAGGTTGGAAGTGGAAAAGTTCAAGGACCGATTCGTCTGGCTTCTGGAAAAGGAGACCAAGAATGGTAATAAGATGTCCCTAAAACCCCTTGAGGAAGAGGAAGAGCAGAAACAGTTGGACGCCTTTACAGCCATGGACAGAGAAAAGGTTTGGGTCCAGCCCAAGATACCATTTTTGGTGCTATTGACCTTTGGTTTTGCATCCGCCTTTGTGCTGGGCAACATTATATACATTTTAATGGGATTAATAATGTGATATTTACATACTTTACATACTATTCAAACATTTATTGGCGGGTCCTTCTGTTTTATTACCCGCAAATATGCACCATTAGGAAAAAATTGAAAAATCATATATGAAGGATTGAGAAATGCAAATCGAAGTCATAAAGAATGAAGGACTTGCTTCCATTAAGAAAATATTATCAAATGGCAATAGTGGATTCACTACTCCTGCTGCAGTCTATATGCCTTATCTGGAAGGTGATATGTCGATCATTGGCGGGGGCAGTTTACCCTTTGAGAATTCTTTCTGGGGCAGTTTACCGTTATTGAATGTGAATATTTTGGATCATTATAATCGGCAATCTGTAAAAGGGTCTGATTTTTTCCGGCAATTAAATGAGAAACCGGATAAGCCGATCATATTGAGCAACACAAATCGGGACGAAGTTTTAGAGGGATTTGAACAGATGGCAGTTCATTATATTGATAAACTGCGGATTTTCCGGACTGATATCGAAAATGACGATGTCACTTCAGATATTATAGCATATCATGGTCTGAAGGAGGTCTACTATAAACCCCAAAAATTGTTGAATATATTATACCATTTGAGAAATACAAATTCCGATGAATATCTATACTATGCTCCTGGAATAGGCGATGCTTTCAATCTCTCTCTTTTATGCTATATCGGTTTTGACCTCTTCGATACATCCAAAGCTATAATGGATTCATCCAAATTCATCTATTGGGGTCATGAGGGGAAATACCTCATCAAGGATATGGATACATCCAAATTCATTCATTGTGAGTGCCAAGGGTGCATTTTTATCCGTGATGCATTAAGAAGAGGAACCTGGAAATTGCTGGAGACTAATGAAACCGCTACAAACTCGATAACTAGTAGCCGCTCAGATATAAATGATATTAAAAAAACAGCTTTGAGTCTTTCCAAGGCTATTTATTATCATAATGTATTGAGATTCAAAGGTGCACTTTGTGAATGCAAAAAGGCGATTGAAAATGATCGTATCTATATTCAGGCTCATAGGGGATCTGTTCGGAGTGTTTCATCATCTGCGGTTCTAAGGATTGTCAGGGAAGAATTTCAGAAAGAATTTGAGTCCAATTCCCCTCGCACTTCAGATAATCCATTACTTGTCAGTTCTTCGGGTATGCTGGATCATCCTGATATTACAGCATACATTCAAAGGATCAAGTCCACTTACGATCCACTGTCCAGACCCATTCTTCTATTATTACCCTGTTCGAACAGAAAACCATATTCACTTTCCAAAACACATAAAAGTATCAATAACGTCATTCTTAGTTCGAAATTCAGAAACTTAATCCATCCAGTTATCGTTACTTCTCCTCTCGGTATCGTACCTAGAGAATTGGAGCATACCCATCCTGCAAGGAACTATGATATTACCGTAACTGGTGATTGGAGCCATCTGGAAAAGAACAGGGTGCTGGAACTCCTGTCAAACCTTATTGGAAAAGGCAATTATTCTGAAGTGATATCATATCTGGGCAATGAGAACTTTCTTGTTGAAGAATTATTATCGGAGAAATTCAAATCACCTCATATAATAACTGGTGATGGCCACCCCCGGTCCGATTTTTCTTTAAGGCATTTGAAGGATTGCCTTAATGGAATCACCGATAATCTAAGATCGGAGGTTCATCCCGGAAAAATATCATCATTTATTAGCGAAAATCCTGATAAAAGAACATATCTTTCTCATGATGCCTGGGGAATATTGACTTTTCAATTCAATAAATCCATTGCCCGCGCGCTCCTCGACAATTCCCGGTTTTCAGGACGATGGCCAGTTTATAGAATAAATGATAAGAATACTGGGGAACAGATAGCCCGCTTTGTTTCAAAAAGAGGATTTTTTTCACTTGGAAAGGGTTCCAGGGATAGATTGGTAAATATTGATGATTATTCTGTAAGGATCCATGATTTCACGCCCAAAGGGACAATTTTCTGTGTTGGGATAACAGGAGCGGATGAGAATATCAGAAAAGGGGATGAAGTTGCGGTATACAATGGAGAGGAGATGAGGGGTTTGGGTAGAGCTCTGGTTAATGGTTCTTCCATGGTTATTAGAACAAGAGGGCAAGGGGTCAAGATCAGACATACTTTTTAATTTTATCCGATCCGCGACTAAGAATTTTAATTGTAAGGGTCAAATAATATTATCGACATTGGGAGTAATAATTAGAGGAAAGTGTTAATAATGGGTTCTGATAATTAGAATAATTAGAATTAACGTGTTAGTTCCAGATTAATAGGAGGGTTCGATCATGGTAGGAAAGGCGATGCCGTTAAAGGAGATCATGATTAAGGATGTCAAGACAATAGAAGTGAGTGCAACGATACATGATGCAGCAAAACTGATGGCCAAAGAAAAAATCGGGTCCTTGATAGTGACCGAAGGGGATAAATTGCTTGGCATTTTGACTGAAAGGGATATTTTGAAGAAGGTGGTGGCGACCAATTCCAAATCAGCCGAGATCACTGTGGATGAGGTAATGGCATTTCCATTGACTACTATGAGACCCTATGAATCAGTAAGGGAAGCAGTTGAAAAAATGTCCGAGATGAGGTATAGGAGAATGCCGGTAGTTGATAACGGAAACCTTTTGGGTATTGTATGTGATAGGGATATATTCCGTGAGGCTCCCCTTTTGATGCAGATAAACCGAGATGGTGGAGATGATTCCGATGACCTTGATACCGAAGAAGGAAAATCAGGCAAATGCGACGACTGCAGGACTTTCACCTACGATCTCGAGGAATACGAGGGACTATGGTTATGTCCTAATTGCAGGTAGTTGTTCTTTTTCCATGGTTCCCATCATTGTTCTGAAAATCAGGGGTCACAAAGGCGATTTATTTGCATGTGTTCAGAAGTGAACAAATTTTTTATATCATTACATGAATACATCAAGTATTATGGATGTCTGGATTAATAGTAAAACTGAATAATAATGCTTAGTTAATGGTATTATTCGCCTTCTATTATCGATCAGATGCCAAATTCATTCAGTAATGGGATATCCCGGGGAGTTCTTAATGGCACGTGCAGCAATGTTTAGCAATGGGAAAAGAATGAGATCATTATTGATAATCGCCCCAATCCTTTTATTGCTGTTCTCCAATGGTTCAGAGTCATTGTTCAATGATGGCATTGAAATCCTCACTGAACCCATGCGATATTTCGGGGATCCTGGCAACGATACTGCCATATGGAACATTACCACACATATGGAAGCAGGATTATATTCCAACAGCAGTCAGACCATTAATGTAAATATCGTGAACTACAATGTATCCCATCAGGATAATGTTTCCTTGAATTTCACTGTCCGGAACAGAGGCACAGGGTTTTATGAGAATAATACTTCTGGCAACACAACCGTCCTTCTCTCTCCAGGGGCTATCGTTATGCGTTCATTGCTTTGGCTCCCTACAAACGAAGGGGATTATGAGATATCCATCTCTGCAAGAAATATAACATATTGGAATAACGATACTGATCAATCCAATAATTTTGCCACAATAAATGTAACAATAATAAACTATACTGATGTAAGCTGCCAGACAAGGAGTCCCATTCAGGGAGCATCATATGAACAATCTTCAATGGATATTGAGGCATGGGTCAACAACACTGGTAACCAGATAATTACCCAAGGTTTCAATATTGATCTGGAGATATTGAATTCAACTACAATGGCTGTTATTTACAGCGATACTGATGTCATATCTGCTTTGGATGTTCAAAATCCAGGGGTAAGTTACCTCCATTCATTTTCCTGGACTCCATCTGCAACAGGCAGTTTTATCGTGAATGTTTCCACCAATCTTCAGGGAGACCAGGTCCAAGGCAACAATCTAAGTTCCATCGGTTTCGCTATAATTCCCGTATCGGTTAGAGATTTTCACATAACTGTGGAGCCTCGGGACCAGTATGCCGATCCAGGGGGTGATCCGGTAACCATTGAGTTCAGGATTGTAAATAACGGTACAATGCCCGACAGCTACACATATACCATAACTTCAGGTCACAACTGGATAGATCCCCCTTCCGAAAATCCAACCCAGGGTACTACCGGAATTGTCCAGCCAGGTTCCTATGAGAGGATATTTGTAGATATTAGGGTTCCGGCAGGAACAGGGTATGATCAAGTTGATCGTACCAGAATCAATGCAACCTCCCAAGCTAATGGCACTCTGAGAAGAGATAATTCATCCCGGGTCTATACCTATGAGATCCATGAGGTGAATGTCACTCTTCTAAGCTCCCCTGCCAGTGGTAATCCAGGGGATTCAATAAATTACAATTTCAGAATTAAAAATGAGGGTAATATCGGAGGTGCCTTTAATTACAGAACCTCAACATTATACGGTTGGGAATCCTATGTGATGGGTGAGTCAGCGCCACATTCCACTTCTTATTTGCTCCCTGAGGCATTTGAGGATGTGACAGTCACGGTTTTGATTCCCGAATTGAACTATCAGGATAGAGAAACGGACCACACCTTTGCAGGTGCAACTTCGGATCTGACCTTGACCGCAGAAGCAATTAACGGGTTTTCAGATTCGGCCACAGTAAAAACCACAGTGAATTTCGTTGCAGGAGCTAGTATTTCAGCCAACAGGACCTGGGTCGTCGTAAATCCTTTGGAAGATAAACAGGAAAAATTCTTCACATTGTCAGTTCGGAATGTCAACAACGGCAGGGAAGGCGGTTTGATAAATGAGGACACCATCGATCTCAGCATAGAATATTATACTTTCTATAATGGCTGGGATGGCTCGATAATGGATGTTGAGCGATGGAATGCTTCACTGGATACTTCAAATACAACGGTTGGAGGCGGAGAAGTTGATGACGACATTCAACTTGGAGTATATGTTCCTGTGAATCCCTATAACGGAAGCGGTTATGTACGTGTCAGAGCCGATCCTAGAGGCGAGGGGATGAATCCAGGGGCTGTTCTTTCAGACTATATAGAGGTTTATGTCTATGTTACCCAGAAAGCGTCTGTTCAGGTTACTACTTTGGACCCTGCTAATCAGGAAGGAGCTCCCAAGGATACTCTTTCCTACAATTTTACCATTACAAATACCGGCAACGGATTGGATATGTTCAATCTGTCAGTTGCTTCCCAGCATAATTGGAGAACAGTTGTTATGGGGAATAAGTTCACAGATAATCTGACCCCGGGGGAGAATGCAACAATAGAAGTTCAGATTACCATTCCCGCTTATGATATGCTTATGGCGCCTTTCCAGGGTACTGACATAGGTTCCATCGACAATTTGACATTGTATGCAACATCTACATTCAACATCAAGGCATATGATTTCGATAATGCAACTACTACGGTGATCCAGGGGTATGGTGTGGAATTGACCCCTGAGAACAGTACGGGAATTGTCAAGCCTTTGGGCACAGTGGATTACAATATTACGGTGAAGAATATTGGAAATGGGGAGGATAAGATAAATTTCGTACATAATTCTCCTCCAAAAGAGGGCTGGAGCGTATCCCTATCAAGACAGAGTATCCAGTTGGATAAAGGCGAATCAACTTACTTGATCGTTACTGTAATTGCAGGGGAACTAGCTTCCGTGGATGATCCTTTCTTCTACCAGCTTAACGGGATATCCAATGGTGATCCATCCAAGAATGACACTGCCAACATGACCACAAACGTAAGTCAGACTGCAGATGTGCTCGTAAATCTGCTCTCCCCGGATTATCAGTCTGGGGATCCTGGTGATGTTATCACTTTTCTTTTCACAGTAGAGAATACGGGTAACGGGGAGGATACCTTCAATCTATCTGCCAATGCAAGTACAATTAATTGGACGGTTGAGCTTAGTAAAAGTCAGGTAACTCTTCCCTCCTTTAACCAGACCAGTGTTCAGATGCTGGTTTACATACCGAGCCTAGGCGGCAATGATGACCTTGAGGATCTACAGAACAAGGAGATTTTGATGGGGACACTTTCCAACATCAAGTTCACCGCAACATCTGAATACGATAGAAATATATCAGATAGTAAAACCGTTCAGGTAGAGGTCAATCAATTCTTCAAACCGAGGATCAGCGCAGTCAAGACCCGCGAGGATGTTTTACCCGGTAGGACAATAGATTATGTGGTCATGGTCAAAAACAGAGGTAATGGTCCGGATAATATTACTTTCACCAATCAGGAGACTTCGCCGCATTCGGGATATTCCGTCCTGTCGGTTTACAGCGTACCTTTGGCTCCGGGAATGGAACGGAACATTTCTTTGAAGGTAACGCCTCAGATATCCTTATCACCATATATGGACGAGGAATACATCAATATGCTGATTCCGATGTCCGATGATCTGGAGACTGAAGGGAATTCTATAACCTTCACCACAACCATTACCTTTATGGATCTTATCGACCAGGAACCCGAGAAAAATATCAATATCAGTACTGGAGATAATATTCAGCAGTTGAACTATCAATTTGAGATCATGAACATTCCCGACGCGGATGGCGTTTCCCAAACTTCCGATACATTCCTGATAACCCTTTTCAAAGATAATGCTCTGGTGAAACGGGGCTGGACTTATAATCTTTCAAGGATCGGAAGTAATCTCACAGATTCAATGGATATAATGATAAACGGCAACTATATTGCCCATAACTTCTCATTGATGATCCAGGCTTCTTCATCGCCAAATGAAATAGGTAAAGAAATCGAGATTGACGTTCAAGGTCAATCTGTCAGCCGTTCTTCCTTGAGGGAGACTGTGCAGACAACTACCTTTGTAGCTCATATCGATCTGACCTTTGCAGGGAATATAGAGTTCAACAAGGAGAATTTCAAGGAAGGCGGAACCCTGAAGATGACCGTCACCCTATCGGTTGACGGAACCGTTCCTACCGATGACGTGGAGGTTGGACTTTATATCAACGGAAAGCTCATAGACACCCAGAAGATAGAAGGAGGTTTCAAGCTGGATCGGCAGACAACCTCCTCCTCAAGGTCCCTGCATTTCACCTGGAGCCTGCCGAAATTGGATTGGGACGAGAAAGCTGCCGAATATAATATTGAACTGAAAGTAGATACCGGAAATAGTATCTATGAAACTTCCAGTTTAGGTTCAAATGTAGCAGAACAGAACAACGAAATTTCCAGCACAATCTGGGTTGAGGATGATTCCATCCATCCTGTAATAAGTGCATTACTGCTTGTTCTGTGCATAGGTGGTGCGATATATCTATTTGGAATTCTTAAAGATAACCGAAACCTGTACATATTGTTTGGTCTGTTCTCAGGAATAATAGGTGCATCCTTGTTTGCGTTACCCTGGTATGATTTTGGATTGTCGGGCAATACCGCTACTACGGTTGGAAAGGTGATAATCTGGACTTTTATTATATTGATTTTTACTGTTGTGGCCCTATTTGTTTCCCTCACCTCAAAATCATATATTGAACAGATAATCGAGAACAAGAAACAGAGAGATAAAGCCAGATTTGAATTTTTCAGAAAGAAAGAGGGAGATGCCGAGAAAAAAGAGGGTATATTCTCCAAGGAATCAAAATTAAAACCATACATACTCGCAGGAGTGGCTGGTTTAATACAGGCACCGATATTTTTCATTCTCATAACACTTTATTCATTGTCATCCATAACTTTCATGTATTGTTTGCTTGGATTGTTATATGCGGGTTTATCATTGGCCGGCGTTTACTTCCTGATAAAGGTGGACCTTTCGGTTTACAAACACATATCTGATGTGGAGAGAATAATTGATGAAATAAGAGAGGATTCATTGAATGAAATAGATCTTAAAGGGATTCCTGGAAGCGAAGGTGATAACATGCAGAGGGGGTATTGAAGTGGTCAGGTTGAGTATCAGAAGGGCTCAGGAATCAGGTGAAAGGATTACCGGCGGTGCAGCTTCTGTGGAAACTGCCACGGAAAAGCTGGCGGTGGCCAAAGAACTTCTTAGATTGGGTAAATACTTCAAGGCCCAGCGGGTGGCGCAGCAGTCACTAAATTGGGCTGAGAAGGCCCGTGAATTCCATAGGAGAGTACTATCCGATTTCAAGTCTCTTGAGGACTATATATATTACGTAAAGAAGCTTAGGTATGATACTGACGAAGCGGAGAGAATACTTGTTGACGTTAAAAAGGCGATACTATCACTGGATTACAATAGAGCCCTTTCCCTTATGGACCGCGCCAGGAAGGTTCTTCGCAGAGCAACATTCAAACCTTTTCCTCTGCTAAACAAGGATATTACCATCAAATCGGCCGTGGGTATCGAGCAGGGTAAGATCATCTACAAGATTAAAATTGAGAACCATTCACCGGACAGCTTGGGCGAATTGATATTGCAGCCTGCAGTCAATACGGAAATGTTTGCACCTATACGTGAGCAGCCAATCGGCGAGGTTTTCAGTATGCAGGCTAAGGAAATCCGATTTACTCTGATGCCTGTTGTTAAGAACTGGAACATAGGTGTCCCAGGTGCTCTCATTGAGGGTAAGGATATTATACTCAAAACCATACTTGAATGCAAGGACGGTATCGCTACATACAAAGTTATGGTGAAAAATTTGAAGGAAGCCCCCTTGATTGATATTGATGTTTATCCATTTGTACCCAAAGGTTTAAAGTCGGACGAGGAATCCAAAGTTATTGATGAGATTGAAGCCTACGGATCCGAAGTTGTCATCTTCGATCTTACCCCGGGCCGTAAAAAAGGCAGGGTGTCAAGATACACAGCTACATATGAAGATGATTTCCCCTATACCTGGTCCTATTCAATGCCTGAGGATTATGAATTGGAACCGGATTGGAATGAAGAAAGTGTTGAAGAGGATGTTTGGGCAGAACCAGAAATAGTCCAGGATGAATGGGAGGAAGATGAGGAAGAAGTGGAGGAGGAAGTTGAGGATTGGCCTGAAGAGGAAGAAGAGGAGGAGGAAGTGGAAGAGGAAGAAGAGGAGGAGGAAGTGGAAGAGGAAGAAGAGGAGGAGGAAGTGGAAGAGGAAACCGAGGAATGGCCCGAAGAGGAGGGGGAAGATATTGTAGATGACGAGCTTCTTGATATTGAGACAACGGGTTTCAAGCCAGTAAATAATAAATTTAAAAATATGATGTTTATGCCGGATATGATCAAGATGCTTGAGGAAAGCGCGACAAGCAATGAAAAGATGTCAGAAGATGAGGATATCTCATCCACCGAAACTGAAGAGGAATCATAGATTTGATGATCAACATTAATCAATTAAGGAAATATGAAAATTGGAGTATATTTGGATAATTAGATACAAAGCAAGAATTTTTTAAAAAATAGGGAGAGGACAACCAGTCCGATGAAACCAATGTGATAAGAAAAAGGTGAAAAAATGAATAGAAAAAACTTCAGAAAGAAGGAAAATGGAGCCGTGGGTATTGGAACACTTATTGTGTTCATAGCCATGGTGCTCGTGGCTGCAATAGCTGCTGCTGTGTTGATAAATACTTCAGGCAGCTTACAGGATAGAGCGAACAAGACAGGTTCGGAGGTAACAGAAGATGTTTCCGGAGGTATTAAAGTACAGACAATGCAGGGACTTGTAAACGGGCCTGCTGGAGAGCTTCAGATACTCAGATTCTATATTGCTCTCTATTCTGGAACGGAAGCAATTGATCTCCAGAATGAATTGATGTGCCATATTAGCTGGGAAGATAAGGAACCCACAGGAGCAGAGGCCGGAGTTGCTGATTGTTTACATCACTTGAATGGAAACCGGGCAACTTTCAATCTAGAGGCTTTCACGACGAATGCAACAGTGGATCCGCATCAGTCATTCCAGAACGATGCAGTACTGGATGGGGATTCATTGGTATACATCGATATCGATCTGAACAAGGCCAGTGCAGGCGGTAATATAACTGCCCTCACCGGTAGTGGTCTGGACACCTCATCCGACGGGTCCATCAAGTTCATGATCGGAACTGGGATGACCCCCACGAGCAGAGGATTCAATATACCCTCTGCATTTCCGGCAAATGGCGGCTGGGTAGATTTGTATTAAATATGTTTTTAATAGGAAGCAATTTTCTATTTGCTTCCTATTATATTTTTACGCTCAGGAATTATAATACTTGATTTCAAGAAAATAAGTGCGGTAGCATCGTGATATAGTTGGTGATAACATTCCAATGGAAAGCAATGGAAGATCATTCCCTGGAAAAGGGAAGAGAAGAGGAGGAGGAAGTGGAAGAGGAAACCGAGGAATGGCCCGAAGAGGAGGGGGAAGATATTGTAGATGACGAGCTTCTTGATATTGAGACAACGGGTTTCAAGCCAGTAAATAATAAATTTAAAAATATGATGTTTATGCCGGATATGATCAAGATGCTTGAGGAAAGCGCGACAAGCAATGAAAAGATGTCAGAAGATGAGGATATCTCATCCACCGAAACTGAAGAGGAATCATAGATTTGATGATCAACATTAATCAATTAAGGAAATATGAAAATTGGAGTATATTTGGATAATTAGATACAAAGCAAGAATTTTTTAAAAAATAGGGAGAGGACAACCAGTCCGATGAAACCAATGTGATAAGAAAAAGGTGAAAAAATGAATAGAAAAAACTTCAGAAAGAAGGAAAATGGAGCCGTGGGTATTGGAACACTTATTGTGTTCATAGCCATGGTGCTCGTGGCTGCAATAGCTGCTGCTGTGTTGATAAATACTTCAGGCAGCTTACAGGATAGAGCGAACAAGACAGGTTCGGAGGTAACAGAAGATGTTTCCGGAGGTATTAAAGTACAGACAATGCAGGGACTTGTAAACGGGCCTGCTGGAGAGCTTCAGATACTCAGATTCTATATTGCTCTCTATTCTGGAACGGAAGCAATTGATCTCCAGAATGAATTGATGTGCCATATTAGCTGGGAAGATAAGGAACCCACAGGAGCAGAGGCCGGAGTTGCTGATTGTTTACATCACTTGAATGGAAACCGGGCAACTTTCAATCTAGAGGCTTTCACGACGAATGCAACAGTGGATCCGCATCAGTCATTCCAGAACGATGCAGTACTGGATGGGGATTCATTGGTATACATCGATATCGATCTGAACAAGGCCAGTGCAGGCGGTAATATAACTGCCCTCACCGGTAGTGGTCTGGACACCTCATCCGACGGGTCCATCAAGTTCATGATCGGAACTGGGATGACCCCCACGAGCAGAGGATTCAATATACCCTCTGCATTTCCGGCAAATGGCGGCTGGGTAGATTTGTATTAAATATGTTTTTAATAGGAAGCAATTTTCTATTTGCTTCCTATTATATTTTTACGCTCAGGAATTATAATACTTGATTTCAAGAAAATAAGTGCGGTAGCATCGTGATATAGTTGGTGATAACATTCCAATGGAAAGCAATGGAAGATCATTCCCTGGAAAAGGGAAGAGAAGAGGAGGAAACGAATACGGGAGAAAGAAGAACCCGAGAAGAGATTCACCTAGGGGGAGGAGGAAGGAGAAGAGGAAGGAAAGAGAGCCCCGTGACTTCGACAGATATGAGCTGGAAGTGGGAATTCCTACGGTGAAAGGTGATGAGAAGGAGGAGATAAACGTTGTCGAGAAGAAGGGTGACAAGGAGATAATCAAAATAGGAATGGACAGCAGGGCACTTGCAAAAATTGAGAAAATGAAGGATGATATCACTAAACTGAAGGAAAAGGTCTCAGGTTATGAAGAGACAGTTTACAGTATAGAGTCAGGAATAAGGGAGATTAAGGAAGACTATTCTAGATTGGAGGTTATCATCAGAGAGCTTGAGGATATGAGGGACTCCTACACCAAGGTGGATAAGACCATTAGAGAACTTTCAGCCCTGTATGATCTGATCTCAGCTCAGATAAATCCATTCATTGAGTTCGATGCCATGGGGCAGTTCTCCGGTGATAAAAGGTGGGACGGAATCATTGATAATGTGGAGTTGATAAGGGGTAATGAAGGTGTTCCATACGGAGGTCGAGAGGGACAGCCAGGTAGGATGGAAATATTGGAGGATGAGGATGGATTCGTGGATACAGACAAGGAAATGGCAAAAGAAACTAATGTTGAAATTGGAAACGAATTTCGCTTTGAATCCTCTATTTTGTCTTGGCTGAGATTTTTGGAGACCAAAATGAGGGCCGAGGACATACCGAATCTGTTGAAATACTATCGAGAGCTGGGCTGGATAGGTGAAAATATTGAGATAACCACCTTAAATTTCCTCATGGGTTCTAAAATTGAAGCGGATTTCACAGATGACGATGATGACATCTACCTTAATGAGGACGGAACAATAATCGGTGAGGAGGAAGGCTGGAAACTATCCATTGAAGATCATGCTCAGTCCCTGGAGCATATTGAGAGGATAAGAAAGGAGCATATTGGGGGATTCATAGAAGGAGGATAATTAAATATGGGCTTAGGGGTAACCGCATCCGCAGGTATAATTTTCATCGCGCTAATAATCTCGGTAGCTTCAGTATGGGAGGCTCATGATGTTAAAGATGAAATGGTAAGGGAAGCCAGAGATGGATATCTGGAGCGACAGCGTTCTCTTCTGGATACTACCCTTTCCTTTACTGATGCCAGGCATTATCCCGCTCCTGCCAATGTGGTAAATATCACAATAAAGAACAATGGTTCTAATCCTTTGGATTTGAGATTCACCGATGTTTATCTGAACGGACTCAGGTATAATAATAGCTATCAGGTCTACTCGTTTGCTGGAAATATGATGAACAAAACCTATATATGCAGTCCCGGGGAGACTGCAAATATTACTATTGCCAATGCGGGAATTGCAAAACCTATCCACATAAGGGTTACTGTTCAAAACGGTTATGGGCGTTATACCACAATTAACTGAATTACCTAAGATCCCCGAAAGGAAATTTAATTTCAAAAATTAAACGGAAGGAAAAAAATGGCTGACACATCTGCATCTCATATTATTTGGTTCATTGCAGCGGTAGTAGCGGCTTCTGCCATATCAGGAGTAATTGTTAAGGTTTCCATGGACATGGCTGATAACATTGAATCAAGGGGAATGAGTCAATCCGGTTCTCTGCTCTATGATATTTCCATTGAGAACGATGTCACCATGGTACCGTTCAACAATACCACAAACAATCTGATACTCTATTTAAAAAATGTGGGGCATAAATCCTTTTCAGCAGCCGAAGTGAACTCATCTTTCATTCTGCTTTTAACAGGCGGCAATGTTACTAACACCGACTATCTCCCATCCAATTATTCAATTATCGGGAAGGGTGTTGAACTCCTTCCCGGACAAACAATCAGATTGACCTATAATACCGATCCCCTTTTTCCGGATTATCAATACAGAATAAAAATGCTGGTTTCCGGTCATTCTGAGGTTTCGGATTCCAAATATATCAGGGTAGTAAATATATGATCAAGGGTGATATTTCAAATGGTAGATACTGATAAATACCTTCCGATAATAATGGACCGGGATAACCTCCATATGCAGTTTGGCGGAGGCATTCCCAAGGGAACAACCATGCTTCTTGAAGGAAGGGATGGATCCGGGAAAAGTGCAGTTGTCCAGAGGCTGCTGTATTCATTCCTGCAGCACGGCATTAGCGTTACTGTAATCTCCACTGAACTGACCACAAAAGGATTCATAGATCAGATGAAATCCCTGGATTATGATGTAATGGGTCATCTATTGAAGAAACAGCTCCTATTCATTCCTGTTTTTCCTCTCTTCGGACAGGTCAAGGAGAGGCAGGATTTCCTGGGCCGATTGATGAATACTAGGGAGCTTTACAATAACGATGTTATAGTTATCGATACCTTTTCCCAGTTGATAAAACATGATATTGATGAGGATAGGTCTTTCAAGGTTCTTTCCTTCTTTAAAAAACTATCCGGTCAGAGCAAGAACATAATAATTACCATAGAATCCAGGGAACTGGGGGAAAATGTGGAGTCCCTTTTCAGTTCTATCGCAGATATTTTTATTGAGTTGGAATGTGAAGCGATTGAAGGAAAAATGGAACATAAAATGCTGATCCGAAGATTTGGAGCTGCAGCAGGTCCCGTTCGTGATACCGTAGGTTTCAAGGTAATTCCTGGAGCAGGATTTATTGTAGATATTACTGCAGTGGCATGATGATTACGATGAAGAGGTAACAAGATGGATGCTCCAAATGAAGTATCGGACGTTAATACTTTGACAACAGCAGATGTGGACGAGAATCCACATTTGAAAAAATATATTCGAGAGTTTGAGGATAGGACCAATGAAAAGATCCATCTGGTATTCCACGAGAACTTCAACAAGAATATGGTATATGGGAAAAAAATTGTCAATATAATATATGATGTTGGGGATCCCGTATATATTCATTTGACTACTGTTGGTTACCCCAGAATAAACTATATAGCTGTGGAGCCCGAGATAACGGAGGCAACACAAGGAAAAATGGATCTGATTTTGGAAAATATCCTAAACAGAGCACCTAAAGAGAAACCGCCGAAGACCCAAGAGGAATTTGAAGATATTCTCCGGAAGCTCATGAATGAAAGTGTTGATATCATACAGGGGCCTGATGCCAGGGTTGGAAGGAAACGTAAAGGTTTTTTCCAGCGTTGGAAGCGGAGAAGGGTTCCAATAACAGAGGATGAGGCAGAGACTATATGGTATTATATTCACAGGAACATCATAGGGCACGGCCCAATAGAACCATTGATACGCGATCCCTTTATTGAGGATATTCATGTTATAGGAACTGAACAGATATCCCTTGTACACAAGGTTATCGGAATGGTTCCAACCAATTTAAATTTCGAAACAAGTCTTCAGCTTGATAAATTCCTTAGGAACATGAGTGAAAGAATAGGCCGTCCCGTCAGCGATGCGTCGCCAGTGGTGGATGGTGCCCTTCCAGATGGTTCCAGGATCAATATTATTTACAGTGAGGATGTTTCCAAGAAAGGAGCTTCATTCACAATTCGTAAATTCACCGAAACACCGCCTACCATGATCCAGCTAATCCAGTGGGGGACCTTTAATTCATCCATGGCGGCTTATCTGTGGCTTGCCCTTGAATATAAAATGTCCATTTTCATGAGCGGGGAAACAGCTTCAGGAAAAACAACTTCTCTCAATGCAATGCTGAATTTTGTCAACTATGATTACAAGATATTTACGGCCGAAGACACTCCAGAGGTTATTGTACCTCATCCGGTTTGGCAGAGATTGGTTACGAGGGAATCAGGTCCCGAGGAGTCCCAGGTAACATTATTTGGATTGGTTAAAGCTGCTTTACGATCAAGGCCTGATTATATCATTGTTGGAGAGATAAGGGGTGAAGAGGGAGCAGTAGCATTTCAGGCAATGCAGACTGGACATCCAGTATTATCTACCTTCCACGCATCTTCAATTCAGAAGATGCTGCAGAGATTCACTGGTCACCCAATTAATGTACCTATTCGTTTCATGGATAATCTGAACATAGCCTGCTTTCAACAGCTCCTGTACATGAAGGGTTCTGTAGTAAGGCGGTGTTCTTCAATGGAAGAAATAATCGGTTATTCCAAAGCTAAAGGAGGAGTGTTGAACAGGGCAGTTTTCAGATGGGATTCAGTAAACGATATTCACAGCTTCAGGGGTATGTTCAACAGTCACATCCTTGAAAATAAGGTCGCTCCAATTTTGGGTCTTGCCGATAGTCGTGAAATTTATGTTGAAATGAAAAAAAGAGAGAAGTTCATTCAGTATCTTGTTGATAACAATATATTCGGTTATGATACTATTAGAGATGTTTTCAGGACATATTATCAGCAGGGTTGGGAAGCAATGGCGGATAAATATATGGAACGCCGAAGTAGCTTTTGAATTATAAAATTGTGGTGAGGGTTAGTGACAGATATATGGAGAAGTACGCTTTCGTCAGTGGATATCGATTCCAAAAAGTATTTTCTCCATTTGGCTCTGCCAGTTGTTTTAATTTATCTAGTAACTGTCGCTGCTCTTCTACTGACATATCCTTCAATATTCGGAGGCATATATCTTTTTCTGCTCTATGGAATATCCTTTGTGGTTATTATAGCTGTTTTCCTTCTCTACCCATTCATTAAAAAACAGGCCAGGGTAAAAAGGATTGAACAGGATATGCAGTTGTTTATTACCCGAGCAGGTGTTTTGGCCACATCTGCAATATCTCGGAAGGGAATTTTCGATATTGTATCTGAAATGAAGGAATATGGGGAATTGGCTAAGGAGATCAATAAGGTCTATATGCTCATAGATAAGTGGGGAGTTTCAGTCGGGGAGGCATGCAGAAGAATATCCAAGCTCACTCCATCCGTTGTTTTCGGAGATTTCCTAGAACGTCTGGCCTACGGCGTGGAAGCAGGAGAGGATTCCAAGACCTTTTTCACTGCAGAGCAGGAAATAATTTTCGAGGAATATAAATCCCTCTATAATCAGGCCGCTGATACCATAGATATGGTGACCGAAATTTTCATCGCTATTACGATTGTTATGGCGTTTATTATTCTGATAGTGTCTATGATTCCCTTTATTATAGGTATCAATACTACTACGCTATTTGTTCTGTCTGCTATACTATTTATCTCTGTTGAGGCCCTCATGCTATATGTATTTTCAGCGTATGTTCCCAGGGAGCGGGTCTGGGAGGATACCGATATAAAAACCAAGGTGTCGGTCCTATTGAACTATTATTTCATTGGATCCCTGGTAGTATCTGCAGTAACTGGATTGCTGGTTTTTATCGTGATCGAGCCCATTTTCAAACTGGGATTCCCAATATGCATGGCAATAACATTTTCCCCTCTTATAATATCTGGATACTACAGTAAAAGTGTGGAATCCAAGGTAATAAGAAGGGATGATAATTTCCCGGCTTTTATTAGATCACTAGGCTCCACATCTGAGACCAGTTCCATTGTGCCCGTTGCAGCGTTAAAGAGGTTGAGAAGACATGATTTCGGTCCTTTGACCAAAAATATAAATTCACTATACTCAAGATTAAAAATGAGAATAGATCCATTTTCCTCATGGCGCTATTTTGGTGCGGAAACGGGTTCTGATCTTATTACAAAGTTCTCCAGTATGTTTGTTAGGGGTCTGAAGGCAGGCGGAAAACCCGGAGAGTCATCTAATATTATTTCTTACAATTTCACTAAAATACTGGGTCTGCGTAAAAGGCGTTATACCCTTGCACAGTCACTGTCAGGTATATTCATAGGCATCGCCATAGTCATCAGCATAGTGTTCTTCATGGCTGCAGGCCTAGTGGATATATTGAGTGACCTAGTGGTAGAATCCGGTGTCAATGAGAACTATCTGGATGTTCAGGTCCTATTCACCCAACCCTATTCAGTCAGTTTTTTCATCAATCTATTATTCATCGTTATAATAATCCACGCGGCGATAACATCACTAATTCAGGTAATAGTGACCGCGGGTCACAAATATACGGCTTGTTTCAATTTTGTTTTTATGGTATGGATAGGTGCGGCAATGTCTAAAGCAGCTCCGTGGGTAATAAAATCATTACTGGGTTGAATAATGAAGGAAACTGATTAGGACACCGTTTTTGTAATTCATTACAAAATTCAATAATTGATCAACTAAGCTTCTGATTTCAAAATAACGAATGAATTCACTTCAGCCTGAGGGAGGGAGAAATTTATTGATGAGCAGGTTCATCTGGTTTTATGAGTATTAGGTTAGCTGGACGTGAAGGAGATCTATATCTCGCCTTCGGCTCCGCATTCCGGGCATTTGATGGCCAGTGGACGTTTACCTTTATCCTTGACCTTGAATTCGGTACCGCAGTCGGGGCATTCGAGTTCTAGTATCTCTTTTTTCTTACCCTTGGCCTTTGCTTCCTCTCGTCTCTTGATCTTCTCGACTTCAGAAGGGTAAGCCAGCCTTGCCCCGGACATTTTAAATAATGCTATTCCAGAAAAAATAGCGCCAATTACACCAAAGACTAAACCGGGTAAGATACTGATAAATAAAAAAATTCTCATTAATCCATAACCGCTCCTCATAAATGAGAATATCATGGCGAAAACAAGGAATAATTGGGTAGCGAACATAATAATAATTATCATTGTTCCCCCGAAAGCACCTCCGCCGCTTAAAGCATCATCTTTTAGTATCCATACTATTAAACCGATAATTGCAAGTGAGAGTAATGATCCCACAGTCAACAAGGCACTCAGACCGCTAGCCTTTCTCTTTGCTTCTTCTATTGCATCATTCGAAATGGTGGCCATTACGATTTCTCCTAATTGTTTGATATTGAATTATTGTTTTTATCGGGTTGAGACACCCAATTCCCGATAATTTTTTTACTGATTGTAATGTGATTCAGGGACCTCTCCATCAGGGGTCTTTGCCCCGGCTAGAACAGTGATCTCCTTTGTTTTTTCCTGGGTACCGAAGGTTGAATCATATTTGGCTGTGATGGTTATCTTCCCCTGTTCCTGGTTAACTCCAAGGTAGCATCCCCTGAGGTTCAGGGTAACTTCTCCGTCGGTGTTAGTCCTGTCGTTGTCCAGTACTCCTGAACCGGATATCACCACATCGACATCAGCCATGGGTTTATTGTTATCATCCCTGCAGATGATGGTGATTTTGGCATTGTATAGATTACTGTTAGGTACATGATTGCTTGCAAGACTTGCACCTGCATACCAGTGTTCTCCCGGATTGGGTTTGAATATTGAAGCGTTTGTGCTTTCGGTCCAGTTGCACCAGATAGTATATCCTTCATATCCTCCGATAAGAATGGGTTCATAGGAAATATCGTCCAGATCCGGTTTGGACATAACAATGTATCCTACAATAGCTACAAGACAAATTCCAGCTATTATCACCATTATGAATATTCTTAATGCCAATCCTGTCAGACCCGATCGGTCATTTCGGAATTTATTGATACTTCTTTTTCTGTCCATCATAGGGGCATCCACCTAACTAATTTCATTATGTCCAATTCCACTTCATTGGACGAATACAATAGACTTACCAATAATTTACCTAATATTTAATACTGATGTCCAATATTTTATCATTTAGTACAGAAAATGACTTAGCTATTGAAATGGATTGATACAGCAGACCTAAGAAAATAATCTCCATATTCCAGATAGAACGATATTTAGTTAATGACGGATTATTTCTATATGTTTAGGAGTATTGAATTATTGATTTCAGGAATGAAACTTCCTCCAATAAGGAAAACGGTGAATACAATAAAGGAATATATGCTCATGGATATCAACAAATATGTTGCCAGAGTATTTTTTAGCTCAATATTGTCCCTTCCATGATTGACCCTGCTCACAAATATGGATATTATTATTACTAACTGAACCAAGTAAAGGCCGAGGGCCAGGGACATTGCCAATGGTGCTATGGTATCCTGCCCCATTCCCATAAGATTGACGTCCATATCGCTGGGAACCTCGTAGGTCTGGATATTTACACTCATCAATTTGTATAATACAACTGTAAATCCGATAACAACCGGAGCAATGAATACGGCAGTTTGGCTCATCATACCGGTGACCTCATGCATCTTCTCCTTCATTTTCTTCTCAACAGCATGGAGCTCAGCAAGGTAGTTCGATATGAGTATGATAGTTTTGCCCGCAGTATTTGGTTCCTTCTTCACCGCCTCGACAACGGTAAGCATGGTATTCTTGATAGTTTTGGCGGGACTATCCTTTAGAAGACCTTTTGATCCGAAGAGAATATCCTTGATAGGCAGTCTAATGGTCCGGAGATTGTAGGACATTTTCTTAAAGAAATTAGATATCAGAGTATTCTTCATGGCTGAAGCGGTGGTTCCAAGGGCGGTTTCAAATGGTTTTCCTTCGGCAATGCGGTTGCCCAGTTGGAATAGGGCTTCGGGATATTCGGTTTCGAGTTTCCTAACGGCCTTTGCCCTTGTTCTAACCTCAAGATTCGTAATGAAGCAGTATAGTATAATGGGTATGGTGACACTCCATAGCAGAAGAACACTCCATAGTATGTGCTTATCTATCATGTGAAGTCCGAATAGAAAAAATCCTCCTCCTATTAGTAAGGAGAATATTACCACCAAGGCAATCTGTCCTCTTTTAAGGGTGCTTTTCATGTCTGGAGTGGTTCTCATTTCAGGCCTTTTTCCCAATATATAGTATGTGTAGATGAATATCAGAAGCGGCAGTAGGACATTAGTAATTCCGATAACCACCCAGGTCCATTCTTTGCCTATGCCGAGGACCGGAAGCAATATAGCAACAAGCAGAGGAAGCATAATACCTATGGCGAACAGGACGAGGGATGGTATTTTAAGTTCGGAGGCGAACTTCTTGAGTTTTCCTTTTGTGCCCTGCAGAATGATATCATTGGCCTTATCGAGAACCCTGTTAATGCCTTCGTTCTCCTTTTCAAGAGCTGCACTTCTGATCATGTATAGGGCCCTGCTGAAATCCTCATCCCAATCATTCCAGTCATGGGCAAAGGCCAAAAAGGCCTCTTCTATTGATGAATGCTCTCTCATATATACGTCCCAAAGCACCTTTTGGAGTTCTGATGCCATTGGTTCATCAGCGCTCTTTGCAGCATACCTGACAGCTCTGTCGAGGGACGGTGATAATCTCATTGATAGGGATAGGTGGTGAACAACTTGGGGCATCTTTCCAACTGTTTGAGACCTGAAACGCTTTGCTTTTATGAAAGGGTAACTCTCAATATATAGGGCCAAAGGTCCTGGGATCAACATGATCGACAGAAGTGAGAGTATGATGTATAGCAGATCAAATTGGGTTATTAGAATCAGGGGAAGTGTTAATGCCAGGAGGATTAGTATCGAAATGGCGAACACGGCATTGGAAAAGCTGCGGACTTCGAATGGTTCGAGATCAATTCTAGCCATTGGAAGGGCTTTTCTTAGGGAAATATCATGCAGTTCCTTTTTCCTTTTAAAGAATCGTTCTCTTTCTCTTAGGAATCGAGTCTCTTCTCTAATATAGGTGTGTGAAGTGGCTGAAAAATCACTCTGTATCTTATTGAATCTTTTTTTAGCCAGATTGAACCTTTTGTTGTCTTCCCTGAACTTCTTCTTTCTCTCTATGAGGTCGTTTCTTTCCTTTTTCTCATTGTTTGGAAATAGAACGGAATTGATTGTTTTTGCCATTCGGCTATAAAGTGTAGGGGGAAAGCTGAAGCCCTCGTTCTTTTTAGGCATATGCTGCGCTCCTTGCGAACCAATCTGTAAAATCTTTAATCAATAACTTGTAATTGATCTTTCCGGCTGAGGAGTACTGGCGGTCCAGGAGTTCCCAGAATTTGGAATTGATCTTCTGTACCCAATCAGCCGAGAGAATGTCTGGACGGTTGTTCTTTCTGGCGAAATCAACAGCGATCTTTCTAATGGTAGCTCTGGTAATGATATTCTGTATGGCCTCCCCCATGTTCATTCCCCAGGATGCTGCGATACGTGCTATCAGATGAGATGTGCTGTGGAACACATCGGTTTCAAGGAGTTTACCCTTATCCTCGTCAAACTGAAAAATGTTGTGGAAGGTACCGTCGGAATTGATCTTGTCCAACTCGCCAATTTGGGTTACTCTTCTCATCATTTTATGAGTACCCTTTGGTCTCACGAAATTCGTTACTATTACCACATCAGTAGCGCCAAATGACTTTGCAGATATTTTCATGTCATATACGATTCTTTCGAAAACTGCTTCTGCAGAATTCGCGTGGAATGTCCCGAGAACCGAGCTGCCCGCAGTTCCTGCCCTCATAGCTTCATAGAGGGTTTGGGTCTCTTTACCTCTTACCTCACCGATCACCAGAGCACTTTCTCCCAAACGCAGCGCAATCTTCAGTGCATCATTGGCCGTGAGTTCTGAGAATCCTCCAAGTGAAGACTGTATCTGCATTGGCTGTACCTTGTAATCCAGTTTCTGTAATTTTGAAATCGGCAATTCCAGGGTGTCCTCTATTGTTATGATCCTTTGGCTCCGTGGGAATTCTAAAAGACAGCCGCTGAGCAATGATGTTTTTCCTGCTCCTCTGGATCCGGCAATTAGAATTGTTGCCTTTCCGTCGATTAGAAATGATATAAGACCAGCTGCCAGGGGGGTGATGGAATTGAGATCGATCAGTCTAAGAAGGGTCCAGGGTTCAGTTGAGTGCCTCCTAAGGGCAATTGCAGTACCTGAGGGACTCAGGGGTTTGCCTATGACTGAAACCCTGGTATGGTGCTCTTTAAGGCTGCATTCCAATAGGGGTGTAGCTTCGGAAAAGGGCCTTCCGCTCTCGTATTTGAATCTGGAGAGCAGGCTCTCGGTGTCCGTTTTGCTAAGTACGATATTTGTAATGCATTTACCGGATAAACGTTCATCCATCCCGCTCTCCAGAACAACATATATCTTGTTCTCGGGTGTTGGTGAATCTATGTATATATCCTGAACATGTTCATCCCGGAGCAGCGTTTCCACTATTCCTAGACCCGCTGAATATTTCGCTAAGATATCAGATAATTTTTTCAGCTGCCTCAATTCCTTTGCCCGGCTTTCTCCTAGAGGAACCTTGTATTTCTTAGCTAGGCGGTACATATATCTTCTTCCGAACTTTCTGACGTATTCTCTAGCTCTCTCGGGGCTAGTCAGTTCAACAGAATGAGGATAGTGTGAGATAAGTTCTCTCCTGGTTAGTTCGATCAATCTCATATGTACCTCGGGGATGGCGTAATCGGAAGGGAACACATGGTAGAGTGCTTCGACACCTTCCGGGAGCAGATAAATGGAAATTGTGGAATCTCCAACCTTGTACTGCTTCACCAAATCGGTATTAGGAGGGGCATCAGGTATAACCCAAGAGGCGGAAAAACCCGGCTTTATCTGAGAATTGCTCTTCAAGATCTGTATTATCCCATCTTTCACCATTCCCGGGCTAACGATGCGTTCAAGATTATTGATCTTGTTCTTGAGGTTCAAGAGAGTGTTATGGGAATTGTAGGCACTTTGGTTGGTTCCCGGAAGAAATCCATACGGGATCTGACCCATGGTGGCATTGGCGCTCTCAAACCTGTCGGTGAGAGATGGAAATGACTGGGGGGGATGTTTGCTGTGCTGCCTGCTGCTGCCTCCTCTACCTTTTTCTCTGCTATATTGTATCAATTTTATTCGCCCTCTTGTTGTGGTTATTTCCCTTTCTTCCGGTTTTGATTTTAATAGTATCAGGATAATAATTCAAACATCTGGTAATTAATCATTAAATATTTTTACTATCAGTTCCCAGTTATTTTCGTTGAACAGTTGGGACAGTTCCTTTCATGCCCCTTTAACGGATACATGCATACCTGGCAGATCCTCGGGAATTGGCCGCCGTAGCTTCGGATATTTTTCTGATAATTCAACAGGGGGCTCAAGTAGGAATTCAAAGCGCCCATATTCTGTCCGGCCCATGGAGATGAATCAAGTTTTCCAGTCATGGGGGAATTGCTGAGTACGAACCCGACAATCTTTTCATACTTATCAAATATGTAGTTTAGATCTTCAGTGGTATCGTGGATGCATCTATGACAGAAGCTTGTCTTCTTCTTGAATAGGGGGAGTTTTCCAACAATTTTCTTATTCAGCGCATAGAATTTGGAGATGTCTTTGATAAGAAGGACCCTTAGTTTAGTAAAAAATTTTCTCGGATATAATGTACATCTCTGGCAAACCGTTTTTTTTGGGTCGTTCTTTCCCTTGTAGGCTGAATATTCTTCGGTGGGCTCTCTCAGAGACAGGTCCTCGATCTCATCTGCCAATTGACTTATTTTACGCAAGAGTTCGATGCTGATGCCGTGATATTCTTTTTCAATGAAATGGGACATTTTGACCGTATCGATATCATATTCTTTGGAAAAGGCAGCAAGCAGGGGTCCAAGGCATTTTTGTTCAATTTTGTGAGGGCCAGGGCATCTTTTGCATTTCAGGACCATGGTGCTACCCTGCTGACCCGTCACCTGATATTCACAGATCGGCGGGATCTTCTTGGAACCTTTTTTTCTAGTTTGCATACCGCCGCCGCTCTTGTTCTTAATATTGCTCTCAGTCATCCAAATACCGCTACAACATTATTTAAAACTCTATATAACTGTTTTGGCAAGTAAAAATATTAATTACAACCCAGATGGTGGCCCACAAATACAATGAAGGGGAAAAAGGCTTAATCCAATTCGACATTCCCTTGACCGGAATTGGCATTCAAGGTGCTTTAGATTACAGTTCGTTAACAGTTCGTTAACAGTTCGTTACTGAGATAGGGTGAATAAAGTTGATAAGTGATTGGTTCTTCCAAACGATGTGCATTGATATTGACGGGGTTATTGTGGATTCGGGAAATTGTACTGAAATGTGTGATTATGAAGGATATCCCGACGAATATTTAAATCTGAAAAGGAATAAATGTCCCCTCAAGGAAGGTGCTGTTGAATCTATAAGATCTATGAAGGATAAAGGGTACAAGATTATTCTATTCACATCCCGCATATCTGCAGAGAGAAAGGTCACGGAGAAATGGCTGAAAGATCATAACATATATTATGATGAGCTGGTCATGGATAAACCAATTGGTTTTATCTATATTGACGATAACGGCTACAGGTTTAAAGATTGGACAACAACCATCAATGACCTAAAAACCAATCCTGATCTTAGACGAGAAGATGAAGCTATAGAACTAAATGAAAGGAAAAGGGCAGCCGATAGATAAAACCCCCATGATTCGTTCAAGTTGTGATTATTAGCATTTAATGAAATAATTACTCCGGCCGGGGGCACGTTCTTTTATGGTAGAATAAAAATTCCTGTGCATATGCTGCGAATCCCTTGAAATATTCTGCAGAAAAATCTCTGATATCCTGGTCCTTTATTCTGGTGGAATACTTTTTACTGCTACTTTTGGAACCTCTCCCCTTTTTCCCCACATAGTCAATCATTTTTTTCTCGTAGTCCTCAAGCATAGCCCTCCTGATCCACCGATCTACGGGAAAAGCCTCCAATTTATCCAATGAGAAAGCAAGAACGCAGTCTGCTATCTTCTCTCCTACTCCCTGAAATGTCATGAGAAAGCACTTTGCATCTTGATAGCTCCATTCCCTGAGTTCATCCAGTATTATACCATCTGCCACTATCCTATTGGCAGCCGCGCTGATGTTCTTGGCCCTGAATCCAACACCGCATTTTCTTATGTCCATTTCATCAGCCTTTGCCAGATAGGCAGCTTCGGGAAAAGAGTAAGTTCGGATACCATCCAAAACCAATTCACAGCCGAACATCTTTGACAATGCTTCAATATTACGGCTTATCTGAGGTATGCTTGATATGGATGAGCAGAGATAGGAGATGAAGCACTCCCAGGGATCCTGGCGAAGTAATCGCATGCCGGGGAATCTCTCAATTGCGTCCTTGATATAATCATCTACGGCAATGTTATCCATTATCTTCAGGTAATCGTCATCCATTCTGAGATACTCATAAAGAATTTTGCGAATTCGAACATCATCCAGTTCACCGAAATATTTGCATTCCAGCATCCTGGAACCCTTTGAAATGCCCAGGCCATTCTCATAGGATTGATAGCGCAATTTAATCAATTTTCCATTAAGAACTCCATAATACCATCCATCAACAAATTTCCATCTGAATGCTTGGCCGCACCGGAAAGTGCTGTCAAGATCAATTGGTTGAGAGAATGTGATTATCATATCCTAGCCACACTATCATTAAGATCAATTACTTGTGTGCGATCATGGAGATCTCCACCAATCCGTCCTTGGGAAGTCTGGCAACCTCAACCGTGGCTCTGGCAGGAGGCTCTTTTTCAAAATATGAGGCATATATCTCATTCACTTTCCCGAAATCATTCAGGTCGCTTAGAAAAATGGTAGTTTTTATCACCTTGTCAAGGTCGCTACCGGCAGCTATCAATACTGCAGTCAAGTTCTCTATGGCCCTCAGGGTCTGGCCCTCAATGCCGTCTTCCAGTTCACCCGTATCAGGATCTATGCCCAGCTGACCTGAGAGAAAAACCAGATCATTGTATTCCACAGCCTGGGAATAAGGGCCCAGTGCTTCCGGTGCATCGTCACAGGTGACGATCCTCTTTTTCAATCCATTTTCCAACTTCATATTCATCAACTTATTACAGGGTTATAATCAGATAATTCTATGGGAAATATTGAAATCCTTGAATTTCAATTATACTTTATTATAGTATTTGGAAGATTGGGTAACTATATATGGATTGGTTCAAATTATGCGGATTTGAGCCTGAAAATATTCGATGAAAAATAAGGAGGATTTTTATTGAACGCCAAATACAAGAAAATTACAGCTGTAGCCCTGGTGTCTGTACTGGTTACCGGAGGATTGATATTTTATTTTTCCCAGCCTAAAGAAGAAGACAGGCCCCTATATCAGCCAACAATAGAGCTCCCTTCGGATTATATGGTCATAACTGAATATCCCAAGAACCCCGATGACATGCTTTCTGTAGCCTGTCTCAGTTCACTTATAAACAGGGGTGAAGTTTACAATCCCTTCATGATCCTTGACCAGGAGGGGAAATTATCATCCCAGCAGATATACACACTGACCAATTGGAAAACTGACCGGGCTAAATTGTTGTTTGTAAATTCAGAAGCGTTATTCAATTCAGTGAACTCCCAGCTTTCAGAAGCGGGTTTATCTCCAGTCAAAGAAGAGCATTATCTGCCACTCACATCGAATGCAGTGTCCAATTTCATAGGGTTTGACGGAGTTATCACTGTTTCATCATATTCCGAAGCACTCTGGGCCACCGCAGTAGCCAAGAACACCAACATGGCCCTCATATCCGGCAGAATGACATATCCTGATCAGGAATCAGCCTGGAAGGAAATGAAAGCCCTAGGCATTCCAGCCAATTACATTATCGCTACCAATCCCTTTGATGTTTCCCTTAAACATCTAAACCAGAGCACACCGGATTACGATTCCTACGATGATGCCTGGTTCTGTCCCGCTCTATCGGTTTTGACCGGAGAGCTGGCGGTCCATCACGACGCCTTCGTCATAACCGACGCACCTCCCATCCAGCAGGTTGATTGGACCCTAAATATGGAGTTATCCCAGAACAGGCGTGCAATGGGATATTATGACATGATCAGAAAGGTTTCTTCAATGTATGGCCCTGCTGAATATGTATGTATTGTAGGCAGTGCTTCTGCAGTACCACAATTCCTGACCCAGATAGGCGGCCAGGGTGAGATCACCAATTCTGATATTATATACGGATTTCTTGATGATGACCCCTACACTCAGGATGCTGCCGTGGGCCGACTGATCCAATTTGATGCATCTCTTGCTTCCAATCAGCTTTCCAAATCACTGTTTATTGAGGATTTTGCCGATACAGTGCCGGTAAACTACAGGGATATTGCCGGAGGACCTCATGAAAAGAACTGGCGGACGCACGGGGCCTCCTTTTCAGGTTATGATATTACCTACAAGAGGATGCAGGCTACCCCTGCAAGATGGATCTGCAAGGACTATGATGATGCCGGTTTCACTTATGATTACTGGGGTCCCTCGGGAACGGGGGTCAAGTTGGCCGACGGTGTTGTGGATTCCAAAGAGACCAATATCATAGAGATATGCCAGGGATCTGGATACGTAGCTTATAGAGGCCATGGTTCGGATACTGGTTCTCTTTACGGCATAAGGGTGAGAGGACCAAATGGGGATGAGCACGCACTTAGGTATGGGGATTGCCAGACCATGAATGTCCCGCCTCAGATAGCTTTCTTTGTCTCATGCCTTAACGGTAAGATCTACGGTCACGGGCCCGGCACCCAGCCCCAGAGCGATGTCAATTTCGAGAACCTTTTCACACTTAACTACCTTTCAGCAGGACCCGCCGTATTGATAGGGGCCACAGAGATAAGCTACTCCAACATAGGACAGGACATACCCGCTCTTCGGGCAGAATACGGCTTAATCGAGGACGACCACAAATGGGATCACAACGATGCCTGGTATGCCTTTGTCTGGGACGGTATACTCAACCATCCTGAAGAACACGGAACTGCTGGGAAGGCGGTCCAATGGTGCGAGAACAGGTACATGGCCTATGGTCCCAACAACAGTCCGACTCCCTTTGAACCCAAGGACACTGTTGACTGGAGAGAGGTAACCTTCTTCACAATGTACGGGGACCCGGCTTTCAGGCCTGCTATACCCCTGGAGACCCAGCCTAACTATGACCCCTGGCATAATGGGGCCAATGATAACTAAGATTAGTACTATCATCGATAAGCTTGGGATCAATAGCGACCCCGGTGCGGCTATTGAATTTGGTATTGGGAATTTCATCTATTTTTAGAAATCGTCCATGTCCAGATCTGACAACAGCTCATCGAATTCGTCATCATCTTCATCAGTGAGCGGATCAGCTTTTTTGTCCTTTTGACCTGGAACTTCCTCGGGGGATTCTTTTCTAGGTTCTTCAACAATTTCATCAGCTGTATCTACCTTGGCCGGTTCAGCGGCTTCACTCTCCGATTCCCCCTGCGCCTCCTCCTCTTCGACTTCAGCAGGTTCTACTACCTCTGCAGACTGATCTTCATCCTCTGCCGTCCCCCCTTCCTCAGCTTCCATATCATTCCCCTCCTCTTTTTTGCCTGCCTCTTCTACTTCCGGGTTCGCCTCCTTCACAAATCCCTCCTGAACCTCTACAGCTTCCCCGTCATCATCTTCTCCAAGTCGTTCTTTCTCCACACCTTCCTCAAAACCCTCCTCGTCCTCTACCTCTTCTTCCAGGATCTCCTCTTGTCCATCATCCTTCTCATCAGCGTCCTCCTCAAATTCTTCCTCGTAATCGCTCCCCTCCTTCTTTCCCCCTCTGGACAGCACAAAGAACATAATGACAAGTAAGATCAGGGTCACTACTATTACAACTATGGTCAGTCCAGTGTATGAACTCTTATCGTCCTTTGAGGTTTCAAGTATTGGATCGAGGTCAGATCCAGAGGGCTGGCTACCGTTGCCAGAACTGCCTTTGAGATTTGTCAATACTGCATAGGCGGAGAATTCAGTCCCCCTTCCTTCAACAACACCGCTGGCAGGATCATTGCTCAATGAGGAACATTCTTCCCATGTCTCGCTGGCACCGTCGAAATAGTAGATGCTGACATTGTTCATATCCAGGGACGGTGCATTTAGGTTGGCATAATCCACACTGAGATCCATATGCTCCAAAGCGTTTCCAGGAGTAGGCTGTGCCAACCAGGCTCCCAATAGCATCATATCCGCTGCCGGTGAAGGGTAGGTGCTCCCTATCTCAGACCTGGCCAAGGGTTCCAGAATGATCTTTCCTAGGGCACTGTATTCTGCATTAAGGGCGAGCCCTTCACCCACTGCTAGGGAATCTGTGAATGTCTGCATACTGTCCCCGCCGGAATATTCCTTGGTCTGGAACCTCCAGATGAAATCCGCTACCATTTTATTTCCAGGAGGGCTCATTGCCTCCTTTGACACCACAATGGTATAGAAGCATTTGTAACCCAGTTCTTCACCCAGAATATAGGTCATGTTCCGTTCAGATGCATCCCAGCTGAAGGACCCGGGGACGTCCATTGAAAAGGCCTTTTCAGCAGAACTGGTGTTCATTGTCCTGCTGAACTTGACAACTATCCTTGGAAGTACAGGTATTGAAGTGGACCCGGGTGAGGGTGAAACCGATATAACAAATGGAGCAGAGGCCACATTATTTCTGACACCTATCTCCAGGCTTTTGCCTGTTTCGTTATTGCCGAATATATCAACTGCACCGTAGATTATTGAGATATTGTCAATTAGATCAATTGGTCCCTGGTAGGTATGAAAACTTGTCCCGTCCAAGGTATACCATATACTTTTGATCTGGCTGTTGTCGGAAGCCCGCAGCTGAAGCTTGCTTCCTGATTCCACGATCAAGGGTGAACGGCCTATGATATTGCCAGATATGGAATAGGAGGTGTCAGGAGCAGTATTGTCGCTCATGAGCATTATCTTTCTGGCACTTTCATTGTTGCCCAACTTGTCAATTGCCCCTATCAGTATGCTGTCACCGCTGAAATGGATGGGTCCCGTATAGGTCATCCATGTGGATCCGTCATCCTTTGAGTACCAGATATGGTCAACGCCAATTCCCCAATCAGCTGCAGAAAGAAGCAGGGTATCATTGTCCGTCATATAGAGCTTGTTCTCCGTCAGATAATAATCTCCAAGGGCGCGGATGGAGGTTACCGGGTCCTCGTTATCCACGAATACATCCAGAAGGCTGCCTGTTTCATTATTCCCCACATTGTCCAGAGCACCGTAGTATACCTGGTGGCACCAGGCAGGAAGATGGAAACTTCCGTTATAGGTCTCGAATCTCTGCCCTCCGTCCAGGGAATACCATATCTTGCCTATGCCTGAACCGTTGCCCGATAGGCCGTCATCAGCAGCCTCCAAAGTTACCAAAGCATAGCTCCTCACATACCTGGGATCTTCTCCGAGATAATGATCTATAGCGATATCAGTGAGAGGTTTGGAACTGTCCACAACCAGCTGGTAGGTTTTGGCTGCCGTCAGTCCGAGCATGTCAACTGCACGAATCATGTAATCAGAAATACTGTTCTCGATGGAGAATAGACCGGGGAATTCAACCCAGGTACTCCCTCCATCAAGAGAGTGCTCAATCCTGTCAAGGCCTGCACCTTCATCCACTGCTTTGAAATTGATCTCGGTACTGTTCCTCACAAATATGTCGTCTCCGTCCATGTGATTTGGTAATCCCAAGGCAGGTTCCAATATAGGTTCATCCCCATCGCCTTTCAGGATCATGTGGTGCAGGGACTCGTTGTTGTTATTGAAATCCTCAGCTCTGAAATACAGGTTCTCAGCTCCAGCTTCCAGTGTGAATTCTCCACTGTATTCCTGATAGGTCAGGCCGTCCAATGAATACCATATGTGCTCCACTCCCGAACCGTAATCCATTGCCTCGATGGTGAAGACTGTCACATCAGGAATAAAATACATGACAAAGGAGCCGTTCTCCCACTTGATATAGGTATCATTGGTGGTATTGAGCTCACTCACAGGGTAGAAGGTATCAAGCCATATGGGTATGTTCATGAGTGGATAATTGTCTACAATATTCAGGAGTTCAGTGAATGGTGTGTCACCGAAGCCGTCTGCACCGGCTTCATTCTGCCCTTCGCCGCTGAAATCATCAACACCTGTGTAATTATCCCAGTAGTTCCCTCCTCCTTCCCCGTAGGTTGCGTTCCATGAGTTGTTTCCAAGGGTTTGGTCCTGGGCATTCAGTTCGTTGGCCAGGAATACATTGTTGTAGATACGATTGTTCCTGCAACCTTCCCAGACTCTAATCCCGGTAATCATATCAAGTATTGTATTACCTTTGATAGTGATGTTCTCGGTGGATACAACCTCAATTCCCCTTCCCTGCCAATTATTACTAGCATTCTGAATGGTGTTCTCATAAAGAACGCTCCCGTCCATCTTGTTCACTTCCATGGCATCGCTCCCGACATTTTCCATCTTATTATTATGGACTGATGATATGTGGTTCCTGAGATATATGGGTGTGTTCATTGTATCGAAAAGACAGTTGGATATGGTGGAGTTCACATAGGAAGGATCGTAGTCACCATCTATGTTTATACCGCCGTATGACCCTATGTTGCGGAATGTAGAATTGGTAATGCTGACGTTGGACCCCTGGTCAAGGTCGAGGTCTATACTGTACCAGTAATGGTCGCGGGCAGTGAAGTTGTCGATGATGTAGTTTGTATAATCATTGCCGAAGCTGGAACTGATAGCTCCGTCCCCGCTGAAACCGCCTACACCCACGAATTCACTGTTGATCACGGTAACGGTTGCATCATCCATGCCGCTCAGCGCGATTCCATGATAGGAATATTCTGTCAGCATTATATTGTTGAACAATACCTGGGACCCATCGCAGTCGTTGATATAGAATCCCCTGAATGTTTCAGTGATATCAATCCTTTTCAGGTCTATATTGGCGTTATCACAGTAATATATTCTTAATCCGTCCCTACAGTTGTCCCCGTAGAAATCCCTCACTGTGATATTTCCATTGTCAATATCATAAATGTTCAGGGCATAAGCGCCTATCTCTGCCATATCTATCACTGTCATGTTGTCAATATGTGCATTCCTAAAGCTAGTCACATAAACTGCATATTCCCCGCTGGTAAAATTGTATACATATACATTGGACAGGGTTGCGCTCTCTTCTCCCCAATTACCCTGGATGTAGAATCCCCACCCGCTGGGCAGGTTGAGAAGATTTATTCTGTCTCCGATAAAATCCTTGTTGGCAACATACAGGTACGCCCCGTCTGAAGAGGTTTTATTGATGGTAATGTTGTTCACAATAAACTTTCCGTTCTGCTCGTAGTTGTAGGAATATATGCCTCTGTCATTGGATACGTTGTGTATATTGATGTTCTTCATTGAATACTCCATCACGTTTCCCTGAAGATTGAACGCTACGCCGCTGGTGTTGGTAGAGGTTATGTTCTCAAGCATCACCTTTTCCGCGTTGGGATTGATATATATCCCGTCGCCGTTATGAATGTTCCAGACATCTATCCTGTCCATAAGGAAATTATCAACTGTACCGATCATCCTCAGGGCCTGATCCTGGGTGTTGTTTATATCGCAGTTCATCACCGATACATTTCCAGAGCTGGGGATTAAATGGATTCCGTATCCGGTAGCATTGTAGACGTGGCAGTTCCTGATCACGTAGTTGGCAGAGGTGGCGGATATACTGATCCCATTTCCGCCTCCGGCATCTATGCTCAGATTCTCTATCACGTAGGGATTGCCGGGACTGCCGTCACCATGGGTTACACCGTTGGACTGGTTGAAACCAGCATCGGACGTGATGTCAATAACTGAATGCGGTGCCAGGTTTCCGGGATCGGCCAACTCTGCAGTCCCAAATTCAGAGATCAAGGGGTATAATCCCACTGCAAGACCTGAGATCAAGAGCACAATGGATATAAAACTGATATTGAAAAGGTTCTTTATTCCCTTGTTCGGTCTCATTTTGCCACCTCCCCAGACTTCGGAGCTGCTGGAACCGGTTTATCCTTGGGTGCAGGGAGAGCTTTGAGGTCCTTCTTCTCTCCGTCTGGTGCCGGTAAGGATATATTCTTCGGAACCACGGGTTCATCAGGTGAAGGTACTGGCACTTCCTCGCCACCTTTGTCGTCCTCGATCTCACCCCTCCCATCTTCAGGATCTTCCTCTTCAACTTCCTCTGCTTCCGATTCATCCTTCTCCGCACCTTCGTCCTCTATTTCCTCATCGCTTTCCTCCACTTCTGCAGCTTCAACTTCCTCTGCTTCCGATTCATCCTTCTCCGCACCTTCGTCCTCTATTTCCTCATCGCTTTCCTCCACTTCTGCAGCTTCAACTTCCTCCTCCTCTATTTCCTCTGCTGCATCTTCAATCTCCTCATCTATGTCCTCTTCGATTACTTCCAATTGCCCTTGACCTCCCCCCTTGGCTCTCTTCTTAAGGACCAGGAAAGCTATTATCAAGATGGCAATGCATATGATGATTATGACAATAAAAATTGTCATACCGCCGCCTTCTTCCTCCTCCGCAGCGCTTTTAACGAACCGGGGTATGCTCTCGCCCGCCTTCCAGCTGATGTCCTCGAATCCTCCTCTCTGTGCAGTGAAAAGAGTTCCGGGCGGGAATTGGGGCCCGGGGAAATCCTCGAATACTGCATAGCCGTCCTCGTTTGTTACCGCTTCGTAGGTTTTGTTTCCGACTTCGGCAGTGACCAGAGCCTGTGAAACGGCCTTTCCATCCTCATCAAGTAAAAGGAAGGTTGGATGTCCGCCTGCAACAGGTCCGCCTACTATCTCAACCAGAATGCTGTTCGAAGCGCTTTTTCCAGTGGGCCCGGTCACATTCAATGTGATCTCATGCTTCCCCGGGCTCAATATTGATACTGAGAAAGCATCGGTCTTGGAAATAAGTCCGTCAATTGAAGAGGTCCATTTCAGTCCAACTGTGAACTTCCCGACACCTGGCAGAGTGCCGTGACCCTGGAAATCAATGCTCTCGCCATACTGGTATGTCTTGCCGTTCTGGGGAGCGGCGATCACAGCCTGGGGGTCCACATCTGCCTCGGAGCCGTAAATTATTATGAGAATACTGCATTCAGAGCTCTCCTGACCATTGTCCGCTTTCAGGGTTATCCTGTGCTGACCCTTGCTGAGATTATCGCTGGTGAATTCCAGGGCCTGTCCGATATTACCGTCCATGTCGGAGGTCCAGGTGACAGTTCCGTTGAAATCAGATGACCCGGGTGTGTTCACGTAGCCCTTGAAGGATATTTCGGTCCCCTCAATGAAGGAGGTGCCATAATCGGGGCTCTCAATACCGGGTTTCATACTGCTGGAAGTAGTTACCTCAACAGACCATTTTCTGCTAACACTGCTAGTTCCGTCTCCTGCGCTCAGCATCACCTCATGGGTTCCGATGTCATCTTCGGTAGGCATATAGGTGAATGAAGGTGATGAAGAGACAATATCACCGTCCACCTTCCACTGATAATCGATGGGATCTTCATCCATATCTGCTACCATTACAGAGAATTCCAAACTCTCGTCCACATAGGCCGTAACCTCGTCATCTGAGGGATGGAAATCCACAAGTGCAGGCGGATGATTGCCTCCAAAACCTATGAGTCCTGCTTCCGTCAGTGCAAATGAGAACTGAACCGTGATATTGGAGTAGCTTCCTGCAGATATGTCGCCCACGGGAATGCTCAATCCGGCCTCGGTATCGAAACTCTTGGGGCTGAAAGATGAATTACCAAGATCACCCTGGATGGTTCTCTCCCATATGTCCCTCACCGGCCCCGGTCCATCGATCCATTCGTCTATATCATATCCTGAAGGAGCTTTTGAGGGAACGACTCCCATCCAAACCTCGGAGGTGGGGTCGAATGCCTTTATCATGTAGTCATCATCGGGGTTGATGGTTATGTCATCGTTCAGATATTTTGAAATATCCAGTCCCAGATACAGGTTGAGTTTTACATTCTCTAGATCCTCCACACCGGCCCTTACACTGAACTCAACTATGAAATCAGCGTGCTGGCCCATATCAATGGTAGTATCCAGATAAACACTGTTGTCCCTGGCAGATACCTTGGACCGGTATGACATGGAATTTCCACTCTCTTCTATAATTCCAGGTGTCTGGTCCGTGGCGTGCAGGCTCTCGTTCATGGGGCTGTAGCTGCCCAGGGAGTGACTGACCGATGGGAATATAACTGAAGCCATGATCTCCTCATCGGAGAATGAGCCGTCGAGATCGGCATCGTACCTAACTGCAGGATTCAATCTCCATCCTTCTATGGATGCATCATCGCTGAAATTGGCAATACCGCATACCTCGGGACAATAATCCACCATGAGCATATCATTCTTCATCCTCACCATTGGATGAAGCTCGTGGTTAGCTTGAGCCTGCCCCATTATGGAAAATATTGGGAACAGAGAAATGATCATTAGGCCGGCGATAAAAAGTGTCAGGATACCATTTTTAGCATTCTTCATCTTCATCACCTCCTTCATTTTAACCCCACCCCTATCTTCCAGTTATCCCACCAGGTATAGAACAGTCCGGAGGCCCCACCCCCATTAGCTTCAACTTCGTCCATCACCACCACCGCTGCATCAGTGAACTCGTCCACTGCCCATTGATCTATGGCCTCACCCACCGTCCCGCCTCCCGGCAGAGGGATGCCTCTTATGCTGGTTCCTATCTCCCAGCCCACATCCCAGGCCTGCATGATCTGACCCACCACAGGTACGAACTTGGCCCCGGCGGCAATGGCCTTCTTGGCTATCTTTTTCAAGGCTTTCCCAACTATCTTGCCCAGAACCTTCTTCACCTTGCCCACCACCTTCTTTATGCCGTTCTGGACAGGCTTGCTGTTGGCTATCTTTTCAGCAGCTTTTTCAGCTAGCTTTCCAACCTTGTCCTTGAGCTTGTCAACATGCTTGGCCAGCAGTTCATCTGCCAGGGCCCTTAGCTTGTCCATATCTATCTTACAGCTTTTGATCATAGCAGCAGCCAGGGCGTTTAGCTGGGCATCAATGGCCCTCATGGCCCCGTCTATTGCTCCGTGAACAATATCCTTGGCCATCTGTTTACCCTTGTCAATGGCCCCTTTTACAATATCACTTCCCTTTATGAGGTCAGCGACCTTGTCCTTGATGCCAGTCTCATCCATGAGGAAGCCCACTATCTTCTTTGCATCGTCCGCCAAACCCTTCCCCGCCTTTCCAAAGAAGTGGTCAAGGACCGAATTGGCCAGATTGTCCATGAGATTGCCCACGAACTCATCTATGAAATGGTCCGCCAGCTCGCTCATCAGGTCGTCCATAATATCGTCCAGAAGCCCTACAAGGTCGATTTTTTTCTGTTTCTTCTTATTGTTCTTCTTCAGGGGGATCTTCTGTTTCTTGGGCTGCGGCCCCTTGATCTTTATTTTTCCTTCTGGGGTATATCTCTCTCCGGCTATGGTCACCTCAGGGGTCTCTATCTGCTTGTACCACTCATATCCAGGTGAGCATGGTTCAGTGAAAATGTCCTCGCCTAGAGCACCGAAGAATAGAGCCATGCACATCTCGAAGAATCCATATCCGGATTCAAAGGCAAAGTTCATCATACTGCCCCCCGGTCCGTTTATGGATACCTGTATCAGGGAACCCGAGGAGCCTGAAGGCTGAACAATTATGTCCATGGTGAAGAAACCGTAGTTGACCTGCCTCTTCGCTGATGGACCTGTGCTTCTTGAATCCTCGGCGGGGATCCTCTGGAACATGTCCACGGAACTGAAGAGATAGTAGGTTCTCACATTGCTGTTCTCATCATAATCAAGGGACCTGTAGTAACCGTTCCACAGATCGTTCTCGTAGTCCTGATAATATTTATACTGTACAACTTCGCCGTTGTTCAGTCCCTGGGCTGTGTCAATGAGATATTTGGTCCATGCAGAGTTCTCCTGCCAGTCACCCCATTCACTCTTGGTGAACCAGCCTAGGATGCCGCTGAAATAATAGTAGAAGTTATCCGTTTCGTCATCCTTTACGTCCCTGACTCTCCAACCCAGAGCGCTCAGTGTTGAGGTGTGGTTTCCCATCCCCTCTATGAAAATATCGTAGAGCCGACCGAATTCGTCATATGCAAAGGATTCCAGGACCTTTCCGGATACAGCTTCCTTCGTCTCCAGGAGCCTTCCGCATTCATCTCTCACGAAAACCTGGTCCTCCTCACCCGTCGCCTCTCGTCCCACTGCCATATTTTCCTTGTCGTAGGAGAGATTGACATATTTGTCAGGCCCATCATCGTTATGCTGGATGGTTGACGTAAGAAGTCCGACTGCATCATATACATATTCCACAACCGAGGGTCCGACGGTATAATTAATAGATGTTTGAACCGCTCTGTCCAGATCATCGTACTCTGTTGACATCCAGTAGCTGGATTCCTGACCTCCTGCATTCTCGGTCTCGTTGATTATATTACCCACAGCATCGTAAACCACTGTCCGGTTGTTTGCCACATTATCCCAGGTATTCACGGCCTGAACTCGGGTCATTCTGTTTGCGTCGTCCCAGCTCTGGATTGAGGCCATGTTGTTGGGGTAATCTATTCTGGTCCTTCTGTTTATCTTATCATATTCATAGACCACTTCATGGCCGTAATCGTCGAATATCTTGGTGAGCATGTTGTTCTCATCATATTCATAATGCATTGTTACAGTGGAATCCGATACCCTTATTATGTTCCCCACCGCATCGTATTCCATCACCACAACGCTCTCCACCGGGTTCCAGTTCTGTATTATCTGCTCCACACGGTTCAGCTTATCATACTGCATTGTAACAGTTTCCCCTTCCCCGAAATCATTTACAACGCTCAGGAGATTCTCCTCACCGTCATAGGTGTAGGCGATCTTGTCATTCCCGGTTATTCCGGGTCCCTGTACCATCTTTTCAACAATATTGCCTCTCTTGTCATACTTGAAGAAAATGGTCCGTCCGTCGGGCATGATCTCTTCCAGAACCCTGCCCATGGCATCCCTTACATATTCGTATGTGTTATCCTCACCAGTTGTCATCTCCAGCATGGCTCCCTGTGTGTCTATTGCATATGTTTCCGTATTTCCTTTCTCGTCGGTGACTGAAATAATATTATCATTTGTATCATATTCGAAATCCTTGCTGTTGTCCATTGGGTCTATTATGCTGGTCAGCCTCTCAACCTCGTCATAGACATATTCAGTTTCCCTTCCCAGTGCATCTATCTCCATGATAAGGTTCTGGGCGGCATCATACTGGTATTCATCAGTGTTGCCAAGGGGATCGGTCTCGGTGAGCAGATTTCCGAAGGGGTCATAGCTCCAGTTCCAGGTGTTGCCTTCGGCATTTGTATGACTGAGCATCCTTCCCAATCCATCGTATGTGAAATGCTCGACATTTTCCTTTGCGTCAGTGTGCGATAGGATATTCCCCATATGGTCATAGCTGTAGCTGGCAGGATTGCCCGCTGCATCCACTATCCTTACTATATTGCCTTCGCCGTCATAGCTGTATCTCCAGCTGTTCCCGGCAGGATCCTCCACCATGGTAACCCTGCCCACTGCATCCCTTGTGTATTCCCACCAGTGAATGCCTTCCTTGCGGTCATCATACCTAATGAGATTTCCGTCGGAATCATATCTGTAATTGCTTGAATACCCCTCCTCGTCGGTGTATTTCAGGATCAATCCGTTGTGATCATATTCCATTCTTACCGCATTCCCGCAGGGATCGGTTTTTGAGATGAGGTTTCCTCCTGCATCATATCCGTAACTCAGGGTTCTCCAGGGGGTTTTCTGTGAAAGAACCCTTCCGAAACTGTCGTATGTGAAGGTGAACTCCTCCCCGTCGGGCCTTTCCATCTCGATGATGTTTCCCTCCCCGTCGTACTCGTATTCGGTGATTCGTCCAAGGGGATCGGTTATTGAAATCATGTTTCCGAGATCATCATATTGGTATCTTATTCTGTTTCCTCTCTCATCCCTGTAGGACAGCATATTTCCCAGCCTGTCATAGCTGTAGCCCTTGAAATTGCCCAGGGGGTCTATTTCCTTGATCATGTTGCCCATGCTGTCGTACTCGAATTCCCATCTCTCTCCATCGGCATCCACATGCTCAGTAACATCACCGTATAGATCATAGGACCAGCTTTCCACAGCGCCGTCTGGATGATTCATCTCGGTCATAAGGTTCATCCCGTCATACTCCATCTCCCACATGTTACCGTTCTTATCCTCCCGGGAGATGCGGTTTCCCACAGCGTCATAGGTATAGTTCTGGGAGTATCCAGCTGGGTCGGTTTCCTTGATCATATTGCCCACTGCATCATATTCATAGGTCCACTGACCTCCATTCAGATCATTGAACCCGGTCATGCGCCCTGCTGCATCATAGCTGTAGGTTACAGTGCTTCCCAGGTGGTTCCTCTCGGTTTCCAGCCTCCCAATTGCATCGTACTCATAGGTGGTTGTGAAACCCATCTGGTCCTTTGCCGAGGTCATTCTGCCGGCACCATCATAGCTGAAACTGTCATAGGTCTTATCAGGATACTTTATCATGGTCAGTCTTCCCATTGGGTCATAATAATAGGAGGTGATGTCCCCGTTGGCGTTCTGCTCCTTCTGAATATCTCCAATCTTGTTCACCCTGGCATTGTAGATCTCCGTTCCGTTCAAAACCTCTTCAATTATTACCTCCTTCTCCCCGTGGTCATATTCATGGATCCCGCCGTTCTGATCTCTCTTCTTGATAATTGTGCCAAGGGCGTCGTATTCGTAAACCTCATAGCTGTTGTCAGGGTAATTGGTTCTGTAAAGTCGATTGTTCAGGTCGTATGAGTGAGTCGTTACCCGGTTTCCCTTTTTCTGCTTGATCATTCTGCCAAGGGAATCGTAGGAATAATCCACCAACAGTCCGTTGGGCATTGCTGTGCTGATAAGATTGCCTGAATTGTCATATTCATAATCGGTCCGGGCACCGGTAGGATAGGTGATGCTCTCCAGAAGCCCGTTTTCTGTCCATGTGTACAGGGTTGAATTGCCGCTTGGGTCCTTATCTTCAAGAAGCCGGCCCTGGGAGTTGTAGCTGTAGGTCCAGGTCTTGCCGTTCTCGTCGGTCATTGTGGCAGGGGGGCAGTAATAGAAATCCACTGTGAACATTTCATAAGTATAGGCCTTTGCATTACCAAGGGGATCGGTCCAGGTGACCATATTGTTGTAATTATCGTATTCGAAATGCTGGGTACTGCCCATCTGGTCCTCTGCTGAATCAACATTCCAATTCTCATCGAATGTCACTGTGGTGCCGTATCCCAAAGGATCGGTTATGCCTGAAATCCTGCCATCTGTATCGAGATTGATATTCCATACATGTCCCATGGCATTGGTCAATTCGGCCCCAGATTCGACATAGGATATTGAATATTTCAGATAATGGCTTGTCTGGGATTTGAAGAGAAGATCGCCTTCTGCTTTACCTATCTCATAGGCTCTGCTGTCCTGGTCATATTCATAATAAACGGCTTTGCCCCTTCTATCCTCTCTTACCTTCAGCTGGTTGTTAGGGCCGTAGTAGTAATTTGTAGAGTTGCCCGATGCATCAGTTGCCTTGATCAGCCGTCCCCCTCCGTCGTACTCGAATGTGACATCTCTGGTCCCGTCGCTCACCTTGATAAGCCTTGAACTTGCGTCATAGCTGAATTCAAGGGACTGTTCATTAATGTCCTTGACATGTGTTAGAACATCGTCCTTGTAGTTGAGGTTCTGTTTATTCCCGCTCCGATCGTAAAGGTTCCTCAGAACGCCGTTGCGGTCATAGGTGAAGGTCATTCCATTCTTGTACATCAGAAGAAAATTTGTGCCGTTCTTGGTCAATAAGGCATCAAGTCCAGGCGGAGTATCGAATTCAGTACCGTTCTCATTGAAACTGAACACTGCCCCATCTTCCCTGAATAGGGTGACCATACCTTCTTCCGGCATGAGATATGAATTGTAAGAATGGGTCCATCCGTAACCAACCGATGTAGTTGACAGGGAGTTCATGGAATTGTAGGACCTGCTGAAAGTCAATGCCTGGGGGAGTGAGGGCCGAGAGATATCGTTCTCAGAAATGAATAAGTTTCCGTTTGCGGTATTTACACTGCTGTCCACATAATGGAAATAGGGTAGCATCCCTCCATTTCCAGGATCCTCTGCAGTTCTTTCATCAAGTCGGGTATCCGGTCTATGCCTGATGATCTTGCTTTGGTATTCCCTTATACCGACCTTTTCAGGGATCAATAGGGAAAGGAATATCACAGTGATTAGGATCACCGAGGCTTTCAATAACGTGCTTTTCTTGCTTTTAAGAAATCTTTTCAGATGCTTTTTTTTACTGGCCATGTCAACACCAACAGCATTTTTTAAAAATTGTATTTTTTAGAAAAGAACTACATATATATAGAATTTCTGCCTTTATCAGATAGTCAAATAAGGGTTTCAAGGGCAATATTTTATTAAGGCTGAAATAATAATTCCTCTTTGTATCTAAAATTGTGTCAGGTGGTGTTTGTCATGTGCGGGACCAATTTCAATAAAAACATCGATAAGATAGTTCTCATTCAAACCGGTGGGTCAATAGATAAGGATTATCCATTGAAAAAAGGGGGTTATTCATTCCTTATTACCGAACCGGCTTTTGAGAGAATACTCGGTAAGGTGAATGCACCGGCAGGATACTTCCAATATTTTATGATGTTCCAGAAGGACAGCCTGGATATGACCCTAGATGATCGGATCGAACTTAGAGATTTCATCCATGAGAGTGAATCTAATCATTTCATTATCACCCATGGTACAGATTCCATTCTCGATACAGCTCAGGTTTTGAGCAGTTTGGAGAAAAAAACCATAATTCTAACAGGTTCCTTTCTACCGGAGCGCTTCAAGGGAAGCGAAGCATCCTTCAACCTGGGTATGGCCGTGGGTGCTGTTAGGTCAATGAGGCCCGGAGTATATGTGGCTATGAACGCTCGTGTGATACCCTGGAAAAAATGCCGAAGACTTGAAAATGGAATGTTTGTGTTTGAAAATGACCTATAGATAGATATAGAACAAGGGTCAATATTTTTTTATTCGATAATGATAATATTGGTTTTTGGATTGAATAATGTGACGGTGAATTGAAAACCCCTGGAGATGAAATATATTGATGAGAAAATACATTATTTCTTTCATATCTCATATATTAAGGCCCATTAGATCACCCAAGGAATGCAAATGCCCTCTCAGCTTGCTTATTTCTTTAATCTTAATTTTCTTTTTTCTTGCATCGTCATTCCCTCAAAAAGGTTTACATACCGATGCCTACGTCCTCTACTCTGGATCCCCGCCGGCTCTGTGTAGTGTTCGCGCTTTACCACTGGATGGAATTGACATTGTCATTGATCCGGGGCATGGTCTCTATTACAACGGGAATTCCTGGGTATATCAGCGTCCGGACTGCTGGGGTCTTGTGGAGGATGAGCTCACAGTTGAAATAGCATCCTATCTTTTTGATTATCTTGATAAACACACAGGAGCTAACTTGCACGTGACCAGGGAACTGGACAAGAATGCAAGCATCGGTATATCCGGACAGCCGAAATGGCAGGAGGGAGCCTGGTGTCACCTAAGAGGTGCAATGGGCTATTCAGGCTTTGGTTCTCTCAATCAGGATCTCACAATCCGCCCTGAATATGCAAATCAGGTCAACGGGGACATATTCATATCCATCCATACAAATGCAGGAGGTGGGTCAGCCAGAGGGACAATGACCATATGGGGCGGCCAGGATACGGGCACAGGCGGTGGTTCACCCTCGGCGGATCTTGCTTTGGCCAATGATATTCATCCTCCCCTTGTGGCGGAATGCGGAACACAGGATCGGGGGGTTCTGAAGGATGAGGATATTTGTGGTTTCTCTTTGTGCGTTCTCAGGGAAACGAATATGCCGGGATGTTTGGTAGAAGTGGCCTTTCATGACAATTACGACGATAACCAGCTTCTCCATCAGGATAGCTTCAAGGAGTCAGCCGGGAGAGGAATGTTCTTCGGGATATTCGATTACTACGGCTTGGAAAGACCGGATTTGGACCTGCCCCTTGTGGATCATATGCTGACCGAGGTATTCCCAACAGAAGCTGACAGCCTGGAACCGGATGTTGCTGAATTGGACAATGGTGATATATGTCTTGTTTGGCTTGAACGATCTCAAGGTGAGAGCAGTATCTTAATGACTATCAGCGGAGACAGAGGCCAGAATTGGAGCACCCCGGAGACGCTGCTCACGGCTCAGCTTGATGAGATTGCCTCGCCAACCTTTACCCAATCCAATGATGGAACTTGGGTCCTTTCATACCAGGGAAAAATTAACGATAAATGGCGGGTATGCTACAGGCTTTCGACAGACAGCGGTGCTTCATGGGGTGAAGAGCAGATGATCACGGACCTTTTCCCTGGTTCAAATCACATGGACCCAAATCTTCACCGCACCAGGTACGGAACCCTCTGGTGCGTTTTTTCAATGGACGGTGCAGATAATGGAGTTTATTTCAGTTATTCAGTCAATAACGGACAATCCTTCAATGATCCCACCAAGGTCAGCGATACTCTTTCTCATGTGGACGGGACATATAACTATCAGACCGAGGATGGCATGCTGTGGATACTCTGGGCACAGTCAACAGGTCCGAATGGAAAAAAAGAGGTTTTCGGAACATCTTCACCCGGATGGAGCGATTGGAAAGCACCGACCAGGTTGGTTGATTCTAAGCATGGGTCTCAGGATCCGGCCCTTGGTGAAATTAACGGATCGGCGAGGCTTTTCTATTATTCAGATAGGACTATCGATGGCAAATCCAACGGTGATATTTATTTCACCCAATTGAATTCTGAAAGAAACAGCAGGTTGATGGATGATGGATGCCTACTGACCGAATCCCTGGACGATGACGCATCCCCTGCTACCATGCCGTGTTCAGACGGAACCACTTGGCTTGTCTTCTCATCGCACAACGACACCGGCGAATCCAGCAATATCTATGTGAAGAACAATCTTACAGAAATGTCCAACAGGCCTCCGGTAACCGATCTCCTCACAGCGGATGGGATAGAATTCCAGGATCTGACACCGGCCCTTGAGTTTGATGTTATAGATCATGACGGGGACAATATCACGGGAAATTTGTTCTGGAGAAAAATGCAACTCGGCTCTACGGCAGATAGCGGGCCCATACCTTTGATAGGTCCCGATCACGATCATATAGCTGACAGTCTGAACTTGACCATCTCCAGCCCTCTGGATGATGCCAATTGGTATGAATGGTGGTTGGAAGTAAGGGATGTGAGGGAAGATGGACAGCAGGTTCAGGTTCAATCAGAGATTAGGACCTTCCGTGTGGATGTGGATTATCCGCCTTCCGTAACACTCGAATCGCCATTAACTGATGCAGTACTTCCCTATACAGTATCTCAGACGGGGATCCAGCTGGATTATAATTTAGAGGAAGCGGATGGTGATGATCTTCATGTTGAGATCTATCTGTATGATCTACATGCGGAATTTCCAGAATGGTTCTCTATCCACACTGATAACTTCACATATTCAGCTTTGAATCCCCCCAATGTGGTCCATGAATGTTCTCACTATATCTCCCCTGAATATCTATGGACTGGTCATGAGTATGAATGGATGGTTGAGGTTACAGATGAAAATGGAACCCAAATCCCCTCGCCCCCCTTCTCATTCAGGATAGAAGAGGCTCCAGAGAATTCCCCTCCGGAGATATTGGAATTGGAGAATGTTACTATTAAGGTAGGTGACCTACATAAGTGTCAGCCCGAAGCTGCTGATGCTGAATCCAACCAGCTCCTATTTACATGGTGGATCTTCAATGTTTCAGGCTCCATCTCTCTGTTTAACGAGGAGTTCCATGAGCTTTATGCACATTGTTTCTTTGCGGGTCCAATTATAAATGAGAATCTATCTTACAGCTTTCCTTTCAAGGGTTCATTTTTGGTTCAATTGAATGTCACAGACCAAGGCACTGATTGGCGCCCTCCTGGAATTTCTATAGCCCGATATTTGGTCCAAGTTATTGGAGAGTCCGAACCCGGGATTATTGGTGAAATGTTCAGCCCCTCTTACGGTCTGGAAGATAGATCCTTCAACTGCAGTGCGGTGTTAATAAATCGATCAGATCTATCCGCCTTGGATTCCGCCGAATGTAATTTCACATGGAAGGTTCGATTAGGTGCTACTGTCAATGAATATTATGGGGGCTCGATAACTTTATCTCTGGCAAAACCGGATAATTACAACATTACAGTCATAATAAGCGGCCTCTTGGGAGAAGAAGATGTCAATATTATTCTCCAGCGGAACATTACAATTTTATCAAAGGAAGAATGGGACGAAAAATGGTATCTTAGCTTGAAACCAGGCAGTATAGTACCTAAGCGTAGTCAGGTTCGAGTTGAACTTCACTGCAATGGTACTTTTCCCAAACCTCAATATGTTAAATGGTTCCTGATTGCTTCGGATACGGGCAGGTTTAATTATGCTTTTGAAGGTGGTGCTAACTGGAACTTCACCCCAATAGATTCAGGCGAATTTAAAGTGATGGCCCTTCTTGGATTTGTAGGATTTGAATACGGTTTAATAAGGGATATTGTAGTGCTGCCTGGGTCCGATAATGATAATAAAAACACTTCCGCCCCGGGTGAATTGGATGATGATCTTGAAAACCTTCTTGATGGAAGGACCGGAAGGTTTGTGGAATCGACATTTTGGTTATTGATAATATCCTGTGCTTTAGTACTGATTCTGTGTGTGATTCTAGCTGTCTTATATGTGCGGAGAAGAAAAAGAAGCGATTTCGGTATGTACTCTTCAAACAGGGATGACAGTTTTCAAAAAACAAAGAACACCAAAGATCACTCAGAACCGGATGAAGGATTAGAAATTAATAAATCCGGGGAGAGGACCCGATATTCTATATACGGCAATGATAGGACCCAGCCTTGATAGATATTTCTCGTTTTCTGTGTTAATTGAATTACTATTGGAGATGTGGATATTTATTCTGATGACTTATTGTAATATTTAGCTAGTTCTAAGCAGACCTTTTATTATGTCTTCTTTGGGTATTCTTTTTTTATCAAGGTGCATGACGGTTCCGCATCTGGGGCATTCCCCAATAGTCTTCTGAATACATTCATTATGGAAAAACCTGCCGCATCTGCATCTGAGAACGCTGGTCTTTCTCATAGTTCCCTGGCATATCTGACATACACGTCTTTTTGGGAAATTCTCAATTAGGATAGCTTTATACAGAGGAAGGTCTTTCGCTTCCTTCCGCTTTTTGTATACATGCTTCATTATTCTTCTTCTCGCCATTGGTTTTCGTTTCTTGGCTCTTCTCAGGTCCCTCCTATCCTTTACGAGGTCCATTGGAGATACAGTTCCAGGGTGACTTTTAAAACCATGATGAATAAGGGCGAACATGTAATCCACGGAAGTAAATATTGTAAGGAACGATACTGCAAGCAGAATGAAATTAGCCAGCCAAACCTTGTTGCTCAAAGGATCTATATCATAGGCATAAAGGGTAACCATCAATACGGCAACACTGATGGTCGTATATTGGATGAACATGGTGATCTTCCCTAATCTGCTGGGGATCATAATTGCATTACCTGTAAGATAATAATGCACTGTCCATCCAAAAACAATGACTATATCCCTACCGATAATTATCAATGAGAACCATATCGGGAAGTAAGGATAGATCAGAGGAAGGATTATCAGAAGACCGAGAATTGTCAGTTTATCGGCCACAGGATCCAGTATGGTACCTATCCTGGTAACTTGGTCCATCTTTCTGGCAACATAACCATCAAGGGCATCCATCAAGGAAAGGACCACAAATAGAACTATGGCAATTATACGGTATGACGGGAACCACAACAGGAAGAGGACAGGGAAAACCAATATCAATCTGCCCAGGGTTATCTTTGTTGCGGTGTTCAGCATGAATGTTCACTCCACAAGTTATTTTCTATCACACTTATAATATTTAAAATGCAATCAAATATTGAGTATATTATTCCGAAATTATTTCCTCGGATTATTTCAGGAATAAATTTAGATGGTCGTTAATTTGTTGCGGTATGGAATAACCCTAAAGGATTATCTATCTAAAGATTTAAGAACTGCTCAATTATGACTTTTTCAGGATTCCTTGGGCTGATAAGAAAGCAAAATGCTTGATGAAATGATAATTAGATGATTGAATTGTAAGGTAATCGATGATTTTCTATTCAGGGGGTTTTGGGGGTTTGGGCTTTGGTATTGATACTTCTTTTCCTGAAATATTTTCTTTCTGGTCAATTATTTCATCATCTGAAGCCTTTACCATATTATTTTCTTCTGAAGCAAAGTCCTCGTGGAGAGTATCGTCGTTTTCTTTAATCTCCAGGGTGTCAGGGGCAATCTCCACTTCGGCCACCTCCACCTCCTCAGTCTCAGTTGCTTCCTCCGATGAACCAGGGTCATCAATTTCATCATCTAGAAGAAGTTCCTCGTCCTTCTTTTTTCCCTTCTTGATAACCAATACAACAACCAAGCAGATGATGAAAAGCAAGATCGCTCCAGCTACTGCCCAGATGATCCATGATGACATTAATCCTCCTTTTCCTTCACCACTGTCAGAATCATCATCATCGTCATCCCCGTTGGTAATTATACTTCGGGTCACCTTAAGTGTTTCATCCTCTGAGTAGGTTTTTCCATTTTCCAATACCCTAACCTTCAATGACAAATCGATATTCTTAATTTCACTGGATGGAGTTGAACTGATCAATATGGTGAATTCTCCCCCTTCGGAAATGTCAAGTTTATGCGTCAGTTCCTTAGGCTGAATGGTTATCTTGAATCCCTTTAATTCTCCTATGTCCTCAAGTATCACAGTGATATTCCGGTTTGAAGTGTTATTAACGGTGATAGTATATTTTATAGAGGATGATTTTGATAGGTCCAATCCATCCTTGTCAGAGCTGAAATCGACCTGGAGCTCATATATGTTTGGAATTGTAATGTTCAGCCTCATTTCCAGGGTAATGTCTGATTGTCTGCTTGAGCTAATATCGATATCTATGTAATAAAGCCCTGCGGTGATATCATCCGGGAATTCGAACAGCATCACCATGAAGATGTCATTGAAAGCAGGTATGGTAATGTTGTCCTTGTTAATGCCCTCTAGACTCATTTTAACATCCGGGGGCATTACCACATTCATTTGATAGTAATCCTCAACATTTCCTTTGTTCAATAGCTGTACTGTGACCTGAACTGTATTTTTTTTAGTGCTCAATGTGATATTTTTGTTATCACATTCTAGGTCCAGAAGCACCAATTTGCTGACCTTCACTTCCAGATTTTCGCTTTCAAGGCTGAATCCGCCCTGTGAGTGGACCTTTACGGTGAAGGGGAAATCATCATTGTAGTGGGCGAGTTTTTGAGGAGTTATTGTCACGGTGAAATATCGGATCCCTTTTCTTGGTATTATCAGGTAGTCAGATGAGAAATCTATTGTCCAACCTGCCTTGGTTCCGGTCAGGCTTATTGAAATATTATCCTGACCGTTGCCGTAGTTTCTGACAGATATGTTCAAAACGGAAGGGTCTGAATGAGTCGCATAATCAGCTATATCCACTACTTCCATGGTAAGGTTGAATATCTGCAGCACTTCAGCTGAGAAGCCGGTTGTAAGGGTTCCGGTTGAGTGCTCCATGAAGATATCAAATACGCATTCATCGCTGAAGATGGAGTTATCCGGTGAGAAGAGGTATAGATAAATTTTGTGTTCTGAGTCCGGCTCCAGCCATACGCGCTCCTGACTCAATTCCCATTCCCAATCCTCATCGGATAGTTCAACGCTGAAATCGAACCTTTCTCTATCATTTCCACTGTTGTTGAAGGCTATCGTTATGTTTTGAACGTTGGCCTCACCAGGGAGAAGTGTGATATTCCCAATAGGTGAAAGTGCAAATTCAAGTATCTCTTCAACACTTACAGTCAATGTGAGCCCAGTTGGCGCTTGAACATCATCCTGCGATTCGGCGGTAATATGGAATATGTACAGGTCCTGATAGTGTGCATCCAAAGGGATGGTCAGATTTGCATAGACGAAGATATTGTCAGCATCCAAAGGTATTTCAGCCGGATTCTGGCTTAATACTAGTAGATCAGAATGGTCGCTTTCCACAGTAAGAGTTATCCGGTCGTTATAGCTGTTCTCTCTCGCCCTATTCGACCAAAGGCGGAGCGGGAAGGAAATACTAGCTCCTGGCAGCCCTGATGTAGTATTGATATTGGGCTTTTTAAGATCAATTGCCCTATCCTTGAAATTCACGGAAAAGGACATGTTGTTGGATGACCAGGATATGTCTGTGATGTGTATTTCGGTATTGATATCGGTATAGGTGAAGGTATTAGGGACCGTATAAGGAGTGAAACCTTCAGGTTTTCCGAACCATGGGTCCCTGTGGTCTCCGCTGTTGTAATCTCCAATTATATCCAATTCCTGTGTTCCTCCGGCTTCTTCGAGGTCCACTCCCTTGTGGTTGGGCCACGTGTTCACATCGTTTGCTTCAAGCCTGTTGAATCCCCAACCGACATCCTGAAATATGATATTTTCATCAATATGCCATATCAGAAGCCCGTCGCCCGGAAGGTATCTGTCAAATCCTCTCCGCTGTCGGTTCTCCAGAAGAAAATATTCTTTTCCGTTAGAGCCTGGCAATACGATCTTGTAAATATCCTTGTAATCCTCAATATTTCTGATATAAACATCGGTTCGGTTGGTATCAATAATCATAGGGTCTACCCAATTAAGATACATCTTTGACCAGGCGCAGAAATGAGAAGGGGTCAATCCGCCGTTGAGATTTGGTCCTGCGGACATCAAACCCCAAATTCCTATTCCATCCGAGTGGTATTCCACATCATATAGGTCAGGTAATCCCAGGTTGTGTCCGAACTCATGACATGCCACTCCAGTAATGTTCTGACTGAAAAGTCCGTCTTGGTTCTGGGTTTCCGGTATGACGCTGATCTGACTTATGCTCTTTCCGTCATTTGTTTGTATGGGCCCGCCTAGTACGGCCCAGAAATGATACAAACCTAAATTGTTTGACCAGATATCGTGGGGTGAATCGTTGTTGATATCGGTTTCCTCCCCTGAACCGGCGTGTATAACGATGAAGAAATCATACTGAGAAAAATCAATGGACGGGTCTGCCTTTGCGATTGTATCGTTGATCAGATATACGTTCTTCTGCACCTCATTACCGTTTGAACCATAGTGGGACATATTGTGGTCCACAGTGAATATCTCTTCTGTTACTGAAGCATTTAGGTTGAACTGGTCGTAGGAAACCTCTTTATAATAATCGCTCATCTGCTGGAATATGGCATTGTAATAATATTCATTGTGTTCAGGCTCCATAAGGCCGTTACCAGTAGTAAGCGGAGTATCATCCTCTTGAAATTGGACCCTAATGCATAGAAGATTGAACTCCCCCTGACGGTTATCGGAACGTTCCAGATAAGGAAACGGTGTGGGAGAAGGTCTCGAGATGCTGCGTCTCAGATTCCCTTCTTTCAGAGGATGTGCTGGTGCCTGGAGTAATCCTCCATCGGATTCAGCAAGGATATCTATTTCCCCACCGGACGATTTTGGACCATGGGATTTGGAGTTTTCCTTCAAGTGATCGGTATCAGACCACATAGTGCCTAGGGGCGCTAAAGATGTGAAAAAGAACAATGCCAAGGATAGTGAGATCAATAAGATCTTTGATGCTCTCTGATTCGATATTCTGTAAAACCAATTCATTTTAATCACTTCCGGAATAATTCAGGGCCAAAGTTCAGCTTTGATTTATCTAATGAAATATTGATAATGCAATTTAAAATCATTATTATTGATAATATTCATCGATATACATCATATGGGGGGTCTTATATGATTGAGTTATAGTTAACGCTGTAAAATTATATTAACTTCTATCCCGATTTTTTTGGTGTTGAATATTAAGGGCTATTCAGTTCGGATCATAGTCGGAAGGTTCATAAATTGAGGCGGAGAATCACCTCAACCCCAGTCTATTTTTAATAATGCTCAATTCAGGAAGTACAGGTTCAGGCCTGCTGAAGTATTCGTCAATTACTCCCAAATCCTTGAATCCGTGACCTGTGACCTCGACAACGATATCATCCTTCTTGTCTATTTTACCCCTATGGACCAGCTCAAGCATTCCTGCCAATGCCGCAGATCCGGTAGGTTCGGCAAAAATACCTTCGTATCTTGCCAATATCTTCTGGGCCTTAATTATTGGATTGTCCTTGATTCCCACTGCGCTCCCCCCATTTATCTTCAAAGCTTCGATCACTCGTTCACCGTCCCAAGTGAAGGGATCCGCAAGGCCATTGGCTATGGTATGAGGATCTTCACAGGTGGATATCTCCCTTTCCTCGTTGAAGGCCTTCACCAGAGGAGAACATCCCTCACCTTGTACAACATGCATAGAAGGTATATTGTCCACAATGCCTAATTCCTTGAATTCCATGAACGCCCTATGATTTCCCATATATAATCCGCCCCCTCCGACAGGTACTACGATATGGTCAGGCTCTATCTCCAAAGCTATCTCATAACCCATTGTCTTTGCTCCTTCCATTTGGTATGGATTTAAATGGCCGAAGCTCGGTATAGGATGAAATCCCAGTTCTTTATATGAATTTGTCAGCATTGCAACGGTGGGATCACCTATATAACCAGTAGGTTTTTCGACAGGGAACACTTCAGCGCCATAAAGGAGGAGCTGATTAATTTTGGAATTAGCCGCTGTAGAGGGTACGAAGGCTATACATGTAATGTTTGCCTTGGAGGAACCTGCAGCAAGGGAATTTGCAGCGTTACCTGAGGAAGCTGAAGCAACATATTCCGCGTTGAATTCCAATGCTCTGTTCAATCCTACATTGATGGGTCTGTCCTTGAATGAACCAGTTGGATTGTTAATCTCGTTTTTCAGGTACAGGTTTGGAAGCCCAAGTTTGTTTCCCATATTTCTTGCGTGAACTAAAGGAGTATCTCCTTCCCCCAAATGTACGAGATTGTCCTTCTTCAATAATGGAAGCAGCTCAAAGTATTTCTCTATCAGCGGTAGGCTACTGTCATATCTGGCTTTGATATCCTTCGGTGAAAGCTCCATCTCGTTCATGTTGAATTCTATAATTACCTTGCTGCCGCATGGACATTGGTAGACTAGCTGATCTTGAGGGTACTTTTTTTTACATTTGGGACAAATATGCTTGAATTTATAGTCGGATTTATTCGCCATAGGTGAAGCTCTCCTGATTTTATTATTAATAATCCAGATAAATACCTAGATTATTGCTTTTGGATCGGAGGGTTATAATTATTCATTTTAAATAAAGGTTGCATTTTCTTTGGCAGTTGAGATATTACCAAAGAACTGCATTGATCCATTCTAATTATTTTCAGATTAACAAGTATTAATTATCCAGTTCTTTATGATTTTATTAGTGCCTCCACTTCAGGAATATTTATTTATAGTTAAAACTATAACCCACTAGTAGATATGATAATTAGATCAGAAAGGTGGTTTTTTTGTACAGTATAGAGGATGGCAGAGTTGCAATTAAGTTGGCCAGGTATACACTAATAAGGTATTTTGATTCCAGTCTGGCCAAGGATAAACCGAAACAGCCTGTAAAATTCGGCAGCAAGAGTGGAGTATTCGTCACACTGAACCAATATCCTTCAAAGAGATTGAGAGGATGTATAGGCTATATCCTTCCAGTGATGAAGCTCGGCAAGGCCATTCGTGAAAACGCTATCAACGCTGCACTAAAGGATCCTCGTTTTCCACCTCTGGGAAAGGACGAGCTTCAAAACATAGTCATTGAAGTGTCATTGCTAACAGTTCCCGAACCTATTGAATATTCTAAACTGGACGATCTTGTGGAAAAGATCGAGATAGGCAGGGACGGGCTGATAGTTGAAAAGGGTTTCTACAAGGGTCTTTTACTGCCCCAAGTACCTGTTGAATGGGAATGGGATGTTGAAACATTCTTGGATCACACCTGTTCAAAGGCTGGCCTCCCACCCAATACCTGGAGGAATAAGCCATTGATCATAAAAAGGTTCACAGCATCGGTTTTCGCAGAAGAGACCCCTAGCGGCAACGTGAAAAGAAAGGACCTCATATAAGGCGGTTATAATTTGAGCTTCACACAAGTACTGTTGAAACCACTCATTTCCCTGCCCGGCTGGTTGGCTACCGTGATAGTGGCTATGCTTCCGATTTTCGAGCTCAGAGGTTCAATTCCCTTAGCTTTGGGGAGTTTTGATATGACTTGGTGGCAGGCCTATTTCATCTCCATAATTGGAAATATGATACCAGTTCCTTTAATTATATTGTTCCTAAGGCATTTCATTAAATACATGCGTAGAATAAAGGTGTTTGATAGGTTCTTTAATTGGCTTTTTGAGCGGACCAGAAGAAAGACTGGAGCAAAACTGGAAAAATATGAAGAGGTTGCACTTATTTTGTTCGTAGCCATTCCATTACCGGTTACTGGGGCCTGGACGGGGGCAATAGCTGCCTGGTTGTTTGATATGGAGTTCAAGAAATCCCTGCTGTACATTTTTATTGGTGTCCTCATAGCCGGTGTGGTGGTTACCCTTGTTTGGTACGGTGCAAAATGGATACTCGAAACTTCCATATGGGCTTTTATCGGGACTGTTGTATTGCTTCTAATTCTATTTGCCGCTTATAAATTCATGCTTAAATCAAATAATCAGGACAGCGGTTAAATAAATTAAATCAATGTTCAAATGTAGCGAAAAGGTATTATTAAATCAGTTGAAGGGTAAGAATAGCATGTCGGAAATAAAAAACAGATTGGTTAATGGCATTCAGCTAGTCAGGCCGATAATGGTTACGGTGCTCATAGCAACAACCCTGGTACTGATCACATTCATCTCGAATTTCACCATAACTGCCACAGTTTTTTCAGAAGAGGGCGGAGGCCAGGAAGCAGCAGCCGCGGGTTTGGCCAACGCATCCATTTTTTTGGGTGTGGCAATAATAGGAGGATTCTTAATATTCCTATTGTTCAAATATAAGAGGAAACAGGCAATTCAGTATCTCTTCGGAGGAGCTCTTTCACTCTCCGGGGGTCTAATAATCTTTTTCTTTCTGTCAATACTCATAGAGGATATTAGGTATTACACTTCGGGGTATATGGTATATCATACTTATTCTGGACTGAGAACATCCGATCCCTTATTTCTGGTTTTTCACCAGGAAATATCATGGCCGGTGTTTATATTCTCAATTGTTGGCGGTATACTTCTATGTTATACCATACTCTCCATACATTTCGATAAGGTAAAGAGAAATGCGGCACTGATAGTAATGAGTGGAATGATGGGTGCATTTCTTGCTGTAATAATGCCTACTTGGACAGTTATGTTCATGCTTATTGGTCTCTCGATCTATGATATTTATTCTGTTAAAAAGGGTCCTATCAAGAACATAATAGATATGACTGAAGAGGAACGCAGGAACAGAACCGGAAAGAAAAATCTTCAGAGAAAGAGGTCTGAGGCGGTTTTTGCCTATTACCGCGAGAAAGGGATTATGTGCCCCTACTGCCATTCCTCCAAATTAAGGGTGGAACAATACGATATTGTTTCATGTTTGGAGTGTGGTTATGAGGGGGTCATAGGCGGAGCTGAGGATACTTTGAGGGAACTGCTTGTCAAGTTTCAAAGGGAGCAGGTTGAGCGTCAGCGGCGTGTGAAAAGGAAAGCAAAATCCGCTGCTTCCGGCTCATCATCTCCAAAATTGAAGGATAATGACGGCGGTTTTCAGCCAATTATTCCGCTTGTTTCTTCCTTCAGGGGCATTGACAGCTCCGCAACTGCCAAGAGAGGAAGGTTGCTCAGAGGCAAGGGTATGGGGGCAGAGGAACTAATGGAATGTTTGACATACAGCGCTAAGGATTGGGACCTGGGAATTGGAGATCTGGTATTCTACTCTATGCTTGTGGCTCATTCTTTTCAATATGGTGTTAGGTATTTTGATGAAGTAGGGATAATAGCTCCCCTGATAATGTTTCTTCTTTCTATGATCGGAATCATTATAGGTTTTATAATCACTCTCAAAATGCTCCAGCGTAACAAAATACTTCCGGGACTTCCAATGTCAATGTTCATAGGGATATTCGGCTTTACCTGCGGAGCTGTTTTACTGCTGGTGTTGTGATATTGAAGATTAAAATGCCAATTATTATAGGCCGATCCATCGGTTTAAATTATTGTAACATTCGAACCTGTGCAGGTTTGTACATTTCAAAAACATACAAAAATATAAGTAATTTCATGATAGTATTATGCCGAAATTTTTTCCAGATAATATTAAAAAGAGTTTTTCATTAATGTAAATAGATATACCATTTAGGCTAATAGAGATAAGGTACAGAGCAGAACTTGTGTATAGTGCAGGAAATATCTAAAGATCAATGTTTTTCATTCAAAGGTGAATCGGTAATGCCGGCAGAAAGTAAATCATGGTTGCAAGAAGGTATCCGGGAATATGAAGCTAGCAATTATTCCGAGGCCATTAATTATTTTAACAGACAGATCAGGTATGATGTGAGAGATAAGGATGCCTGGTATCATAAAGGTAAGGCCTGGTTCCATCGTGAAAAATATGATGAGGCTCAAAGCTGTTTTGAGAAGGTAATTGAAATAGATGAGACCTTCGTAAAGGCCTGGAAGTGGTTGGGTAATACCCACATCAAGGAGTCCCAGTATGCCCAGGCCATGAATGCCTATGATGATGCAATTAATAAATTAGGCGATATACCCACCATTTGGCTTGAGAAATCAAAATTAATGATCCAGCAGGGGATAATTCAGGAAGCAAAGAATTCTGTAGAACATGTACTCGATCTTGACCCTACCCTTGGTGAGGCCTGGTTAGTTAAAGGGCAGCTTCTTGATAAGACAGGTATATTGGAGGAAGCTATCAAATGCTATACCAAGGCGACCAGGCTGGATAAAAAACTATCCCGTGCCTGGCTTTTCAAGGGGAATGCCCTCATGGAATTGGGCCGATACAAGGAAGCAATCCGTTGTTATGATTGGACAACGAAATTGGAACCCAATTCCGTCGATGCCTGGTATAAAAAGGGCGACGGTCTTTTTATTATGGGTAAAACCAAGAGAGCTAGGGACGCATTCGAGAAGGTTCTGGAAATAGAGCCGGAACATACCGATGCAATATATAAAGTAGGTCAGATCTACGAAGAAATGGGTGAGATTAAGACTGCACTCCAGTATTATTCCTTAACTGATAAAGAGGAGGGCAGGGGTAAAACTCTAACCACCAAGGCGGATGCCTATTTCAGGATGGACGAACTTGATGAGGCTTTGAGAGCTTATGAGGCCGCCCTGGATGCAAATCCTTATAATTTTGTGGCTTGGCTGGGCCGTGCTAAAGTGGAAGTTATCAACGGTGATTACTATATTGCCATTCAGAGCCTGAATCAGGCTATCAAGTTCAAGAGTGAAGACCCTGAACCCTATCATCTTAAAGCAAAAGCTCTTTTCTATCTCCACAAATACGGTGAATCTCTGAACACCTTTGAACAGTCTCTGCGGCTCAGTGAGAGGGCTGAGGGAGAGAAAAGGATCCCTATTCTCCTTGATAAGGCCACCTCAATGATGGCATTAGGACGTGTGGATGAAGCTATGTCTACACTCCGAGAGATTCTCAGCGAGAACAGAGAAAGTAAGAGGGCAGAAGATATCTTAAATATTATGGGCGGCGGAAGTAAATATGTCATAGATGATCATAACCAAAGAGGTCTGTACAAGGATGCTATGAGATCTTTGGAAGAATATAAAATCAATATGATGCTGGCCGAATCAATGAAGATGAACCTTCCAGCCTTCCAAGAGGCATATTATCATGCAGTAAATGAAATGAAGGAGATGAATTTCTTAACCGTCATTGGAATAATTAAAAGCAACATCAAGAAGATGGAAGAGGAGTTCACCGAAAGAATAACAACCTATCTTGACAATACCCGCCAGATAATACGCAATCTCGATGTTGCTGTGGATAGTTCAGGAGTAATAAAAATCCTTGAAAAAGCCAGTACAGCTTTGAGAAAGAGAAAGTTCAAGGAAGCCTTTGATTACATTGAGATAATGCTCAATGAGGTAAATGAACTTGAGAACCGGTCCAAAAGGATAATCGTGCTTAGACAGCAGGACCCGCGTTATTTGGATGAAGTGAATGAGCTGGAATTGGAAATAGATTCAATGATGGAAAAGGCGGAGAGAAGCGGATTGGATACATCCCACATCAAGGAGATCATAACGAGGGCCCATGCAGCGAGATTCAAGAAAAATTATGTAGAGACGGCGAACATATTGAAGGATGCAAAGAAATATGTTAGGAGCCTATTGATCACTCTAAACCTTGATTCATCCATAGATGAACTCAAGTCGGATGCTGTAAGGGCCATCAAGAAGGTTGAAGAAACCCTTCAGTCAATGAAGATCTTCGACTTTGATTACCCAGAAGCGGAGATCCGAATTCGGGAAGCCAAGTCAAAATTGGAGAGAGGGGTACACACCGAAGCTTATATCGCTGCTAAAAAGGCTTTGAACCTAATACCGCAGACCAAGGAGTTTCAGGAATTTTTAGATCTGTATGAAGAAGGTAAGAATCTTCTTCGTATCACTAGCAAGTTCAAGAACTTCCCTACAAAGATGATAGCTGACAAGATCAAGGAAGCTAAAGAACTCATGAAGAGCAGGAAGATGGACCAAGCTGTTTTTGTATTGAGGGAAAACATTCCGCAGCTCTCAACAGCCATCAAGAACCGGGCGTTGGTGGTGAAGCTCAAGGTTGCTACCCAGAAGATGGCTCGATTAAAGAAATTAGGGCGGGATACCTGGGATATTCAGGAGCTGTTGGATAGGTCCAAGGTTCCCATGAAGAAAAAGGAATACGAGAAAGCCCTGGGCTATGTTGACCGTGCTCTGAGACTCGCCAATGACAGGCTGCCTTAGTGTGATGTACTTGGTACTAATAATTCTTCATCTCGAATTCTGATCAACATATCGGAGAATAATTACCATGGGAAATTACCAGCAGCACGTTATATTCGGTTTTATTGTAAGTTTATGCAGTACAATGTTCGGTCTTTTTGTTTTCGATATGGGAGTATGGAACTCCGTTCTAGCCTGCATGCTGGGTGTTCTGGCGGCCATACTGCCTGACCTTGATCATGATGACAGCATCCCCATTAGGGAAGTGTTCAACGTTGTGGCGTCTATATTTCCCTTTATCATAGTGACCCGCTTCATAGTTCTTCACAAATATGACCTCGTCACTATCACTGTCATCTTTGTGTCAAGTTATCTTTTCATCAGGATAGTAGTATCTTGGCTTTTTAAAAAATTGACCGTTCATCGAGGGATGTTCCACTCAACCCCTGCAGTACTTATAGTGGGTCTTACCGTGTTTCATATCTATTTTGATACTTCCCTGCAGTTCAAGCTGTATCTTTCAATTTCAGCAATGGCCGGATTTCTTTCACACTTGGTCCTTGACGAGCTGTCTAGTGTCGGATTTGATAATGGCAGGATTAAGGCCAATAAGTTTTCAGGATCTGCTCTTGATTTTAGATCAAAAAGTGTCATGGCCACCTCTTTTACATATGCATTACTGATAATTCTAGCCAGTGGTGTGGTGCTGAGGTGGCTGGAGATCATCCAATTTTGAGCTGAAGATTATTGGATCTTCTTCAATGATTCCGGATACCATTTGTTTGCCAATTCAACATATATCCACTTGAATCTAGTCCACTGCTTCTTGTAACTCGGTGATACTGAAGATATTATTTTGACCGGAACTCCCACTGCAATACCTTCCGATGGTATTGATTGCTTATTCTTAACCAAACCTCCCTCACCTATCACCGCCCATTCACCTACATGAGCCCAATCGCTGACGACTGCACCCATACCTATTACGGCCCAGTCATCTATCTTTGCGTTATGAATGATGGACCCATGACCAATTGTTACATTGCTTCCAATTAAGGTTTTATCGTCCGGTCTGGCATGAACGACCACATTCTCCTCCACTGCTGAACCGCTTCCTATCTCTATCTTTCCGTAATCTCCTCTGATCCTCGCCCCCGGTCCGATATAGCAGTTATTCCCTATCTTTACATCACCGATTACATCTGCAGAAGGAAAAACAAAGCTGCCCTTGCCAATAACTGGTTTTTTACCTTGAAACTCGTAAACGCTCAAATCAACCACCTGCATTATTCCAATCAAATATGCAATAGTCCATTTTCATATGTTTAGGTTACGCAATATTTCCTCTCATAGGTTCATCAGCATAAATATAACCGGAAGAAGAAGACACCCCATTGCATGAGACCTTCTAACGTTCAATTTTATAGGCAGTGTGCCTACGATGCTTCCTACCAATAGGATAATGAGACCTAGCCAGCCGGTGAAAATAAACACCATGATCAATATGAATACTATTATTCCTTGGATCAGCCTCTTATATGGTATTCTATGAAAGTGTTTTGCCGCTCTTTTTCCAATTATGCTTGTCGTGAAATAGGCCAAGGTCGATGCGACAAGGACGCTGATGAGGAGGTAGCCCAGGGATTCAGGTAGAAGCATGGAATCCCAGGCCTTAACGGAGATGAGCTGGTTTATGACAATTGCGGCTCCGCTTCTGGGACGCAGAATTAGGAAAAGTGCAACCAGTACAAAGAGGCTGTTGGCGGTATTAATGGCAGATAGGGTTACTATTACCTGCTTCTTCTCAGTGTCCTTGCGGAAAATCATTGCCATAATGGTGGCAATACCTGAGGTCATTCCCGGAAGAAAACCCACAATACTGCCTGCCAAAGTACCTGACAGAATGGAGGATCCAGTTTCTTTTGGAGGGATTACAGGTTCGGTAATGGATTGTTTTGGTGCAAAATCATCGCCCTTCAGAGACTCCAAAAGAGTAGCAATTCCGAAAATTCCTGATAGCATTGGGAAAAGGACTGCAGGAGGCATCATCGATCGGGGCAAAATGACTGGTGCAGGCCAGAAATATACCGGATAATACGGGAGGGAGAGGACAGTATAACCAAAGGCACCGGAAATGAAGAATACCAGAATTGCCAATCCTACACCTAGAGCCCGAGAAACTTTTTCTTTTCCTTTCAAAGAATATTTTACTTCACGTGTCTCGGTGAATATCAGGATCACGAATATTCCTATCAATATGTATATCATATATTCCTTCAAGATGTTATAGAGCATCAATGGCTCCCCAATGACCATTTTGAAGGGCAGAAGTAAAATGAAGCAAACTATGACCGCACCCATGGATCCCATAGCCGATAATCTCACAGCTTCGTATCCCTTTCTCTGGAGAAGCATCTCATGGGCTGGAAGAACATTGAGTGCCGAATCGGGGTCAGGGGCTCCTAAAAAAGTGGATGGAATAAAATCATGAAATGTATGGGAAATGGATATCGATACGATAACCGAGGCTAGAAGGAGTGATATGAAGACCTGGTGGATGCTGCCTCCCAATAGCCCGGATAGGGCAGTCATGAGCACACCAGATAATGATAGGAGAATTATTGACAGATTGTTTACGTGAAGGCCTGGGATGAGACCAGTGATTATACCGAAAAAGGCTCCAATCAGAGAAAAAATCAATACCAGACCCAATAACATCAATTCACTGCTGATATCATTCTACACTCCATTAAACCATATTTGATTATAATTCAACAATACCTCATATATGATAGTATTATTAAACTATTTAGTTTCAGGAGCACATTTTGTAATATAAATATTGGGCTTGGCGGTAACACGATTTACTTTAGATGATATTCTGTTCTTTTCCTGCCTTTTCAAAGGCATTGAGGGCATCATCAAGATCTTCTTTGGAGAGTCCAGCATTCATCATTGTTCTGATTCTTGCCTTGTCCCTGGCCACCATTGGGAAAACTATGGGTAGAGCAAAGACTCCGGCTTCCATAAGGCCCTTGGATAGTCCTTTGGCCTTATGTGATTCACCGCACATCACTGGGGTGATGGGGGTTTCGGATTCGCCAGTGTCGAATCCCATACTATTGAGCTCTTTCTTGAAGTAATTAGTGTTCTCCCAAAGCCTCTCCCAGTGCTCTGGTTCTTCATCGAGAACTTTAATGGCTGCTAGCTGGGCTGCAGAAACTTGAGGCGGGTGGGAGCCAGACAATAACCAGGTTCGGGATTTGTTGTAAGCAAAGTTTACAAGATCCTGACTTCCTGCAGCCAGTCCACCCACGACACCATATGCCTTGGAGAATGTACCCATCTCAACATCGATTCTATCTTCAACGCCGAAATGATGACCGATACCTTTACCGTGATGACCCAGCACGCCTTCTCCGTGAGCATCATCCACATAGGTCATAGCACCGTATTCCTGGGCGAGGTTGCATATTTCATCCATGGGTGCAATGTCGCCATCCATTGAAAATACACCGTCAGTCACCACCAGTATTCTCCTTTTTCCATCTTGATCTGCCTTTTTAAGCACGCTTTCAAGTTCCCCCATATCCTTATGTTTGAAAACTCCCCGGCCAGCATGAGACAGTCTAACACCGTCAATAATGGACCCGTGGTTGAGCTCATCGGATATTATTATGTCGTCCCTTCCCGGAGCCAGTTGAGGGATGAGTCCTGCATTGACAGCAAAACCCGTCTGATATATTAGTGAGGCTTCTCGGTCCTTGAAATCCGCGAGAGCCTTTTCAACCTCAAGATGGATATCCATATTTCCAGCTATTGCTCTTACAGAGCCGGATCCAGCCCCATGGGAATCTAGTATTTCCCTGGCAGCGTCCACTATCCTGGGATGATTGCTGAGATTGAGATAATTATTGGAACACAGCATGATCATCTCCTTTCCGTCCACATTACATCGGGGTGTGGAACCTCCGACCAATATCCTAAGGTCCCAGTTGAAACCCTTGTCCACTAGTTCGTCAAATTCATCTTTTAAAAAAGCAGTTGGGTGTCGATCCATTCTATTACTCCTCCTAATGAAATACTCATAATGCAATTTCCATGATTGGAAAAACCATAGTAATAATTATCTGTTCTATTTACAACAATTTCTTTTCAAGATTCTTCAGCATATCCTCGGTCATGGCATCCAGATCGTAATCTGGCTCCCATCCCCATTCTTCCCTTGCCGCTGTATCATCGACAGACATGGGCCAGGAATCAGCTATTGCCTGGCGGTAATCAGGTTTATAAGTGCATTGGAATTCAGGTATGTGATTTTTGATTGAATTTGCCAATTCCTCTGCTGAGAAGCTCATTGCTCCAACGTTGAAATCTGAATGATGGATTAGGTTTTCCAGAGGTGCTTTCATGATATCAATTGTGGCTTTGATGCAGTCAGGCATATACATCATGGGTAGCCGTGTATCCGATTTCACAAAGCAGTTGTACTTCTTTTCCTTAATGGCCTCATAGTAGATGGCAACAGCGTAATCGGTGGTCCCTCCGCCAGGCAAGGTCTTGTGACTTATAATGCCTGGATATCTAAGGCCCCTTACATCCACTTTAAATCGGTGGAAGTAATAGTCACACAGCAGTTCCCCTGCGACCTTGGTCACACCGTACATGGTTTTTGGTTTAAGAACCGTTTCCTGTGGAGTGTTGTCCCTTGGTGTTTCAGGTCCGAAAGCAGCTATCGAACTAGGACAGAAGAGCCTCAATCCTAGTTTTCTAGCGAGTTCAAGAACATTGTAAAGACCGTTCATGTTCACACGATAGGCTAGTTGTGGATTTTTCTCGCCCACAGCGGAGAGTATTGCGGCCATGTGGAAAATTGTTTTTATGTTGTATTTCTCAATGATATTGGTCATTGTCTCTTCATCAGTAACATCCCCCCAAACGAAGGGGCCGCTGTTCAACAGTTCTTCAGAGGGTTTCGTCTTTCTTCCCATGGCGATAACACTATCTTTACCATAGGTTTCTCTCAAAGCCATTGTGAGCTCAGAACCGATCTGGCCCACTGCACCGGTTATTAGCATATTTCCCAATTCGTTCCCGTTCATATTCAACACCTGCGGATTGATGATATTCAGTATCCGTAACTATGAAAAGTAGTCCATAATAGACATAAAAATTTGCCCCATTTCCCGGGCATCCCCCACATTATATTGGTCATATTAAACATTTTGGAAATATTTATCTAGCCCCTCCATTTTTCAGGTTGATTGTACAAAATGAAATAAAGTACCGATGCATTTAAGATAGTAGATATTGTAATACGTGGCGTTCTGAAAACCATATGAAAATATTTGTCAACTATGCGGGTGATTAAATGGCTCGAACCATTGGTATTATTGAGGAACATAAGAGTGAATGGGAGAAAAGAGCGCCTCTAACCCCTGATGACGTGGAATTATTGAAGGAACTATTTGGTTTCGATTTTATTGTTCAACCGTCCAATCATAGAATATTCACTGATGACGAGTACCTGAGAGCTGGTGCTAGACTTGATGATGACCTCTCCTCATGCGATATTGTTATCGGGATAAAGGAATTTCCCATAGAGACCTTCAGAAGGAATGGTACCTACCTGTTCTTTTCCCATACCATCAAGGGGCAGGAATATAATATGGGTATGCTGAAAAGGCTGAGGGATCTGGGCTGCACATTGATCGATTATGAAATGATGAAGGACGATAACGGCAGACGCTTGATATTTTTTGGAAATTACGCTGGCCTTGCAGGAATGGTGGATTCATTGTGGGCTCTTGGCAGAAGGTTGGCCAATGAGGGATATGAAACTCCTTTGGGAAAGATCAAACAGGCTTGGCAGTATACTACTCTTTCAGAGGCAAAGGCAGAGATAACCAATATGGGGGTGGAGATGAAAGAGTGGTCTGAGCCTGGATTGATGCCTTTAATTTGCGGGTTTGCAGGATACGGGAATGTTTCAGGAGGTGCCCAGGAGATATTTGATCTGTTGGATCCTGTGGTGATCACACCCGGCCAATTGATGGAACTGGATTTGACTCCTTCGGTTGAGGCCAATAACGAAGTTAATCCCTTGAGCGGCAGATTTATTAAAGTTATTTTCAAGGAAAAGGATATGGTGGAACCCCGGGATCCTGAGGCTCCATTTGATCTCAATGATTATTATACCAATCCAAATCGATACAGGTCAATTTTTTCAAAGTTCATTCCCCGTTTAACCATTTTAATGAACGGCATATACTGGGATGAGCGCTATCCCAGACTGTTGAAAAAAGATGATGTTAAGACCTTCTTTGGTGAATCGGGAGATAATAGACTAAAGGTAATAGGTGATATCAGCTGCGATGTGAACGGTGCCATTGAGTGCAACGAATACTGTACACAGCCAGATTCTTCCGTTTATGTATTTGATGTTGATGATGGTACAACCAAAGAAGGTGTTCGAGGAAATGGGCCTGTGATTTTAGCCGTTGATAATCTCCCTGCGGAATTTTCTCGTGAATCCTCTGGATTTTTCTCAAATATTTTGAAAGATATTCTTCCAGAAATAGTCCTTCAGGAAAAATGGGACAAAATGGAATACCTATCGCTTCGGAAAGAACTGGAGAGAAGCATAATTTTGTTGAAAGGACGTTTCACAACAGATTTTGAGTATATGAAAGATTACATTGACCCATCAAATTAGATATGCACATATATTGGACGATCTCCGAGGTATGCAAAATGAAAAAAGTACTTGTTCTAGGTGCAGGAATGGTTTCACGACCTCTGGTAAATTATCTATTGGATACTGGTAAATATATTGTCACAATGGCAACAAGAACCCTTGAGAAAGCCCGGCTAATAATTTCTGGACATGAAAGAGGCAGGTGTATTGAATTACTCGTAACCGACGTCAATAGAATGAATGAATTGGTTGCCCAATCCGATTTAGTGGTAAGTCTGCTGCCCTATATTTATCATGTTAAAGTAGCTATACTGTGCATTAAAAATAAAAAACCTTTGGTAACCACGTCCTATGTCCGTGATGAGATGGCATCCTTGGATGATGATGCACGAGAGGCGGGGATTATATTATTGAACGAGTGCGGATTGGATCCGGGGATAGATCACATGGGTGCCATGGAGGTTATTGACGATGTTCACAACCGAGGAGGGAAGGTAATCAGTTTTCAGTCTTTCTGTGGCGGACTGCCGTCGCCTGAAGCAAACGATAATCCATGGGGATATAAATTCTCTTGGAGTTCCAAAGGCGTCGTATTGGCCGGACGGAACTCGGCCAATTACAAGAAGGATGGTGGGATAATTAATATTCCTTCAAAAGATCTTTTCTCAAGCTATTGGCATATAGATTTCCCGGAATTTGGAACTTTTGAGACCTACCCGAACCGGAATTCATTGGATTATGTTGACATTTATGGAATTCAGGAAGCTGAGACAGTCATAAGGGGTACACTAAGGAACCTCGGTTGGTGCAGTACTTGGAAAAGGATGGTAGATATGGGCCTTATCGAGGATATCCGGGAAGATTTGGGGGATATCAGCTATGCGGATTATTTAGCTCATATATTGGGTGAAGAGTTGCAGGAGGATCTAATAAAAGTCATCGGCAATGATTTTCTAGATGATTCTTCCCCTGAGGAAAAAGAAATGGTCAGCGGCTTCATTGAAAGATTGGATTATTTAGGATTATTTGATGAAGAAATCATGGATGGCAGCAGGGACCGAGTTGAGATTCTAGCACATATATTGGAGGGGAAACTGAAATATGGTCCGGGAGAACGTGATATGATACTTCTTCTCCATGAGATTGTAGCCCATATACCGGATAAAGATGAAAATAGTTCAGAAGGAAGCTTTGAAAAAATATCCTGTTATATGGCGGCTATGGGAAAACCAGGAGGAGATTCTGCTATGTCTCGAACAGTAGGGTTGCCTGCAGCCATGGCTGTGGACCTAATACTTCAGGGAAAAATTTGTGATGTTGGTGTTCATCGTCCGATCACATCAGATCTATATGCGCCGATATTGGAACTGCTAGCTCATGAAGGATTGAAGTTTACTACTATTGTAGAGAAGTTTGAATAAATATCCATTTACTTATGAAAGAAGGATCGAATCTGTAAATATTATTGGATTTATTTATAAGTGAATGATATAATTTTTCTTTCCTTTTTATAGTATATTTTAACCCAAAAATAATATAATTTGGTATTGGTTAACAGTGTCTACTAATCATTATTTCTAGGAAGGAATTGGTAGGGCTTAATTAAAAATATGTATCAATATCTATATATAATAAGAGTTAGATATTTTAATCCAAATAGTATTCAAAAGTATCATATGAAGAGATAACCATAAAATGAAGCTGTAACAGGAAAGTGATCGTATGGTGAAGAAAATAACCTATAAAAGGATAATCGTGTTAGGTTTTCTATTCTCATTTATGTTTGCCACAATATTGGCAGGCAAAGGAATATTTGAAGAAAGCAGTCAGGCCCACGTATACGGCGAGGGTGCTGAATTAAAATCATATAAAGGTACCCGACCCATGGATGAAGATGAAGTAGCTGAAATCAAAGAATCCATCGAGGCTGGCCTTGAATATCTGAACGAGACCCAGCATGCTGATGGCGGTTGGGTTGACAGTTACGGGAAGAACACCAATATGATAGGGAGCTGTCTCAGAGCATTTGTGGATTTCAATGCTACGGATCCCCGATGGCAGGATGCCATTGAGGGTGCGGTTAGGTTCCTCAGATTTGTATGGCACGATCCTGCGGATTATAACAGCCAGAATGATAAGGATAGATGGGGCGGGATGCTTTTGAACGATAAATTTCATCCGACCTACACCCATGGTGAAATGTATCAGCAGGGTTCCGCATGCGCATCACTTATAGATTATTATTTCCATACCCGTGATATATCCATATTGCCATATATCAATGAATCAGTTGATATGGTTGTTCGGGCACAGAACACGCCTCACAAACCCGCGTCACTTGGAGGTCCTCGGAGCCAGGGCGGTTGGAGATATACTCCTACACATACTTCATCAGATACCTCGCTTTCAGGATGGAACATGCACGCAGTCATTCTAGCGGAATCTTCGGGTATCTATGATGTTCCAGATTATACCTTTGAATACTCTGAGAGATGGCTTGATCACTGTGCGAGCGGTTCAGGGTACGGTTACAGCGGAGCTTATACTTCCTACACCAATACTGCAGTGGGAACATATTGTATGCTTCTCATGGGTAAAGGTGATAAGCCATCTGTTCAGGGGGCATTGAATTCCATAAGGGGTTGGGGTCCAACCTACAATATAAACCAATTCTATTATACTTACCATGCATCCATTGCCATGTATCTTGTGGGCGGACAGGAATGGCAGGATTGGTATGCTGAGGTTTCCGATGCACTCATGAGCTCCCAGAACGCAGACGGGAGCTGGAATGGAGAGTATGGAATGGTATGGGGGACTGCCATGGCCATAAATACTCTTAACCTTGGTATCAACAAACCCAACGATGTTGTTGTTGAGCCGCAGAAGGATCCCAACACAGGCGAAGAGGACGACATGGTCAAAATGGTTCAGCCTGAACATACAGTTACCTACAACATAACAGTGGGTTCAGCCCTAGGTTTCGTGGAGAATCCTCTCAGCCAGGCTTATGAGGAGGCCGATAAGATTGAATTGTCCATAACTGATCCTCTTCCGGGTTGGAGTGCTGAGCTTGATACCCCAAGCAACGACGATGACGGTTTGGAGCAGCCGGACGGTTCAAAGCTATGGTGGGTCGAGCTGAAGATGCATGAGACGGATAATGTCACTCTGTCTGTTACCGCACCGCCTTTGGGAAAGGTTAGTGAACCGTGTGTCGTCAGTGTGATTGCCCGATTGACCAATGAATACGGTGTTACCCAGGATAAGCTTGCAACGGTATCCATACTTGACATTGAAGTGGATTTTGACCTTGAATTCCTTGCTGACAAGGACGAGTTCACAGGTTATAAGATAGGCGAGATAGCTCCTGGGGAGAGGAAGATATACCATGCCGAACTTCATAACATGGGTAATGTGAACGATACCTATGATGTTACCCTTTCCTATCCATCCAACTGGAAAGTAATGTTCGATGATGGGACTGATAAATATAATACTTCTCTAGGAAAGAAAGGGGCTGCTGATTCGGTGATCATCAATATCACCGTCGAAGCTCCGATCACGGCTTCCAAGGGTGAGAGAGTGGATATTACAATTACAGCAATATCCCAGATGTATAATTCTCTCGGATTGGGGACCCTCAGGAGATCAGACAATCTGCTGCTGACCGTAACCGGTTTGCCTGCAATAGTGGTCGTATGCGAGGATGACTCCAAGCATATTGACCCGGGTTCAATAGTGGAGTACGAGTTGATAATCACCAACAACTACGAATCCTCACTCGATGTCATCTTCTCATTCACTGGAGCTGGAGATATAGTCAATTCACTTCAGATATTCGATGAGAAATGGTCCGCAGGATTCCAGACCAATAACTTTGAGATCATGAGCAGAGATATCAAGAAGATCAAGTTCCAGATCGCTGCCCCCAACCATGCAGTTGCAGGTATACGGAAGGTTATTGAAATCAGGGCTACCGGCTATGATAATTTCGGTATGGAATTCCCAGCATCATCTATATCTGTCACCGGTATTTCCAATCTGGTTTCAAAGTTATCAGGTTCGGTAGTACCTCCATCATTGAACTGCGATCCAGGGAAAGAGGTGGATTATCAGGTCAACATAGTCAATGAAGGTAATGGTGACGAGATCGTGGATCTGGCCATTGTAGATCTGCCATTAGGTTGGGACTATCAGTTCATCAACTCTTCAATGGTATTGGGTCCATATATGAACGGTTCCACTTGGGTTACCATTCAGGTTCCATCCAATGCAATGTGGGATGCAAACCCGGAGACCCCTGGTCAGGATCCATATAAGATAGGCATCAATTACTCCAGCAGGGAGAAGATATTGGGCTACGGTGATACCAAGTATGTTGATCTTTACGTCAATAAAAAGGCCAACTTCATGGTAATATCCGACATTGTAGAAAAGGACGCACCGCCCAGAAGCGAATGCGATTTCATCTTCGAAGTTAAGAACATCGGAAATGCAATAGATGATGTCAAATTGAACATATCATTCGCCGATATACTGGATTGGAACATATATTTCCCCTTCATCTCCCTTAACAGAAAGATAGAATCACTTACGAAATTGGAACCCATCAATTTCAACGGGACCATCAATCTGATCAATGGCGATGTTAACGTGTTATACGTTCCAAGTACGAGCGACCTTGCATCTATCAATGACCTCAACATCCGTATGGATGTAGGCGATTCACTTTATATCGGCGTCAGAGTTGAAGTTCCAGAGGAGAAGAAGGAAGGTTATTTTGATTTCAGTATCAAGGCTTTAAGGGACGGTGATGTTTATCCTGCCGATAATGTCGAGAACTTCAAGATCACTATTATTATGCCTGACCTGCGTCTTGACAATGCAACCGGTATTGCACATACGCCTCTTGAAGTTGGAAAAGTTGCCTCTTTCACGGCCAAGGTGAGGAACACCGGTGTGTTAACTGCAGAGGATATAAGTGTCAGTCTGTATGTTGACAACAAAGAGGTGGATACTAGACTACTCCCCCGATTGAGCGGAACAAAGGAGAAGGAGGACGGCGGTGTTAAGATCGTCACCTTTGTTTGGCCGGTAACCAGCGGAAAACATGAAATACGCATTGCCATAGATCCGGATAATGAGATAGTGGAAGAATCAGAAGGCAATAATATCATTGAAAAGAACATCAATGTTAAGGAGAGCACTTGGGCCGAACGTCTTGGAATCAATGAGGAATCCACACCGTGGATAGTGTTCTTTATTATCCTCGCCGGAATGACCGCAGCCGGAACGGTCTACGCAGTCAATCATTTCAAGAAATAAATCCAAAACCAATTTCAGAACTAATTTCGAATTGGACTTTGCAGGTCCCATTCGGTAATTTGGAATAATGCATATAGTAATTAAGTATAGAACAAGAGGTTATTCATTAATCAAATTGAGATTTCATAAAAGAAAGATAGGTGATAATTTATGTCGAAAGGTAGTCATTTGAAAAGAGGTATTGTAATCTTGGCATTTTTGGTCCTATTAATGCCTGGATTAATAACAATGGGAACGGCACAGGAAACCGCTGAGACCGATTATGCTGATACCGCGCGGAGCAGGATAGATCAGGGTTTGGATTGGTTGAAGACCCGTCAGACTGCTGATGGTTCATGGGTATATAATCCTGGCGTTACAGCCATGGGAGTAATGGCATTTTTAAATGCAGGATATGATACTGATGATCCTGTTGTAACCAATGCTGTTGATTATATTATAAGCACAAGAAGTCCAGATGGTTCATTTACTTCTGGAACAAATGTTGTCTATGAGACTTCTCTGTGTATTGTAGCATTGACCGCAACTAGAAACCCGGACTACAAGGATGAGGTTGAGGACGCAGTAAGGTATTTGGAGAGTGTTCAGAAAACTGAAGAAAATTCCGATGAAGTTTGGTGGGAAGGCGGTATAGGTTATGGCGGAGACGGCCGTCCCGACCTTTCGAACAACCAATTTGCGGTTATGGCTCTTCATTCGGCTTCCACGGTATTCAACATTGATATTAAAGATAGTACTTGGGAAGGTGTGGAGCTATTTGCCACACGATCTCAGAATCTTAAATCCACAAACAGCGATTGGGCTCAGTATGATGACGGAGGCTTCATGTATTTTCCAGGATATTCCCACGCTGGTGATGAGACATCCTATGGAAGTATGACGGCAGCAGGTATCTGGTGCTACATCCTTAGTGGAGTGGATAGAAGTGATGACCGAGTAACTAGTGCCGTAGCCTGGATGAATGATCATCATACTTTCACTGAGAACCCCGGTATTGGACAAACTGGCCTTTATTATTATTATTGGACCTATGCGAGGGCAATGACCCTTTATGGTAAACCTCTGGGTAACTGGTATAACAGTTTGACTTCACGCCTAGCCGAAATTCAGAATGAAGAAGGATTTTGGGTGAATTCTGAAGCAGATTACTGGTGGGAGAATGTCCCAGAGGTCGCTACATTGTATGCCCTAAATGCGCTTTCAGCACCCATAGTTCCCTGGGATGATGGAATTACAATCGAGATTGAACTCCATTCAGATAAATATCTCCATGTGTTCGACAATGAGGGTCGGCATACGGGGGAAGGCGTGGAAGTAAGATCGGGCAATGAGGATGCCATACCGGGTTCTACAGTAATCTCCGGAGATGAGTATACTAAGGTTACTATAGCGAATACGGAGAATAATGCCTATACAATAGGACTTTCCGATAACGGTGACGATTGGTATGAGCTAAAGGTTACAGTTAAGAAGGACGGAAATGTTCTTGATGAGAAGGAATACGAAGGTGAGGTGCAGGGAGATCTTGGAAGTAAATTGATAATAAACAGTATTGCCGCACCTGGCAGTATATACTTAGAGGAGCCTTCCGGAGGTTCCTATCCGGCTGCAACCTATGAATATACAGTAGAAGAAGGTACATCCTATACACCCATTATTATCATAGGTGTAGTTGTCCTAATTATACTGATAATCATAAGCATTGCACTGATTAGAAGAAAAAAGTAATACCTTTCGACAGCTTGGTGTTTTCCCGGTAGGAGTTTTCCTATCGGGATTTTTTTTGGATTTTTCCTGTATTCTAAAACTTTTGAATAGTGAAAATATACTCTAACAATCTATTTCATGCCTTGGTTAAGAACAGATGAAATGGATTAAAATGACGTACCAATAACAATATATATTAGAAAAAGGCTGGTGAATTTTGAAATCTAATGGAGTGATAGAATGAATGATTACTCGAAGTACCGAACTTATTTTGGTGTAGTAAAAATTATGTTTATTGCCGCTGTTCTATTGGGGAGCGCTATCACAATAGGATCACTTTCTGTACTAGCGGCCGCTAAAACAAGAAATGAAGAAGGTCAGACAATTGTATGGGAAGCAAATTCCACACACTATGTAACAGGGAAGTTCAAGGTGGAAGAAGGTGATACCATGATAATCGAACCAGGAGTTACCATAAAGTTCACCTATGCAGGAGCCATGGAAGGCAATCCTCATACATTCAGGGTATACGGTAAATTGATAGCAAGAGGGACTGCCGATAACCCAATTCTTTTCACCTCCAACTCTACAAATCCCGCCCCTTACGACTGGGATAAGGTTAAATTCCACAAACAGGCGGACCCTACAAGTATTATGGAGCACTGTATCATAGAGTACAGTACACAGGGTGTTCAGCCAGACCGGTGCGATGTGACCATAAAGAACTGCACTATGCGGAATATAGGGAAATACGGGGTAAAGGTGGTAAAAAGTTCCCCTTTTATCTCTGGATGTTATATAAGCGTCAGGAATATAGGTGTCAGGGTTGGTGGCGGAGAACCTAATCCTCATCCAACAATAGTTGACAATATTTTTGACGGGTGTGATTTCTACGGAATTCTTGCGGATTCAAGCTCGGAAACCATAATCTTGAATAACACCTTCAAGAACAGTGGGGAGTATGGAATATATTCCACAAACGCAGATCCCACAATAGAGGGCAATATTTTTCAAGGTGACAAAATAGGTATTGCATTTGTGAATAGTCAGGGTCATATTGGGAATAATAACATATCGAGCAGCAAAGAGAATGGTATATTCATGAGATACAGCTATAATGTCAGTATCGAAGAAAATGTAATTTCAAATAATGCAGTAGGCATTTATGCGGAAAATACAATCGGAACCATCACCAACAACATATTTGAAGGAATCCAGGCAGCTTCCATTGAAATGGTGGACTGCGACATTGAACAGAACAACAACGTATATGGCGGGATAATAACCTCGGAGAAACATATTGTATTCCAGGCGGTTAACAGGGATGGATACCCCATTAAAGGTACCACCATTACAGTCAAGGATGCTTTTGGTACCGAGGTCACCTCCAAATCCCTTGGAGATAAGAGCACAATTCTCCTAGGTTTGGACTATCTGGAAGTTGATTCCTCAGGGAAGGTGAAAAGTTTTGTACCTTATACAATTACAGTATCCAAAGACGGTCAATCAACCGATAATGAGGTTTCTCAGTTTACAAATCCCTTAGTACAGGTTAAATTGGACAAGTCCTCTACTCCGGAATTGAAGATTACTTCGCAAGATAAGAGCGATGATATTGTGACCATAAAAGGATCTGTTGATTATGGGGAAATCGACACTTCAGAAATGGACCATGAAGTGATGGTGAAGGTCGGCGACGGTGATTGGATCGAGGCGGTAGGGAAGACCAGATGGGTATACGCAGCTTCTTCATCAGAGATGGATGATGGTGACAAGGTACAGGTGAAATTATCTGACGGTATAAAGGACCCATCAATAAGTGAAATAGTTGAAGTGGAAAAGACCGATGCGGAATATGTGATTGTGATAATTGTCTGCATATGTATTGTGATCATGATTATTGTTCTGATACTCATAAAAAGCAGGAAACCTAACGCTTCGACATCTGAGAAGGAAAAAGATGAAGATAAAGAAGAATAGTAAAAGTAGAATCATATCTGCAATCCAAATCTTCAGGATATTCGGTCCTGCGAGTTGTTATTATTTCTTCTTCCTGGTATTAAATGGGTATACTTTTTCAGTCATTTTTCCTGTTTATTCTTCTGTGTATTTTACCAGTCCATAATACCATATAGCATATATAGGTAAAATGAAATATGGGAGAGAAAGGTAGTGGCTATTTTAATATTAAGTTGTAAATAAACATAATTATAAATGCCCTAACAATATTTTTATATTGGATAGTGGCAACCAATTGATCCATTCAATATCAGGGATGAGATATATATGTCGTCTGGAGATCTAGAGGATAACAAAGACCTTTCATTTAATAAATTTGATGATATCAGCGCCCGTATAGATTCCTTAGGTGGCGGTAGAGGAGAGCGCAGATCCCGAGGCAAATCCAGGTTAGAGGGTTTTGAGTCTCCGGATTTCACAGTAGACCTGGATTCAGGGGATATTGATGATTTGGAATCTGTCAGCAGATCGACTTTTAAAATGAAAACCGCCACATCTACACCTTCGACTTCTTATGAGATGGATAAAAAGGACTCTGGAGCAGATAAAAAGGCCAAGAAAAAGAAGTCCAAGAAAGATAAGAAAGGTTTCTTCGGCCGTGTAAAAAATGTTTTTTCTAAGAAACAGGAAGGTAAGCCAGAGCCAACCGATAAAGCACCTGAAAAGAAAGAAATACCCGTCGAGCCGATATCCCGTCCCAAAAAGGAAGAACTTGTCCCTGTAAAGGTGAAAAAAGCTCCGGTGCTAGAACCTGAACCTATTGAAGAGATAAAAACGAAATCGGAAAAGAAACCACTTTTGGTCAAGAAAGAAAAACCACCTAAAGGGAAGAAAAAGATAGGTTTGAGGTTAGGTAGGAAAAAGAAGGAAAAAGAGAAAAAGAAAAAACCGCCCAAGAAAGCGGAGAAAAAGAAATCTCCTGAGTCTGGCGGACGGGGTTTAAATCATTTTGTTGTCTCCAGAAGAGAGAAAAAATTGGATAAATACCGGGTTAGGGCCCAGAAGAGATCGGACAGGAGAGTGGATCTTTCGCGGGTTAAGAGGAGGCTTGAAAAAAGAAGGGGAATGGCCACAAAGAATGAGAAACATATCATTGAGAATGTTGTGGATACTGGAACCCCCCTTTCACCCCTTTATAGAAGGTTCCTGGCCTATATTTTAGATCTGGTAATGATTGTTGGTCTTTCAATAATGCTTATAGTTGTTACAGGATGGATACAATGGTGGATAGGTATCTATTTCCTGGTGGGTATGCTATATTTCATCATTACCGAGACAATATTTGGACGGGGGTTTGGGAAAAGGATCTGCAATATATATGTTACAGATATGGATTTTGAATATATTGACCTCGGTAGGGGAATAATCCAATCTTTCTTCAAAATATTTCCGATATTGAATCTGATAGATGCCATATATGCGGTATTCCATCCCCTAACAAAACAGAGACTGGCCAACAAATTGACCGGGACAATAGTAATAATCGGTGATTAAATATATTCTGTAGATGACACTCCAAAGGTTATTATTCAGAATCTAAATATTCAAAAAGCCTAATTTAATCCTGGAAATCAAGGCCGCATGAAGGGCAGGTTCCGACTCGTTCTATGCAGGATTCATGATATTCTCTACCGCAGCCGCATTCATAGACAATGCTTGATTGTTTGATTACACCGAGGCATATCTTACATCTGGTTGCCTTTCTTGGCTGGACCAATGAATTCTTCTTCTTTTTATCTGTGCTGCCGCCCCTTTTATCATTTTCCTTTCCAGGGGATGCCTTGGAACCGACTTCCACCCATAACCCATCTTTGCTCTCGTGTGTTTCATCATCCAGTTTACTCTTGTAGTTTATTTCCACATCCACAGGTACTGAACCACCACCGTCGAATTTTACAGCGATTTCTATCTCTTTTACTTCTTTTGAGTTCAGAGAGGGTATTGTTCCCAACCGCCTGACCTCAACAGGGCCTACAATATTCATTGATATATTCTTTGCATGGACCTTACCTGTGTTCTTCACAACAATCTTGGCTCTGTTCCATACGTTCTCAATGAGATTTTCCTCGCCGAATTCCAGGTTAACAAGTGGATAACCGTTCTCACGATTGTTCTCTATGGATTTTTGAGCTTTAACTATGTGATTCAATGCTTCCACGACCTGCCCTAGCTGGACCTTTTTCTCAGCGATCTCCATTTCATCCTTTTCTTCACTAACGTCCAAATATACTTCGTTATCTTCCACAAGATGTTTCAATTTATGCATTTCATCATTGAGTATAGGTTCCACTCTTTCCATCAGGCGCGTTTTCAATTCTTCGGACATAGACAGAGCTTCCTCGTATTTCTCCAGGCCAAGCAGTTCTTGTATTTCTCCTAGTTGCTTTTCCAGGTCGCTTACTTCTATATCATATTCCTCTAACTTGCCCAAACTGTCCTCAGTTTCTTCAATGGTAATATCTGCAATATGTTTTGATCTGCTCAATTCGGCCAATTGATCGCTCTTGCTTGCCAACTCTCTTACTTGGTGGAATTTTTTCTCCTTCATCAGCATACCGGCAGTATTAAAAACCTCAGCAGCGCTTTTTATGTCAATACCCTCTTCCTTATATTTCAGAATCTTATCCTTTAAGGAAAGCATCTCAACTCTGGATTCCTGCTCATCCAGTATATCCTGAACATCGGAGAGAACATCGTTGCATATTGTATTGACTTCTTCCAATTTCCCATCATCCAACTTGGATTTTGCATCATTAATTACAGGAAGAAGCCTCTTCACATCTAAATCAAGTTCGTTAGCCCTTTTAATTTTTTCTTCTGTTTCATTTATCTGCTGCTTTGCTCTTTCATATTCTTCAGATATCTCATTCAAGAGTCTTTTGCTTTTATCTAGGGCCCTTTTGGAATTATTATAATCCTTCCTCTGCAGATCTCTTTCACCCTTATCTATCCAGTAGATAACTTCTTTCAGGTCAATCCCTGGAGGGAGCTCAGCTAGTGATTGATTCATCTCAGTTACCTTTTGTTGAAGTTCGTCTTCGGTATCTTTTCCTATTCTGATGCCGCTTTCAGGAACTTCCTCGGGTACTTCGTCTTCTCCGTTTTCTTGCCAATCTGTATCAGGAGTATCTTTGCTATCGAACTCCACGCTATCTTCAGTTGAAATTTCAAAAGTATCCTCTTCCTCATCTTCTCCTGACCCCCAATCTGCATTTGAATGTCCCATATCAAAAGGTTTTTCAGAGGATGAGAATTCTTCTTTATCCTCATAAGGAGTTTTGTTGTCATCTGTTATCTCTGGGGGAGGTGGCATTTCTTCATCCCCTACCACTTCCTCTTCGAAGTGAAATTCATCTTTCATCTCTTGTTGAGGCTCATCAGTTTCATACATGACACTGGATTCATCATAGTAAAGTTCTTCCATCTCATCATTGGGGACATCACTTCTTTTTTCATCCATTTCGAAAGCTTCTTTCGGGGATTCTTCTCCTTTTTCATCCATTATTATATCTTCGTGGTATGTTTCTGCGATATTATTCATGTCTGGATCAACTGAAAAACCTTGAAATTCCTCACCGGGGAATAATTCATCGCTATGCATCGATTCCATTTCATCATCATGGTGGCTATCCGAATCCTGCTTATCATTGCCCTGAACTTGGTATTCATCCTCTTCAGTAAGCATGTCGGCGTTATCCTCCGCAGATGTTTGTTCACTTTTGTCTAATTCCACTTCATCGCTATCCTCGGAGAAATACTCTTGTTGGTCATTGTCGATATGAATACTTTGATCTCCCATTTGTTCCTGTTCAGGTTCTATTACTTCTTCAGTTATTATTATCTGGGGTTTCTCCTCGTCCTCCTCCTCCTCTTCATTTCCTTCTCCTGTTGAATCGTCATAATGATCTATCCCCTCATTTTCTTCTTCAGGCAGATGAATTTCTTCACCATAACTACCCTCCTCCTCCATAACAATATCTGGCCCGGGACCATCAGCCGTCATACCTTCGTGATGATACTTATCTTTCTCTTCAGGTCTGTCTTCTTCTCTTTCTTCCTCCTTGTCATCTTCATCATCTTCAAATACTACCGCAATTTTCGATTTATCTTCATCGGTCTTTCTATCTTCCTCAACAATCTCCCCTTTATCTCCGTCGATTTCAATTACATCTTCCTCAATGACAGGTTCTGATTTTTCTTCAGTCTCTTCTCCCTCTTGGATAACTTGCCCGATTGCACCGCCTTCTTCTTCACCTTCTTCCTGCATCCTGGTGTCATCATCATCGTCATCCCAGATGCTATTCATATCAACCTTTGAAATATCTATTACTCCTTCTTCTTCCTCCTCTTCATCAGTAATTTTTTCAGCGGATTGTTCTTCCAACATTTCTTCTTCATATTCCTTTTCGAATATCTGTTTTTCAGGTTCATAAAGCCGATTGTATTCCTCATCAATTCCTTCCAGCGCCTTTTTTATGAAATAATTACATCTTTTAAGATCGTTCTCTTCCAATGCGGATTTGGCCTTGTGGTAAGCTCTACCCCAGCGCTTGTAATTACCATTTTTCTTCTTGACATAAGAAATTTTTTCATGGGTCTTCTCCAGTGTCAGAGTCAATTGTCGGTATTCATCGAGTTTTTTATTGATATTCTCCAATGCATCTTCAAGGTATGAAATCGATTTTCCATAATCGCCATATGAAAAGCTTTTTTTACCTCTCTTAAATAGTCTTTTTGCTTTCCCGTAATCAATTCCGCTTATTTCGTTCTCAAATTCAACATTTAATCTATCGAGAAGCTCTCGGGCTCTTTTCTCATCACTCATATCTCATTCCTCCTCCATCAGAGCGTAAAACATGCATCATTAAGCTGGATCAAATCCTAGTTGATAATCATCCACTGTTAGTTTAAATCAATGATATAAAAGCATAGTATAAAATTCTTTTTCATAACCTCGCAGAAGGGTTTAAGAGTAGAATAGTGTCAATGAGGGATAGTATCAAAATCATATACTTTCAAAAAGTTACTATTTCATTAATTTTTACCAAATCGCAGAACCAATTAAATTAGTATTGATTTCCATAAATTACCTTTTCAATAAATAAGATTAGTTATGAAGTGGTATATTTAATTATAATTTATAATTATTAATTAATATTTAAAGATAATACAAATTACTTATATTATAAGAATTAATTAGGGGAAGAATTATTCGGGGTCCAAGTTAATTGTAAATAATTAAATTTTACAGTGTAAGCTGAGGGATAAATTGGTAAAACTATGATGAATTGTATTGTTTTCGTTAATTGATTTACAATACGCTTCGGAGATATTTGAATGAAATATGGTTGACAGGTGATAATTGTGGCAAGCCAAATCAAGTATGGTAATAAGGTGAAAAGCAAAGAATTAATTAAAATTCTGAAAAAGATTGCTAAGAACATAGAGAAGGATAAATTGAAAATTAGTGATGGTGTAATTGGTTGGAAAGTGGATATTCCAAAGAAATCCCAGGTTAAAGTAAAGGCAATTGGTGATGATGGAGAGGTCCAGTTGAAATTGAGTGTGAATTGGAAAATATCATCTTCTGAAATAGCTGATAAGAAAAAGGATGAGAAGAGCAAGGGCAAGCCGAAGAAGGACAAGAAAGATACAAAGAAAAAGGATAAGAAATACAAGAAATCCCACAAAAAAGAGAAAAAGTCAAAGGAAGATCCCAAGATCACTCCTCAAGAGATAGAAGATGTAAAAAAGATCTATGCTGCTAGTAAGGATGGTAAGAAAGCCTGGTATAGAATAATGAAAACCTATGGCAGCAGAAAGGGCAAACTTCTGAAAGCCGAAGCCATATCATTTGAGAAGCAGGATGATAAAGGCAAATCAAAGAAGAAAAAGGAAACAAAAACGATAGATGTTACACCTGAAGAGATAGATGCTGTAAGAGACATATATTCCAAGGCTTCAGACGGGAAAAAAGCCTGGTATCAGGTAATGAAGGTATACGGGAGCAGAAAGGGCAAGTTCCTAAAGGAGAAGGCTTTATCATCTAAATCTGAAGACAAATCCAAGGCCAAGAAGGCTATGCCCAAGAAAGAAAAGAAGGACAAGAAGGATAAGAAGGGCAAGGACAAACCCAAGAAGGACAAGAAGGATAAGAAGGGCAAGGACAAACCCAAGAAGGACAAGAAGG